>JBBCJW010000001.1:0-40780 GCA_037190765.1 Alphaproteobacteria bacterium
CATGCCCAGCATGATCTGGGCATAGGTCTTGCCCTGGGTGTCGAGATTGACCGACGAGGTGCCGCCGCCGCCCAGGCTCTCGCGAAGCAGGAAGTTCAGGGCGTGCAGGCCGGGCAGGTCGTAGCGCTCGACCTCGCCCTGCACGACATGGGCGAAGGCGCGCTGCACCGCCGCCGGGGTCAGGGTGGCGCGGATATAGGGCAGGTACTCCGCCTTGCGCGCGATGACGCCGACATTGGCGTCGTTGCCCTTGTCGCCGCTGCGCGCCACCGCCAGCCGGATCAGCGGCACCTCGATCATGCGTTCGGGTTCGGGCGCGGCCTGCGGCTGCGGCTCCGGCTCCGGCGACGGCGCGGCGGCGGCCGGGCCGGTCTCGGTCATCGACCAGCTTTCGCCGCCGATGCGCCCGACGATCTCCACCGCATCGCGATCGACCAGGAACGAGAACAGTTTCACGATCGGCGACACGGCTGGCCGGCCGGGGATCATGCCGCATTTGCCGGTGGTCATGCTGAGCCCGGTGCCGACATATTCGCGCGCGAACAGATCGGCGCCTTCCTTGCGCGCATGCCGCACCACCAGCCGCGACACGACCTCGCGCAGTTCCTCGTTGCCGGCGACGCGGTCGCGGCCATAGAGGGTGCCGGCGCCGACGATCTGCAGCGAGGTCTGGGCGAAATCGCCCAGCCCGGCCCGTTGCAGCAGCCGGCCGGTGCGGCGCAGCAGGGCCTCGGCATCGGCGCGCGCCTTGGCGACCACGTCGAAACCGGCGATCACTTTCATGGCGACGGCGCCATAGCCGCCGGGCCAAGTGGCCGACACCTTGTACTGGCCGGTGGCCGGCCGGCCGCGTGCGCCGGTGACGCGCACCCGGTCCGGACCGCCCTGCGCCAATGTCACGTGCGAGAAATCGCACACCACGTCGGGCAGGATATAGGCGCGCGGATCGCCGATCTCGTAGAGAAGCTGCTCGCCGACGCTGAGCGGCGAGACGACGCCGCCGGTATCAGCCGGCTTGGTGACGACAAAGCTGCCATCGGCCGAAACCTCGGCGATGGGATAGCCCATGTCGTCCCAGCCCGCGACGCTGTCCTGCCAGTCGGTGAAATTGCCGCCAGTGGCCTGGGCGCCGCATTCCAGCAGGTGGCCGGCCAGGCTGCCGGCGGCCAGCTGGTCGAGATCGGCGCACGACCAGCCGAACTGGTGGATCAGCGGCCCCAGCACCAGGGCGCTGTCGACGCAGCGGCCGGTGACGACGATGTCGGCGCCGCGGTCGAGGGCGGCGGCGATCGGGAAGGCGCCGAGATAGGCGTTGGCGCTGAGCAGCTTCTCCGGCAGTTTCGCGCCGCTCTGCAGCTCGCGCACGTCCTGCGCCCGCCAGTGCTCGATGCGCGGCATCAAGTCGTCGCCGGCGATGGTGGCGACCTTCAGATCGACGCCAGCCTCACGAATCGCGGCTTCCAACGCTGCGCCGCAAGCCTCGACATTGACGCCGCCGGCATTGGCGATGACCTTGATCTTCTTCTGCGCGATCGCGCCGGCCAGCGGCCGGATCACCGCGGTGACGAAATCGGTGGCGTAGCCGGCGGTCGGCGTGCGCTGGCGCTGCTTGGCCAGCACCGCCATGGTCACCTCGGCCAGATAGTCGAGAACCAGATAGCCGATGTCGCCGCGCTCGACGAGCTGGCGGGCCGCTTCCGGCGAATCGCCCCAGTAGCCCGACGCGCCGCCGATCCGAACGGTCTTTCCCGACATGGTGTCCCTTCCCTGCGACCGCCGCCGCGCCGGCGACGTGGCCGCGATCACTCGATCGTTTCCACCCAGCCCGGCTTGCGCTTCTCGACGAAGGCCAGCGTACCCTCGCGGCCTTCCGGCCCGCGCACCGCACGCACGAAGGCATCGGCCGCCAGGTCGCGAATGGTCTCCATCTCCAGCGCGCCGGCGGCGCGCAGCATCAGCCGCTTGGTCTCCGCCACCGCCTGCGGCGCGCAGCGCAGGATGCGGTTGATGACCGCTTTCAGCTCCGCCTCCAGCCTGGCATCGTCCTCGGCCACGATCTGCGCCAGGCCGATGGCGCCGGCCTGCACGCCGCTCAGCCGCGCGCCGGTGACGCCCAGATAGCGCGCCTGCGTCAGCCCGATGCGTCCCACCACGAAGGGCGAGATGGTGGCCGGCACCACGCCGAGCGTCACCTCGGTCAGGGCGAAGGTGGCGTTGGCATGGGCGATGGTGATGTCGGCGACGCAGCTCAGGCCGACGCCGCCGCCCAGCGCGAAACCCTCGACCACCGCGATCACCACCTGCGGCGCGGTGTTGATGGTGTGCAGCATCAGCCCGCCGCGGCGGTTGCCCTCGCGCAGCTCGTCGACGCCGCCGGCTCCCGGCTGCGCGCCCGGCGTCTGGCTGCCGGCGGCCTGCATGTTCTTGATGTCGCCGCCGGCGGAGAAGGTCTTGCCCGCACCGCGGATGACCACGATGCGCACCGAGCGGTCGTCGTGGATGGCCGCGAACAGCGCCATGATCTCGCGCTGCATCTGGCGCGTCATGGCGTTGCGCGCCTCGGGCCGGTTCAGCCACAGATGCAGCACCGGGCCGTTGCGCTCGATGCGGATATGGGAAGGTTCGGCCTGGGAAGGCTCGGCCGGGGAAGTTCCGGCCTGGGAAGGTTCGGCGGCGCTCACTTGCCCTTCTCCCGCGCCGGCAGGGTGCCCATGACCTTGGCGATGATGGTCAGCATCACCTCGTCGGCGCCGCCGCCGATCGAGGTCAGCCGCATGTCGCGATAGGCGCGGCTGATCGGGGTCTCGCTCATGTAGCCCATGCCGCCGAAATACTGCAGGCAGGAATCGGTGACCTGGCGCATCAGGCGGCCGACCTTCAGCTTGGCCATCGACGCCAGCATGGTCACGTCCTCGCCCGCCATGAAGAACTCGCCGGCGCGATACAGCAGGGCGCGCAGCGCCTCGATCTCGGTCTGCAGCTCGGCCAGCTTGAAATGCACCACCTGGTTGTCGAGGATCGGCTTGCCGAACACCAGGCGCTGGCGGGTGTAGTCGATGGTCTCCTGGATGCAGCGCTCCATCGGCAGCAGCGCCTTGGCGACGCCGAACATGCGCTCCTCCTGGAACTGCCGCATCTGGTAGGTGAAACCCAGCCCCTCCTCGCCGATGCGGTTCTTCACCGGCACCTTGACCTCGTCGAAGAAGATCTGGCCGGTGTCGGAGCAGCGGTTGCCCAGCTTGTCGAGCTTGCGCGCCACCTGCACGCCCTTGGTCTGCATCGGCACGCAGATCAGCGTCTTGTTGCGGTGCACGGGGCCGTCGCCGGTATTGGCCAGCAGGCACATCCAGTCGGCCTGGGTGCCGTTGGTGGTCCACATCTTGCCGCCATTGATGATGTAGTCGCCGCCCACCCGGCGGGCCGTGGTCTTGATCGAGGCCACGTCGGAGCCGGCGCCGACCTCGGAGACGCCCAGGCAGGCCACCACCTCGCCGCTGATCGACGGCACTAGGAACTCGCGGCGCACCTCGTCGGAACCGAAGCGGGCCAGGGCCGGTGTGGCCATGTCGGTCTGGACGCCGATCGCCATCGGCACGCCCGAGCAGCGCACGCGACCCAGCTCCTCGGCGAAGGCCAGGCCGTAGGAATAGTCCAGCCCCTGGCCGCCGAACTCGACCGGCTTGTTGATGCCGAGAAAGCCCAGCTTGCCCATCTTGCCGAACAGCTCCCGGGCGGGGAAGATTCCCGCCGCCTCCCATTCGTCGACGAAGGGATTGATCTCGGCATCGATGAAGCGGCCCAGGTTGCGCCGCAATTCGTCGTGTTCAGGCGTAAACAGCACGTCTTCTCCTTCCGCCGCAGGGGCGCGCGCCGGCCGCCTAAAGGCGGGCGACGCCGAAAGTGGATGGCCGCAGATCGATCTGCCCGGCGTCGCGGCAGATCGACAGGCAGACCGCCAGCACCGCGCGCGTGTCGCGCGGATCGATCAGCCCGTCGTCCCACAGCCGCGCCGTGGCATAGAGGGCGGTCGATTCGCGGTCGAACTGGTCGATGATCTCCCGCTCGCGCGCCTTCAGCTTCTCCCGGTCGAGCGCCTTGCCGGTGCGCCTGGCCTGGCCCTCGGCCACGATCGACAGCACGCCGGCCGCCTGCTCGCCGCCCATCACCGCCACCCGGTTGTTGGGCCAGGCGAAGATGAAGCGCGGCTCGTAGGCGCGGCCGTTCATGGCGTAGTTGCCGGCGCCGAAACTGGCGCCGATATGCAGGGTGAACTGCGGCACGGTGGCGTTGGACACCGCCTGGATCATCTTGGAGCCGTGCTTGACGATGCCGTTGCGTTCGGCCTCGCGGCCGACCATGAAGCCGGTGGTGTTCTGCAAATAGACGATCGGCGTGCCGGCCTGGCACATGAGCTGGATGAACTGCGCCGCCTTGACCGCGCCATCGGCGTCGATCGGCCCGTTATTGCCGATGAAGGCGCAGGCATGGCCCTCGATCATCGCCTCGACGCAGACCGTGGCGCTGCCGTAGAGCGGCTTGAATTCCAGCAGGTCCGAATCGTCGACGATGCGGCAGATCACTTCCTTCACATCGTAGGGCACGCGGAAATCGACCGGCACCACGCCGGCCAGCTCGTCGGGGCTGTGGCGCGGTTCGCGGAAGGAACGCGCCGGCGCCGCCGGCAGCCGGTCGTTCCAGCGCAGTTGCGCCATGATATCGCGGGCGATGCCGATGGCGTGCGTGTCGTCCTCGGCCAGGAAATCGGCGACGCCGGACACGGTGGCGTGCATCTCCGCCCCGCCTAGCTCTTCCGCCGTGGCGATCTCGCCGGTGGCCGCCTTCAGCAGCGGCGGGCCGGCCAGGAAGACGTTGGCGCGGTTGCGCACCATGACGACGTAGTCCGACAGGCCGGGCAGATAGGCGCCGCCGGCGGTCGAGGAGCCATGCACCACGGCGAGCTGGGGAATGCCGGCCGCCGACAGCCGCGCCTGGTTGCGGAAGGTGCGGCCGCCCTCGACGAAAGCCTGCGCCTGGTAGTTCAGGTTGGCGCCACCGGATTCGACCAGGTAGACGTAGGGCAGCTTGTTGGCCAGCGCGATCTCCTGCGTGCGCACCCGCTTCTTGCTGCCCATCGGCGTCGAGGTGCCGCCCTTGATGGCGCTGTCGGAGGCGGAAACCACGCAGCGCACGCCGCTGATATAGCCGATGCCGGAAATGACGCCGGCGCCCATCACCATCCTGTCGCCGTCGTCGTCGTGCATGCCCAGCCCGGCCAGCGAACACAGTTCGAGGAACGGCTTGTCGCGGTCGAGCAGCAGCGCCAGCCGCTCGCGCGGCAGGAGCTGCTTGCGGGCGGCGAACTGGTCGCGCTTGGAGGCGGAGAGGTCGCGGATACGCTGTTCGAGGGTGCGGAAGCCGGCGATCAGGTCGAGCATGGTGGCGCGGTTGGCCGCGAATTCCGGCCCCCCGACGTCAATACGCGATTCGAACACTGGCATGCCGCGCTCGTCCTCCCTGCCGCATGCATAACCTGCTAGCGCGTCGAGATCGACGGATTTTCGATGCCCAGAACGAAACGGCCGATGGTGCCGCGCTGCCGGTCGAGATTGTCGTGCAGCGACAGGGTGCGGGCATCGCGCCAGAAACGGTCGGCGCCGTAGCGCCGGCTGGTCGACCGGGCGCCGCAGATCTGGAACAGCTTGGCGCCGGCCGCCACCGACATCTCGGTGGCGAAGGTCTTGGCCTGGTAGATGGCGTTCATGGTGTCGAACGGCGAAGCGGTGCCGGCCTCGACGCCCTGCAGCATAGCCGCAGCGCGGAATACCAGCGCGCGCGAGGCCTCGACCGAGGTCGCCATTTCGGCGACGTGGATCTGCACGTTCAGCTCGTCGGCGGCGTTGTCGTAGCCGACCGTGGGCTGCAGCGTGTTCTTGACGTAGTCGACGGTGAAATCGACGGCGCCCTGGGCGATGCCGGTCATCAGGGCGGCGAAGCCGAGCTGGTAGAGCGCGCCCAGCACCTTGATCTCGTAGAACGAGCCTTCCTTGCCCATCACCATGTCGTCGGGCACGAAGCAGTCCTGGAACTCCAGCATGCCGGACGAGGTGGCGCGCTGGCCCATGTTGTTCCAGCTGTCGATCACCTTCAGCCCCGGCGCGTCGATCGGCGACACCAGGACCATCATCTGCTGCTGGTCCTGGGCGCCCTCGGGCATGCAGTAGAAGATGGCGTAGCTGGCGCCCATCGAGCCGGTGGCGAAGGCCTTGCGGCCATTGACCAGCCAGCCGCCCTTGGTCGGCTTCGCCACGGTCTCGGAGAAGATGCGCTTGCCGTCCTTGGTGAAGCGCTCGTTGGGCTCGGCGCCGACATAGCAGAAAGTGGCGCCCTTCTGCTTCACCGCATCGGCGAAGACGGCCATCTGCTTGTCGTTGGCCATCAGGCCCAATGTCGCCAGCGAGGCGTTCTGCACGAACAGCACCTGGGCGGTGCTGCTGCAGGCCGCGCCCAGCCGGTCGTTGATGCGGAAGAAGGTGCTGTAGTCGCCGCCCGGCCCGACGCCCAGGCCGCCGAATTTCTTCGGCAGGCAGACGCCCAGCATGCCCGCCTCGCGCAGCGTCTTGATGTTCTCGTGCGGATAGGTGCCGCGGCTGTCGGTCTCGACCGCGCGCTCCTTCAGCACCGCCGCCATCTCGGTCAGCGTCTTGTCCAGATCCTTCAGAGTCTCGATGCGTGCCACGTTCACGTCTCCGCCCGGTGCCCTCGGACTCTGTCGGCATCGTCACAACGCCGCGATCCGATTGATCCAATTCTTACTTAAAATACATCAATTGCAATAGTCTTGAGTCGGCAATACGGTCGGCTTTGTATCAAATGCTATTATTTCCGGCCCCAGCAGAGGGTGCCGGGCGAGAAAAAGGGAGACGCGCCATGCTGCTGGAAAGCGAACAGGAAGCCGGTTTTCGCGACACCTGCCGCCGCTTCGCCGAGCGCGAGATCGCGCCGCTGGTCGAGGCGGCGGAAGCCTCGGGCAAATATCCCAAGGCGCTGCTGAAAAAGGCCGGCGCGGCCGGGCTGCTGGCGGTGACGGCGGCGGAGCAGCATGGCGGCGCCAGCGCCGGCCTGATCTACCAGTGCATCCTGCTGGAGGAGAGCGCGCGGGTCTGCGCCGGGCTGGGCACCGGCTTCTTCAGCCTGGGCAGCCATCTGCTGCCGCGGGTCTGCACGCCGGCCCAGATCGAGCGCTACTACCTGCCGCTGCTGCGCGGCGAGAAGGCGGGCGCCTTCGCCATGACCGAGCCGGATGCCGGCTCGGACGTGCTGGCCATGCGCGGCACGGCCGAAAAGACCGCCGGCGGCTGGCACATCCGCGCCAGCAAGATGTACATCACCAGCGCGCCCTACAGCGACTACATGATCGTGGTGGTCTATACCGACCGGCAGGCCCGCCGCGGCGGCCTCAGCCTGTTCCTGGTCGACAGCGACCTGCCGGGCATCGAGATCCGCAAACTCGACAAGCTGGGCCATCGCTCAATGGAGACCGGCGCGGTGTTCTTCGACTGCGAAGTGCCCGATGCGGCGCTGATCGGCGAGCCGGGCCGCGGCATGGACTACGTGATGTCGGTGCTGGAAGCTGGCCGCATTCTGCACGCCGCCCGCTCCCTGGGCGTGGCCCGGGCGGCGCTGGAGGACGCCGACAACTACGCCCGCCTGCGCTCGACCTTCGGCAAGACCATCAACCAGTACCAGGCGATCCAGCACAAGCTGGCGCAGATGCTGATCGAGGTCGCCAACGCGCAGCTGCAGGTGCGCAACGCGGCGCTGAAATTCGACGCCGGCCTGCCCTGCCAGTTGGAGGCGTCGATCGCCAAGGTGGTGGCCAGCGAGGCCGCCGTCAGCGTCACCGACCAGGCCATGCGCATCGTCGCCGGTGCGGGCTATCTCAACGAGTTGCCGATCCAGCGCTATTTCCGCGACGCCCGGCTCTATCCCATCACCGAAGGCACCACGGAAATCCAGTTCAGGACCATCGCCAGGCTGGCTGGCTTTTCCTGAATCGGCGTGGCAATCGCCTGTAAGCAATTGATTCAATTAGACAGGTTTGCGACCGAACATTACCCATAACGGGGGAAAAATGTTTCTATTGACCCTTTTGTTATAATCCTGAAAGATTTAATTGCATCAATATTAACCGGTTCACTGAAACAAAGAACCGGAAACCCCTTGAGGGAGGGAATCGGATGAAAGCGAAACTGCTGTTTCTCGCGCTCGGCGCCTGGGCCCTGTCCAGCGTCGCCGCCGTCGCCCAGGACGTGGTGAAGATCGGCGGCCTGTTCGGCACCACCGGGCCGCAGGCCAATTTCGGCGTCCCCTACAGCCAGGGCCTGCAACTCGCCGTCAACGAGATCAACGCCGCCGGCGGCATCAAGGTCGGCGGCAAGGCCTACCAGGTCCGGCTGACCCTGGCCGACACCAGGTCCGATCCCTCGCAGGCGGTGGCCGAGGCCCAGCGCATGCTGGCCGACGGCGTGACCGCGATCTTCTGCTGCAACGTCAGCGCCGAATCGATCCCGGTGCTGCAGGCCGCCCTGCCGCCGACCGTGATGCTGATCAGCCCCAATGCCGGCATGACGCGCTTTCTCGGCCAGCCCGGCCGCGAATTGCTGTTCCGCTTCTCCAACGGCGAAGTGGGCAAGCAGGGCTCGACGGCGCTGATCGTGCCCTACATGATCGAGAAGTATCAGCCCAAGACGGCGGCGATCATGGTGCCCAGCGACGAGACGGGCCAGATCTACGCCGATTCCTACAAGGAAGTGCTCGAGGCCAACGGCGTGAAGGTGGTCGCGATCGAACGCTTCGACTACGGCACCACCGACTTCACCCCGCAGCTCACCTCGGTGCGCCGCGCCAATCCCGAGCTGCTGGTCGCCGGTTTCTCGGATGAGGTGCGCGGCATCTTCCGCCAGGCGTCGGAACTGGGGATCAAGGCCAAGTTCGCCGGCACGGTCGGCGTCTCCGGCGCCGCCGGCGAAGGCCAGCCGGAATTCGTCTACGCCGCCTGGACCCGCCATCTCGGGCCCGAGCAGAAGGACCCCAAGGTCATCGCCTACATGCAGAACCTGGAGAAGATCGGCAGGCTGACCTCGTTCAGCTTCTGGTCGGTGACGCAGTACGACGGCATGCACATGCTGGCCAAGGCGATGGAGGCGGCCGGCACGGTCACCGACATGAAGGCGGTATCGGCCAAGATCCGCGGCACGACCTATCACGGGCTGGTCGACTGGCAGATCGACCACAGGGGCCAGGCGCGCCAGAACATGGAAGGCATCTACGTCAAGGGCGGCAAGATCGTGGAGATCAAGCCCCTGATCGTTCCCAAGGAGTAGCGGCGCGCCGCTTCGCGTGCGTGGCGGGACGCCCCGACCCCAAGGCCGGGACGTCCCGTCGACGCGACCGCAATCGCCACCCCGTGACCCTGCGCGCCCGACCAAGGTGAGCCCATGCTAGAGACGTTCTTCCAGCAGCTTGCGAACGGCCTGCTCGGCGGCAGCCTCTACGCGCTGTTCGCGGTCGGCCTGACGCTGACCTTCGGCATTCTGCGCGTCACCAATTTCGCCCATGGCGAGTTCCTGATGATCGGCGCCTTCGTCGCCTACATCCTGTCGCTGTCCGGCCTGCCCTTCGTCGTGGCGCTGCTGGCCGGCGGGCTGGCGGCGGCGGCGCTGGGGATCGTGATCGAGCGCGTCACCTTCCGCTACACGCTGAACGAGCCGATCAACGGGCTGGTGGTGTCGCTGGGGCTGATCGCCATCCTGCAGAACGTCGCCGCCAAGATCATGGGCACCCAGCCGCTGTTCCTGCAGCCGGCCATTCCCGGCGTGGTCGATGTCGGCGGCGTGGTGCTGGCCAACCAGCGCATCGCCACCGTGGCGATCGCGCTGCTGACCATCGTGGTGATCTGGCTGCTGCTGAAGAAGACGGCGCTGGGCCGCTCGCTGCGGGCGCTGGCGGTCGATCCCATGGCGACGTCGCTGATGGGCGCGCGCACCAGCATGCTCTATTCCGTCGCCTTCGGCATCGGCTGCGCCCTGGCCGGCATCGCCGGCGCGCTGATGGCGATGCTGTTTCCCCTCACCCCCTTCATGGGCGGCACGCCGGTCGCCAAGGGCTTCATCGTCATCGTGCTGGGCAGCCTGGGCAGCGTTCCCGGCGCCATCGTCGGCGGCCTGCTGCTGGGCATCATCGAGGCGCTGGGCGCGGGCTACATCTCCTCCGCCTTCCGCGACGGTTTCGGCTTCCTGGCGCTGATCCTGCTCCTGATCGTCCGCCCGACCGGGCTGTTCGGCGTGCCGGAGCGACGGGCATGAACCCGACCGCCAGACTCGCCCTGTCGCTGGCGCCGTGGCTGGTGCTGGCCGTCCTGGCCGCCGCGGTGGCGGTGTCGGGATCGGACTACCTGCTGCACCTGGCCATCATCACGGCGATCTACGCCATCCTGGCGATGTCGCTCGACCTGGCCTTCGGCTACACCGGGCTGTTCTCGATCGCCCATGCCGCCCTGTTCGGCATCGGCGCCTACACCACCGGCCTGGTGATGGCCGACCACGCCGTGCCGCTGCTGCCGGCGATGGCGCTGGGCGGCGTCGTGGCAGCCCTCGTCGGCGCGCTGATGGTGGCGATCTTCTCGCGCATGGACGGCCCCTACTTCGCCATCGGCACCTTCGCCTTCTGCGAACTGGTGCGCATCGTGCTGAACGAGTGGCGCTCGGTCACCAACGGCCCGCTGGGCCTGGTGTTCCCGCAGCATTCCGGCTCGCTCGACCTGCTGCTGTTCAACATCAACCTGCGCGACAAGGCGGAGTTCTTCGTGGCGGTGATGGTGCTGACCTTCGCCGTCGCCCTGATCCTGTCGCTGGTGCTGCGCTCGCGGCTGGGCGGGCGCATGACCTATGTGCGCGACGATCCCAACCTCGCCATGTCGCTGGGCGTCAACGTACTGCGCACCAAGCTGGCCGCCTTCGCCGTCAGCGGCTTCATCGCCGGCGTCGCCGGCGGGCTGTTCGGCCTCTACATGCAGTTCCTGGCCCCGACCTCGTTCTCCGGCCTCGAATCGGTGCGGCTGGTGATGATGGTGGTGATCGGCGGCGCGGGCACGCTGTTCGGCGCCATCCTCGGCGCCGGGCTGATCGTGCTGCTGCCGCAGGCGGTGCGCATGGACCCGACCGACAGCCTGATCATCACCGGCGTCATCCTGGTGCTGGTGGTGCTGTTCCTGCCCAAGGGCATCTACGGCAGCGCCCAGGAATGGCTGCGCCGCCGGCTGGCGGCCAGGCGCCGCGATGCCGCCGCCGCCGACCGCAGCACCGCGCTGGAGGCCGGCGAATGAGCATCCTTGAAACGCGCAACCTGTCGCTCTCGTTCGGCGGCGTGAAAGCGCTGCAGGACGTGTCGTGGACCGTCGAGCAGGGCGCCATCGCCGGCATCATCGGCCCCAACGGCGCGGGCAAGACGACGCTGTTCAACTGCGTCACCGGCTTTCTCAAGCCCAGCCCCGGCACCACCGTCACCTATGACGGGCACGACATCACCGGCTGGGCGACGCACCGGCTGGCCAAGGCGGGGCTGGTGCGCACCTTCCAGCATCCCAAGAGCTTCGCCGGCATGAGCGTGGGCGAGAACGTGGCCGCCAGCGCCCGGCTGGCCCAGCATACGGTCTCGGCGGCGGAAATCCTGGCCGTCACCGAACTCGACGAATTCGCCGACCGGCGGCCGGCGGAGTGTCCCTACGGCATCGTGCGGCGGCTGAACATGGCGATGGCGATGGCGATCCAGCCCAAGCTGCTGATGCTCGACGAGCCGGCGGCGGGGCTGAACGACCGCGAGCGGCAGGTGCTGCGCAAGAGCATCGAGCGGCTGCGCGACGGCGGCTGCACCATCGTTCTGGTCGAGCACGACATGCGCTTCGTCATGTCGCTGGTCGACGACGTCACCGTGCTGGATTCGGGCAAGGTGCTGACCCGCGGCTCGCCGGCCGAGGTCACCAGCCATCCCGACGTGATCAGGGTCTATCTCGGGCAGTACGCGCATGCTCAGCATTAAGGAGCTTTCCGTCAGCTTCCGCGGCGCCATGGCGCTGAACGGCGTCAGCCTCGACATCATGCCGGGCGAGGTGGTGGCGCTGATCGGCTCCAACGGTGCGGGCAAGTCGACGACGCTGAAGGCGATCTCGCGCGTGGTGCCGGCGATGGCCGGCGACATCCTGTTCGAGGGCCGCTCGATCAGGTCGGCTTCGCCGCGCGAGGTGGTGCAGGCCGGCATCGTGCAGGTGCCCGAGGGGCGGCGCGTCTTTCCCGACCTGACCGTGCACGAGAACCTGCTGATGGGCGCCACGGTGCGGCCCAAGGGCGAGAACGCCGCCGCGATCGAGCGCATCGTCAGCCTGTTCCCGATGCTGGGGACCTATTCCGGCCGGCTGGCGGGATCGCTGTCCGGCGGCGAGCAGCAGATGCTGGCGCTGGGGCGGGCGCTGATGTCGCGGCCGCGGCTTCTGATGCTGGACGAGCCGTCGCTGGGCCTGTCGCCGGTGCTGGTCGAACGCGTCGCCGGGCTGATCGCCGGGCTGCGCGGCGACGACCTGGCGGTGCTGCTGGTCGAGCAGAACGCGCGGCTGGCGCTGGCGCTGTCGGACCGCACCTATGTGCTGGAACGCGGCAGCGTGGTCCTCTCCGGCCGCTCCGCCGAGCTGGAGAACGATCCGACCGTGCAGTCAATCTATCTCGGCATCGGGTAGAGCGGATCGGGGAAGCGTTTGCGGCGCTTCCTTCCAATGCTGTAAGGCCGCCCTATTCCTTGTTCACGGGTTTGACGGCCTCGCCCGCGCTTGCGTCAGAACCTGATCTGCTTCCGGCGCCCACTGCGGCGCCTGCGCGCGGCAGTTGCATCGTCGCTGCATTGCACCGCCGGCCGTGGGACGGTGACGGGGCGGGGACATAGGTGCAGGGAGATATTGAAAACCGGGCGGTCGGCTTGTATAAAAGGCGTCAACGTATTGATTTCTCGTCCTGCCGCCACAGCCTAAGCAATACCCGCGTTCCTACGCCGGGACAAGGCGGCGTACCGGTGCGCCATCGACATGTCCTCAACCAGCCAGCGAACCCGCCCCCAGCGAACCCCCAACATCATCCGCCGCGCCGAAACCCGCGAAGCCGTGCTCGGCGCCGCCAGGGCGCTGTTCGTGCGCCAGGGCTACGTGCGCACCAGCGTCGACGACATCGCCAGGCGGGCCGGCATCTCGAAGGGCGGCATCTATTTCCATTTCCCCGACAAGGCCGACATCGTGCAGGAGCTGCTGATGCACACGGTCGGGCTGTACCGGGAGATCCTCGACATCCTGCGCGACCGCCGGCGCCCGCCGCTGCAACGGCTGCAGGAGTACATGAACTGGAGCTCGAACCTAGGCGTGCGCGAGCCGGAAGCCATGCTGCTGCCGATCCTGATCTCGCTGGAATTCCTGCATACCGGGCATGAGATCGAGTCGCTGACCAGGAGCCATTACGACGCCATCCACCGCGCCCTGCAGCTCACCATCCTCGACGGCCGCAAGGCGGGCGTGTTCAACAAGCGGTCCGGCGTGCGCGAACAGGCGGCCAACATCATCCTGATGGGCGACGGCGCGCTGCTGGAATGGCTGCGGCGCAGCGACGTGCTGGACGGCACCAAGCTGGCCCGCGCCCTGCAGCAGTTCATTCTCGACGCGCTGCTGGCGCCCGAGGCGCCGCGGAAAACGGCCGGCAAGAGATAGGCCCGCCACCCGGCGCAATCGCAAGCGGCTTGGCCGGATCACGCTCCACTTTAAAGCAGGTCGACCACCGACCTGGTCCCGCCCAGCTCGCGCGGGTGGCCGGCGAAGATGACCGCACCGCTGCGCAAGGCCACGACCTTGTCGCTGATCTTCAGCGCCGCCTCGACGTTCTGCTCGATCAGCAGCACGGTGACGCCGAACTGGCTGCAGATCAGGCGGATGCGGGCCATGACCTCGTCGACCAGCTTGGGCGCCAGGCCGATCGACGGCTCGTCCAGGATCAGGAAGCGTGGCCTGGTCATCATGCCCATGCCGATCGCCAGCATGCGCTGCTGCCCGCCGCTGAGGCTGGTGGCGGTGCGGTCGCGGAATTCCTCCAGGATCGGGAACAGGTCGTAGACGGTGCGGCAGGTCTGGGCGAACGCCTCGCCGCCGCCGCCACGGGTGCCGGTGCGGGCGCGGCCGCCGACCCGCAAATTCTCGATCACGGTGAGGTCGGCGAACACCGCCTGCTCCTGCAGCACCAGCGCCAGGCCGCGCTGCAGCCGCTGCGCGGTGGACAGCGCGCCGATATCGGCGCCGTCGACCGCGATGCGGCCGGCTTCGACCCGCACCAGCCCCATCAGCGCCTTGGCCAGGGTCGACTTGCCCGCCCCGTTATGGCCCAGCAGTACGGCGATGCTGCCGCCTTCGATGTCCAGCGACACGTCGCGCAGCACCGGCGCGTCGCCGCCATAGCCGGCGACCAGGTTGGAGATGGCGACGGCGGCGGGCGCGCTCATGGCTGGCTGCTCCGGGCGGCGGTGACGCCCAGATAGAGCCGGGCCAGATCCTCGCGCTCCAGCACCTCCTGGGTCGAGCCCGCGGCCTGGACGGTGCCGTCGGCCATGAAGATGACGCGGTCGGTCATGCGGCGGACGGCGTTGAGGTTGTGCTCGACGACGCAGACGCTGCGGCCGTGCTCGCTGACCAGCGAGCGGATGCGGGCGATGAAGCCGTCGATGGCGTTGGGGTCGAGCCCGCCCAGCGGCTCGTCGAGCAGCACCATGTCGACATCCGCCATCATCAGCCGGCCGATCGCCAACAGCTTCTGCTCGGCGAAGCTGAGCGAGCCGGCCGGCCGGTTGGCGACCGCGGCGAGGTCGAGTTCCTGCAGCAGCCGCCAGGCTTTCGGCAGCGCCGTCTCGTCGGCCTTGCGGCTGGCGAAGGGAAGCCAGACCCGGGCCAGCGCCTTGGCCGCCGTCGCGCCCAGCAGCAGGTTCTCCAGCACCGACAGGCCGCGCAGCGTGCGCACGCCCTGGAAGGAGCGGGCGATGCCGCGGCGGAACACCTGCGGCGGCGACAGGCCGGCGATGTTCTCGCCGCGATAGAGGATGCGGCCGGTGTCGGGCACGACGAAGCCGCAGATCAGGTTGAACACCGTCGACTTGCCGGCGCCGTTGGGGCCGACGATGCCGGTGACGCAGCCGCTGCGAATCTCGGCGCTGCAGTCGCGCACTGCCGCCACGCCGCCGAACGACTTGCCGACGCCGACCAGGCTGATGCCCTCGCCGTCCGCCGCCGCGACCGGGGAGACCGCCGCCGCCATGTCAGCGCTCCTTACCGGCGCCGGCCGGCGGGCGGAAGCCGCGCAGCCGGTCGGGCACCATGCCGCTGGGGCGGATGAAGAGGACCACGATCAGCACCAGCCCGTAGATGAGCTGGGTGATGGCCGAGACCTTGACGCTCTCGATGCCGAGGAAGTCGATCAGATAGGGCAGCCACACCACGATCAGCGCCCCCGCCATGGCGCCCAGCAGCGAATACTGGCCGCCCAGCACCGAGATGGTGACGATCAGGATCGCCACCTCGAAGGAGAACGAGACCGGGTTGATGTAGGAGGCGTGGTGGGCGAAGACGGCGCCGGCGAACCCGGCCAGCCCGGCCGACACCACGAAGGCGAACATCTTGGCGGCGAAGACGTCGGCGCCCAGCGCCTCGGCGGCGTACTCGTCCTCGCGGATGGCGCGCAGCAGGCGGCCCAGGCTGGAACGCTCGATGTAGCGCAGCAGGCCGTACACCGCCACCGCCAGGGCCAGCACCACCACCATCGCGGCAACCGGGTTCTTGGCCGTCAGCCCGCCGATGCCCAAAGGCGGGATGCCGCCAATGCCGTTGTCGCCGCCGGTGAACGGCAGGTTCAGCGCGGCGACCGAGAAGATGATCTGCACCGAGAACGTCACCAGCATCAGGTACTGGCCGCGCTCGCGCAGGGCGGCGATGCCGATGACGCCGGCGAAGGCGGCGGCCAGCAGGGAGCCGGCGACGATGCCGACCGGCACCCAGCCCGGCCCCAGTGCCGGCATCAGCAGGGCGGTGCCATAGGCGCCGATGCCGAAGAAGGCGGCATGGGCGACGGTGAACATGCCGGCCGTGCCATGCACCAGGGTGAAGGACATGGCGAGAATGCCGTAGATGCCGACATAGGAGATGACGCTGAGATAGAAGTTCATGGGCGTTCTCCCTGTGCGCCTGCCGCCGCCGTCACACGCTGCGCTGCACGCTGCGCTGGCGGCGCACGACGCTGACCAGCAGCATGGTGACGAACGGCACCGCCAGTTGCCATTGCGAGGGGATGACGATCAGGCTCAGCCCGGTCAGCAGGCCCAGCCCCAGCCCGGCCAGCATGTGCGGCCCGATGCCGACCCCGACCTTGACCGAAGCGATGACCAGGGCGGCGAAACCGAACAGCAGCGGATTGAAGCCGGCGCTCGGCGTGATCGGATCGAACACGGCCGCCAGCAGGGCGGGAATGGCGACCAGGAACCCCGACAGGCCGAAGATCGCCATGCGCACGCGCTGCAGATCGACGCCGAACACCTGCGCCAGGTCCGGATTGGAAGCGGCGGCGCGCAGGGCCAGGCCGATGCCGGTGAAGCGGAACAGCAGATGCAGGCCGGCGGCGACCAGAGCGAGCAGCAGCAGGCTGAGGACGTCGATGATCGACAGGTTGATGGCGCCGATCTCGATCCGCGGCGGCGCGGTGGTGAGGACGAGCTGGCCGGCGCTGCCGAACGAAAGGGCGATGGCGTTCTCGCAGATATAGAGCACCGCCAGCCCCAGCAGCACCAGCACCGCCAGCGGCTTGCGATGGCGCAGGAAATGCGCGTAGACGATGCGGTAGAAGCCGACCTGCAGGATCGGCCCGACGGCGAGCCCGGCCAGCACGGCCAGCCACAGCGGCGCGCCCAGCACCACATGCAGCAGCACCAAGGTGTAGCCGACCACGGCATAGACGCCGGCCAGCCCGAAATCGAGCATGCCCAGGATGCGCCAGGTGGTGCCCAGCGCCACCGCCGTGAAGCTGACCGACACGCCCCAGATCAGGCCGAAGACGATCAGGTCGATCATGGCGTCGCGCTCCGCATGATTGCGTCCGTCAGTCGAACAGGGTCGGACGCCGCAGCCACAGGCCGCCGTCCTGGATGAAGCAGGCGCCGGTGACAAAGCCGGCATAGTCGCTGACCAGGTAGGAGGCCAGATCGGCCACCTCCGCCGGCTCGCCGAAGCGGCCGACGGCGATGTTGTCCTTCATGCGCCGCTCGGTCGCCGGATCGGCCCATAGCCGGTCGGCCGCCCCGGTGCCGTTGATCGGCCCCGGCGCGATGGCGTTGAGCCGGATGCCGTGCCGGCCCCATTCGACGGCCAGCGACTTGGTCAGCGCCAGCACGCCGGCCTTGGCCGCCGCCGAATGCACCGTCAGCGGATTGCCGGTCATGGCGTAGGTGGCGACGACGTTGAGGATGGCGCCGCCGCGGCCGGCGTCGATCATGTGCTTGCCGACGATCTGGGTGCAGTTCCAGGTGCCGTTGAGCACGATGTCGATCACGGTGCCCCAGGCGTTGGGCGACATCGACGCCGATTCGACCACGAAATTGCCGGCCGCGTTGTTGACCAGGATGTCGACGCCGCCCAGCCGCTCGACGGTGAAGTCGACCAGTGCCGCGATGCTGGCGCGGTTGCGCACGTCGACCACGAAGGGCAGCACCTCGCAGCCGTCGCGCGAAAGCTTGCCGGCGGTGTCCTTCAGCACCTCCAGCTTGCGGCTGGCGATCACCACCCGGGCGCCCAGCGCAGCGAAGGTCTGCGCCATGCCCCGGCCCAGCCCGGTGCCGCCGCCGGTGACGATCGCCACCCGCCCTTCCAGCGCGCCGGCATGCAGCATCGGGGAGGGTGTCGCGGCCGGCGCCGCCGCCTTGCGGTTGGTCTGCATTGCCGTGCTCATTGCTGGTTGGCCGGATCGAAGTCGAGACCCAGGCGCGCCCGGCCGATCGACTGCGCGGTGTTGTGCAGGTTGGCGTGGGTGCTCTGGACGTGGATGTTGCGGATCTGGCGGCTGAGCGGATGTTCCTCGAACAGCGCGCTGGAGCCGGCGACGCGGATCGCCTCGTTGACGATCCATTCCGCCGTCGTCATGGCGAAGAGCTTGCCCATCAGCGCATAACGCTCGGCGGCGGCGACGTCCCTGCCCTCCCACAGGCGCGCCGCCTTGTAGAGCAGGCCGCGCGCGGCCTCGATGCGCATCACCATCTCGCCGATGGCGCGCTGGGCGTGCGGATTGCCGCCGGTGCCGCGTTTGGGCAGATAGCCGCAGACGAAATCGAGGATGCCCTGCGCCGCGCCCAGGTGCGCGGCTCCGAAGGCCAGGTGCCAGCGCGAGCCGTAATTGTCGCGGGCGTAGAAGCCGCCGTCCTGGATGATGTCGCGGTCGGGCACCTTGACCTTGCGCAGGTTGACGCGCGGGCTGACCGCCGCCCGCATGCCGACCGGCCGCCACCAGTCGAGATCGATGTCGAAACCCTCCGCCCCTTTCGGCACCATGAACATGATCATGTTCTGCGGCGCGGGCAGGTCCGGCAGGGCCGCATGCAACAGGGTCCAGGCCGCCATGCTGGCCAGCGTGCCGTAGGTCTTCTCGCCGGTGATCTCCAGCCCCTCGGGCGTCGGCCGCGCTTCGGTCAGCATGCCGTAATGGCCGCGCGCGGTGCCGCCGGGCTCGGTGGCGGTCCAGGAGATCACCTCGCCGGCCTCGACCACCGGCTCGAAGTAGCGCTTCTGCTGCTCCGCCGTCGCCGCCACCGCCAGCATTTGCACGGCATGGACATGCACTTGGTAGCAATGGGCGGAGGCCATATCGACCTTGCCCAGTTCCTCCAGCACCACGAGATAGGAGAGCGGGTCGTGGCCCAGCACGATGTTGACGCCGCCGCCGCCCAGTTCCTTGGGCACGCACAGCGCCAGCAGCCCCGCCTCATGCAGCGCCCGCAGCATCTCGAGCGGCAGCGAGATGTCGCGGTCGTGCCGCGCGGCGGCCGGGGCCACGACGCTGCGGGCGATCTCCGCCGCCTGGGCGCGCAGCGCCTCGTGCCGGTTCTCCAGGGCGACGCCGTCCATCACCGGCGCTCCGCCCGCGCCTAGCCGAAGCCCAGCAGGTGACGCGCGACCTGCAGGCGATGGATCTCGTTGGTGCCCTCGACGATCTGGCCGACCTTGCCCTCGCGGAAATGCCGCTCGACCTTGTAGTCGCGCAGGATGCCGTAGCCGCCCAGGATCTGCACCGCCTCGCCCGCCACATACATGCTGACATCGGTGGCGAACACCTTGGCCATCGAGCATTCGGCGCGCGCCGACAGGCCCTGGTCGAGGCGATGGGCGGCATCATGCACCAAGAGCTTGGCGGCGCGGATGCGGGTCGCCATCTCGGCCAGCTTGAGCTGGATGGCCTGGAACTCGCCGATGCGCTGGCCGAACTGCTTGCGCTCGCGGGAATAGTTCAGGGCGATGTCGAAACAGGCCTCGGCCGCACCCACCGCCATGCTGCCGACATTGACGCGGCTGCGGTTGAGGGTCGACAGCATCATCATCATGCCGTCGCCGCGATTGCCGACCAGCCGGCTCTCGTCGACCGCGCAGTCGACGAAGTCCACCTGGCAGGTGTGATGGGCGTTGTACGACATCTTCTTTTCCCAGCGCGGGATGTGCAGGCCCGGCGTGGTGCGGTCGACCAGGAAGACGCTGCGCGCCCGCTTGCCTGCCTCGCGGCCCTCGGTGCGCACCGCCACGGCGATGACGTCGGCGCGGTCGGCGTTGGAGATGAACACCTTGGTGCCGTTCAGCACCCAGCGGCCGTTCTTGAATTCGGCATTGGCGGTGCCCGACAGCACGTCGGAGCCGGCGCCCGGCTCGGTCAGGGCGAACACCGCCCACCAGTCGCCGCCGATCAGCTTGGGCAGCCACTCGGCGCGCTGCTCGGGCCGGGCGTAGCGCGACACCAGGCTGACCACCATGTTGTGCACGGAGATGAAGCTCAGCGGCCGGTAGACCCGCCCCAGCTCCTCGAAGATCAGCGACTGGGAGAAATGGTTGAGCGCGGCGCCGCCGAACTCGGCCGGCCCCTCCATGCCGGCATAGCCCGCCCGCGCCAGCTTGGCGAAGATCTCGCGCGGCAGGTGCTCCTTCTCCTCCCACTCGTCGATGTTGGGAGCGACCTCGCGCTCCATGAACGCGCGCATGGCGTCGCGCAATGCGGCCTGTTCGCTGGTCAGTTCGCCTTCCACGTCAATCCTCCGTCAGTTCTTCTGTTCCACGTGCGGGCGATGGGTGGCGTATTCGCCGCCGAACATCTCCGCGCCGATCACGATCTTGTGGATGTCCTGGCCGCCGCCGGCGGCCTTCCAGCCCATGATGTCCAGATGCTTCTGGAACACCGGGTGTTCCTCGTTGAAGGCAGCACCACCCCAGATCTCCAGGCAGTCGGCCAGGGCGGCGGTGCCGACCTCGGCGATGTAGTATTTCAGCATCGAGGCGTATTGCGTGACGCGCTGGCGGTTGTCGGCCATCCAGGCGGCCTTGTAGGCCAGCAGCCGCGCCGCCTCGATCTTGGTGTAGTGCTCGACCAGCTTGAACTGGATCGACTGCCACTTCAGCAGCGGCCGGCCGAAGGTCTGCTTGGCCTTGGCGCGCGCCACCGTGTCGTCGAGCGCCTGCAGCACCGAGCCGGTGATCATGGTCGGGCCGACGCCGCGGGTGTAGTCCCAGCGCTCGCGCATCATGTAGAAGCCGCGATTCTCCTCGCCGATCAGGTTGGCGCAGGGCACGGTGACGTTGTCGAACGTGATGGTGCCCAGCATGTGCGCCCGCACGCCGGGCTCGGGGATGGCGGCGATCGACACGCCGGGCCGGTCGGACTCGACCAGGATCATGCTCATGCCGCGCTTGCCGCCGGCCGCCGGATCGGTCAGCGCCGTCACCACCAGCAGGTCGGCGCCGGGCACCAGGCTGACGAAGGTCTTCAGCCCGTTGATGACGTAGTTGCCGTTGCGCCGCTCGGCGGTGGTCTTGATGTTGGCCGCGTCGCCGCCGGCATGCGGCTCGGTCTCGGCGAAGGCCAGCAGGCGGCGGCCGGCCACGATCTCGCGCAGCACCGCCTCGTCGTTGAGCAGCTTGGGATAGGAATTGCCCATCAGCGCGATCCAGGCGCAGCTGAGATCGGCCCGCCCCACCTCCTCGACCGCGATCGACAGATCGACCCAGCTGCGCTCGTCGCCGCCGACCGATTTGGGGAAAGTCATGCCCAGCAGGCCGATATCGCCCATCGCCTTCAGCGCGTCGAAGGGGAATTTCTCCGCCGTCGCCCAGCGCCGCGAATGGGGCGCCAGCTCCTTCATGGCGAAGTCGCGATAGGTCTGGCGCAGCTTCTCCTGTTCCTCGGTGAAGGCGAAGGAAAGACCGGGGGACTGCAACATTTTCTGGTTCTCCTTCTAGTTTTCCATCTCGACCAGCTTGGTCTTGCCGCTCGACCGCGGCAGCGACATGGGCGGCACCAGCGTGATGGCCGCGCGCACGCGCAGGATCTCGAAAATGCGGTGCTCGATGGCGCCGCGCAGGGTGGCGGCGGCCGCCTCGCCCAGCCCGTCGGCCGCCTCGACGCGCACCACCAGCGGCGGCGTGATGCGCGGCGGCTTCTCCTTCAGCACGATCCTGATCTCGCCGGTGACCTGCGGCATGAAGCCGGCCACCACGTCCTTGATCGAGGACGGATAGACGTTGACGCCGCGCACGATCAGCATGTCGTCGGCCCGCCCCAGCACCTTGATGCGCAGATGGGCATGGCCGCAGGCCGGACAGGGCCGGTTGTCGACCTCGAAAATGTCGCCGGCATCCTGCTTGAAGGCCGGGCGCGCCTGGTGCTGCAGCGAAGTCATCAGCAGGCGGCCGATGGTCGGGCCGTTGACCACGAGCGGCGCCAGCGTGTCGGGATCGACCAGCTCGTGCAGCACCAGGTCGGGCGTCAGCGTGTGCAGGCCGTGATAGTCGTCGGAAACGCAGGAAAGCTGCGCCACGCCATAGGCGCCCAGCATGGCGTCGAACACCCGCGCCTTGAACGAGCGCTCGAGATGGCGGCGCACCTCGGGCAGGCCGGCCCCGGGCTCGCCGCAGCACAGGATGGCCTCGATGCCGAGGCTGGCGACGTCGGCGCCCAGCACCTGCGGCGCCTGCTCGACCAGCCGCTGCGCCATCGACGGCGTCGCCAGCAGCGCCTTGGGCCGCAGCAACGCGGCAAGCTGCAGGATGCGCGGCACGCCGGCTTCGGCGCCGACCGGAATGGGGCGCACGCCGATCTGGATCAGCGAGCTGACGGCGATGGCGCCCACCACCCACATGCTGAGCCCCAGCGCGTTCATCACCATGTCGCCCTTGCCGACGCCCATCCAGGTCAGCGCCCGCGCCCAGCCCAGGCTGTTGACGCGCATGTCCTGCTCGGTGAAGAGATAGGTGAAGGTCGGCCGGCCGGTGGTGCCGCTGGTGGCCGAGATGCCGACCACCTCGCGCGGATCGGCGCATAGATGCATACCCAGATAGTCGCCGCGTTCGCGGAACGACTGCTCCTCCGACTCGCGCTCGTCCTGCTTGTTGAAGGTGAAGCGCAGGCGGCCGAAATCGGCGATCGACCTGATGTCGTCGGGCGCGGCGCCGCAATCCTGCATCTTGCGCCGGTAGAACGGCGAGGCGTCGAAACAGTACCTCACCTGCTGCTGCAGCCTGGCCAGCCGTACCGCCTCCAGCGCCTCGCCCGGCTGGGGCGGATGGGCCGGCCATATGCCCTGCAATCCCGATTCGATCTTCATCGCACTCTACCCAGAAGAAACAACGCTTGGAAAAAACGGCCGCCCGCCGCGCAAACGGCAGGCGGCCGCAAGGTCAGCACGCCCGGGAGGATGGAACGAGCTGGAGTTGGACGGGCTTCTTGTCGCGCACCTCCCACACCGCCAGCGGCAGGCGGGTATGGCCGTCCTCCTGGAAGCAGAAGGCGCCGGAGGCGGTCTCGAATTTCCTGATCTTCAGCAGCGTGTCGCGGAAGCTCTCGCGCGTCAGCCTGGCGCCCGAGGCCTGCGCTGCCTCGATGACCTTGGTGACGACGGTGGCGAAGTTGTAGCCGTAGAGCACCAGCGGCCCGATGCGGTTGTTGGCCGCCGCCACTTCCGGCGGCAGCCCGTCGCCGACGGCGAAGCCGGTGTAGACGAAGCCGTCGCCGGCATCGACGTCGAACAGCGCGCCCTCGGGCGAGGCCAGGTAGCCGATCAGCTGCGACTTGATGCCAAGCTGACGCGCCTGCACCACCACCGAGGTGTTCTCGGACGTGCCGATGGTCGCCAGGTAGATGGCGTCCGGCTCCGTCTGCTTGATCGCCGCCAGCTGCGGGCGGAAGCTGGCGGTGGGAACCGGATAGCGCTGCACGGAGACCACCTTGACGCCGCACTGGGTGAAGCGCTCCTGCACGGTGTTGACCGCGGTGTCGCCGAAGGCGCCGTTCACCGCCAGCACGGCGATGGTCTTGAGCGACTGCTTGGCGCAGTAGTAGTCGGCCGCCGCGTTCACCTCGTCGCTGAGCAGCGGCACGATCTGCTGCAGGTAGTTGTTGTCCTTCACCAGCGCCGTCGCCTCGGCGGTGCTGAAGATCACCGTCTTGCTCTCCTCGAGGAACGGCCGGGCCGCCAGCAGGATCGGGCTGCCCGCGCCCAGCATGGTCAGCACGTTGTCGACCTCGATCGATTTCTTGATCGAGTTCAGCCCCATGGTCGGGTCGTAGGAACCGACATTGACCGACACCCGCTCGAGCCTGACCTGGGCATTGCCCTTGTTGAACGCCTCGATGACCGGCGAGGCGCCGACATTGAAGCCCTCGCCGAGATTGGCGAACGGGCCCGTGCCGCCGAAAATGCCGATCCTGACCGTCTCCTGCGCCTGGGCGGGAGACTGCAGCAGCACGGCAAGGGCCAGTGCCGCGGCGGCGCCGGTCGCCTTGCCGAATATCGCACCTGAATTCCTCATCGTTCCCTCCTCAGCTCGGCGGACGCAAGCGCCGCCTCTTTTCGTCCATACCCTCATGCCCTCATTTACAAACTGACTGGTCGGATTTTCACCACACAAGCATCAATGCGTCAATCAAGCCCCTCGGATCAGCCTCCGCCGTTCAGCCGGCCGGTTGTGCGCCGTCGCGGTTTCGCGCCATAGTCGGCGCCCGGGAGACCCGCGCGATGAGACGCAGCAGAACCGACAGCAGACCGCCCGCCGCCGCCCCGCGCCGGGCGGCGAAAACCGCGGCCGCCCCGGCCGCCGGCAAGCGGACCCGCACGCCCAACCCGGTGCGCCGCGCCGTCAGCCGCGAGGCGGTGCTGAAATCGGCGCTCTCCCTGTTCGTGGCGCAGGGCTACCTGGCGACCTCGGTCGACGACATCGCGCGCAACGCCGGCTATTCCAAGGGCGGCGTCTATTTCTACTTCCTCGACAAGTCGCAGCTCTTGCACGAGCTGGTCGTGCGCAGCTGCGCGCTCTACGCCGAGATCATCGCCACGCTGCGCAACGACCGGCTCGATCCGGCCGACCGCCTGGCGATCTGGGTCAACAACGTCTCCCGCCTCGGCGCCGAGGCGCCGGACGAGATCCTGCTGCCCCTGCTGGTGTCGCTGGAATTTCCCGGCAAGAACGAGGAGATCGAGCACCTGGTGAAGACCCACCACGACGCGCTGCTCGACGGGCTGGCGATCACCCTGCGCGACGGCCGCAAGGCGGGCATCTTCCGCAACGACGGCCCGATCCGCGAGCAGGCGGCCAGCCTGTCCTCGCTCGCCAACGGCGCGCTGCTGGAGTGGTACCGCCGCAAGCAGCAGCTCAACGGCAAGGCCTTCGTGCGCGCGCTGCGCGAGATGGTGCTGGCCGCGACCCGCATCAAGGCGCGGCCGGCGTCGAAGGGCGGCAAGCGGGGCCGCTAATTGCCCATCTGCGAGGGCAGCCATGTCGATATCTCCGGGAAAGCGACCAGCAGGGCCAGCACGCACAGCTCGATGACGATGAAGGGCGAGACGCCGCGGATCAGCTCGCCCGCCTTCACCGTGTTGTTCGACGCGCTCATGACGGCGAACAGGTTGAGGCCGACCGGCGGGGTGATGGTGGCGATCTCGACCATCTTCACCACGATGATGGCGAACCAGATGACGTCGACGCCGATATGGTTCGCCACCGGCCACAGGAAGGGAATGGTGATCAGCATCACCGACAGCGTGTCGATGAACATGCCGAGGACCAGGTAGAGCACGCAGATGGCGATGATGAGCTGCAGCGGCGTCATCTCCCAGCCGGCCACGATCAGCGACAGCTCGGTGATGAAGCCGCCGAAAGTGAGCAGCCGGGAGAAGATCAGCCCGCCGATGACCACGAAGAACAGCGCGGCGGTGGCGGTAGCGGTGCCCTGCAGCGCGGCCCACAGGTTCTGCCAGTTCAGCCGCCGCCGCAGCAGGGCGATGACCAGGGCGCCCGCGGCGCCGACGGCGCCGGCCGAGGAGGGAAACAGCAGGCCGGTGTAGATGCCGCCCAGCACCACCATGATCAGGATCACCGCCGGCCCGATATCGGCGATGCCGCGCATCTGCTCGCGCCAGGTGTAGTGCGGGCCGACCTGCGGCGCCCAGCGCGGCCTGATCCGCACCATGGCGGCGATGCCGAACAGGTAGGCCACCGCGGTCAGGATGCCGGGCAGGATGCCGGCGATCAGCATGGCGCCGATCGAGCCTTCGGTCAGGATGGCGACGATCACCAGGCTGATCGACGGCGGGATCAGGGCGGCGAAGGTGCCGGCGGCGGCGATGCAGCCGGCGGCGATGCCGCGCTCGTAGCCGTATTTCAGCATCTCCGGCAGGGCGATGCGGGTGAAGACGGTGGCGTTGACGATGGTCGAGCCGGAGATGGCGGAGAAGATCGCCGAGGCCAGCGTGGTCGCCATCAGCAGGCCGCCGCGCACGCGGCCCAGCAGGCGGTTGGTCACGGCGTAGAGCTCGGTGGTGATGCCGGCGGCCGAGGCCAGCGCCCCCATGAGGATGAACATGGGGATGACGGCGAAGGCGTATTCGCTGAAGATCTGGTAGGGCAGCGTCTTCAGCGTCGTGGCGACGAAGGGAAAGCCGCCGAAGTACCACAGCCCGGCAATGCCGACCACGATCATCGAGAACGCCACCGGCACGCCGATGGCGCCGACCGTCAGCATCGCGGCGATGCCGAGGATTCCAACGAGAATCGGCTCGCTCACTGGAATTCTCCCCGCTGCTCGTCGCCCGCAGCGCCGTGATCCGTCTTCGGCCACACGCCGCAGCAGATCCAGGCGATCTGGCGCACGAACTCGATCGTCGCCAGGGTCAGGCCGATGGCGAACGCCACCTTCCAGGGATAGACCGGGAAGGAATAGAGGCTCGACGCCGTCTCCTTGGTGTAAACGCTTTCGATCGCCAGCACCCAGGCGCGCCACGAGATCAGCGTCATGCAGAACAGTCCGACCAGCAGCTCCATGACCAGCGAGATGCGCTTGCCGCGCGGCGAGAAGGTCTGGACCACGATGTCGACCACGATGTGCTGGCGCCGGTACTGCGTGTAGGCCAAGGTCATGACGATGCTGACCGCCAGCGCCACCTCGACCGATTCGTTGGCGCCGGAGAACGGCCGGCCCAGCACCAGGTAGAAGACCACGTCGGCGGTGCTGACGAACGCGATGAAGAACATGCCGACGCCGGCAATGGCCAGGGCGACGCCGTTCAACGCCCGCAGCGTCTTATCCAACCGCAGCAATATGTTCATCGATCGCCACCGATCAGGCGTGGGGGAGCGGGATCCGTTTCCGTCCGGCGCAGGCCGGACGGAAACGGCGATGGGCGGGGGCCGGCATGCCAGCCACGGGGGAAGCGCCTATTTCAGTTCGGTGCGGCGCTTCTTGATGTACTCGGCGATCTCGCGCGCCACCGGCCGGCCGGCCTTCTCCTGCTGCTCGGCCCAGACGTCGATGAAGCTCGGCACCATGGACTCCAGCTTCTTCTGCTCGGCATCCGACCACTCGACCATGACCGCGCCCTGCTTCTTCATCAGCTCGACGGCTTCCACGCCGGCGGCGGTGTCGGCCTCGGCGCTGCGCCGCTCGGCCTCGCGGCCCAGCTCGGTGATCAGCTTGCGCAGGCTCTCCGGCCACTTGTTGAAGAACAGGTCATAGTTGACCACCACCGGCCAGGTGGCGCCGGCGCCGAAATTGGCGGTGCTGATGAACTTGCCCTGCTCGTAGATCTTCTGCGTCTGCAGCGCCGGATAGGAATAGAAGGCGCAGTCCAGCCGGTTGCGCTGCAATCCCTCGTAGATTTCCGCCGGCAGCACGGTGACGCCGACCGCGCCGACCGATTCCCACAGGCGCGGATGGTAGGCGCTGAACTGGCGGATCTTCTTGTTCTTCAGGTCCTCGACCGAGGCCACCGGCCGGGTGCAGGCGACGCGGAAGGAGGTCGCGGCGTTGAAATAGATCGGCCAGATGCCCAGCGCCTTGAACTCCTCCTGCATGGCGGGGAACTTGTCGAAGATCTCGCGCGTGATCTGCGAGGCCTGTATGGCGTTGTCGAAGGTCAGCGTGCCGAGCAGCGAGTTGGGCATGGTGTTGAGCGGCAGCTGCGAGGGATAGTAGCCCTGCGCGTCGCCGCCGAAGGCGACTCCGCCCTGGCCGACCATGTCGAACACCTCGCGGGGCCGCGCCAGCGAGCCGTTCCAGAAGATCTGCGTCTTGATCTTGCCGCCGGTGCGCTTCTCCAGCTCCTCGAAGAACCATTTGTCGGCCTTCTGCGACTGCACGAAGGTCTCGGGCAGCGAATGCGCCATCTTGAGCGACATTTCCGGATATTCGTTGGCACCGGCGGCGCCGGCGGCGCCGAACGCGAGGCCGAGCGCCAGCGTGCCGAGCGCGGTGGTGCGCAGTGACGTCATCATTTTCGACATGGCCGTTGTTCCTCCCTGGTTGCGCGGCAGCCGTTCCTGGCTGTCCGGTTTGGCCGGCGATACGCCGCCTGCCATCAGCGACGACTAAAGAAACCGACTAGTTGGATTGTAATATCACAGGTGGCGGAGTCAATCGGACTCCCCGAAGCGCGGCGTCGAAGCGGCAGGCGGCGGCTCATGGCTCGATCCGCCGCCTGAAGCCGGGACCGCCGCCATGGGCGGCGCGGCGGATGGTGCGGGCGATCAGGCCGCGCGTTTCCTGCGGCGCGATGACGTCGTCGATCAGCCCCAGGCCGGCGGTGGCGTAGGCGCTGGCCGCGACTGCGAACTCCTGCAGATATTCCTGCTTGCGCTTTTCCGGATCGGGCGCCGCCATGATCTCCTTCTCGTGCGCCAGCATGACGGCGGCTTCCGGCCCCATGACGTCGAAGAAGGCGGTCGGCCAGGCGACGATGGCGCTGGGCCGGCAGGCCCGGCCGCACATGGCGATATAGGCCATGCCCACCGCCTTCCTGACCACGATCTGGATCTTCGGGACTGTGGCGGAGATCAGGGACATCATCAGCCGGCCGCACAGGCTGACCATGCGCTGCTTCTCGATCTCCGGCCCGACCAGGAAGCCGGGCGTGTCGCAGAAGAAGGCCAGCGGAATGTGGAAGGCGTCGCAGATGTCGACGAAGCGGCGCGCCTTGATCGCCGCCTTCTCGTCCAGCACGCCGGCGCGCTGCGCGGGATTGTTGGCCACCAGCCCGACCGGCTGGCCGTCGATGCGCGCCAGGGCGGTGATCAGGTTGCGGCCGTAGCCCTCGTGCAGCTCGAACAGGCTGTCCTCATCGACGATGAGCTGCAGCAGGCGGCGCATCGAATAGGCCTGCCGGTGGCCCTCCGGCACCAGCTTGCACAGCGAGGCCGCGCCCGGCTCGCTCTCGCATGGCGCGGCGCGCACCGGCGCCGACGGCGGCAGCTGGTGGCAGTTGGACGGCAGGTAGGAGAGATAGCGGCGCACCGATTTCAGCGCGTCGGCCTCGTCGGCGCCCAGGTAATCGACCTGGCCGGTGTTGCGCGTGGCCATGTCGGCGCCGCCGATCTCGTCCAGCGTGTGCTCGACGCCGATGCCGACCTTGACGATGGGCGGCCCCGACATGCCCATGAAGCCGGTGCCCTTGACCATGGCGACGTAGTCGCACATCGAGCCGACGAAGGACGGGCCGCCGAAGGAGGCGCCCATGTGCACCGAGATCTGCGGCACCACGCCGCTCAACTGGAAATGCTGCTCGAAACCGCCGCCCAGCCCGGCCGAATAGGCGCCGTTGGTCTCCTGCACCCGCGCCGCGCCGGCTTCGTTCAGCATCACCAGCGGCAGTTTTTCGCGCAGCGCCAGCGAGCGGATGCGAATCAGCTTCTCCTCCGCCACGCGCCCCCTGGTGCCGGCCAGCACTGAGGGATCGTCGGCCATGACGAAGACGCGCCGGCCCTCGATCTGGCCGCAGCCGGTCACCACGCCGTCGGCCGGGGTGCGTTTTTCCAGCCCCGGATGCTGGCTGTGCGCCAGCAGGCCGATCTCCTCGAACGAGTCCGGGTCGAACAATATGTCGAGCCGCTCGCGCACCGGCAGCTTGCCCGCGGCGCGCACCTTCTGCACCCGCGCCGGTCCGCCCATCTTGCGCGCCTCCTGGCGGCGGGCGGCCAGTTCTTCCATGCGGCTGTCTTCCATGGCCCGGCCCGCCCTCACGTGATCGTGGCGCCGCCATCGGCGACGATGACCTGGCCGGTGACGAAGCGGCCGGCAGGCGCGGCCAGCATGACGGCGATGCCGCCGATGTCGTCGGGCTCGGCCAGCCGCTTGATCGACTGGCTGCCGAGGAAGTAGTCCGAGTTCTCCTTGGAGTCCCACAGCGGTTTGGCGAAATCGGTCTTGATCAGGCCCGGCGCGATGGCGTTGACGCGGATGTTGTCGCGGCCCAGCTCGATGGCGAGGTTGCGCACCAGCGCCATGTCGGCGGCCTTCGACACGCCATAGGCGCCCAGCGTGCCGCTGCCCTTGATGCCGGCGATGGAGGAGACGAGGATCACCGCCCCGTCCTGCTTCGCCTGCATGTCGGGCAGCGCCATCTTCACCAGCCACAGGCTGGAGAGGATGTTGTTGCGCATGATCTTGTCGAACATGTCGTCGGGCAGGCCCATCATCGGCCCGTAATGCGGGTTGGAAGCAGCGTTGCAGACCACGATGTCGACCGGGCCGAGCTGGCGGCGGGTCTCGGCCACCAGCGTCTCGAGCTGCCCCTTGTCGGAGATGTTGGCCGGCACCGCGATGGCCGTGCCGCCCTGGGCGCGAATGTCGTTCGCCACCTCCTCGCACGGCGCCGCCTTGCGGCTGGAGATCACCACCCTGGCGCCGTGCCGCGCCATCTGGCTGGCGATCGAGCGGCCGATGCCCTTGCTGGAGCCGGTGACGATGGCGACCTTGCCGCCAAGATCGAACAGGTTCATGCCGCGCCCCTTCCCGCCTAGCGCCGCAGCGACAGGGGAATGCGCGCCACGCTCTGCCAGCGGTCGGGGGCGCGCACCGCCGATTTCAGCGCCAGGATGGAATCCTTCGACACCTCCTTGAGATCGGCGGCCAGCGCGTCGGCGAAGGCGGGCCGGTCGGCCTCCTCGACCTGGTGCGTCACCAGTCCCAGCGCCTGCGCCTGCGCCAGATCGACCTTGCGGTTGCGCAGCACCAGGTCGAAGGCCTGGTGGTCGCCGACGATGCGGGCCAGCCGCCCGGTGCCCAGGGTGACGCCGGACAGGCGAAAGCCGGGAAAGCGCAGCCAGGTCGAGGCGGCGCAGGCGCGATAGTCGCAATTGGCCGCCAGGTCGGCGCCGGCGCCGACCGCCGCGCCCTGCACGAAAGCCACCGACACGTAGGGCGCGTTCCAGATCAGCTGCAGCAGCGACTCGATCGCCAGGATGCGGTTGTTGCGCTCCTTCTTGTTGGCGAAGCCGCCCTGCCCGGTATCGAAGCCGGAGCAGAAATTCTTGCCCGCGCCGCTCAGGGTCAGCAGTTTGGTCTCGTCCTCGTAGGCCTCCAGCACCACCTCGGTGAGGGCGGCGACGGTGGGCGTGTCGAGCGAATTGGAACGCTCCGGCCGGTCGATCTGCACGTCGAGGCGGAACTGGTCGATGCGGGTGATGCGAAGGCCGTTGCTCATTGCGCTTTCTTGGTTCCCTGCTGGTGGCCGGACGCGGCAGTCCCGAGCCATTCGGCATCGACGATGCCGTTGTGCTCGCCGGCATCGGGCGGACGGTTGAAGATCTCGAATTCGTAGCCGCTCATGCGGATCGGATTGGCGACGGTGGGCGTGGTGCGGCCGTTGGGCAGGGGCATGTCCTGCACCAGCCCGATCGCCCGCACATGCTCGCTGTCGAGCGATTCGGCGTAGTCGCAGATCGGCGCGCAGGGTACGCCGGCGGCCTCCAGCGCCGTCAGCCAGTCCTCGGCGTCGCGCTGGCGGAAGGTCGGCGCCAGCAGTTCGGCCAGCAGCTTGCGGTTGCGGGCGCGGTCGGCCTGGATGGCGAAGCGCGGGTCCTCGGCCAGTTGCTCCACGCCCATGCACTTGCACAGCCGCCGCCACAGCTGCTCGTTGCCGGCGGCGACCACGACCCATTTGTCGTCCCTGGCCAGGAAGCCTTCATAGGGCGCGTTGCGCGGATGGCCCGAGCCCAGCCGTTTGGGCGGAATGCTGGTGCCCCAGAACTCGCTGGTCTGCAGGGCGGAGATCGCCAGCATGCAGGACAGCATCGAGCAATCGACATTGGCGCCCCGGCCGGTGCGCTCGGCCTGGCGCAGCGCCACCACCGAGGAGCAGGCGGCGAACACGGCGGTGCAGAAATCGGCCAGCGGCACGCCGCACTTGGCCGGCGGCCCGTCCTCCTCGCCGGTCACGCTCATGATGCCGGAGATGGCCTGGATGGCGACGTCGAAGGCGCCCTTGCCGCTGAACGGGCCGGACTGGCCGTAGCCGGAGACCGAGCAATAGACCAGGCGCGGATTGAGCGCGGCCAGCGTCTCGTAGCCCAGCCCCAGCCGCTCCATCACGCCGGGACGGAAATTCTCGATCAGGATGTCGGCCTTGCCGCACAGCTTGCGCAGGCGTTCGAGGTCGGCCGGATTCTTGAAGTCGGCGGTGATGCTGCGCTTGTTGCGGCTGACCGAGGCGAAGTTCAGGCTGTAGTCGGGCTCGCCCTCCTCGCCCTTGGCGAAAGGCGGCCAGGCACGCAAGCCCTCGCCGCCCGGCGGCTCGACCTTGACCACGTCGGCGCCCCAGTCGGCCAGCACCAGCCCGGCGAAGGGACCGGCGGCGAAATGGCCGAACTCCAGCACCTTCACGCCGTCCAGCGGCCGCCGCGTCGCAGCGCTGCCTGAAGTCGCCTTTTTCGCACTCGCCGCCATCGCTCTCTCCCGTTCCTGCGGTCGCCCCTTGTTCCTGCGCCGGCGTCAGGCCGTCGCCGTGCGGCGGGGTGGCGACGGCTGTGACTGCGATTGCGCGGGCTGGAACACCGCCCGCATCATCGCCTCCAGATCCTCGACCTCCTCGAGCCGGGACAGGCTGGCGAACAGGCGCGCGCCGTCGATCGCCGTGCCTTTCGCCGCGCCATAGGACAGGCAGTCGGCGAATTTCTCGGCCACGTCGCCATCGGGCAGCGGCGCCTGCGCCGATCCCGGAATGGCCTCGATGGTCCGCTGCAGCACACCGCGGCCGGTCTCCACGAACACGGTGGCGGGGCTGAGGAAGCCGTCATTCTGCGGGTCGGGCTCGATCTCCACCCGCTCGGCCAGGGCGCGCACCGCCGGCTCCAGCACGCGCTCGGGCATCAGGTCGCCCAGCTTCAGTTCGCGTCGCAGCAGCGCACAGGCGACCGAGTAGCGGACGCTGAACTGGGCGGCGACCTGCAGATCGCCGCTGGGATCGAAATCGCCGCCGACCACCTGCTGCATGAAAGGCGTGATGCGCACCCGCACGCGCTTCAGATCGGCGGCGGCGAGCGCGTGATCGCGCGCCAGCTCGATCGCGGCCTGGATGGCGGCGTGGTTGCAGGCGCAGCTGGGGAATTTCTTGATGCCGGTGTTGGCCGTCTCGTAACGCTCGCCCAGGCCATCCAGCAGGACCGCCGCATCGCCCGGCTCGAAGGCGGCGTAGTAGCCGGCCGACCCTTCGATCGCTGCGGCCGGGCCGGTGACGCCGCGGCGCGCCAGTTCAGCCGCCAGCACGCCGTTGCGGGCGGCGAAGGCCGACTGCATGCGCTTGGCCAGGGTGCGCTCCAGCACCGCCTGGTTGGTGCCGCCGGCCTGGCACAGCGCCAGCCCCAGCGCGTTGCGCGCCTGCGCGCGGTCCAGCCCCAGCATGACCGAAGCCGCCGCCGCGGCGCCAAAGGTGCCGTTGGTCGAGGTGACGAACCAGGCGGCGTTGCGGCTGGTGGACATGGCCAGCCGGCACATCAGGTCGCCGCCGACCACCACGGCGCGGATCAGGTCGCGGCCGCTGCACTTCTCGCGCTCGCCCAGCGCCAGCGCGGCCGGCAGGGTGACGATCTCGGGATGGATGACGCCGTCGAAATGCAGGCTGTCGTAGTCGAGCGCGGCGGCGAAGGTGCCGTTGGCCAGTGCCGCACCCATCGCCGGAGTGCGCTGGCCGGTCGACCACAGCGTGGCATGCGGGGCGCCGCCATCGGCCAGCACGGTGTCGGCGATCTCGGCGCAGCCCGGTTCGCCAGCGCCGGCATAGCCGGTGCCCAGCGTGTCGATGATCAGCCGCTTGGCGGCGGCGACCGCCGAGGCGGGCAGATCCTCATAGCGCACGGCGGCAATGTGTTCGGCCAACTGGTCCGCGATCGCCATTGGCAGCCTCCCTCCGTTCCGGCGGTTGCCCGGCGGTCAGGCCGCCACGCTTCGATCGCGTTGCGCGATGGCCGCGCCGCGCCCGACCGGCCGCAGCCACAGCGCCAGCGACGACATTGCATGAATACCCATCGCGCTCTCTCCTTGGCAGCGTGAAGGCGGCGACGCCTTCCGGGGCCTGTTTTGTTTGCATCCCTGGCTGGCCCGGACCGGAATGCGTTCAATGCAGCAATGCAACAATAGATAAGAAATTATATCAATACCAGAGATTCGGGTCCAAATTGCATCAATTGTGGATGAAAAAAGGTGTCAATTGGGACGCAAAGATGGCGTGGATGGCACGCAAGGCAGCGAGGGTTGCCGATTCTTCAGGCGGCGCGGGCGCCGAACAGCTTCTGGCGCATGACGCCCGGCGCGTATTGACGGCGGAAGATGCCGCGGCGCTGCAGCTCGGGCACGACCAGGTCGACGAACTCGTCGACGCTGCCGGGCAGGTAGTCGGTGGTCAGCATCATGAAGCCGTCGCCGGCGGCGTCGAACACCGCTTCCATCTGGTCGGCGATCTGGCGCGGACTGCCGAAGATGCGCATGCCCGCCAGGCCGCAGCCATAGCGCTGGCCGGCCTCGGCCAAAGTCATCTCCGGCCCGAAATCGCTGATGACCGATTCCAGGATGCCGCGCACGCCGGAGACGGCGATGTTCTCCAGCGGCTTGTCCAGCGGCAGCGCAGACAGGTCGTAGCCCAGATGGCCCGACATCAGCGACAGGCCGGCCTCCGGCGCCACGCGCGCCATCATGGCCCGTTCGCGTTGGCGCGCCGCGTTCTCGTCCTCGCCGATGATGGCGGTCAGCCCCCACAGCACCTTGACGTCGCCCGGCTGGCGCCCGGCCCGGGCCAGCGCCTCGTTCAGCCGCGCGCGATGGCTCTGCATGCCCTCGACCGAGGCGCGCACGGCGAAATGGATCTCGGCGTGGCGGGCGGCGAAATCGGTGCCTTCCATCGAGGCGCCGGCCTGGATGATGGTGGGCCGGCCTTGCGGCGTGCGCGGCACGCTGAGCGGGCCGGCGCAGCGGAAATATTTGCCGACATGGTTGATGCGATGCACCTTGTCGGGATCGGCGAAGACGCCGCTGTCGCGGTCCATCACCACGGCGTCCGGCTCCCAGCTGTTCCACAGCTTGTTGCAGACCTCCATGTACTCTTCCGCCCGCTCGTAGCGCTGCTGGTGGTCGAGCACGTCGTCGCGGCCGAAATTGGCCGCCTCGCTGCGGCTGAAGCCGGCGACCACGTTCCAGCCGATGCGCCCGTCGGTCAGGTCGTCGAGCGTGGCGAACTGGCGCGCCAGGTAGTACGGCTCCATGTAGGCGGTGTTGGCGGTCAGGCCGAAGCACAGATTGGTGGTGACCCGGCTCATCAGCGGGACCAGCAGCGCCGAATCGCTGCGCGGGAACTGCAGCCCGTACTTGATGGCCATGGCCGGGCTGCCCTTGTAGACGTCGTGCAGGTTGAACGTGTCGGCCAGGAACAGCATGTCGAAGCAGCCGCGCTCCAGGGTGCGGGCCAGATGCTCCCAGTATTGCGGCTTGTTGTAGCGGAAGCCGTTGAAGGATTTCGGATGGCGCCAGACGCCGATCGAATGCGGGGCGGGGCAATGCGCGATGATGGTGGCGAGATGCATCTGGCGAGGCACTGCGGGGCTCCCGATTACAGCAATGCCGGATGAAAACACAGGGTTTGGATTGTTGCAATTAAATCATTTGCATCAATTTAGCCGTCAGATCGGCCGGGCGGCGACCGCCCCCCTGCCCCAGGTCGCACCTTTTGCGCGATCCGGCCGGCACGCCGGCTGCCGGCGAGCCTAGACGGCGGTGCCGTGCCGCGCCTCGTCGGCGTGCAGCAGGCTGCGGATGATGTCGAGATAGCGGGAGAAGGCCTCGTCGGAGGATGGCGAGGTCAGGGCCAGGCGCACGCCGTTCATGTCGGGCGCGACGCCGGCGATGACGAAATTCTGCGAGCCGCCCAGCGCCACGCCCTGCACCCGCGCCGCCGTGGTGAAGGCTTCCGAGGTCCACATGCTGGGCAGTTCCAGCCAGGCCAGCCAGCTCTGCGGATGGGTGCGCAGCGAGAACGGCGCCAGCTTGTCGCGCGCCAGCGCGATGCGGCGGGCAACCAGCGCCTGCGAGTCGCTGCAGATGCGGTCCAGCGCGCCCGAATCGATCAGCGCCTTGATGACCTCGACGTGGAACATCGAGGCATAGACGTGGTGCGTCTTGATCGCGGTGTTGAGTTGGGAGGCCCAGCCGCGCGGCACGGCGATGAAGCCGGCGTTGACGGCGGGGCTGACCGACTTGGCGCAGCTGGTGATCAGCAAGGTGCGCTCGGGCGCCAGGCTGGCGGCCATCACCCGCCCGTCGTCGAACGCCAGCGGCGCGGTGTTGTCCTCGATGATGATCAGGTCGTACTTGCGCGAGATGTCGACGATCTCGCGCAGCCGCGCCTCGCTGACGGAAAAGCAGGTCGGGTTGTGGACGATCGACTGCAGATAGAGCACGCGGCCGCCGGCCTGCTTGCAGGCGATTTCCAGCGATTTCGGCACCGGCCCCTGCTCGTCGACCTCGACCGGGATCAGCGGATGGTCGTGCGCGATGGCGATGTTGCGCAAGCCGGCGAAGGTCAGCACCGGCGTCATCACCGGCAGCCGCCGCAGGTTCTCGGAGAACAGGATGACGTAGAGTGCGGCATGCGCGCCGCTGGCGATCACCACGTTGTCGAGCTCGACCTGCAGGCCCATGCGGGCGAACCAGGAGACGCCGACCTGGCGGAAGCGCTCGGGCACCTGGGCGCCGTGCGGGTGGTAGCGGCCCAGCGTGAAGCGGAAATCCTCGCTGGCGCGGCGGATCGCCTCCTGCAGCTCCTGCGCCAGGTTGCCGGCGCCGACATTGGGCACCGCCAGGTCGCCCAGCAGGCCGGGCTCGGCCGACTCGCGGCTTGGCCGCATGGCCGGAATGACACGGTCCTCGACGTAGTCGCCGCTGCGCGTCAGCCGGGTGTCGGAGGCGCCGCGGCGCACGAAGGTGCCGCGGCCGGTCTCGCCCGAGATCAGGCCGCGCTCGGCGGCGATGGCGTAGGCGCGCGCCGTCGTGCCCGGGGTCAGGCCCAGCATCCGGGCCAGTTCGCGCTGGGTGGGAATCTGCTGCTTCTCGCGCAGCTGGCCGGCCTCGATCATCTCGACCAGGGCCTCGACGATGGCGATGTAGCGGGGGCCGAACTGGCGGCTGATCGCCGCCACCCACTGTTCCTTGTCTACCATCCCGTCCTCGCAAGCATCCTGCCCCGTCCACCCTCTGTGCCAATGGCGCAAAACCGGCTCGGGTCCCAGTCTGGTCCCACTCCCGGTTCCGGCCGGCCGCAATGCATCAATACCGGTCCGCACCGCCTGCGCCGGGCCGCCGGCTTCCAGACCTAAACATTTGCAACACCACGGCTTTCCCGTCCATCAAAACCGCGCCGGGCTCCAGGACATCCCCTCCCCGCGCCGCCGGGCGCCGGCACAAGGCCTGACTTAGCAATGATGCAATCGCTTTACAATTGCATTAATTGCAATATTTTTGACGGCCGATCCGGGAGGGAGCCTGATGAGTGTCCGACTGGGGCTATTCTACCCCAACGCGAGAGCGATCCATACGATTTCCGGGGCGGTTGCCGCCCGCAATCCCGACGTGCTGGCCATCGACAGCCACGTGGCGGTGGCGCAGGCCTGCGAGCGCATCGGGCTGGACTACCTGTTCATGGCCGATGCCTGGGGTTCCTACGGGCCGCGCACCAGCGGCTTCGGGCTGCAGGACCCCATGCTGCTGCCGCCCATCCTGGCCGCCGCGCTGGTGGCGGTGACGCGCAAGATCCGCTTCATCACCACCTTGCACACCTCCTGGTTCGAGCCGCTGCAATACGTGCGCATGGGCGGCGCGCTCGACCAGCTCAGCAACGGGCGCTGGGGCATGAACGTCGTCTCCGGCGCCGGGTTCGCCGAGATGCCCGGCGGACCGACGCCGATCCCGCACGATGCGCGCTACGAGCGCGCCTGCGAGTTCGTCGAAATCATGACCCAGGCCTGGACCACCGGCCGGGTCGATTTCGACGGCCGGCATTTTTCCATTCACGGCGCCGTCGTCGGCCCGGCCACGGTGCAGCAGCCGCGCCCCTTTGTCGTCTCCGCCGGCGCCTCCGATGCCGGCCGCGACTTCGCCGGCCGCTACGCCGACTGCATCTTCATGCCCGGCCGCACGCCGAAGGAGGAGCTGCAGAAGCGCGTCGCCGGCATCCGCAAGGTCGCCGCCGACGCCGGGCGGCCGGCCGACGCCATCAAGGTGCAGATGCATGCCCATATCGCCCTGCGCGACACCAGCGCGGAGGCAAAGGAATATTCGGAATGGCTGGCCCGGTCGGTCGACCTGGAGGGCGTGGCGGAATACCTGAACGCGGTGCGGGCCGGCATCTCGACCTACGACGACATCTACGCCTCGCTGGGCGAACTGCAGATGCGCGCCATCGGCTCGGTGTCGGGGGCGCGCAAGATCCATGGCGGGCCGCAGGAAGTGGCCGACGGCATCGTCGAGCTGATCGAAAATTTCGGCTGCGACGGCGTGGCGCTCAGCTTCCCCGTCTGGCAGCCGGAAGAGATCGAGCGCTTCGGCCGCACCGTGCTGCCCCTTTTGGAGGAACGCGGCTGCTGGTCGCATCCGCGCAGGCGCGATTTCGGCTGGTAGGCCGGGCGCAAGAGAACGGCCGGCGATCGGCCGGCCGTTCGCAATGGGCGGGAATTTCCCTACGCCGTCTTCAACAGCGCCCTCGGCAGCGGCGTGGGCTTCAGCGCCCAGGCGCCGTCGCCGATCAGCGCCTGCACCAGGGCGGCGACGGCCAGGAAGGCGGGATATTCCCAGCCGCCATTGGGGGCGGAGAACAGCCAGCCATTGCCGGCATGCGCCCACAGGGCGCCCAGCAGCACCGGCACCAAAGCCAGCGCCACCGCCCGGGCATAGACGCCCAGCACCAGCAGCACGCCGCCGACCAGTTCGGCGGCGAACACCAGATAGGCCAGGAAACCGGGCAGGCCGAGACTGTCGAAGAAGGCGGCCGTGCCCGGCAGGGTGAAGACGAGATATTTCAGCAGCGCATGGGCGATGAACATGATGCCCAGCGCCAGGCGCAGCAGCAGCGCGCCGTAATCGCGTTCGCTCATCGGTTCGTCCTCCCTTACGCCGCGACCGGCAGGCCGGTGCGGGCCAGCGCCAGTTCGGCGACGCGGCGGCCCAGATGCTCGGCGGTGCGCAGGTCGGACGCCTTGATGCCTTCGGCGCCCTGGTCGGCATTGGCCTGCGCCATGGCGCCGATGAAGCTGCCGAGCTGGTTCAGGTCGTCGGCGCTGCCCTTGGACGAGCTGTTGCCCGGCGGCAGGCCCAGCCCGGCCCACACCATGCCGTGCTGCATGGCGAAGATGGCGAGCTGCACCAGCGTGTTCAGCTTGTCGCCGCTTTGCGAGGCGGAGACGGTGAAGCCGGCCGCCAGCTTGTCCTGCCACGGCGCGGCGGCGAAGAACTTCGAAGTGTTGTCCATGAAGGCTTTGAAGGCGGCCGAGGCGGAGCCCATGTAGGTCGGGGCGCCGAACACGATGGCGCCGGCCGCGTGCAGTTCGTTGATGCGTTGCTCGGCCTGCTCCACCGGCACCAGCACGGCCGACGCGCCGGGCACCGAGTTCACGCCGCGGGCGACGGCCTCGGCCACGGTGGCGGTATGGCCATAACCGCTGTGATAGGCGATGGCGACAGAAGACATGAAAACCTCCAGATCGGCCGCACGGGCCGGAGTTGTAAAAATTCAGTCACTCACCTAAAGTAACTATAGGCGATATTGCCTATGAGATTTCTGTTGTAAAGTAGGTACCTTTTAGTAACTTGAGAACGGACCGGTGAGCCGCGACGGACGCCGCCACCAGCCGGGAGAGAAACGATGACCCTGCCGAAATCCTCGATGGGCTGCCCCATGGACGCGATCCTGCGCCTGCTGATGGGGCCGTGGACGACCTACATTCTCTGGGTGCTGCGCAATGACGGCCCCACCCGCTTCGGCGAACTGAAGCGCAAGGTGAAGGGCATCTCGGCCAAGGTGCTGACCGAGCGGCTACGGCTCCTGGAGCACGCCGAGATCATCGAGCGCCACTACCAGCCGACCATCCCGCCGCAGGTCACCTACCGGCTGGCGCGGCGCGGGCAGGAGCTGGATCCGGTGCTGAACGGGCTGGACGACATCGCCCGCCGCTGGCACGCGGAGGACGCCGCCGCCGCCGAACGCGCCAGTGCGGCGGCGTCGTAACGCGCGGCGCTCGCCGACCAATTTGTTTTTTTACGTCATGCTCCGGCTTGACCGGAGCACCCATGCCGATGGCGATACCGTTGCCGATTCGGAAAGAGATCGACCGCTGCCGCCATGGGTCGCCCGGTCGAGCCGGGCGATGACGATTGTTGAGAGTCGCTGTATTCCCTTCTCCCGATCTTCGGGAAGCGTGCACAGCGCCCACGATGACAAGGATGCCTTCCACCACACAATCCCGTCATGCTCCGGCTTGACCGGAGCACCCATACCGATCCCGACACCGTTGCCCATTCGGAAAGAGATCAACTGCAATCACCATGGGTCGCCCGGTCGAGCCGGGCGATGACGGTTGTTGAGAAAGCTCGCGCCATAGCTGGCTGCGTCAAGCACAGCG
>JBBCJW010000002.1:0-75300 GCA_037190765.1 Alphaproteobacteria bacterium
CGCGGGGGCCGGCCCCGCCGCGACGGGAATATTGCCGAACAGCGGCAGGATTTCGGCGGCAAAGCCGTCGCGTTCCAGCAGACGCGCATACAGCAGATTGGTGGTCGCGATCTGCAATCCGTTGAGGCTGTGGGCGAAGCGGCGGAAGCCCAGGGTCTGGGCGCGGCCCCACAGGCGCCGTTTCAGGTCGGCGCCTTTCTCGCGACCGAGGCAGTATTCATGCACCAGCACGGCGCGCTTGCGGCCATGGGCCAGAGCGGCGATATCGCGCGCCAGCGGCCAGATCAGCCCGCGCTTCTCGTACTGGGTGGGCGAGAAATCGTACAGCACCGCGTCGGGATCGGCATTGTCGAGCGCGGCCTGCGCCAGCATGGTGCGGCGATGGTTCGACAGGGTGGCCGGAATGCGCAGTGCCGTCACCTCCGCATCGCCGACGATCAACTTGCCGCTGCCCGGCTGTGCGACATGCGGATCGGCCAGCGCCAGAACCCATGGTTCATGGCCGCGGCGCTGCAGTTCGCCGGCCAGGGTGCGGGCATGATCGCCGATGCCGTCCCGTCCGGGTTCGGCGCTGCCGACGATCAGCGCGATGCGCATGGTTCAATAGCCCGCCGCCGGATCGATGAGGTCGTGCAGTTCCCGGCCGTCGCGCCGGCGGCGCACGTTGTCGGCGACGCCGGGTGCGGCGGTGCGCGGGTTGGACTGGCCGGCGATATGCGGCGTGACGCGCACCTTGGGATGCCGCCAGTAGGGGTGGTCGGCGGGCAGCGGCTCCTGGTTGAAGACGTCGAGCGTGGCGGAAGCGATCTGGCCCGAGTCGAGCGCGGCCAGCAAGTCGGCATCGACGACATGGCCGCCGCGGGCGATGTTCACGACATGCGTCCCGCGCGGCAGCATGCCCAGCGTGCGGGCATCGACGATGCCGCGCGTGTCGGGCGTCAGCGGCAGCAGGCAGATCAGCACGTCGGTGCCCGACAGGAAGGGCTGCAGTCCGGCGGCGCCGGCGAAGCACTCGACACCGTCGATGCGCTTGGCGCTGCGGGCCCAGCCGCGCACCGGGAAGCCCAGGCGCGCATGGTCGGTCGCCACGCGCGCGCCGATGGCGCCCAGGCCCATGACGCCGATGCGCAGGTCGAACGCCTCGCGCAGCGCCAGCCGCTTCCATTGCGCCTGCCGCTGCAGGGCGTCGTAGTCGTCCGACAGGCGCAGGATGCGCAAGGACGCCAGCATTGCGTATTCCGCCATCTGGTCGATCAGCGAGGCGTCGTGGATGCGGGTGATCGGCACGCCGGCCGGCAAATCCTGGTGCTTGAGCAGATGATCGACGCCCATGCCCAGCGACACGATCAGCTTCAGGTTGGGCAGCGAGGCCAGCAGGCCCGGCGGCGGGTCCCAGGCCAGCGCCACCTCGATCTCCTCCTGGCGCCCGATGGCGTCGAGACGCCGCCAGTCCAGCGGCCCCAGATTCCGTTCCATATGCGCGCGCCAGCCCGCATCGTCGTCCCATTGCGAAGCGAAGAGGAAGGCGCCCATGTCAGGCGGCCGGCGCCGTTTCCAGGTTGAGGGCGGCGGAGATCAGCGCCCTGGTGTAGGGATCCTGCGGGTTGCGGAAGATCTGCATCGCCGGCCCGTGCTCCACCACCTTGCCGTCCTTCAGCACGATGACCTCGTCGGCCATGGCGCGCACCACCTTCAGGTCGTGGCTGATGAAGAGATAGGTCAGCTTGTGCTTGCGCTGCAGGTCGCGCAGCAGGTCGACGATCTGCGCCTGCACCGACATGTCCAGGGCCGAGGTCGGCTCGTCCAGCACCACGAAGCGGGGCCGCAGCACCATGGCGCGGGCGATGGCGATGCGCTGGCGCTGGCCGCCGGAGAACTCGTGCGGGTAGCGATCGCGCATGGCGGGATCGAGGCCGACGTCGCGCAGCGCCTGGTCGATCATCGCCTGGCGCTCGGCGTCGTCCTTGCCCAGCTTGTGGACCTTCAGCCCCTCCTCGATGATCTGCGCCACCGACATGCGCGGGCTGAGCGAGGAATAGGGGTCCTGGAACACGATCTGCATTTCCCGCCGCAGCGGCCGCACCGCATAGGGCGACAGCTTGTCGATCGCCTGGCCGGCGAAGCGGATCGGGCCGTCGCTGCGTTCCAGCTTCAGCAGCGCCAGGCCCAGCGTCGTCTTGCCCGATCCCGATTCGCCCACCACCCCGATCGTGTGGCCCTCGCGCAGGCGGATGGTGATGCCGTCCACCGCCTTCACATAGCCGACGGTGCGGCGGAACACGCCGGCCTTGATCGGGAAATGCACCTTGAGCTCGTCGGTCTCCAGCAGCAGCGGTGCGTCGGCCGCCGCCTGCACCGGCTGGCCCTTGGGTTCGGAAGCCAGCAGGTGCCTGGTATAGGCGTGCTGCGGGGCGGTGAAGACCTGTTCGACCTCGCCGGTCTCGACGACCTCGCCCTTGGTCATGACGCAGACCCGGTCGGCCATCTTGCGCACGATGGAGAGATCATGGGTGATCAGCAGCAGCGCCATGCCGAAACGGCCCTGCAGGTCCTTCAGCAGCTTCAGGATCTGCGCCTGGATGGTGACGTCCAGCGCGGTGGTCGGTTCGTCGGCGATCAGCAGGTCGGGTTCGTTGGCCAGCGCCATGGCGATCATCACCCGCTGGCGCTGCCCGCCGGAAAGCTGGTGCGGATAGGCGTCCAGCCGTTTCTCGGCGTTGGGAATGCCGACCAGCTGCAGCAGCTCCAGCGTGCGCGTCCGCGCCGCCTCGCGCGTCAGCCCCTTGTGCAGGAACAGCACCTCGTTGATCTGCTTCTCGATCGTGTGCAGCGGGTTGAGCGAGCTCATCGGCTCCTGGAAGATCATCGACACGCGATTGCCGCGCACCTGCATCAGCTCGCGCTGGCTGGCGCCGACCATCTCCTTGCCGCGGAAACGGATGCTGCCCTTGGGATGCCAGGCGGTCGGGTAGGGCAGGAGCTGCAGGATCGACAGCGCGGTGACCGATTTGCCGGAGCCGGACTCGCCGACCAGCGCCACGGTCTCGCCCTTGGCGATGGCGAAGGAGACGCCGCGCACGGCCTGCACCTCGTTCTCGCCGCGGCCGAAACTGACATGCAGGTCGCTGACGTGCAGCAGCGGTTCGGACGGGGCGTTTTCTGCGGGCATCGCGGTTCTTCCGTTCACAGATTGGTCTTGCGCGGGTCGAAGGCGTCGCGCACGCCCTCGCCGATGAATACCAGAAGACTGAGCATGATGGCGATCACGAAGAAGCCGGTGAAGCCCAGCCACGGCGCCTGCAGGTTGTTCTTGCCCTGCAGCATCAGTTCGCCCAGCGACGGCGAGCCCGGCGGCAGGCCCAGCCCCAGGAAGTCCAGCGAGGTCAGCGCCACCACCGAGCCCGACAGTACGAAGGGCAGCAAAGTCAGGGCGGCGACCATGGCGTTGGGCAGGATGTGGCGGAACATCAGGGCGGCGTCGGACACGCCCAGCGCCTTGGCCGCCCGCACGTAGTCGAGCTTGCGCCCGCGCAGGAACTCGGCCCGCACCACGCCGACCAGCCCCATCCACGAGAACAGCAGTAATATGCCCAGCAGCATCCAGAAGCTGGGCACGAAGATCGCCGCCAGGATGATCAGGATGTAGAGCGTCGGCAGGCTGGACCAGATCTCGATGAAGCGTTGGAACAACAGGTCGAGCCAGCCGCCGAAGAAGCCCTGCACCGCGCCGGCGATGACGCCGATGACGGTGCTGAGCGCGGTCAGCACCAGGCCGAACAGCACCGAGATGCGGAAGCCGTAGACCAGCCGCGCCAGCACGTCGCGCGCCTGGTCGTCGGTGCCCAGGAGGTTGCGGCCGTCGGGCGGCGTCGGCGCCGGGCCGGGCAGGTCGCGCACCGCCCGGTTGTAGCTGAACGGGATCAGCGGATGCAGCATCCAGCCTTTCTCGCTGATCAGCTCCTTGACGAACGGATCGTCGTAGTCGGCTTCGGTGGCGAATTCGCCGCCGAAGGTGGTCTCGGAATAGACGGTGACGATGGGAAAATACCAGCCGCCGTCGTAGGAGACGATCAGCGGCTTGTCGTTGGCCAGGAACTCGGCGAACAGGGTGACGAGGAACAGCGCGCCGAAGATCACCAGCGACCAGAAGGCGCGCCCGTTGCGGCGGAAATTGCGCAGGCGGCGGCGGGTCAGGGGCGTGAGCTGCATCAGCCGCGCGCCTCGAAGTCGATGCGCGGGTCGACCGCCACGTACATCAGGTCGCCGACGATGCCCATGATCAGCCCCAGCAGGCCGAACATGTAGAGCGTGCCGAACATCACCGGATAGTCGCGGTTGATCGCCGCCTCGAAGCCCAGCAGCCCCAGCCCGTCGAGCGAGAAGATGACCTCGATCAGCAGCGAGCCGGTGAACAGCACGCCGACGAAGGCGGCCGGGAAGGCGGCGATCACGATCAGCATGGCGTTGCGGAAGACGTGGCCGTACAGCACCCGCTTTTCCGACAGGCCCTTGGCGCGGGCCGTCGCGACGTACTGCTTGTTGATCTCCTCGAGGAAGGAGTTCTTGGTCAGCATGGTCAGCCCGGCGAAGCCGCCGATCACCATCGCCAGCACCGGCAGTGCCATGTGCCAGAAATAGTCCACGATCTTGCCGAACAGGGTCAGGCTGCCCCAGTTGTCCGAGGTCAGGCCGCGCAGGGGGAACCACTGCAGGTAGGAGCCGCCGGCGAACAGCACGATTAGCAGGATGGCGAACAGGAAGGAGGGGATGGCGTTGCCGACGATGACCGCGCCCGAACTCCAGACGTCGAACGGCGAGCCGTCGCGCACCGCCTTGCGGATGCCCAGCGGAATGGAGATCAGGTAGACCAGCAAGGTGGTCCAGATACCCAGCGATATGGAGACCGGCATCTTCTCCAGGATCAGGTCGATCACCCGGATGCTGCGGAAATAGCTCTCGCCGAAATCGAACTGCAGGTAGCGCCCCATCATCAGGAAGAAGCGCTCGTGCCTGGGCTTGTCGAAGCCGAACTCCTTCTCGATCTTGGCCACCATGTCCGGCGGCAGGCCGCGGGCGCCGCGATAGACCCCGACCGGCCCGTCGCCACCGCCGCCGCCGGGCCGCTGGCGCTGCGCCTGCGGCGCCTGTTCGGTGCCGCCGCCGGAGATGCGGGCGGTGGCATCGACCGCCGTGCCCTGCAGGCGCGCCAGCACCTGCTCGACCGGTCCGCCGGGCGCCGCCTGGATGATGAAGAAATTGATCACCATGATCCCGAACAGGGTCGGGATCACCAGCAGCAGGCGGCGGACGATATAGGCGAGCAAGGCGCTGCCGGCCCTTTCAGCGCTGGCGGCGCGGCATTAGCGCGAGCCCCGCTTGCCGCGCATCGCCGCCTGCTTGTCGGGGTCGATCCACCAGGTGTCGACGAACGGCAGGTCGTATTTGGGATTGATCGCGGGCCGGCCGAACACGTCCCAGTAGGCGATGCGGAAGGCCGACAGGTGCCATTGCGGGATCATGTACCAGTGCCACAGCAGCACGCGGTCGAGCGCGCGGGTGCGGGTGATCAGCGATTCCCGGTCGGGGGCGGAAATCACCAGCTCGACCAACTGGTCGATGGCCGGGTCGGCGATGCCGGAGAGGTTGCGGCTGCCTTCCTCCTTGGCCGCTTCGCTGCCCCAGAATTCGCGCTGCTCGTTGCCCGGCGACAGCGACTGGCCGGCGCCGCCCACCACCATGTCGAAATCGAACGTGTCGGTGCGGCGCTGGAACTGCGCGGTGTCGACGGTGCGGACGCTGGCGTTGATGCCGATGCGCTCCAGCGCCTGTTTGTAGGGCAGGGCGATGCGTTCGAAGGAGGGATCGGACAGCAGGATCTCGAAGGCGAAGGGCTGGTTCTGCGCGTTGACCAGCCGGCCGCCCTTCACCTCCCAGCCGGCTTCCTTGAACAGGCGCAGCGCCTCGCGCTGGCCGGCGCGGTTGTTGCCGCTGCCGTCGGTGACCGGCAGGGTGAACTCGGTGGTGAAGACTTCGTCGGGGATCTTGCCGCGTAGCGGCTCGAGGATCTTCAGCTCCTCCGGCGAGGGCAGGCCGGAGGACGCCAGCTCGGAGTTGCTGAAATAGGATCTGGTGCGGACGTAGGAATCGAAGAACAGCGTCTTGTTCATCCATTCGAAGTCGAACATCTGCACCAGCGCCAGGCGCACGCGCCGGTCCTGGAACTGCGGCCGGCGCAGATTCATGACGAACGCCTGCATGCCCTGCGGGATTTCGTGCTTGATCTCTTCCTTCTTGACGTCGCCGCGCTGCACGGCGGGGATGTCGTAGGCGGTGGCCCAGTTGCGGGCGATGTTCTCCCGCCTCAGGTCGGTCTGCCCGCTCTTGAACGCCTCCAGCGCCACGGTGCTGTCGCGGAAATAGTCGAAGCGGATTTCGTCGAAGTTGAAACGGCCGCGATTGGTCCACAGGTCCTGGGCCCACCAGTCCTTGACCCGCTCGTAGACGATGAAGCGGCCGGGCTCGAAGTTCCTGATACGGTAGGGGCCGGAGGAGACCGGCTGCTCCAGCGTGGTGCGGTCGAACTCCTTGCCCTCCCAGTAGTGCTTGGGCAGGACCGGCATCTGGCCGATGATCAGCGGCAGTTCGAGGTTGGTTTCGCCCTTGAAGGTGAATTTCACCTCGTGCTCGGAAACCTTCTCCGCCTTGTCGACGCTGCCGTAATAGGAGCGGAAGAACGGCAGGCCCTTCTCGCGCAGTATGTCGAGGGTGAAGATCACGTCGTCGGCGGTGATCGGCTTGCCGTCGCTCCAGCGCGCTTCCTTGCGCAGGGTGAAGGCGACCCAGGAGCGGTCTTCCGGCGTCTCGATCCTTTCGGCGAGCTGGCCGTATTCGCTGAACGGCTCGTCATCGGACTGGATCGACAGCGGCATGTAGAGCAGGCCCAGCCCGGCCGCGGCATTGCCGCGGATGATGAAGCCGTTGAAATTGTCGAAGGTGCCCAGGGCGCTGAGGCGGATCTCGCCGCCCTTGGGGGCATCGGGATTGACGTACTCGAAATGTTTGGAGTCGGGACCGTATTTCAGGTCGCCATGCATGGCCATGCCATGGCCGCCGACCGTCTGGGCCAGAAGCGGCAGGGGCAGGGCGCAGAGCAAGCCTGCGGCCAGCAGCGACCGCGCAAGTTTTCCAAGCATCCACGCCTCCTTTCCACCACGCACAGGCTATTGAAAAAGCGCCGGGGTTTGAAGTCCCGAAGGGCGGGTTCCAGCGCTCTATGCCCTGAATTTACGGCGGAATTTGGCGGACATCCTATCCGGCCAGCACTTTCAGGGCCGCCGCGTGGGCCAGCGGGTCGCCGGCGGCGACCACCCGGCCGTCGCTTTCGATGCTCAGCCTGCCACCCTGCCAGTCGGTCATGACGCCGCCGGCGCCTTCGATCACCGGGATGACGGCGCAATAGTCGTAGGGCTGCAGCGAGGCCTCGATCACCAGATCGGCGAAGCCCATCGCCACCAGGCCATAGGCGTAGCAGTCCCCGCCGAAGCGGGGCTGGCGCACCTGCGCGCGCACCCGCTCATAGGCGACAGCGTTCTCGCCCTTGAACATGTCGGGCGCGGTCGAATAGAGGAACGCCTTGTCCAGCGACGGGCAGGGCCGCGTGCGCACAGGCCGGCCGTTCATGATGGTGGCCTCGCCGGCGATCCCGACCCAGCGCTCGCGCAGGATCGGCTGGTCGCTGATGCCCAGCACCGGCCGGCCCCGGTGCAGCAGGCCGATCAGCGTGCCGAATACCGGCATGCCGGTGATGAAGGCTTTGGTGCCGTCGATCGGGTCGAGCACCCAGACGTAGTCGGCGTCCAGCCGCTCGCGACCGTGTTCCTCGCCCAGGATGCCGTCCTGCGGCCGCTTCTGCTGCAGCAGGACGCGCATCGCCAGCTCCGCCTCGCGGTCGGCGATGGTCACCGGGCTCTCGTCGGCCTTGGCGTCGACGCTCACCGGGGTGCGGAAATAGCGCCTGATGACGCTTCCCGCCGCTTCCGCCATTTCGTTGGCGATCGCGATCAGGGCGGGATCGAGGGACATGCGGCAGAACTCCGTGCAGGGCCGGCGGTCACGATAGCACGCCGGAAAACAAAACCCCGGCTCGCTGGCGCGGCCGGGGCCTGATGGATCGCGCGATGCCTATTGCGGCAGCGGCGGCGGGTTCGAATGCTGGGTGCGCAGCCAGGCGATGATGTCGGCCCGCTCCTGGGCGTTGCCGACGCCGGCGAAGGCCATCTTGGTGCCGCGCAGGAAGCCGGCCGGCCGGTGGATGAAGGCGTTCAGCGATTCATAGTCCCACTCGCCGCCTTTTTCCGCCAGCACCTTGGAATAGGTGAAGTTGTTCAGATGCGCCATCTTGCCGGCCACGACGCCGAACAAGTTGGGGCCCACCTTGTTGGCGCCGCCGTCATTGGCGGTGTGGCAGGTGGCGCAGCGGCGGTTGAACGCGGTCTCGCCATTGGCCAGGTTGGCGTCGGCCAGCAGCGGCGCGATCGGATCCAGTGCGGCGGGGGCGGCGCCACCGGCGGCGGCCGGCGCGGAAGCCTCGTCCACGGCCTCGAACACGGGCTTGGCCGGCGCGATCGGGTGGACGACCATGCTCGAGACCTTGCCGATGATCATGGCCAGCAGACAGGCGGCGATCAGGCCGCCGGCGATCTTGTTAAGCTCAAACGAATCCATCCAGTTCCCCGTCCTTCCGGCCGTTTTCCCGGGCATCGCACAAACCCGGCGGCCGGTGGGTTCAGCCGCTTTTGTCGGCCGCATCTACCATGAATGCGCCGCGCGCAGTAGTATCGAAACGCCGCAGCCCGGATGAGCGCGGCAGAACGTCGCACGAAACGCGCAAGCCCCGGAAAACAAGCGCGAAAATCCTCTCGCCAGCTTGCCGCCGATCGCCTATCCCAAGCCTGCCGACCGCGCCTTTTTCGAGCCCGCTTCCATGTCCCTGCCGCGCCATCCGCTGATCCTCATCCCCGCCCGCCTGGCCTCGACCCGCCTGCCGGGCAAGCCGCTGGCCGACATCGCCGGCCAGCCCATGATCGTGCAGGTCTGGCGGCGGGCCATGGAAGCCGATCTGGGGCCGGTGGTGGTGGCCGCCGCCGAGCCGCAGATCGTGGCGGCGGTGGAGGCGGCCGGCGGCAGGGCGGTGCTGACCGATCCCGACCATCCCTCCGGCTCGGACCGTATCTTCGAGGCGCTGCGGCTTGTCGATCCCGCGGGCCGGCACGATGCGGTGATCAACGTGCAGGGCGACCTGCCGACGCTCGATCCGCAATCCGTCCGTCTGGCGCTGGCGCCGCTGGCCGAAGCGGAGGCCGACATTGCCACCCTGGTGGCGGCCATCACCAGCGAGGAGGAGCGGCAGGCGCCGCAGGTGGTGAAGGCGGTAGTGTCGTTCGCGCCGGGCGCCCGGATCGGCCGCGCGCTCTATTTCAGCCGCAACCTGGTGCCTTCCGGCGAGGGGCCGCACTGGCACCATATCGGCCTTTACGCCTATCGCCGCACGGCCCTGGAGCGCTTCGTCGCCCTGCCGGTGGGGGTGCTGGAGCAGCGCGAGAAGCTTGAGCAGTTGCGGGCGCTGGAGAACGGCATGCGCATCGATGCGCATCAGGTTGACGCCGTCCCGCTCGGTGTCGATACTCCGGCCGACCTTGAGAAGGCCCGCGCCCTTCTCGCTCGCGCCACATCCGGACAGTCAAGATGAGCCCCGCCTCCGATCCCGCGCGCCTGATCGCCTTTCAGGGCGAACCCGGCGCCAATTCAGACATCGCCTGCCGCGCCGTGCATCCCGAGCTGAAGCCGCTGCCGTGCCGCACCTTCGAGGACACTTTCGCCGCGCTGCGCGAGAACCGGGCCGCGCTGGCGATGATCCCGATCGAGAACTCGGTGGCCGGGCGCGTCGCCGACATCCATTCGCTGCTGCCCAATTCGGGCATGCATGTCATCGCCGAGCACTACCAGCGGGTCGAGCACTGCCTGGTGGCGCCCAAGAGCGCCACGCTGCAGAGCATCCACACCGTGCGCAGCCACGTGCACGCGCTGGCCCAGTGCCGCAAGATCATCGCCGAGCTGGGGCTGCAGGCCGTGGTCGCCGCCGACACCGCCGGTGCGGCGCGCGAGATCTCGGAGCTGAACGATCCGGGCATCGCCGCCATCTCCTCCAGCCTGGCGGCGGAGATCTACGGGCTGCAGATCCTGAAGACCAACATCGAGGACGCGGACCACAACACCACTCGCTTCCTGATCTTCTCGCGCGAGGCGCAGCAGCCGGCGCTGGAAACCGGCCCCTGCATGACCGCCTTCGTGTTCCGCGTCCGCTCGGTGCCGGCCGCCCTCTACAAGGCGCTGGGCGGCTTCGCCACCAACGGCATCAACATCACCAAGCTGGAAAGCTACATCTCGGGCGCCGCCTTCGAGGCGGCGCAGTTCTACGCCGAGATCGAGGGCCACCCCGAATCGCGCGGCGTGCGGCTGGCCTTCGAGGAGCTGGGCTTCTTCTCGCGCGAGGTGAAGGTGCTGGGCGTCTTCTCCGCGCATGCCTTCCGCCGCGAAGGGTGGAAGGACCCCAAGGGCGCCTGAGGCGCCGATCCTCTCATCCGGATGAAATCGGCGTCGCGGCCTTTGTTGCGGTCAATAATGAAACGTTATAACATAACTAATTATGACCCCTGACCCTGAGGCCGATGTCGAGCTGCCGCCGCGCTTCGCCGATGCGCTGGGAATCGTCCGGGCGGCAGTGTCCGATTGCCAGAGAGCCGGAATTCCCGAAGCCAGCGTCATCGCTGGGCTGATGGTCGAACTGATGCCGCGGCTGGTGGATTTCTACGGTCCGCGTGCGGTGGCCATCGTGCTGGAGCAGCTCGCCGGCGAAATTGCCGGCGCGCCTGCGGCCGGATGCCTGCGACAGTAGCCGGCGGTGGCTATGGTCGGTAGCGCTGCAACCCTGGAAGAGCTGCGCGCCAGCCTGCAACCCGATCTCCTGCGACTGGCGGAGCGGGTTCGCGCCGTCTCGCCGCAGGCCGACATTGCCACCTTCGCCTCGCTATTGATCGTGTTCGGCGCCGAGATCGCGCTCGATGCCGGCCACGTGCCGCCCGCCGGCTTGGCGTCCTATCTGCGGACCCTGGCCGCCGCCGTCGAACGGCCCGATCCCCCCGGCCCGCCGCTTGATTCGCCACTGCCCGAACCGCCCCGTTTCTGAACCGCAAGCTGCAGGAGCCATCGTCCATGCGCCAGCCATCCGTCACGCGCAAGCTGCCCGTCACCGTGCTTTCCGGTTTCCTCGGCGCCGGCAAGACCACCTTGATGAATCATATCCTGAACAACCGCGAAGGCCGTCGCGTCGCGGTCATCGTCAACGACATGAGCGAGGTCAATATCGATGCCGACCTGCTGCGCAGCGGCGGTGGGCTGAGCCGCACCGAGGAGAGACTGGTCGAGATGACCAATGGTTGCATCTGTTGCACCTTGCGCGACGATCTCCTGAAGGAGGTGCGGGCGCTGGCGGAAGCCGGACGGTTCGATTACCTGCTGATCGAATCGACCGGCATTTCCGAGCCGCTGCCGGTGGCCGCCACGTTCGATTTCCGCGACGAGGACGGCCGCAGCCTGTCGGACGTGGCGCGGCTGGACACGATGGTGACGGTGGTGGACGCCGCCAGCCTGCTCAGGGATTACGGTTCGAACGACTTCCTGCGTGATCGCGGCGAGGCGCTGGGCGAGGACGACATCCGCAGCCTGGTCGGACTGATGACCGAGCAGATGGAGTTTGCCGATGTCATCGTGCTGAACAAGCGCTCTCTCGCCATGCCCGAGCAACTCGACGCCGCCCGCCGCATCGTGCGGGCGCTCAATCCCGACGCCGACCTGGTCGAGGCCGATTTCGCGCGCGTGCCGCTGCCGCGCGTTCTCGATACCGGCCGCTTCGACTACGAGAAAGCGCAGCAGCACCCGCTATGGTTCAAGGAGTTGTACGGCCATGCCGAACACCGGCCGGAAACCCTGGAATACGGCATTGCCAGCTTCGTCTATCGCGCCCGCCGCCCGTTCCATCCGGAGAAATTCCATCGCTTCCTGCACGCGCCCTGGCCCGGTGTGATCCGCGCCAAGGGCCATTTCTGGCTGGCGACGCGGCCGGACTGGGTCGGCGATCTCAGCCAGGCTGGCGCGCAGGTGCGCCACGAGGCGATGGGGTTCTGGTGGGCCAGCGTGCCGCGCTCGCGCTGGCCCGACCATGCCGAATGGCGCCGCCAGATCGCCGATATCTGGGATCCGGTCTATGGCGATCGCCGCCAGGAACTGGTGTTCATTGGCACGGCGATGGACGAGGCGGAACTGCGCCGCCGGCTCGATATCTGCCTGGTCGGCGATGCCGGCGCGCGCGAGATGCAGCCGAACGCCTGGCGCAAACTGCCCGATCCGTTCCCGGCCTGGAAACGAGCGGAAGAGGGAGCAGGGCATGGACATTGAGGGTCTGGCGGCGCGCAGCCACGCGTGCGACGTCGAGCGCGCCTGCGAATTGATCGGCGACGCCATCCGCCGCGCCGGCGAGTTGTGGCTGCCCGGCGACGCCATTGCCGAAGCGCTGGCGCGAAACCTGACCGGCTTTACCGGCCGCCACGGCAATTCCGGCCGCCTGGCCCGCCGCCTGCGCGACCTGGCCGATGCGATCGAGCAAGCGCCGCGGCACCGGCTCTGCTGAGTCGCCGCGCGGCGCTACTCCGCCGCCTTCTTCTCGAACGCCTGCGGCCAGTTTTTGGGATGGGCGCGGGCGTAGTTGGGCGGCAGGGGCGCTTCGGCGTGCAATTGCTGCGCCGCCTGCCAGGCCCAGCGCGGGTTCAGCATCATGGCGCGCGCCAGCGCCACCATGTCGGCCTGCCCGGTGGCGATGATGCGTTCGGCCTGGTGCGGATCGACGATCATGCCGACGGCGATGACGGGAATGTCCGCCTCGCGCCGGATGCGTTCGGCGAACGGCACCTGGTAGCCCGGCCCCAGGCTCAGTTTCTGGCCCGGATCGAGGCCGCCGGAGCTGACATCGATGAAATCGCAGCCCAGCTTCTTCAGTTCCTGCGCCAGCACCACCGTCTGGTCGATATTCCAGCCGCCCTCGATGTAGTCGGTGGCCGACACGCGCACGCCGATCGGCTTGTCCTGCGGCCAGGCAGCGCGGCAGGCCGCGAAGATTTCCAGCGCCAGGCGCAGCCGGTTCTGCAGGCTGCCGCCGTATTCGTCGCTGCGCCGGTTGCTAAGCGGCGACAGGAACTGGTGCACCAGATAGCCATGCGCCATGTGCAGCTCGATCAGGTCGAAGCCGATGCGGTCGGAGCGCTTCACCGCATCGACGAAGCCGGCCTTGACCCGTTCGATGCCCGCCTGGTCCAGCGGCGTCGGCACGTGATAGCCCGGCGCGAAGGGGACGGCGGAGGCCGAGTAGGTGGTCCACGGGTCCTCCGGCGGCGACAGCGGCGCGCCGCCGTCGGACGGCGTCTGCACCGAGGCCTTGCGACCGGCATGGCCGAGCTGGATGGCGAACTTGCCGGTGCCGTAGCGGCGGCAGATGTCGATGGTTGCGCGCAGCGCCCGTTCGTTGGCGTCGCTGTAGAGGCCCAGGCATTTGTGGGTGATGCGGCCGGAGCGCAGCACCGCCGTCGCCTCGACCATGGTCAGCCCGTTGCCGCCCATGGCGAACTGGCCCAGATGCAGGCGGTGCCAGTCGGTGGCGCAGCCGTCCTCGGCCTGGTACTGGCACATGGGCGAGACCATGACGCGGTTCTCCAGGGTCAGGCCGCGCAGGGTGATGGGCGAAAAAAGCTGACTCATTAGTTCCTGTCCTACTCTTGGTCCAGCCAGTCCTCGATCAGCCGGCGGGCGATGGAATCCTTGCGCGGCAGGAAGAACCCGGTGGCGCCGCGCGAGGCCTGCGCCTCCTTCAGCTCGGCGCGGGTGAACCAGCGCGCCGTTTCCAGCTCGTCCGGGTTGACCTCGAACGCGGTGCTCTCGGCCTCGGCGCGATAGCCCAGCATGATCGAGGCCGGGAACGGCCACGGCTGCGAGGAATGATAGCGCACGTCATTGACGCGCACGGCGACTTCCTCGAACACCTCGCGCGCCACTGCGTCCTCCAGGCTCTCGCCCGGCTCGACGAAGCCGGCCAGGGTCGAGTGCATGCCGGCCGGGAAATGCCGGCCGCGGCCCAGCAGCGCCTGGTCGCCATGGGTGACCAGCATGATGACGGCCGGATCGGTGCGCGGGAAATGCTGGGCGCGGCAGTCGGGGTTGGTGCATTGCCGCTCGTGCCCGGCCTTGGTCACCTTGGTGGGCGCGCCGCAAACGCCGCAGAATTTGTGCCGGCGGTGCCAGTAGGTCATGCCGCGGGCATAGGCCAGCAGCGAGCCGTCGCGCTGGAACAGCAGCGGCCCGACCTGGCGCAGATCGACGAACTCGCCCATCTGGTCGAGCGGCAGGTCGAGCCCGCCGACGTCGATGGCGAAATGCGCCTGCTCCTCGACGATGCCGAGGAAGATCATCTCCGCGCCAGAGCCGGTCAGCGCCCGCGCCATCATGCCGGAGACGAACACCGCCCTGGGCTCGCGCCCCGATTGGATCAGGTTGCGCTCCTGCAGCACCGGCACGAAGCGGGTGCGGCTGTCGTAGATCAGTTCCTCGATATAGACGGTGTCTTCGCGCCGCAGCGTGGCGCGGTCGATGCCGGTGCCGGCATAGAAATTGGGACGGGGCATGGGGGTAAACGCTCGTTCTTGACGGCCAGACGGTGGCACAGGTCGCAGTCGCGCGCAACGGACGGCGCCGGTGCGGCTGCCCTGTTGGAATCGCACCGCCGGACCGGCGAAAAGTACTGTTTCTGCTGGGATTTTCCGATTCGTCGGAGGACGCACTTTGCCCTTGTTTCGCAGCCGCCGCCGCCCGATATTGGGTGCGGGAGATCGGTGCGGGCGTCGTGCTCGCCAACCCGGTCAGGTCCGGAAGGAAGCAGCCGTAACGAGATTTTCGGCGGGTCGCCGCCGGTCTCCCACCCGCCTCTCATCCCTGCGTTCCGAGGGTGATTCTGTTGAAGGAAAGGGCCCGCGCCACGCCATGACCGACGCGCCAGAAGCCCTCCCTTACCGCGTTCTCGCCCGCAAGTACCGCCCGACCAGCTTCCAGACCCTGATCGGCCAGGAAGCCATGGTGCGCACCCTGCGCAACGCCATCGAGAGCGGCCGGCTGGCGCATGCCTTCATGCTCACCGGCGTGCGCGGTGTCGGCAAGACCACCACCGCCCGCATCATCGCGCGCGCGCTGAACTGCGTCGGGCCCGACGGCAAGGGCACGGAAACGGTCGACCCCTGCGGCGTGTGCGAGAACTGCCGCGCCATCGCCGAGGACCGTCACATCGACGTCATCGAGATGGACGCCGCCAGCCGCACCGGCATCGCCGACATCCGCGAGCTGATCGAGGGCGTGCGCTTCAAGCCGGCCTCGGCCCGCTACAAGGTCTACATCATCGACGAAGTGCACATGCTCTCGACCCAGGCTTTCAACGGCCTGCTGAAGACCTTGGAAGAGCCGCCGCCGCACGTGAAGTTCATCTTCGCCACCACCGAGATCCGCAAGGTGCCGGTGACGGTGCTGTCACGCTGCCAGCGCTTCGACCTGCGCCGCATCGACGCCGACATGCTGGCGGCCCATTTCACCAAGATCGCCGAACAGGAAAAAGTCGAGATCGCGCCGGAAGCCATCGCGCTGATCGCCCGCGCCGCCGACGGCTCGGTGCGCGACGGGCTGTCGCTGCTCGACCAGGCCATCGCCCATGGCGGCGGCATGGTGGGGGCGGAGCAGGTGCGCGACATGCTGGGGCTGGCCGATCGCGGCCGCATCTTCGACCTGTTCGATGCGCTGATGGGCGGCGACATCCAGGCGGCGCTTGCGGTGCTGGACGATCTCTACAATGCCGGTGCCGATCCGGTCGTGGTCATGCAGGACCTGCTCGACCTGACGCACTGGCTGACGCGGCTGAAGCTGGTACCCGACGCCGGCACCTCGGCCCTGACGCCGGAAGCGGAGCGCGTGCGCGGGCGAACCATGGCCGGCAAGCTCGCCATGCCGGTGCTGGCGCGCACCTGGCAGATGCTGCTGAAGGGGCTGCAGGAGACGCAGTCGGCGCCGTCGCCGATCCGCGCCGCCGAGATGGCGCTGGTGCGCATCGCCTATGCCGCCGACCTGCCCAGCCCGGCCGATGCGCTGCGCGGTCTGGCCAATGGCGGCGGGGCCAAACCGGCGGTGCCGGCGCGGCCCGGTGCTGGCACCGGCGGCAACGGATCGACCAGCGCCGTCGGCCGCTCGACGGTAGCGACACCGCCCGGCGGCGGTGCCACCGCCAGCGCCGGCCTGGCCGTGGTGGCGCGCAGCGAACAGCCGCAGCCGGTGGCCGCCGCGCCACAGGTGGCGCTGCCGGCGACGGCGGAAGCGGTGCTGGCGCTGCTGGAGGAAAAGCGCGAGGGCATGCTGGCCAGCCATTTCCTCAACAGCGTGCATGTGGTGCGTTGCGAGGCGGGCCGGCTGGAGTTTCGCCCGGCCGCCAATGCGCCGTCCGACCTGGCCAACCGGCTGGGCGAGACGTTGTCGCGCCTGACCGGCGCGCGCTGGGTGGTTTCCGTCGCCCGCGAAGGCGGCGAGCCGACCCTGGCCGCCCAGCGGGCCTCGACCGAGGCTGCCAATCGCGCCTCGGCCGCCGCCCACCCGCTGGTGCAGGCGGTGCTGGCCGCCTTTCCCAACGCCACCATCGAGCGGGTGCGGCCGCGCAGCGCCGATGGCGAGATTGTCGAGACGGCGCCGGCGGCGGAAGAAGACGATTTCGGCTATGACCAGCCGCTGGCCGAAGACGAGTTGTAGGAGCAGACGATGGACCTTCAGGAAATCATGAAACAGGCGCAGCTCATGCAGGCCAAGATGCAGGAGCTGCAGGCGCGGTCGCAGAACATCGAGGCGACCGGCCAGGCCGGCGGCGGGCTGGTCAAGGCGACGGTCAACGGCATCGGCGAAGTCCGCGGCGTCGAGATCGACGCATCGCTGCTGAAGCCGGAAGAAAAGTCGATGGTCGAGGACCTGGTGGTCGCCGCCCTCAACGATGCCCGCAACCGCGTCGGTTCGGTCATGCAGCAGGAAACCGCCAAGCTGATGCAGGGCATGCCGCAGCCGCCGGGCGGCTTCAAGCTGCCGGGGATGTGAACCCCCCTTGCTCCACACTCCCCTCATCCTGAGGAGCGGCCCGCAGGGCCGCGTCTCGAAGGATCGGCAACCGCACCATTTCCTGCGTGGCCTATCCTTCGCGACGCGCGCTTGCGCGCGCTCCTCAGGATGAGGGAGGCGGTCGGGACGCCCGCATGACCGGTCCCGAGATCGACCGGTTGATCCAGCTTCTGGCGCGCCTGCCCGGACTGGGGCCGCGTTCGGCGCGGCGGGCGGCGCTGCATCTGCTGAAGCGGCGCGAGGCGCTGCTGCAGCCGCTGGCGGCGGCGATGACCGACGCGGCGCAGAAGGTGCGCGCCTGCAGCCGCTGCGGCAATCTCGACACCGTCGATCCCTGCGCCATCTGCGCCGATCCCAGGCGCGATCCCGCCATCATCTGCGTCGTCGAGGAAGTCGCCGATCTGTGGGCGCTGGAGCGGGCGCGCGTCTTTTCCGGCCGCTATCACGTGCTGGGCGGCGTGCTGTCGGCGCTGGACGGCGTGGGGCCGGAGGATCTCAATATCGGCCCGCTGCTGACGCGCGCCCGGCAGGAGGCGGTGCGCGAGGTGGTGATCGCCACCAACGCCACCACCGACGGCCAGACCACGGCGCATTACCTGACCGACCGGCTGGCTGACTGCAACGTCAGCGTCACGCGGCTGGCCTATGGCGTGCCGGTGGGTGGCGAACTCGACTATCTCGACGACGGCACCTTGGCGGCGGCGCTGAAGGCGCGCCGGGCGCTGTAGGACGCGCTTGCAGGAGGGGGAACGGCATGGATGTGGCGAAACTGAACAGCCCGCATTACGACGGCCGGATCGATTTCACCATCGTCGAGCAGCACCCCGACCGCGTCGTCGGCAAGATGCCGGTGCAGCCGGGCATCCTCAATCCCTTCGGCACGGTGCATGCCGGCGCCATGGTGTGGTTCGCCGATGTCTGCGCCACGCGGCTGGCGATCGGCAGCGCCCAGCTCGGCGAGGGTGGCGCGGACTTCCAACTCGCCATCGACCTGCACACGGTGCTGCTGGGCAATCGCCGCGACGGCGAACTGACCGCCGAGTCCCGCTTCGTGCGCCAGGGCAAGCGCGTCTCCGTCGTGCGCACCGCCGTCACCGGGCCCGACGGCCGCCTGCTGATGGAACTGACCAGCACCCATGTGCCGGCGGGGTGATTGGCGAGACAATGCTGCTGCGATTCGTGGTGTCCTGGCGAGATACCGACTCCGGGAAACGACAAGGCGTGTTCCAGGCAGCTGCTGCAATCCGTGACGCGGCCGATACGTCTATCGAGATGGCAACTCAGTTCCAGGAGATCATTGACTGGTTCGATGAGCACTTGGAAAAGCCAGCGCGGTTTGCCTTATCGAGGCGGCCTCACGCTAGGGAGCAGGCAATAAGCTGGTTCAAAAGTTCCGCGACCGAACATTTGCGGCAAATGCGCAAAATGCAGGTTCTCCTAGGAAGAAATGGTATCTACGTAGAAGTTCTACGTACCGACAGGCCGGGGTATGTGATTTACGAAGATGAGTTCCAGGTGACTGCCTATCCATTTTCCGACACACCTGCCTAGCTAAGGGGCCGAAAGTAAAACGCGGGACCTTGCGATCCCGCGTTTTTCGTTCGCGCATGGCGACCCGATCAGAAGGTCAGGTTTTCCTTCAGCACCACCCACTTGCCGTTCTTGATCTGCTGCAGCTGGGTTGGGATCGACATCAGGTGGTCGTCCTGGGAGAACTTGATCGGCGCGGTGCCGAAGATGTTGGAGTAGCCCTTGCCGCTCTCCAGCGCCTCCAGCATGGTCTTGCCGTTCAAGTCCTTGCCCGCCTGCTCGGCGAACCAGGCGAAGGTCATGACGCCGTTGTAGCCGTAGATCACCTGCGTGGTCGGCTCCGCGCTGTACTGCTTCTTGTACGCCTCGAACCATTCCTTGACCTTGCCCTGCACCGTGTCCTCGTAGGGCATCGGGAACAGGCCGGCGGCGTAGAAGCCCTCGACCGCCTCCTTGCCCAGCATCGGCACCTCGACCACGTTGGCGGCGGCCGAGCCCAGGAACACCGGATCCCACTGCAGGCGCTTGGCCTCGGCCATGGCGCCGATGGTCTCGCGGATGATGGTGCCCAGCACCACCAGGTCGCAGCCGTCCGACTTCATCTTGGCGATCTGCGAGCTGAACTCGGAGGCGCCGCGCTTGTAGCTGGTCACCGAGGCCGCCTTCAGGTTCATCGCCGCGAGCTGGGCGTTGAAGCCGTCCATCACGTTCTTGCCGAACTCGTCGTCCTGGTACATGACGCAGGGCTTGGAGAGCTTCTTCTCCTCGATCAGCGCCTTCATGGTGGCGCGGATCGACTCGGCGTAGGGCAGGGTGATGGCGAATTTCAGCCGGTCCTGCGCGTTGCCCTTCTCCATGGTCCAGGTGAACTCGGCCGAGGTCACAGGGAAGAGCTGGAACACCCCCGCCTCCAGCACCACGTCCTGCGGCGCCAGCGTGGTCGGCGAGCCCAGCGTCGCCACCATCGCGAAGATCTTGTCGCGCTCGATCATCTTCTGCGAGGCCAGCACAGCGCGCTTGGGATCGTAGCCGCTGTCCTCGAGCACCAGCCGCAGCTTGCGGCCGTTGATGCCGCCGGCCGCGTTGATCTCGTCCACCGCCATTTTCATGCCGTTGGCGGTCGGCACGCCGAAGGTCCGGATCGGTCCGGACAGGTCCTGGTGCGTGCCGATCACGATCTCGGTGTCGGTGACGCCCTGGTTGGCGAATTTCTGCGCCTGCGCCTGGCCGGCCATGACGCCGCCCAGCAGCAGCGCCGCGCCGGCCAGCAGGCCGGTTCTCAATTTCGTCTGCATTGACGTACTCCTCCTCAACTTGAAACCTGGTGCGGACCCTGTGACTTTTTTCGGTTCCGTAGGTCGAGGATAGCCTTGCCGGCGGCCAAAGCCAGCGTGGCCGGCTTGCCGCCCGCGATCTGCGGACGTTTATTTCGCTTTGCGAGAGAGGGCTGCCGGGCGCTGCGGCTCAGGCCAGCAGGCGGACCTTCGGTTCGCGGTCCCACTGGCGCGTTGCGGCCGGTTTCAGGAACGCCTTCGCGTCCCTGGACAGTTCGACCACGCCGGCATCGGCCTGCACGCCCGCTTTCTCCAGCAGCGGCCGGGCCTGAGGCGAATGGCCGATGGCTTTCAGGTGCCCGAAAGCGTCCTGCACGAAATCGACCGCGGCGCCTTCCTGCAGCAGGGCGGCGCAGCCGTCGTCCGAGACGATGACCGCCACGGCGTCGAACAGCACCGAGGGCGTGCCGGCGAGCTGGCCGTCGGCCGCCAGCTTGCGGCCGCCCTTCAGGGTCACGCCGCCGATCTTGGGCGCCACGATCTTGACCGTCGCGCCTTCGCCCGCGACGGCGTCCTGCACCGCCTTGACCAGGGCGCCATCGGCGCCGTCGCTGACCAGGATGCCGACCGCGCGGCCCTTCAGGGTCGGCTTGTACTTGCCGATGATGCGCAGCGGCGGCGACGGCGCCATGTCCAGCGGCTCGACCGCGGCCGGCGAGGGCGGCGGCAGGTCGAGCGCCATGCCGTCGGCGACGCGCTGCGCCAGTCCGCGGTCGACGTTCTGCAGATTGGCCAGCACGCGCAAGCGCACATGCGGCAGCGATACCTTGCTCAGCTCGAACACCAGGGCGCTGGCCAGATGCGCCTGCTCCGGCGCCTCCAGCGAATGGAAGAACATCCGCGCATGGCTGTAGTGGTCGGCAAAGGTCTCCGCCCGCAGCCTGACCTTGGCGCCCTCGGTCCTGGCCTCGAAGCTGCGGAACCCGGTCGTCGGGCAGGCGCGCGGCCCGCCTTCCTCGCCGGCCTCGGCCAGCGAATTGGGCTCGTAGTTGGCGCGGCCCTTGGGCACCAGATGCTGCATCTGCCCGTCGCGCTGCATGTTCATGAACGGACAGCCCTTGGGCCGGTTGATCGGCAACTGGTGGAAATTGGGCGTGCCCAGCCGGGAGAGCTGCGTGTCCTGATAGGAGAACAGCCGGCCCTGCAGCAGCGGGTCTTCCGAGGCGTCAATGCCCGGCGGCATGTTGGTCGGCAGGAACGCCACCTGCTCGGTTTCGGCGAAGAAATTGTCGGGGTTGCGGTTCAGCACCAGCCGGCCGATCACCTGCAGCGGCGCCATCTCCTCGGGCACCACCTTGGTGGCGTCGAGAATGTCGAACGGCAAGGCGTCCGCCTGCTCCTGGCTGAGCAACTGCACGGCGAAGTCCCACTCCGGGAAGTCGCCGTTGGCGATGGCCTCGAACAGGTCGCGGCGGTGGAAGTCGGGATCGGCGCCGGCGATCTTCACCGCCTCGTCCCAGCAGGTCGACTGCGTGCCCAGCACCGGCCGCCAGTGGAACTTCACGAAGGTGCCTTCGCCCCTGTCGTTGAGCAGGCGGAAGGTGTTGACGCCGAAGCCTTCCATCATGCGCAGCGAGCGCGGAATGGTGCGGTCGGACATGGCCCACATGATCATGTGGGTGGTCTCCGGCATCAGGCCGACGAAATCCCACAACGTGTCGTGCGCCGAAGCGGCCTGCGGATAGCCGCGATCGGCCTCCATCTTCACCGCGTGCACCAGGTCGGGAAACTTGATGGCGTCCTGGATGAAGAACACCGGGATGTTGTTGCCGACCAGGTCCCAGTTGCCCTCGCGGGTGTAGAACTTGGTGGCGAAACCGCGCACGTCGCGCGGCGTGTCGATCGAGCCCGCGCCGCCGGCCACGGTCGAGAAGCGCACGAACACCTCGGTCTCCTCGCCCACCGCAGTCAGGATGCGGGCGGTGGTGTATTTCTTCAGCGATCTGGTCAGGGTGAAGACGCCATGCGCGGCCGAGCCGCGGGCATGCACGATGCGCTCGGGAATGCGCTCGTGGTCGAAATGCTGGATCTTCTCGCGCAGGATCATGTCTTCCAGCAGGGTGGGACCGCGCGCGCCCGCCTTCAGCGAATTCTGGTTGTCGGAAACCGGCACGCCGTGATTGGTGGTCAGCCGCGTTTCCAGGCTCTCCGGCATCTGGTGCAGTTCGCCGCCGGTGCCGACCTTGGCGCTGCGCCCGCCCTTGCGGGTTTTGCCGGAAGCTCTGATTGTGGATTTGCTAGGCTTGGCTGTCTTGGTCGCCATCGAATGCCTCCCCGAATGGATTGGCGGCTGTGCGATGCACGGAAATACCGCTCAATCGGTTCCAACGAGGAGCTTCTGGAAAAGTTCAAGACAGGGGGATCAGTTCCATTCGGCGATGACGGAAGGGTCGGTTTCCTGGGCGAGAGCCTGCGACCGGCGCTGCATGAATTCGTCGATGCTCTTTTGTTTCAGGGCCCAGACCGCGGCGCCCCGCACCAAAGGCGAGGGATCGCCGAGCAAACCCTCGATAGCCGACGCGGCCACCGGATCGGCGGCATTTCCCAGCGCGATCGCCACGTTGCGCAGGAAACGCTCGCGGCCGATGCGCTTGACCGGCGAGCCGCGGAACATTTCGCGGAAGCCGGCATCGTCCAAGGTCGCCAAGTCGGCCAGCGGCGGCGCTTTCCGCCCCTCCGGCGCACTGAGGGCGGCTTCCCGCCCGGCCTGGGCGAACTTGTTCCACGGGCAGACGGCCAGGCAGTCGTCGCAGCCATAGATGCGGTTGCCCAGGGCGGCGCGGAATTCGAGCGGTATCGGGCCCTTGTGCTCGATGGTCAGGTAGGAGATGCAGCGCCGCGCGTCGAGTTGGTAGGGCGCGGGGAAGGCGGCGGTGGGGCAGATGTCGAGGCAGGCGCGGCAGGAGCCGCAATGGTCGGTCTCCGGCGCATCCGGCGGCAACTCCAGCGACAGGTAGATCTCGCCCAGGAACAGCCAGGAGCCGAACTCGCGCGACACCAGGTTGGTGTGCTTGCCCTGCCAGCCCAGCCCGGCGCGCTGCGCCAGCGGCTTTTCCATCACCGGCGCGGTATCGACGAACACCTTCAGCTCCGAGCCGAACTGGCGATGGATCCAGGAACCCAGCGCCTTCAGCTTCTTCTTCACCACGTCGTGATAGTCGCGGCCCTGGGCATAGACCGAGATGGTCGCCCGATCCTTGCGCTCAAGGCTCGTCAGGGGATCGAAGTCCGGACCATAGTTCAATCCCAGCGCTACCACGGTTCTGACGTCGGGCCACAGCACCAGCGGATCGCCCCGGCGGTCTTCCGTCTCCGCCATCCACTGCATGTCGCCATGCCGGCCTTCGCGCAGATAGACGCCCAGCAGCTCCTTCTCGCGTGCCGACGGCGAGGGCGGGGTGAAGCCGACGCTGTCGAAGCCTTCGGCCCGCGCGCGCTCGGCGATCGCCGCCTTGATCTGCGGCGGCGTCGGCGGCGCTTTGACGGCGCGGCGCGCGCTCATCCCCGGCCGCGATAGCCAGGCACGCCCTGGTCGGGCAGCCAGACGGTTTTCGGCAGCCGGCCGTGCTGGAAGAACACGTCGATCGGCATGCCGCCGCGCGGGTACCAGTAGCCGCCGATGCGCAGGAATTTCGGCCGCATCGCCGCGATCAGGCGCCGGCCGATGGCCACCGTGCAGTCCTCGTGGAAGGCGCCGTGATTGCGGAACGAGCCGAGGAAGAGCTTCAGCGACTTGCTCTCGACCAGGAAGCGGCCGGGCACGTAATCGATGATCAGATGGGCGAAGTCGGGCTGGCCAGTGATGGGGCAGAGCGAGGTGAATTCCGGCGCGGTGAAGCGCACGGCGTAGTCCACGCCGCGCTGCGGGTTGGCGACCGTTTCCAGCATCGCCTTGTCCGGCGATGGCGGCAGCACGGTAGCGCCGCCGAGCTGGGTCAGGCCTTTGGGCGTGCGTTTTGCCATGTCACGTCTCCGCGCCGGCCAGTGCTTCGATGTCGCCCTGCGCCTGCTGCGCCTCGAAGGCGGCGGCGAAGGCGTCGAGCGCACCGCCTTCGATGGCGCCGCGCAGGCCGGCCATCAGCTCCTGATAATAGGTCAGATTGTGCTGCGTCAGCAGCATCAGCCCCAGCACCTCCTCGCCGCGGATCAGATGGTGCAGATAGGCGCGCGAATAGTGCCGGCAGGCCGGGCAGCGGCAATCCGCATCGAGCGGGCGCGGGTCATCCTGATGCCGCGCGTTGCGCAGGTTGACGGTGCCGCGCCTGGTGAAAGCCTGTGCCGTGCGCCCCGAGCGGGTCGGCAGCACGCAGTCGAACATGTCGACGCCGCGCCGCACCGCGCCGACGATGTCGGCCGGCTTGCCCACCCCCATCAGGTAGCGCGGCCGCTCCGGCGGCATCAGGGGCGTGGTGGCATCGAGGGTGGCGAACATCATTTCCTGGCCTTCGCCCACCGCCAGCCCGCCAATGGCGTAGCCGTCGAACCCGACAGCCGTCAGGGCGGCGACCGATTCGGCGCGCAATTCGGGGAACACAGAACCCTGCACGATGCCGAACAGTCCGTAGCCGTCGCGCTCTTTGAAGGCGGCGCGCGAGCGTTCGGCCCAGCGCATGGACAGCCGCATCGACTTGGCCGCCTCGGCTTCGGTCGCCGGCCAGGCGGTGCATTCGTCGAACGCCATGGTGATGGTGGCGTCCAGCAGGTGCTGGATCTCGATCGAGCGTTCCGGCGTCAGCCGGTGCTCCGAGCCGTCCAGATGCGAGCGGAAGGTGACGCCGTCCTGGTCCAGCCGGCGCAGCTTGGACAGCGACATGACCTGGAAACCGCCGGAATCGGTGAGGATCGGGCCGGGCCAGTTCATGAAGCGGTGCAAGCCCCCCAGCTTTGCGACGCGCTCCGCTCCCGGCCGCAGCATCAGATGGTAGGTGTTGGCCAGCACGATGTCGGCACCGGTGGCGCGCACGTCCTCCGGCCGCATCGCCTTGACAGTGGCGGCGGTGCCCACCGGCATGAAGGCCGGCGTCTCGATGGCGCCATGAGCGGTCTGCAGCACGCCGCGGCGGGCGGCACCGTCGCGATGGGAGATGGCGAAACCGGGCGTGCTCATGGGCTCCTCTCCAGCAGGCAGGCATCGCCATAGGAATAGAAGCGATACCCGGTCGCCTTGGCGTGCTCGTAGGCCTGCCGCATGCGTGCCATGCCGGCGAAGGCGCAGACCAGCATGAACAAGGTCGAGCGCGGCAGGTGGAAATTGGTCAGCAGCAGGTCCACCGCCTTGAAGCGATAGCCCGGCGTGATGAAAATGTCGGTCTCGCCCTCGAAAGCCGGCACCGTGCCGTCGGCGCGGGCAGCGCTCTCCAGCAGGCGCAGGGCGGTGGTGCCAACGGCGACGATGCGGCCACCCTTGGCGCGAGCGGCGGCGATGGCGTCCGCCGCTGCCGGCGAAATACTGCCCCATTCGCTGTGCATGCGATGGTCGTCCGTATCCTCCACCTTCACCGGCAGGAAGGTACCGGCGCCGACATGCAGGGTGACGCTGGTGCGGCCGATGCCGCGCGCCTCCAGGCGTTCCATCAGCGCGGGCGTGAAGTGCAGTCCGGCGGTGGGGGCGGCGACGGCGCCGGCATGGCGGGCGAACATGGTCTGGTAGTCGCGGCGGTCGGCGGGTTGCGCCGTTTGGCGCTTTATATAGGGCGGCAGCGGCATCTCGCCCTGACGCTCCAGTGCGGCCAGCAGCGCCTCGCCGGCGGCGTTGAAGCGCAGCGCCACCTCGCCGCCGTCGCGCTTCTCGACGGTTTCGGCCGCCAGCCCGGCGCCGAAATCGACCACGCTGCCCGGCTTCAGTTTCTTCGCCGGCCGCGCGAAGGCCAGCCAGGTGGTGGCATCAAGCCGCTTGTGCAAGGTCGCTTCGACGCTGCCCGCGCCGATCCGTCCGCGCAGCCTTGCGGCAATGACGCGCGTGTCGTTGACCACCAGCAAATCGCCCGGCCGCAGCAGGTCGGGCAGGTCGCGCACGATGCGGTCGTGCAGGGAACCGCGCGCCACGTGCAGCAGGCGGGCGGCATCGCGCGGGCTGGCCGGATGGTCGGCGATCAGCCCGCGCGGCAGCTCGAAGTCGAAATCGTCGACCCGCATGGCGAGGTCGTCAGTTTCGCGCCGTGGTCAGGTCGGGGATCGGCACGATGCGGCCCATCAGGGCGCGGAACGGGGCCAGGAAGAACACCGCCAGCGCGAGCTTTACCAGCAGGTCGCCCAGCGCCAGAGTCACCCAGGGCATGTCGGTGCCGGCGAAGGCCAGGCTGAAGAACAGCGCGGTGTCGACGATCGAGCCCAGCACCGAGCCGATCAGCGGCGCTCGCCACCATGCCGCCCGCCGCAGCCGGTCGAACACCTGGATGTCGAGGAGCTGGCCGACCATGAAGGCGGTGCCGGAGGCGGCGGCGATGCGCAGATCGGCCAGCCAGATCGACAGCGCCACGCCCAGCGCGAAGCCGACATAGACCACCTGCCGCGCCCGCACCGGGCCGAAGGCGCGGTTGGTCAGGTCGGTGACCAGGAACGAGATGGGATAGGTGAGGGCGCCCCAGGTCAGCCAGTCGTTGATGGGGAACTGCACCAGGTAGTTGGACGCGCCGACCACCGCCACCATGGCGATGACGGCCATGACCATGCCGCGCGCCAGATAGGCGCGATCCGAAGCGTTCATGCTGACCTCCTGTCGAGCTTGACCCGCGCCGGCAGCACAGGCCGGACGGGCGAACGGGCCGGGTTTTAGCGGAAAGGGCGTTCGAAGGGTAGGGGCGTGTCAGAACGCGGGTTTTCCGACCGTCATTCCTGCGGCATCCCCGCCTTCTTCAGCCCGTCGAGGTACCGGGCGAAGCGCTGGCCGTAGATTTCCGGCGTCGGGCGGCCGACCCGGACGAGCTGGGCCAGGCTGATCGGCCCGCCGCGGGTCTCGTAGAATTTCTCCAGCGCGGCGCGCGCTTCCTCCGCCTTGCCCTGATGCGCTAGTGCTGCGGCCAGCACGGCATGGTTGATGGGGTGCTGCGGATTGTCGGCGATCCCCAGCCGCGCCTCGCGGATCGAGGCCGCGTCGTCGCCGGTCAGGACATAGGCGGTGGCGGTCGCCGTGCGCCAGACGGCGGACAGCCCATCGCGCGGGCTGAGGCGGAAGGCGCGCTCGACCAGCGGCGGCGCCCGTTCCGGGTGGCCTTCGAAGATCTCCACCCAGCCCAGCCAGAAATAGGCCGGCGCGAAATTGGGGTTGAGCTCAAGGCAGCGTTCGAACATGGGCCGTGCCCGCTCGAGCTGGTTGGCGACATGGGCGGCGAAGCCCAGCACGTAGTAGGCATCGGCGCTGCGCGGGTCGAGTTCGACCGCCTTCTCGCCCGCCTCCAGCGCCAGGCGCTGCGATTCGGGCCGCGACGGGCTCCAGCCGTAGAGGGCGGCGCGGGTGTGCAGGTAAGCCAGGCCGGTCCACGCCTCAACATTGTGTGGATCGAGCTGCAGGGCGCGCTGCAGCAGCGGCAGGGCGTCCTCGTTGGTCTGCCGCGTCTGCGGCTTGTTGAACAGCAGCACCCAGGCGGTGGTGGCCAGATCGGCGGCGCCGATGTTCTCGGGCCGGATGCGGGCGACGCGGCGGCTGACTTCCTCCTTCAACTCCACGTTCAGCGCGCGGGCGATGCGGCCGGTGATGTCGTTCTGCATCGAGAACCAGTCGCGCTGGTCGCCGTCGAAGCGGTCGCTCCAGATATGCGCGCCGGTCTCGCCATCGACCAGGGTGGCGTTGACCCGCACCTGTTCGCCCGACGAGCGCACGCTGCCTTCCAGCACGTAGCGCACGTCCAGTTCGCGCGCCACCTGGCGCACGTCGACGGCCCGGCCCTGATAGGTGAAGGCGCTGCTGCGGGCGATGACGAAGGCGCCGGAGATGCGCGACAGGTCGGTGATCAGATCGTCGGTGACGCCGTCGGCGAACCACTGGCGGCCCTGCGCGTCGGACAGATCGGTGAAGGGCAGCACGACGATGGAGAGGGCGGGCGCGTTGCGCGCCGCCTCCTGCGCCGGCGGCTCGAACAGCTTCAGCGCCCATGCCGCGACCAGGGCCACCGGGATGAGCGGCGCGAGCAGCGCCAGGATGATGGCCGGCCGCCGGTAGCGACGGAACAGGGAGAGCCGGCCGGGGCGCCCGTCCAGTCCGACGCTGAAGACATGGATCGGCTGGGCGATGTTCTTGGCCCGCATCGGGCCGCGATCGTGCAGCGGCAAACCGAGGCGTTCGCCGAGCTGGTCGCGCACGGCGCGGCTGATGCAGATGCCGCCCGGCTCCGCCATGGGTTCGAGCCGGGCGGCGATATTGACGCCGTCGCCGTGGATATCGTCGCCATCGGCCATCACGTCGCCGAGATTGATGCCGATGCGCAGCTTCAGCCGGGTCGCTTCGGGAAGGTCGGCCTGGTGGTCGGCCATGCGGCGCTGGATCTCGACCGCCGCCCGCGTCGCCTCGATCGCGCTGGGGAACTCGACCAGGAAACCGTCGCCGGTCGTTTTCACCAGGCGGCCGCCATGGCCGGCGACCTGCGGCTCGATGATGTCGCGCTGCGCGGATTTGAGGCGCGCAAGCGTGCCTTCCTCGTCCGCGCCCATCAGCCGGCTGTATCCCGCCACGTCGGCAACGAGAACCGCCGCCAATCTGCGTCCGACCCGCTCGTCCATCCGAAGGTCTCCGCGCGCCGTTCCGGCATGGCGGAACCATGCCTTCGGTGCTGGCGCCGCCGACGCACGAATTCTAATGTCGGGGTGCGATCCGATTCAACAAAAGCGAACCGATCGGGGATCGGCCCTATACCATTTCCGGATCGTCGACGTCGTGCAGGGTGACGCCGGTTGGCGCCGGGCCGAGGGTGCGGAAGCGATGCACGCCGTCGGCGCCGACCACACGCTCGGCCTGCCCGCGCCCTTCCAGGCAGTGCAGATGCGCCAGGGTCTCGCCCAGGGCGAAGACGAACTGGTGCTCGTCCAGCTCCTTGCCGGGGAACAGCACCGGCGTCAGCTCGACGCCATGCTTGCCGGCGCCGCCGACGCAGGCCGCCCGCAGCGCGTCGAGCCGTTCGTCGTGATGAGCGACGAGCTGGTCGAGCCTGTCGTGCAGGCCGCGGAAGGGCAGGCCGTGCGAAGGCAGCACCAGCGTGTCCTCGGGCAGGGCGCGGAACTTCTCGATCGAATCGAGGAACCACTGCAGCGAATTGGCCAGTGGCTCGATCGGCCAGACGCTGACATTGGTGGTGATCTTGGGCAGGACCTGGTCGCCGGCGATCAGTACGCCCAGATCAGCGCAGTAGAGCGAGGCGTGCTCGGGCGAATGGCCGAAGCCGGCGATCACCTCCCAGCGCCTGCCGTCGATGAACAGCGGCTTGCCTTCCAGCAGCCGCACGTAGTCGGGCGGCAATTCGCTGACCACCTGCCGGTAGCCGCCGCGATGGCGGGCGAAGGTCTCCAGCCCCGATTCGGGAATGCCGTTGGCCATGTAGAAGCGCCGGCGCGACTCGGTTTCGCTGTCGCCGAAGCCGTGCATGGTGCTCTGCGTCGAATGGTATTCGCCCAGCGTCATGTAAAGCGGCGCCGCGAAGCGCTCGTTGAGCCAGCCTGCCAGCCCGACATGGTCGGGATGCATGTGGGTGACCACGATCTTGCTCAGGCGCCGGCCGGCGAAGTCGCCGTCGAACAGCTTCTCCCACAGCGCCCGCGTCTTGGACATGGCGATGCCGGTGTCGAATGCCGCCAGATGCGCGCCGTCCTGCACCAGCCACAGGTTGATGTGGTCGAGGCGGAACGGCAGCGGCATGCGCAGCCACCACACCCCGGGCGCGACGGGGAACATGACGCCGCCCTCGGGCGGCGCGGCATGGGGGAAATCGAGCAGCGGCTCGGCCAGCGTGTCCATGGCTATCATGGTAACGCCTTGCCGGCGGTGAACAAGCGTTTATCCGGTCGATTTCGGCAAGGCCCGCCAGGCGATATCGCTGCGGCAGAAGCCTTCCGGCCAGTCGATGCGGGCGATGGCGTCGTAGGCGCGCTGGCGCGCCTGCGCCACGTCGCTGCCCAACGCGCAGACGTTCAGCACCCGCCCGCCGGCGGACAGGATCCTGCCGTCCACTGCCCTGGTGCCGGCATGGAAGATGGTCACGCCCTCGACCTGGGCCGCGGCCTCGAGCCCCCTGATCTCGGTGTTCTTCACGTAGTCGCCGGGATAGCCGCGGGCCGCCATGACGACGTTGATGGCCGTGTCGTTGCGCCAGCGCAGGTCGAAATGCTTCAGCGCGCCGTCGGTGGCGGCGATCAGCGCCGGCAGCAGATCGGATTTCAGCCGCAGCATCAGCACCTGGCATTCGGGATCGCCGAAGCGGGCGTTGAACTCGATCAGCTGCGGACCCTGCGGGCCGATCATCAGGCCGACGAACAGCACGCCCTGGAACGGGCAGCCTTCCGCCTTCATCGCCTCAAGCGTCGGGCGCACGATGCGCTCCATCACCTGCCGCTCGGTCTCGGCGGTGAAGACCGGCGTCGGCGAATAGGCGCCCATGCCGCCGGTATTGGGTCCGGTATCGGCATCGCCGACCCGCTTGTGGTCCTGCGCCGCCAGCAGCGGCAGGGCGGTCCCGCCGTCGCACAGGGCGAAGAACGAGGCTTCCTCGCCCTCCAGCACCGCCTCGATCACTACCGAGGCGCCGGCTTCGCCGAAGCGGTTGCCCTCCAGGCACTCGCGTACCGCCCGCTCGGCTTCGTCCAGGGTCGCCGCCACGGTGACGCCCTTGCCGGCCGCCAGCCCATCGGCCTTGACCACGATCGGCGCGCCCTGCAGGCGCAGATATTCCAGCGCCGGCTCGAGCTCGCTGAAGCGGCCATAGGCGGCGGTGGGGATGCCGTATTTGGCGCAGATGTCTTTGGTGAAGCCCTTCGAGCCTTCCAGCCGCGCCGCCAGGGCGGAGGGGCCGAAACACTTGATGCCGACGTCCCGCAGCCGGTCGGCCAGCCCCAGCACCAGCGGGCCTTCCGGGCCGATCACCACGAAGTCGATCTTCTCGTCCCGGGCCAGCGCCAGGATACCGTCCACATCCTCGGCGGCGACGTCGCGGCAGGTGGCGACGGCGGCGATGCCGGCATTGCCCGGGGCGCAGTACAGGGCGGTGCATAGCGGCGAGGCGGCAAGGGCCCAGCACAGCGCATGTTCGCGGCCGCCGCCGCCCACCACCAGAACCCGCATCCGTTTCCTCCCGGCCTTGAGAAATCAGGGCTTTGCTATAATATGACCATGGTCAGTGACCATGGTCATATTGGAATTGCCGCCATGAGCAAAACAGTGAAGGCCTCCGAATTCAAGGCCAAATGCCTGCAGTTGATGGACCAGGTGGCCGAGACCGGCGAGACCGTCATCATCACCAAGCACGGCAAGCCGGTCGCCCGGCTGGTGCCGGCGCCGGCCAGCGACAAGCCGCTGTTCGGGGCCCTGAAGAGCATGGGCCGGATCACCGGCGACATCGTCTCGCCGCTCGACGTCGAGTGGAAAGCGCTGAAGGAATGAAGACGCTGCTCGACACCAATGCGCTGCTGTGGCTGTCCTTCGAACCGGAGCAGCTTGGGCGGCAGACATTGGCGTTGATCGAACGGGCGCGCAACGATGCGGCGCTGTGCGTTTCGGCCGTATCCTTCTGGGAAGCGGCCTTGCTGCGCGAGAAAGGCCGGATCCAGCTCGACGTTCCCGCCTTGATATGGCGTCGCGGCGTGCTGGACCTGGGCATCAGCGAGATTGCGCTGGATGGCGCCATCGGAGTGCGGGCGGTGCAGCTTGCGGGCTTGCCGGCGGACCCTGCCGATCGTTTCATTGTCGCCACGGCAGAACGCGAAGAGGCGACCCTGGTTACCGGTGATCGCCGTATCCTGGAATGGCGCAGCGAATTGTCGCGTCAGGACGCGCGGCGCTGAAAGGAACATGAATTGACCGACCTCGGGACCGACCAGCGCGGCGGCCACAACCTGGCGGAATATTCCGTCAGCGAGATTTCGACGGCGCTGAAGCGAGAGATCGAGAGCCTGTTTCCGCGCGTGCGGGTGCGGGGCGAAATCTCGCAGCCCAGCTTCCCGCGCTCCGGCCATTGCTATTTCCGCCTCAAGGACGAGGCGGCGGTGCTCGACGCGGTGTGCTGGAAAGGCGTGATCCCGCGTCTTGCCATTCGGCCCGAGGAAGGCATGGAGGTGATCGCCACCGGCCGCATCACCACCTTCGCCGGCTCCTCGCGCTACCAGATCGTGGTCGAATCGCTGGAACTGGCCGGCCAGGGCGCGTTGCTGAAGCTGCTGGAGGAGCGGCGCAAGAAGCTGGCGGCCGAGGGCCTGTTCGCGACCGAGCGCAAGCGCAAGCTGCCCTACCTGCCCGAGGTGATCGGCGTGGTGACCTCGCCGACCGGCGCCGTCATCCGCGACATCCTGCACCGGCTCAGCGACCGTTTTCCCCGCCATGTGCTGGTGTGGCCGGTGGCGGTGCAGGGCGAGCGGGCGGCGGGCGAGGTGGCGCGCGCCATTCGCGGCTTCAACGCGCTGCCCGAGGACGGGCCCGTGCCGCGTCCCGACCTGCTGATCGTGGCGCGCGGCGGCGGCAGTCTCGAAGACCTGTGGGCCTTCAACGAGGAGATCGTGGTGCGGGCGGCGGCCGAGTCGCGCATTCCGCTGATCTCCGCCGTCGGCCACGAGACCGACACCACCCTGATCGACTTCGCTTCCGACCGCCGGGCGCCGACGCCGACTGCGGCGGCCGAAATGGCGGTGCCGGTGCGCAGCGAGTTGCGCGCTTCCATCCTCGACCAGGCGCGGCGGCTGGTGTCCTGCATGGGCCGCGAACTGGAGCAGCAGCGCCGCGCCGTGCTGGCCGCCGCGCGCGGCTTGCCCAAGCCGCAGCAGATGATCGAGGAGCGGGCGCAGCGTCTGGACGATCGTGGCGAACGGCTGCTGCAGGCCGGCCAGCGCCTGCTGGAGAGCCGCGGCGCGCAGGTGGCGCAGGCGGGCCTGCGCCTGCGCAGCCCGATGGCGCAGATCGACGCCAAGCGGGCCGAGTTGCTGTCGGAAGCGCGAGCGCTGAACGGCGCCTGGCGGAACCTGGCGGACCGCACCGACAAGCAGGTGGTCCGCGCCGGCGAGATGCGCGACCGGCTGGGTCTGGTGCTGCGCCGCCTGATCGAGCGCGACGAATCCCGCCTGCAAGGTGCGGGCAAGCTGCTGGAAAGCGTCTCCTTCAAGAGCGTGCTGGCGCGCGGCTATGCGCTGGTGCGCGATGCGGCGGGTGCGCCGGTGATGGATGCGGCAGCGACCGCCTCCGGCATGGCCGTGACCCTGGAGTTCCGCGACGGCAGGGTCGGCGCGCGCATCGGCGAGGATGCGCCAGCACCGGCGATGCCCAAACCGACGCGCGCATCGAAGAAGTCGGGCGGCGGCGATCAGGGGTCGCTGCTGTGAGCCGGGTGCTCCTTGTCCTGCTGCTGGTGCTGGCCGCCCTGCCGGCGCAGGCGCTGGAGCTGACCGGCCAGTTGGTGCAGGGCGGTTTCGTTACCGGCAGGGTGGCGCCGGGCAGCACGGTGACCCTGGACGGGCGTGCCGTGGCGGTGGGGCCGGACGGCTCCTTCGCGCTGGGCTTTCCCTACGATGCGCCGGCCACCGCCATCTTGACCGTCGCCACGGCGGCGGGTGCCGGCGAGCAGCGCACACTCAGCGTCGCGCGTCGCCAGTTCCGGATCCAGCGCATCGACGGGCTGCCCGAGGCCATGGTGACGCCGCCGCCGGAAGTGCTGGAGCGCATCCGCCGCGACAACGAGCGCACCCGCGCCGCCCGCGCCGTCGTCTCGAGCGAACCGCATTTCCGCGCTGGCTGGCGCTGGCCGGCCACCGGGCCGATCACCGGCGTGTTCGGCAGCCAGCGCATCCTCAACGGCAAGCCGCGTTCGGTGCATTACGGCGTCGACGTTGCCGCGCCGAAGGGCAGCGACATCCGCGCCGCCGCGGCCGGCACGGTCAGCCTGGCGGACGATCTCTATTTCTCCGGCAACACCGTGTTCATCGACCACGGGCTGGGGGTCAACACCTCCTACCTGCATCTGGACTCGATCGCGGTGCAGGAAGGCCAGTTCGTGCAGGCGGGCGAGAAGATCGGCACCTTGGGTGCCACCGGCCGCGCTACCGGCCCGCATCTGCACTGGGGACTGAACTGGTTCGAGGTGCGCCTCGATCCCGCGTTGATCGTGCCGCCGATGCCGGCGGCGGGGCAGTAGGCGGCGCGGCTGCGGCGGTGCGAACCGATAAACCCCGTTGCGTTGGACCGGTTTGCGGATAAATCTTGGCCGGGGAGAGAGGCTGAAGCGCGTTCGATCCGCGGCGCGCGGCTACACAGGAGAGAAGAACCATGGCTGTTGCCATCGACATCGGCATTCCCGCCAGCCAGCGCAAGAACATCGCCGAGGGGCTGTCGCATCTACTGGCCGACACCTACACGCTCTATCTGAAGACCCACAACTACCACTGGAACGTCACCGGCCCGATGTTCCAGACGCTGCACACCATGTTCATGACCCAGTACACCGAGCTGGGCGTGGCGGTGGACGACATCGCCGAGCGCATCCGCGCCCTGGGCGAGTTCGCGCCCGGCAGCTACAAGGCCTTCGGCAAGCTGTCCTCGATTCCCGAGGAGAACAAGGTGCCCAACGCCCAGGCCATGATCCTGAACCTGGTCAAGGGCAACGAGGCGGTGGCGCGCACCGCGCGCAAGGTGTTCCCGGTCGCCGAGAAGGCCAGCGACGAGCCGACCTGCGACCTGCTGACCCAGCGCATGCAGACGCACGAGAAGACGGCCTGGATGCTGCGCTCGCTGCTGGAGAAGTAAAAACGCTCCCTCTGCCCAGCGGGGAGAGGGCTGGAGTGAGGGGGCTCAACTGAGATTGCCTGTGAGGCTCCCCCTCACCCGCTCGCTGTCGCTCGCGACCTCTCCCCGTTGGGGAGAGGTCAAGAAGAACGGCGCCAGATTCTCCAAAAACATTTCCGCCGTGCGCCGCCAGGAGTAGGTCTCGGCATGGGCGCGGGCGTCTTCCTTGCTGAGCGCGAGCGCCTGCAAGGCCGCCTGGCGCAGATCGGCGTGCAGGACGCCGACCCTGGCGTCGGTGACGACATCGACCGGGCCCGGCACCGGGTAGGCGGCGACCGGCAGGCCGCTGGCCATCGCCTCCAGCATCACCAGCCCGAACGTATCGGTGCGGCTGGGAAAGACGAAGACGTCGGCGGCGGCGAAACGGGCGGCCAGTTCCTCGCCCTTGTGCGCGCCGGTGAACACCGCGTCGGGATACTTGCGCCGCAGCTTGTCCAGTTGCGGGCCGTCGCCCACCACCAGCCTGGTGCCGGGCAGGTCGAGGGCGAGAAACGCCTCGATGTTCTTTTCCACCGCCACCCGTCCGACGAAGGCGAAGACCGGCCGCGGCCAGCCGAAGTCGCGCCGCTTCGAAGGATGGAACAGCGCCAGGTCGACGCCGCGCGTCCAGTCGCGGATGTTGGCGAAGCCGCGCGCTTCCAGTTCGGCGCGGATCGAGCGCGTCGCCACCATCACGCCGGCGGAGCGGCCATGGAAGCGGCGCAGGATGGCGTAGGTCCAGGCGGTCGGAAAGAGCAGGCGCGCCGCCACGTATTCAGGAAAGCGGGTGTGATAGGCGGTGGTGAAGGGCAGGCGGCGTCTCAGGCAATATCGGTGCGCGGCCATGCCCAACGGGCCTTCGGTGGCGATGTGGATGGCTTCCGGCGCGAAACTTTCGATCAGCCGCCGCAGCCGGCGGCCGGGCAGCAGCGCCAGCCGGATCTCGGGATAGGTCGGGCAGGGGATGGTGCGGAAGCGGTCGGGGCCGACGATCTCGACCGCATGCCCCATCGCCTGCAGCTCATGGCGCACGGTCGAGAGCGTGCGCACCACGCCGTTGACCTGCGGATGCCAGGCGTCGGAGACGATGAGGATGCGCATCTGCTATTCGGCGGCGACGGCCCAGCGCGCGGGCTGTTGCTGCGCTTGCGGCGTCTGCCACTGCACGATCTCCAGCCGGCCGTCGTGATGCTCGACCAGCCCGGTGCAGCTTTCGACCCAGTCGCCGTCGTTGCAGTAGAGCACGCCGTCGAAGTCGCGGATCTCGGCGTGGTGGATATGGCCGCAGATCACGCCGTCGACGCCGCGCTTGCGCGCTTCCTCGGCCACCGCCTTCTCGTAGTTGCCGATGTATTCGACGGCGTTCTTCACCTTGTGCTTCAGCCACGCCGACAGCGACCAGTAGGGCAGGCCCAGGTGCCGGCGCACCACGTTGAAGAGATGGTTCAGCCGCAGCGCCATGTTGTAGGCCCAGTCGCCCAGCAGGGCCAGCCACTTGGCGTAGCGCACCACGCCGTCGAACTCGTCGCCGTGCAGCACCAGGTAGCGGCGGCCGTCGGCGCCCTCGTGGATCGCCTCGCGCATCACCTGCACGCCGCCGAAATTCAGGCCGCAATAGTCGCGCGCCGCCTCGTCGTGGTTGCCGGGAATGTAGATCACCTTGGTGCCCTTGCGCGCCTTGCGCAGGATCTTCTGGATCACGTCGTTATGCGTCTGCGCCCAGTACCACGAGCGCTTCAGCCGCCAGCCATCGACGATGTCGCCGACCAGGTAGAGATACTCGCTCTCGTGGTGCTTGAGGAAATCGAGCAGCAGCTCGGCCTGGCAGCCGCGCGTGCCGAGATGGATGTCGGAGAGGAAGATGGCGCGGCAATGCCGGGCTTCGGCTTCCGGCGCGTCTTGTGACTGGGCGAAGCGGGCGGTGGATAATTCTGTGGACAGCGCAGTCATTGCGCGTCTATCTAGCGCAACATCTCGGACGGCTCTGTGAATCGGCCGTGAATATTGTGTAATGAAAGAGAAATACGGCCGTCATTTTCTCTTGATGATTTCGTAACAACCGACGCGAGCGCCCTTCAGACATGGCCGCTTCCCGCCTTTCCGCGCTCGTCATCTTCAATCCCACCGCCGGCCGGCGGCGGCTGCGCCGGCTCGAAGCGGTGCTGGCCCGGCTGCGGTCGGCCGCTGTGGATGTCCGTCTGCAGCCCACCGCCATGCGCGGCGATGCCGAGCGTTTCGCCCGCGAGGTGGCGCAGGCCGATCTGGTGGTGGCGGCCGGCGGCGACGGCACCATCAACGAGGTGGTCAACGGGCTGATGGCGACGGCGGCCAATGCGATCCCGCCGCTGGGCATCGTGCCGCTGGGCACCGCCAACGTCTTGGCGCGCGAGATCGGGCTGGCGGACGATGCCGACGCGGTGGCGACGGCGTTGCTGGAAGGCGGGGAACTCGATTACCGGCCGGGCCGGCTGCGCGCGGGCGAGGTGACCCGCCATTTCGTGATGATGGCCGGCATCGGCTTCGACGCCGACGTGGTCGGCAAGGTCGATCTGCGCTGGAAGCGGCTGCTGGGACGCGGCGCCTATGCGCTGGCCTCGGCCGGCCGGTTCTTCGCCTATCGCCCGCATCTGTTCCGCGTCGTCATCGACGGCGTGCCGTATCAGGCCGCCTCCGTCGTCGTCTCGCGCGGCCGCCATTATGCCGGGCCGTTCATCGCCGCCCCCGCTGCCGCGCTGGCGCAGCCGGAACTGCATGTCTGCCTGTTCCAGCAGCCCGGTCGCGCCGCCATCCTGCGCTACGGCTCGGCGCTGCTGCGCAACGCCTTGCCGCAGGCGGCCGCCTATCGCGTCGTGCCGGCGCGGGAGGTCGAGATACCGGAAAACGGCGCGCAGATCGTGCAGGCCGACGGCGACATCGTCGCCCGCCTGCCGCTGCGGATCGATGTCGCCGAGCGGTCGATCCGGCTGAAAGTGCCGCCTCGTTAGCGCGTCGTGCGCAGCCGGCTCATCAGCTCCTGGTCGGGGAAGCCATCTTGCGGCAGGCCGGCCGAAGCCTGATACGAGCGGATGGCGGCGCGGGTCTTGGGCCCGACCAGCCCATCGGATGGATCGGGGTAATGACTCAGCCGGCGCAGTATGTCCTGCATCTCGACGATGTCGGTGGCGGCGAGCGGCGGCTCGTCCCAGGTCTGCACCGCGGTCATGCCGGGCCGGCCGACCAGGCGCTCGGACAGGATGGAGACCGCCAGCCCGTAAAGCAGCGAGCGGTTCCAGCGCATGATGACCTTGTAGTTGGGCAGCAGCAGGAAGGCGGGGCCGCGATGGCCGGCCGGCAGGCCGATGGCGGAGCGGCCATCCGGCGCGCCCAGCGGCTGGCCATCGACCCGGCGCACGCCCAGCGCGGTCCATTCGGCGTTGGTCTTCTCGATCGACGGATCGGCCTGCTCATAGGGGAAGTTGGCCGGCAGCACCACCTCGTGCGAGGCCGGCTCGCCGGCGCGCCAGCCGCTCTTCTGCAGGAAATTGGCCGAGGAGGCGAAGACGTCGGGCAGCGAGCGGAACAGGTCGCGCCGCCCGTCGCCGTCGTAATCGATGGCGTGGGCGGTGAAGGTCGAGGGCATGAACTGGGTGTTGCCGAAGGCGCCGGCCCAGGAACCCTTCATGATCGCCGGATCGATGCGGTCGAAGGCGATCATGCGCAGCGCCTCGTTCAGCTCGTTGGCGAAGAACTGCGCCCGCCGTTCGTCGCAGGCCAGGGTCGCCAGCGAGCGGATGGTGGGATAGTCGCCCATGATGGCGCCGTAGTTCGACTCCAGACCCCAGAAGGCGACCAGCACTTCGGGCTGCACCCCGTACTGCGCCTGCACCCGCTGCAGCAGCGCGCCGTGCTGCGCCAGCATCTGGCGGCCGGTGGCGACCCGGTTCTCGTTCACCGAATTGCCGATATAGCGCCAGAAGGTCAGCAGGAACTCGGGCTGGCGGCGGTCGAGCTCGATCACCTTGGCGTCGGCCGTGGTGACGCCGGCGAAGGCGCGCTGCACCACGGGCTGGGGAATGCCGCGCGCGGCGGCGCTGGCCTGCAGTTCCTGCACGCAGGCGCGGAAGGCGTTGGGATCGAGCGCGGCGGAGACCGGCTGGCCGCTGGCGTCGATGCCGGCGCCGGAAATACGGGACGCGGGGGCGGGCGATGGCGAGGTCTGGGGACCGCCCTGCTGGGCCTGGGCGGCGCAGCCGGCCAGGAAGACGAGCGGCAGCAGGGAGGGAAAACGCATCATCGACATTCTACGCACCGGATATGGTTCGGTTCCCGCGCCGTGGCTTGTGAACGGCGCTCGGTGGATCGCTGATTGGGACTACTGGCCGGCCACGGTCATGCCCTCGATGCGCAGGGTCGGCGCATCGCTGCCGCTCTTGTAGACGAGGTCGCTGGCCGGGGTCATGTTCAGGAACATGTCCTTCAGGTTGCCGGCCACGGTCAGGCCGCTGACCGGATAGGCCAGTTCGCCGTTCTCGATCCAGAAGCCGGAGGCGCCGCGGCTGTAGTCGCCGGTCACGCCATTGACCCCGAAACCGATCAGGTCGGTGATGTAGAGGCCGGACTTGATCTCGCCGATCAGCTTCCTGGGCGACAGTTTGCCCGGCGCCAGCGACAGATTGGCGGCCGACGGCGCGGGCGGGCCCGAGGTGCCGCGCGAGGCATGGCCGGTCGGCGCCATGTCGAGCTGCCAGGCCGAGGCCAGGTCGAGCAGCCAGGTGGTCAGCACGCCGTCCTCGATCAGGTTGCGCTTATGCGTCGGCAGGCCTTCGGCATCGAAGGGGCGCGAGCGCAGGCCGCGCTTCCGGTGCGGATCGTCGATCACGCGCAGGCCCTTGGCGAAGACCTGCTGGCCCAGCCGGTCTTTCAGGAACGAGGTGCCGCGGGCGATGGCCTTGCCGTTGATGGCGCCGACCAGATGGCCCAGCATGCCGCCCGAGACGCGCGGGTCGTACACCACCGGCACCTTGCCGCTCTTCGGCACTTTGGGATTGAGCCGCGCCACGGCGCGTTTGCCCGCCGTGCGCCCGACCTTGGCCGCGTCCATCATGTCCTTGGCATAAACCGCGCTGGTCCACTCGTAGTCGCGCTCCATGCCGGTATCGGCGCCGGCGATGACGGAAGCCGACAGCGAACAGCCGCCGCGCTCATAAGCGCCGGCGAAGCCGTTGCTGGCGACGATGGCGACATGGGAGCGCGACCAACCGGCGTCGGCGCCTTCGGAATTGGTCACCCCCTTGATGGCGCGGGCGGCGTCCTCGGCCTCCGCGCACAGCGCCAGCAATTGTTCGGCCGTCGGCTCCTGCGGATCGACCAGGTCGAGTTCGGGCCAGGCGGTGGCGAGCTGGTCCGGGGCGGCGATGCCGCACCACGGGTCCTCCGGCACGGCGCGGGCCATGGCGACGGCGCGCTGCGCCAGGTCGGCAAGCGCTTGCTTCGAGAAATCGCTGGTCGAGACCATGGCCTGGCGCTTGCCGACGAAGACGCGCAGGCCCAGGTCGTGGCCCTCCGAGCGCTCCAGCTTCTCGCGCGCGCCCAGGCGCCAGCCGACCGAGATCTGCGTGCCCTCGACGAACAGCGCGTCGGCGGCATCGGCGCCGGCCTTGCGCGCCTGCGCGATCAGCTCGTGCAGCTTCTCCAGCCCGGCGGCGGCAATTTGCGGCGTGGTCGCTTTTTTTGCCGGCGCCTTTACCGGAGTTGGGGCGACCGGGCGAGGCGCGGGTTTCGCAGGCTTCTTCGCCACAGCCCGCCTGGGGGCGATTTTCTTTCCGGCGGTCTTTTTCTTCGCGGCAGGTTTCTTGCCCGCTGCGATCCTGCGCTTCGCCGCCACCTTCTTCTTCGCCTTCTTCGCCGCCGGCTTCCGGGCGGTCTTGCGCGTCGTGCTGCTGCGTGCAGCCCTGCCCGCTGCCTTCTTCCTTGCCGCCGCTTTCTTCTTCACCGACGGTTTCTTCCGCTTCGCCTTTGCCATGATCGCCTAATCGCTGCCTTTTCCGTGGGGGAAGACGCTATCACCCTTTCTTGTCGTCCAGATAGTAGGAGACGAACAGGACGAAGGCGGTGCCCAGGCCCGCCGCCCAGCCGGCGATGCCCAGCGCCAGATCGCCGCCGCGGCCCAGCGGTCCGATGGCGGCCTCGATGAAGCCGCGCGCGAACCAGCTGCCGATGCCGCCGACCATGATGCCGATCACCGCCGACAGCACCGCGTTCCACGCCAGCCTGATGGCGTTCATCAGCGGCCCTTCCAGGTGCGGCATCGGCCCGAAGAAGCCGGGATTGCGCTTGGGCGCATCCGGCGGCGGCGGGCCGGGCTTGGGCGGGAAGGGCGAGGGATCGGCGGTCATGGCGCGAGTCTAGCTCGTGGGCGCGGGGCTGCGAACCCGGCAAATTCCGGACTATTCTGGAGGCCCGAAAACGGAAAACGGGTCTCGCCATGCACGACAGCGGCGATCTCAGCCTGTGGCTGGCGCGCGCCGGCCTGGACAATGCCGGGGAACTCGACCTGCTGACCGGCTTCGCCGAGCGCTGCAACGGGCTGGGCCTGCGGCTGACGCGCGCCATGACCATAATGGACACGCTGCACCCGACCTGGGAGGGCCGCGCCTATCGCTGGCGCAAGGATGGAACGGCGCCCCAATCCGTCATCGAATACGCCTCCAGCGACAGCGGCGCGGAGGCGGAGAGCTGGCGGCGCTCGGTGTTCTACAGCATGCTGCAGGACGGCAGCGAGGAGTTCGTCGCCCGGTTCGACCGCGACGACATCATGCGCTTTCCCCTGCTGCAGGAGCTGAAGGAGGAAGGCCATACCGGCTACCTCGCCTTCATCCACCGCTTCGCGCCCGAGGGGACGCTGGGCGAGATGGACTGCTTCTATTCGTCCTGGACCACCGACGCGCCCGGCGGCTTCCCGCCTGAGGCGCTGGCGATGCTCCGCCGGCTGGTGCCGCTATTGGGGCTGGCGGCCAAGGCCGGCATGCTGACCAGCATCGTCGGCACGGTGGCGGAGGTCTATCTCGGGCGCGACGCAGGCCGGCGGATGCTGGCCGGCCAGATCGCGCGCGGCGTCACCGAGCGCATTCAGGCGGTGCTGTGGTTCTCCGACCTGCGCGGCTTCACCACCATCACCGATACCGCGCCGCCGGAGCAGATCATTCCGCTGCTGAACGACTACGCCGAAGCCGTCATCGCCTCGGTGCACGAGCACGGCGGCGACGTGCTGAAGCTGATCGGCGACGGCATCCTGGCGGTGTTCGGCGCCGGCGGTCCGCAGGCGGCCAGTGCGGCCGCGCTGCGGGCCGAAGCGGCGCTGCGGCGGCGGCAGGCGGAAGTCGACGCCCGGCGCCGGGTGGCTGGCCTGCCGGTGACGGAAGTCAATCTCGGCCTGCATGTCGGCGAGGTGTTCTACGGCAATATCGGCTGCGACGAACGGCTCGACTTCACCGTGGTCGGCCCAGCGGTGAACGAGGCCAGCCGCGTCGTCGCCCTGTGCCGCTCGGCCGACCGCAACGTGCTGATGTCGGCGGAATTCGTCGCTGCGACGCCGGCGCACGAGCGCCGCCGCATCGTCTCGGTCGGCCGCTATGCCTTGCGCGGCGTGCGCAGGCCGCAGGAGCTGTTCACCCTGGAAGCGGAAGAGGCTCGGGCGGATGGCTGATGTCGTACGCCCGCGCCGCTCGACTTACTAGTTTTTGGAGCAAATTCACACGTCCTGTCGGATTCGCGAGCGCTTCCGACAGAACGTGATTTTCTCTAAGCGGCCAGCGCGCGGTTGACGGCGCTGGTCACCGCCTTGAGGGAGGCGGTGACGATGTTGGGGTTCATGCCGACGCCCCAGGTGCGGGTGCCGTCCTCGCGCTGCGCCTCGACATAGGCGACGGCGGTGGCGTCTGCCCCCGAACCGGTGGCGTGCTGGTGGAAGTCCAGCACCTTGATCTTCACGCCGCAGGCCTTGCCCAGCGCATCGACATAGGCCGCGATCGGGCCGTTGCCGTTGCCGCTGATCTTCTTCTCCTGGCCGTTCTCCGTCACCTTCGCCTCGATGATGCGCTGCTCGGGATCGGCGCTGGAGGGCAGGGTGGTGTGGGCCCGGAAGTCGTAGGGCGCCACCTTGTTCAGGTATTCCTTCTGGAACGTGTCCCAGATCAGGGTCGGACTGATCTCCTTGCCGGTCTCGTCGGCGATCTTCTGGATCGTCTTGGAGAACTCGACCTGCAGCAGGCGCGGCATGTCGATGCCGTAATCGGCCTTCAGCAGATAGGCGATGCCGCCTTTGCCCGACTGGCTGTTGATGCGGATGATGGCCTCGTAGCTGCGGCCCAGATCCTGCGGGTCGATCGGCAGGTAGGGCACCTCCCAGACCTTGCTGTTGGAGGCGTTGAGCGCGTCGAAGCCTTTCTTGATCGCGTCCTGGTGCGAGCCGGAGAAGGCGGTGAACACCAGGTCGCCGCCATAGGGGTGGCGCGGATGCACCGGCAGCTGGTTGCAGTACTCGGCCGTCTGCCGCACCTCGTTGATGTCGGAGAAGTCGAGCGCGGGATCGACGCCTTGGGTGAACATGTTCAGCGCCAGGGTGACGATGTCGACGTTGCCGGTGCGCTCGCCGTTGCCGAACAGCGTGCCCTCGATGCGGTCCGCCCCGGCCATGAAGCCCAGCTCGGCCGCCGCCACGCCGGTGCCGCGGTCGTTATGCGGGTGCAGCGACAGGATCATGCTGTCGCGGTACTTGAAGTTGCGATGGCACCATTCGATCTGGTCGGCGTAGATGTTGGGCGTCGCCATCTCGACCGTCGCCGGCAGGTTGATGATCATCTTCTTCTGCGGCGTCGGCTGGAAGACGTCGCCGACCGCCGCGCAGATGTCGCGGGCGAATTCCAGCTCGGTGCCGGTGAAGCTCTCCGGCGAATACTGGAACACCCAGTCCGTTTCCGGATTGGAGTCGGCCAGCTTCTTCACCAGCTTCGCGCCGCTGACGGCGATGTCGATGATGCCCTTCTCGTCCTGCCCGAACACGACGCGCCGTTGCAGGGTCGAGGTCGAGTTGTAGAGATGCACGATGGCGCGGTGCACGCCCTTCAGCGAGTCGAAGGTGCGCTCGATCAGCTCCGGCCGGCTCTGCGTCAGCACCTGGATGGTGACGTCGCGCGGGATCAGGTTCTGCTCGATGATCAGGCGCACGAAGTCGAAATCGGTTTCCGAGGCGGCCGGGAAGCCGACCTCGATCTCCTTGAAGCCGAGCTTGCACAGCAGCTTGAACATGCGCAGCTTGCGGTCGGCGTCCATCGGCTCGATCAGCGCCTGGTTGCCGTCACGCAGATCGACCGAGCACCACATCGGCGGCTTGGTGATGACGGCCGACGGCCATTTTCGGTCCGGCAAGGGGACCTGCTTGAAGGGGACGTATTTCTGTACGGCGTCGATGGGCATGCGGGTCATGGCTAACTCCTGGACTGTCGTCGCCCCTGGTCTGCAAGGCCGGTGGTGGGAGAGGGGCGACGCCCATCGCGGCCATTCGAATTCATGTCGGTGGGGGCGGCGATCCTGCGGCAGGGCAGCGCGTCCCGGCCTGCGGGCGAGAAAATCTCAGGCCCGCAAGCCGCCGCTAAGTCGCAGCAGGAGCAGCAGGTCGGCGCGGAACGCGGCCGGAACCGTGGCGATGCTGGAAAAAAAGCGGGAAATCATGATCTGCAACCTGGAACGTCTGGACTGTCTATTTTCGACTCCGGCCGCATAAAGGGGCGGCCGACCCTGTGACAAGCGTCACAGTCGGATAAGTCGAAGCGACAGGCCCAGCTCGGTTGCGTTCATGACGGGCGGGAGGATAGCAGCCGAATAGCTGAGGTCAAGTCATGGAATGAATGCGGATTTATGGTTGCCGATAGCGATAAATGGTCAGGGTTATTGACTATTCACGCCTGACAACCGCCTGCCGCAGGCTGGCCAGCACCGCGCGGCGGCGTCGCACCATCTTCCGCAGCAGAATGAAGGCGCCCACCGGCAGCAGCAGCAGAATGGCGATCGCCTCGCCGCCGCGCGGCTGGCGCGTGGTGAGGCCCTGGAACAGCGCCCCCAGCACGCCCCCGCTGATCACCAGCGATACGGCGAACAGGAAGGCGATGAAGGCGAGCCCGGGGATGGTGTTCCAGAAACTCATGCCCTGCGTGGTGGCCGGCAGCGTCGCGCCGGCGCGTGCGGCGGCGTCGCGGATCGCCGTCTTGAAATCGCCCAGCCGCGCATTGATGTCGACGCCGGGAAAGCGATCGCCCCGCTTCGTCACCATCTTCTGCGCCATGCGATAGCGCCGTCCGTTGCGGGCGACGATTTCGATCAGGTAATCGAAGCCGCTTTCGACGTCGCGGCAGGCGATGATGTCGGCATAGGCGACGAAGGCGCGATGCGGAATGCCGGTCAGCGGCACTTTCGGCCGCTCGTGGATGGCGATGCCGTCCTTCTGCAACGTCCAGCGATGCCGGCGAAAGATCACCAGGAAAACCGACAGCATCGCCACCACCAGAATTCCGGCGGCGCTCAGGACCAGGGATTCGAAGCCGCGGTCCGCGGGCCTCCAGGCGATGATCGCCGCCAGCGCCAGCCCGCCCATGATCGCGATGCCGACCAGCAGCGGCAGCGCCAGTTCCGACCGCCGATAGGTCGCCTCGTAGTCCGTCAACTCCCCTTGGCTCATGCCCAAAGAGTGACGATCATCGGCCCCGCCCGTCAATCAGTCCGTGTTTCTTAAATTAATTCATTGAAATAAAAGGAAAAACAGAATTTATCGGGCCCCTCTTGATTTTCTCGTCTACATTCAAATATGAGTGAGTACTCACATATTTGAGGCACGGGGGAATGTCGATCTACGCCTTGAAGCCCGCGTTCCAGTCCTGGCTGCGGCCATTGGCGGCGGTGCTGGTGCGCGCCGGGCTGACCGCCAATCACCTGACGATCGCGGCCGTCGTCGTGTGCGCCCTGTGGGCGGCGGGCGCGCTGCTGCTGTCCAGCCCGTGGTGGCTGCTGGCGCTGCCGGCGGTGCTGCTGCTGCGCCTGGCGCTGAACGCGCTGGACGGCATGCTGGCGCGCGAGCATGGCCAGGCTTCGAAGCTGGGCGCGGTGCTGAACGAGGCCGGCGACATGCTGGGCGATGCGCTGTGCTATCTGCCGCTGGCCGTGCTGCTGCCGGGCGAGGCGGCGCTGCTGGTGGCGGCGGTGGCGCTGGGCCTGGCCGGCGAGGGTGTCGGCATTGCCGTGCAGGCGGCCGGCGGCGCGCGCGCCTATGACGGGCCGCTGGGCAAGCCCGACCGCGCCTTCGCCTTCTCGCTCCTGGCGCTGGTCGGCTTCAGCGGCGTCGACCTGCTGCCGATCGCCTGGAACGGCGTCTATGCGCTGCTGGTCGCGCTGGGCCTGCTGACGGTGTGGAACCGGCTGCGCCGCGTCGGGAGCAGGGCGTGAACCCCATCCTCGACGCCCTCTTCTCCGGCGCTTCGCCGGTCGTGCTGTGGACCCTGGGCGGCATCGTCGCCTTCCTGGCGCTGGCGACCGTGGTCGGCCGGCTGCTGGCCGTGCTCAGGCCGGAAAGCGACTGGCGCGAGTTGAACCAGCGCATCGTGTCGTGGTGGAAGATGGCGCTGGTGGCGGGGCTGGCGCTGCTGCTCAGCGCATCGGTGTCGCTGGCTTTCCTGGCGCTGGTCACCTTCCTGGCCTTGCGCGAATTCGTCTCCATCGTGCCGACGCGGCCGGACGACCGCGTGCTGGTGTGGCTGCTCTATGCCGCCATTCCCGTGCAGTACCTGTTCGTCGCCATGGGCTGGTACGGCATGTTCGTGGTCTTCGTGCCGGTCTACATGTTCCTGATCCTGCCGGCGGCGATGGCGCTGCGCGGCGAGAGCCGCGGCTTCATCGCCGCCCTGGGCACGCTGTCGCTCGGCCTGATGCTGATCGTCTATGCGCTGGGGCATGCCGCCTATCTGCTGGTGCTGCCCCCGGACGGCGCGGGCGATGCTTCGGGGGCAGGTCTGCTGCTGGCGCTGGTGCTGCTGACCGAGGCCAACGACGTGGCGCAGTACATCGCCGGCCGCCTGTTCGGCCGCCGCCAGATCGCGCCGCGCCTGTCGCCCAACAAGACGGTCGAGGGTTTCCTGGGCGGCATCTTCGTCACCGTGGCGCTGGCCGGGCTGCTGGGCCCGTTGCTGACGCCCTTGTCGCTGCCCCTGTCGCTGGCGCTGGGCCTGCTGCTGGCGGTGGCCGGCTTCATAGGCGACCTCACCATGTCGGCGATCAAGCGCGACCTGGGGCTGAAGGACACCGGTTCCGCCATCCCCGGCCATGGCGGCGTGCTCGACCGGCTCGACAGCCTGATCTTCACCGCGCCCCTGTTCCTGCACTTCACCCGCTTCTTCGCCTATTGAGGACCACACCGATGCTGCTGCGCCGCCTGTGCCATGCAATGTTCGTCAAGCCGCTGGCTTCGCTGTTCATGGGCCTGACCGTGACCGGCCGCGAGCGGCTGCCCAAGGCCGGCCCCGCCATCATCGTTGCCAACCATCGCAGCCACGCCGACACCATCGCGCTCCTGTCGCTGTTCGACGGTGCGACGGCGGCGCGGGTGCGGCCGGTGGCGGCTGCCGACTATTTCGGCCGCGATCCCTTGTTGAGCTTCGTCAGCGCCCGCTGCCTGGGCACTCTGGCGCTGGACCGCAAGGCGCGCGAGCGCGGCGAGGATCCGCTACTGCCCTGCCTGGCGGCACTGGATCGCGGTGAGATCCTGATCGTCTATCCGCAAGGCACGCGCGGGCGGGACGGCGAGCGCCTGCCGTTCAAGAAAGGCATCGCCCATCTGGCCGAGCGCCGCCCGCACGTGCCGATCGTGCCGGTGCTGCTGTCGGGCACCGAGCGGGTGCTGCCCAAGGGTTCATCGGTGCCGGTGCCGTTCCGCTGCGACCTGCGCATCGGCGAGGAGTTCATCCATCCCGCCACGCCGCAGAGCCGCGACGCCTTCATGGCGGCGCTGGAACGGGCGGTGTTCGAGATGGAGAAACCGGCGCGCCCTGCCGTGCCCACATCCGTGCTGCGCCTGGCGGCGTGATGGTCGCCGCATCGTCGGCGCGCGGGCCGCTCCTGCTGGCGGCGGCGTGGGGCGTGGCGGAGGGCTTCCTGTTCTTCGTCGTGCCCGACGTGCTGATCTCCTTCATCGCCCAGCGCCGTGGCTGGCGGCCGGCCGTCGCCGCTTCGATCGCTGCCGCCCTGGGCGCGGTGCTGGGCGTTTTGCTGCTGTGGCAGTGGAGTGTTGCCGATCCGGCGACGGTGCGGGCGCTGGTCGAGGCGCTGCCCGCCATCGACACGGCGATGATCGACGCTCTGCGCGATCAATTGGCGACACAGCCGCTGTTGCCGACCCTGCTGATCGCCAGCATCGTCGGCGTGCCGATCAAGATCGCCGCCATGCTGGGCCCCTCGCTCGACCTGTCGCTGGCGGAATTCCTGCTGACCACGCCGCTGGCGCGCCTGCCGCGCTTTCTCGCCGTCGGCCTCGGTGCGGCCTTGCTGGCCCATGTCAGCCGCCGCTGGCTCAGCGCCGATAAGGTGACGCTGCTGCTGGCGCTGGTCTGGATCGTTTTCTACGGCGTGTTCTGGCTGCTTTAGGGAAGGCCCTTCTTCGGCACATCGAGGCCAAGTTCTTCCCACATCGCATCGACCTTCTTCACCACGTCCCGGTCCATGGCGATCTTGCGGCCCCATTCGCGATCCGTCTCGCCCGGCCATTTGTCGGTGGCGTCCAGCCCGATCTTGGAGCCCAGGCCGGAGACCGGCGAGGCGAAGTCGAGATAGTCGATCGGCGTGTTCTCGACCACGGTGATGTCGCGGGCAGGGTCCATGCGGGTGGAGACGGCCCACATCACGTCCTTCCAGTCGCGCGCGTCGATGTCGGCGTCCACCACGATGACGAACTTGGTGTACATGAACTGGCGCAGATACGACCAGACGCCGAACATCACCCGCTTGGCGTGGCCGGGATAGGCTTTCTTCATCGCCACCACGGCGATGCGGTAGGAGCAGCCTTCCGGCGGCAGCCAGAAATCGACGATCTCGGGAAACTGCTGCTGGAACAGGGGAATGAACACCTCGTTCAGCGCCTCGCCCAGAACGGAGGGTTCGTCCGGCGGCCGGCCGGTGAAGGTCGAGAGATAGATCGGGTCGCGCCGCATGGTGATGGCGGAGATCGTAAAGACAGGGAAGCGCTCGACGCTGTTGTAGTAGCCGGTGTGGTCGCCATAGGGGCCCTCGTCGCCGTACTGGTCCAGCGACACATGGCCTTCCAGCACGATCTCCGCTTCCGCCGGCACTTTCAGCGGCACGGTTTTACAATCGACTAGCTCGACCTTCTTCCCCCGCAGCAATCCAGCGAACTGGTATTCGCTCAGCGTGTCGGGCACCGGCGTGACAGCGGCCAGTATGGTGCCGGGATCGGCGCCGATCACGACGGCGGCCGGCAAGGGATCGCGCTTCTCCTCTTTCCAGCGCGCATGATGCTGCGCCCCGCCGCGATGGCGCAGCCAGCGCATCAGCGTGGTGTTTTTTCCCGTCACCTGCATGCGGTAGATGCCGAGGTTGAAATCGTCTTCCCGGCGCTTGCCGGGGCCCTTGGTCACCACCAGCGGCCAGGTGATCAAGGGTGCGGGCTCGCTCGGCCAGCAGGTCTGGATCGGCAGGCGCGAGAGGTCGATGTCGTCGCCGCTCAGCACGATTTCCTGACACAGCGCGGACGACACCGTCTTGGGCTTCATGGCCATCACGGTGCGCAGCAGCGGCAGCATGTCCAGCGCCTCGCGCCAGCCGCCCGGCGGCTCGGGCTGGCGCAGGAAGGCCAGGGTCTCGCCAACGCCGCGCAACTGGTCCGGCTCGCGGTCCATGCCCCAGGCGACGCGCTCGACCGTGCCGAAGAGATTGACCAGCACCGGCATGTCGTAGCGGCTGCCGTCTTCCCGTACGACATTCTCGAACAGCACCGCCGGTCCCTGCCGCGCCAGCAGGCGGGTCTGGATCTCGGTCATTTCCAGCATCGGCGACACCGGTGTGCCGACGCGCACCAGCCGGCCGGTCTTTTCCAGCCGGGCGATGAAGTCGCGCAGCGAGGCGTAGGGCATTACTGATGCACCGCTTCCAGCTTGTGCCCGTCGGGATCGACCACGAACGCAGCGTAGTAGGTCGGGCTGTACTGCGCCCGCAGCCCCGGCGCCCCCTCGTCGCGGCCGCCGGCCTCGAGGGCGGCGGCATGGAAGGCATCGACGGCGTTGCGGTCGGGCGCCTGCAGGGCGAGGTGAAAACCCGCCCCCGGCGCGCGCGCTTCGCCCGGCCTGGCGAACAGGGCGAGTTTGTCGTTGCCGCCCGGCGGGCCGTAGCCGGCGGCGCGCTGATGCGACCACACGCGCACGAAACCCAGCGGTTCAAGGACACGGTCGTAGAAGGCGATGGCGCGCGCCAGATCGGCGACGCCGAAGGAGATATGCCCCAGCATGGGGCGGACTATTGCATCGGCGCCGCGCCAATGCCACTGCTTGCCCCGTGCCCGCTTTGCCCATGCCCGCCTTGCCCAGGGATTTCACCGAGCTGCTGTCGGCGCGCGGCCGCCGCCTGCTCGAAGGTCGCGACCGGCTGGCCGGCGCGCTGGCCGATCCGCGCACCCGTTTCGTCGCCACGGCGGGGCTGGTCGATCCGCGCCAGGCCGCCCGGCTGCGCGTTGCACTGGAACGGGCTTTGCTGAGGAAGCTGGAACGCATCGACACGCCCATTCCGCCGGAAGCGACCTGGAGCATGACGCGCAACTACGGCGAACTGCTGCCCAAGACGGCGCGCGTGTGGACGGCTTACCTGGAATCGAAACGCGAGGCGGCGTGGGGCGTGGCAGAAGAGATCGGCCTGATCGCCCTGCTGCGCTCGGCCTCGTTCCATCGCTTCGCCGAGGCCATTGCCGGCCGGCCCTTGCGCCCGCGCTGGGGCGCGCAGGTGCTGTGCTATGGCGCCGGCGACTATTCGGGGCCGCACAACGATCACCATCCCGAGGACGAGGAGGCGCGCGCCGGCTATATCGACTTGCATCTGGGCCTGATAACGCCGGCGGTGCGGACGCAGAAGCTGGTCTATGCCAAGGCCGGGCATTTCAGCGAGGCCGTCGAGGTGGCGCGCGACGGGCTGCTCAGCGCCTACCGCCTGCCGTTCTGGCACTACACCACGCCGCTGGAAGCCAGGCGCGGCCAGGCCGACGCGGCACGGCGCTGGGTGCTGCTGGGGACTTTTCTCTACAAGGCGCCGCTCAAGCGCTGAGACCTACCGCCCGAACGGCACCACCGAGATGGCGTTCTTGGGGCTGCCCTCGATGATCTTGTCGGAATAGGTGAGATAGACCAGCACGTTGCGCTTGCGGTCGATCATGCGCACCACCTGCGTGCTCTTGAAGATGATGGAGATGCGCTGCGAGAACACCTCCTCGCGGTCCTTCAGCTTCAAGATGGCGGCGGGGTCGAGCGGTCCGACCTGGCGGCAGGCCAGCGACACGTCGGACGGGTTCTCCGCCAGCCCCATGGCGCCGGAGATGCCGCCGATATCGGCGCGCGAGAGATAGCAGGCCACGCCCGCCACCTCGGGATCGTCGAAGGCTTCGACCACGATCTTGTCGTTGGGCCCGACCCATTTGAACTTGTAGCCGACCGAGCCGATGGTCTCGGCGGCGGCGGGCAGGGCGAGAGCGGCGACGAACAGGGTGGCGAAAGCCAGGGCAAGGCGGCGCATCGTTGAATCCCTCCGATGGAGGCCGGCCAAAGGATCGGCGCGGACCGGCCGCTTCTATTTAGGAAGCCCGGCGCGGGTTGCCAGGAAAATTCCCGGCAGCACCAGGGCGGCGCCGGCCAGGTGGTAGAGGTGCAGGTCCTCGCCCAGCAGCAGGAAGCCCAGCAGCCCGGTGAAGATCGGGCTGAGATACATGATCAGCCCGGTCGGGCCCGCCCCCAGATGGCGCTGCACGTAGCCATAGGCCTGGTAGGCGCCGAAGCCGGGCACCAGCGCCAGGAAGGCGGCGACGCCGACGCCGTACCAGGACAGCGGATAGGGCCTGCCAATGGCCGGCTCCAGCAGCAGGAAGGGCAGCAGCGAGACCAGCCCGCCGATGGTGATGGCGGCCAGCCGCGCCGTCGGCGGCAGGGCGGAGGGGCGATGCCTGATCACCACCGAATAGACCGCCCAGGCGATGGCGGCGGCCAGGATCAGCAGGTCGCCGACGGTGAAGCGCACGCCGAGAAAGGTCTCGACCTCGCCGCGGGCGATGACGGTCAGCACGCCGGCGATGCACAGGCCGACGCCCAGCATCTGCCGGCCGGTCATGGTCTCGCGGTAGAACAGATGGGCGAAGACGATGATGAGCACCGGCGAGACGGCGTAGATCAGGCCGATATTGGTGGCCGCGGTGGTGGCCGCGCCCATGTACACCGCCGCGCCGCACACGCCCATGCCCAGCGCGCCCAGGAACAGCAGGTCCGGCCATTCGCGCAGCGCCGCCGCGCGATGGCGCCACAGCGCGCCGGCGCTGAAGGGCAGCATCAGGGCCAGAGCGCCGGCCCAGCGCCAGAAGGCCAGCGAGGCCGGCGGCAGCTCGTGCGCGGTGGCGCGGGCGGTCAGCATGTTGGCGGCGAAGAACAGCGCGGTCGCCACCAGCAGCACATAGGCCAGCAGCGGCGGTTTGCGCTGCACGGATTCGGACATCGGCGGCTCGGACATCGGCAGCTCGGACATCGTCGGTTCCGATATCGGCGCGCCCGGCGTACCGTCAGACCGGCGCCAGCCCCTCGGGCGGCACGGTGCCGCCCTCGGCCTTGATGGCGCGGCGATAGGCGGCTTCCGAGCGGAACGGTCCCTGCTTGGCATAGGAGTCCGGCCGCACCGGCTTCACTTCGCCGGTGCCGGGCAGCACCACGTTGTAGCCGCCGTCGCGGCCGATCAGCGGGATCACCCGCTTCCAGCGCGAGAACACCCGGCGCATGGAAGCGGAGAACTTCACGTAGGTGTCGAACTCCGACTCGTCCTTGGCGAAGATCTTCTCGAAGGTATCGACGAATTCCTCGACGTAGCGGCGATCGACGATCTGCAGGTTGGACATCATCCAGCAGCGGTCCTCGAAATCCCAGTAGATCGACAGGCCGATGAACTCGCGCCGCCGGTTGATGTAGGGGAAGAAGGGGAAGGCGCGGCAGGCGATGGTGCGGTTCTCGCGCTCGCAATGGGCGACGCCCTTGCACTCGATGGCGACGCAGCTGGTCTCCAGCTCCTTCACGATCTTGCGGGTGGGCGCATCGTAGGGCTTGAAGCGGTACCAGAGATCGGTGCGCGAGCGCAGCAGGTTCCATTCCGCCCGCTCCGCCACCGGCACCGCGTTCTGCGTCGAGCAGCACACCGGCTCGCCGCCGTTGAGCGGGGCGCATTTGCGGCCGCAGTCGAAACGGGAGACGGGCGAGTCGAAGCCATCGTACAGGCTGGCGAAGTCGGCAGGGGTAAGGCGGCTCATGCGTACCACGCTATGACGGGGTCGTCCGGGGCAGCACGCGCCAGACGATGGTCTCCTTCATGCCATGATTTTCGAGCTGAAGGGAGGTGGGAATGTCGTAGCGCGCCAGCTCTTCTATTCCCTGCGTCGGCCTGTAGGACCGGCCGGGATCGCCCAGCAGCACCAGGGCGCCGCGATCGGCCTGCAAGCGCAGCCAGTCGAACACGGTTGTGGCCAGCGGCTGCTCGTAGCAGACATCGCCGGCCAGGATGACGTCGAAGCCACACTCTGCCTTGCCGGCGAGCAGGTCCGAACCGTCGATGCCGATGGCGACGCCGTTGGCCTCGGCATTCAGTCGCATGGCGTCGAGCGCGTAATCGTCGATGTCGTTGCCGACCGCGCCGGCGGCGCCGGCCTTGATCGCGGCGATGGCGGCCAGGCCGGAGCCGGCGGCGAAGTCCAGCACCTGCCGGCCGCGCACCAATCCGGGATGGTCGAGGATGTGCCGCGCGATGGCCTGGCCGCCGGGCCAGCAGAAGGCCCAGTAGGGCGGCGGCACGCCCAGGCGTTCGAGGTCGGCCTCGGTGGCGCGCCAGATCGGCGTGATCTCCGTCGCCAGGTGCAAGGTCAGCTCCGGCACCATGGACGGGGCCTGCAGCACGGTATTGGCGCGGATGAACTTTTCCCGGTTCACGCCGAAACTTTCAGGCCAGCGCCCGGCCGGCCAGCAGCCCCAGCAGCAGCAGCCAGCCCAGATGCCGGTTGGCCTGGAACTTCCTCAGGCAGTCGGCGGGATCGCCCGGCTTTAGGGTCGCGACCTGCCATGCCAGATGCGCGGCAGCGGCCGCCAGCCCGATCCAGGCGGGCCAGCCCAGTGCCGCCAGATGGATGGCAAGCGCGAAGAGAACCAGCGTCAGCGCGGCGAAGCCTATCAGCCACAGTCGCGGCTGGCGGGCGAAGCGCCGCGCCGTCGAGCGCACGCCCACGATGGCATCGTCGCGCTGGTCCTGCATGGCGTAGATCGTGTCGTAGACCAATGTCCAGGCGATGCCGCCGACATAAAGTGCGACGGCGGGCCAGCCGATCTCGCCGCGCAGTACTGCCCAGCCCAAGAGCGCGCCCCAGTTGAAGGCGAAGCCCAGCACCAGTTGCGGCCAGTCGGTGAACCGCTTCATCAGCGGATAGACGGCCACCACCAGCAGCGAGGCCGCGCCCACCACGATGGCGAAAGGCGGGAAGCTCAGCAGTACGGCGAGCCCGACCAGGCTCTGCGCCACCAGGAACGCCATGGCGGCGCGCACGGTGATCTCGCCGGCGGGCAGCGGCCGGCCGCGCGTGCGTTCGACCTGGGCATCGAAATCGCGGTCGAGAATGTCGTTCCAGGTGCAGCCCGCGCCGCGCATGGCGGTGGCGCCGATGGCGAACAGCAGGAACTGCAGCGCCAGATGCCCCAGCGACGCATCCGTGCCGTCCCACGCCATGGCCAGCGACCACCAGCAGGGGAACAATAGCAGCCAGATGCCGATCGGCCGGTCCCAGCGCGCCAGCCGCGCATAGGGGCGCCAGCGCGGCGGCAGCAGGCGCTGCGTCCAGTGTTCCCCTCTGATGTCGGTATGGGCCCGGCCCGGTGACGCCATGCGCCATTGTGGCCGCAGCCGCGCAGCCGCTCAACCGTCGCCGCGCTGTGATAAGGTCGCAGCCGCAACGGGAGGAAAGGCGTGAGCGAGGAGCGCGAGGAGGACGGGCGGCAGCCGCGGCTTTACGTCGAGACGGTCCTTGCCGCCGGCGCCATGGTCGAGCTCGACGCCGAGCGCGCGCATTATCTGCGCAACGTGCTGCGGCTGGGCGAGGGCGACGCGGTCAAGCTGTTCAACGGCCGTGACGGCGAATGGCGGGCGTCGGTGCAGGCGCTGGGCAAGCGTGGCGGCATCTTGCAGGTGCAGGCGCTGCTGCGCGAGCAGCGGGACGAACCCGATCTGTGGCTGGTGTTCGCGCCGATCAAGCGGGCGCGCATCGATTTCATCGCCGAGAAGGCGACCGAGCTGGGCGTGTCGGCGCTGGCGCCGGTGTTCACGCGCTACACGGCGATGAGCCGGGTCAATGTCGAGCGCCTGCGCGCCACGGCACTGGAGGCGGCGGAACAGACCGAACGCCTGTCGGTACCCGAAGTGCGCGAGCCGATGCCGCTTGCGAGCCTGTTGCAATCCTGGCCGCAGGAGCGGCGCCTGCTGCTGGCCGACGAAAGCGGCGGCGGCCTTCCCATCGGCGCTGCATTGCGCGACATGGATGCCGCCGAGCGGGCGCGGCCCTGGGCGGTGCTGGTCGGACCCGAAGGCGGCTTCCATCGCGACGAGCTTGACCTGTTGCGCAATCTGGATTTTGTTACCGCCGTCGGCCTCGGCCCGCGCATCCTGCGTGCGGATACGGCGGCACTCGCCGCCCTGTCCTGCTGGCAGGCGCTGGCCGGCGACTGGGAGCGGCCCACACCGCGTCTGCCGCTGGACTACCGGCGGCGCGACGCCAAGGAAAGTTGATAGGGGAAGAGACGAATGTCCGCTCCGCCCACCTCAAGCGGCGCGCCGGTCACCGACCGCCGTCAGCTCGTCGAGTACATTGCCTCGGGCAGCAAGCCCAAGGCGGACTGGCGTATCGGCACCGAGCACGAGAAGTTCGGATTCATCAAAGAGTCGCTGCTGCCCATGCCCTATGACGGCCCGCACGGCATCCGCGCCATGCTGGAAGGGCTGCAGCAGCGTTTCGGCTGGCAGGCGGTGGTGGAGGCGGGCAAGCCCATCGCGCTGCTGAAGGACCGCTGCAGCGTCACCCTGGAGCCGGGCGGCCAGCTCGAACTCTCCGGTGCGCCGCTCTCGACCATCCATGAGACCTGCGGCGAGGTGCACCGGCATCTCTCCGAGGTCAAGGCGGTGGCCGAATCGATGGGCGTGGCCTTCATCGGCATGGGCTTCGCGCCGAGCTGGAAGCGGTCGGACATGAGCTGGATGCCCAAGGGCCGCTACAAGATCATGCGCGAGTACATGCCCAAGCGCGGCAGTCTCGGCCTCGACATGATGCTGCGCACCTGCACGGTGCAGGTCAATCTCGACTACGCCAGCGAAGCGGACATGGTGAAGAAGTTCCGCACCTCACTGGCGCTGCAGCCGATCGGCACGGCATTGTTCGCCAACTCGCCCTTCACCGAGGGCAGGCCCAACGGCTTCGTGTCGTACCGCAGCCATATCTGGACCGACACCGATCCCGACCGCTGCGGCATGCTGCCCTTCGTGTTCGAGGACGGCATGGGCTTCGAGCGCTACGTCGATTACCTGCTCGACGTGCCCATGTACTTCGTCTATCGCGACGGCAAGTACATCGACGCCTCCGGCCTGTCGTTCCGCGATTTCATGGACGGCAGGCTGGCGGTGCTGCCGGGCCAGATCCCGACCATCTCCGACTGGGCCGACCACATGACCACGGCCTTCCCCGAGGTGCGGCTGAAGAAGTTCCTGGAGATGCGCGGCTCGGACGGCGGCGGCTGGGGCCGGCTGTGCGCGCTGCCCGCGCTGTGGGTCGGCCTGCTCTACGAGCAAAGCGCGCTGGATGCCGCCTGGGACCTGGTCAAGGACTGGACGGCGGCGGAGCACGACCAGCTGCGCCGCGACGTGCCCCGCCACGGGCTGAAGACCAAGTTCCGCAACGGCACCTTGCAGGACATGGCGAAGCAGGTGCTGGCGATCGCCCGCGCCGGCCTGTCGCAGCGGGCGCAACTAGATGCCGGCGGCAGCGACGAGACCGGCTTCCTGCATGTGCTCGAACAGGTGGCGGACAGCGGCGAGACGCCGGCCGAACACAAGCTGGCGCTCTATAACGGCCGCTGGAACGGCGACCTCTCGCACCTGTTCAAGGAATTCGCTTACTAGCTACGCAGAAGGCCTCGCCCTGAGCTTGTCGAAGGGCGGGCTACACAACGGGCGCCTGTGAACCTCATGCCTCGACGGGCTTAGCACGAGGTTGATGCAGGATGGATCTTGTAACTCGGACGGTCGTCGTTAAGCCGCCGTGCCGCCCACGGTCAGCGATTCGATCAGCAGCGTCGGCTGGCCGACGCCGACCGGGACGCCCTGGCCGTCCTTGCCGCAAGTGCCGATGCCGGGGTCGAGCGACATGTCGTTGCCGACCATCCTGATCTTCTTCAGCGCCTCCGCGCCCGAGCCGATCAGGGTGGCGCCCTTGACGGCGGGGCCGATCTTGCCGTTCTCGATCATGTAGGCTTCGGTGCAGGAGAACACGAACTTGCCCGAGGTGATGTCGACCTGGCCGCCGCCGAAATTGACGGCATAGAGGCCGCGCTTGACCGAGCCGATGATGTCGGCCGGCGAGGCGTCGCCGCCCAGCATGACGGTGTTGGTCATGCGCGGCAGGGGCTGGTAGGCGTGGCTCTGGCGCCGGCCGTTGCCGGTCGGCTTCACCCCCATCAGGCGGGCGTTCATGCGGTCCTGCATCAGGCCGACGAGTTTGCCGTCCTCGATCAGCACGGTGCGTTCGCTCGGCGTGCCCTCGTCGTCGATGGAGAGCGAGCCGCGCCGGTCGCCCATGGTGCCGTCGTCGATCACGGTGACGCCGGGGGCGGCGATCTGCTCGTTCATCAGCTTGGTGAAAACGGACGTCTTCTTGCGGTGGAAGTCACCCTCCAGCCCGTGCCCGACCGCCTCGTGCCAGAGGATGCCCGACCAGCCCGAGCCCAGCACCACCGGCAGTTCGCCGGCCGGCGCATCGACGGAGTCCAGGTTTACCAGCGCCTGGCGCAGCGCCTCGTCGACCTCGCGCTGCCAGTGGGCGGGATCGACCAGCCGCTTGTAATCGACCCTGCCGCCCGAGCCGGTGCCGCCGGCCTCCATGCGCGTCCCGTCCTGGGCCACGATCGACACATTCAGCCGCACCAGCGGCCGCACATCGGCCACGCGCAGCCCGTCGGCGCGCAGCACCTGCACCACCTGCCAGCTCGCCGACAGCGACACCGACACCTGCTTGACCCGCGGATCCCTGCCACGGGCATAGGCGTCGATGTCGGACAGCAGCTTCACCTTCTGCTCGAAGGGCAGCGGCAGGATCGGGTTGGCGTCGCTGTAATAGAGCCGGTTGGTGCCGCGCGGCGGCCCGGTCATGGTGCCGCCATGGCCGGCGCTGACGGAACGCACGGTCTGGGCGGCGCGGCGGATCGCCGCCTCGTCCAGGGTCGAGGCATGGGCGTAGCCGGTGGTCTCGCCGGCGATGGCGCGCAGGCCGAAGCCCTGGCTGGTGTCGAAACTGGCGCTTTTCAGCTTGCCGTCGTCGAACACCAGCGATTCGCTCTGCACGTATTCCAGGAACAGCTCGCCGTCATCCGCCCCCTTCAATGCGTCGGCCACGATGCGCTCGACCCGCGGCCGGTCCAGCCCGGCCCGGGTGAAGAAAAGGTCGTCGGCGGTGGCGAGATTGGACATCGGCGGCTCCGGAACACTGAAAGCGCCAGCTTAGCGCGGCCGATCGCCCCGCGTCATGCCGGGCATCGGAACAGGCATATAGGCAGCGGCCGGCGTGGATGCGAGGGCCGCGGTATCGCCGGGGTTTTCCACCGCCGCCCCTAACGGCTTGAGCCGGCAGGCAAATCGCGGGCGGCGCGCAAGACGTTGCGCGGGCTTTGCGGCTGTGGCGTATAGTCGGCGCGCGGGAGGGAATTGGACCGGTTCGCCGCGGCGCGGGCTGGCCGGCAAGGAGCGGGAAACCGCCGGCCGTGCGGCTTGCCGCCGCATGGTGCGCTGGGATCGAAACCCTTATTGCACTTGGGAAATTCGGGCTATCCGGGCTGCCGATTGGGGTCGGCGCCGTCTGGAGCAGGGGAGTGGTGGAAATGAAGAGGCTTCGTTCGCTGCCGGTCTGGGCAATGGGCACGGTTCTGGCCGCCTGGGCAGGGCCGGCGCTGGCCGACAAGCCGCAGAACTGGCAGCTGAACTTCCAGGAAGCCGCGACGCCGGTGGCCGAGGGCGTGCGCTCCCTGCATGACGGGCTGCTGATCGTCATCAGCCTGATCACGCTCTTCGTCATGGCGCTGCTGGCCTATGTGATGATCCGCTTCCGCGAATCGCGCAATCCGGTGCCGTCCAAGACCGCGCACAACACCATCATCGAGGTCGTCTGGACGGTGGTGCCGGTGATGATCCTGGTCGGCATCGCCATTCCCTCCTTCCGGCTGCTCTATTTCCAGGACCGCATCGAGAACCCGGAGATGACGATCAAGGCGATCGGCCGGCAGTGGTACTGGTCCTACGAATATCCCGACCACGGCAACTTCACCTTCGATTCCTACATGGTGAAGGACGCCGACCTGAAGGAAGGCCAGCTGCGCCTGCTGGAAGTCGACAACCAGGTGGTGGTGCCGGTCGACACCAATATCCGCCTCTACACCACCGCCTCCGACGTGCTGCACGCCTGGACCGTGCCGGCCTTCGGCATCAAGATCGACGCCGTCACCGGCCGCCTCAACGAGAGCTGGTTCCGCGTCACCAGGCCCGGCACCTATTACGGCCAGTGCTCCGAGCTGTGCGGCGTCGGCCACGCCTTCATGCCGATCGCGGTCAAGGCGGTCAGCAAGGCGGAGTTCGAGCAGTGGGTGGCCGAGGCGCGCGGCCGCTTCAGCAAGTCCGACGGCTCGCCGCCCGATCCGATCCAGCTCGGCGACGCCACCGGCGGCGCCCAGTCGGCCGGCCAATCGGCTGGCCAGTCGGCCACGCAGCAGATTCGATAGTTTCCGAGCAGGGAAAGGTAGCGTCATGGCAACCCACGCAGCCCCTCACGGTCAAGCCCACGGGCACGGTTACGGGCACGACGACCACGGCACGCCAGGCTTCTTCACGCGCTGGTTCCTGTCCACCAACCACAAGGACATCGGCACCCTCTACCTGCTGTTCGCAGTGTTCGCCGGCCTGATCGGCGGCGCCTTCTCCGTCTACATGCGCATGGAGCTGCAGGACCCGGGCTTGCAGTACATGACCGGCGAAAACGCCGGCCACACCTGGAACATGTTCATCACCGCCCACGGCCTGATCATGGTGGTCTTCGTGGTCATGCCGGCCCTGATCGGCGGCTTCGGCAACTGGATGGTGCCGATCATGATCGGCGCGCCGGACATGGCCTTCCCGCGCATGAACAACATCTCCTACTGGCTGACCGTGGTGGCCTTCATCATGCTGCTGCTGTCGGCGCTGGTCGGCGGCGGCGCGGGTACCGGCTGGACCATCTACCCGCCCTTGTCGAGCGGCACGGGACACCCAGGACCGGCGGTCGACTTCGCCATCTTCGCCCTGCATCTGGCCGGCGCCGGCTCGATCCTGGGCGCCTCCAACTTCATCACCACCATCCTCAACATGCGCGCCCCGGGCATGACCCTGCACCGCATGCCGCTGTTCGCCTGGGCGATGCTGGTGACCGCCTTCCTGCTGCTGCTGGCGCTGCCGGTGCTGGCCGGCGCCATCACCATGCTGCTGACCGACCGCAACTTCGGCACCAACTTCTTCGACCCGGCCGGCGGCGGCGATCCGATCCTGTTCCAGCACCTGTTCTGGTTCTTCGGCCACCCCGAAGTCTACATCATGATCCTGCCGGCCTTCGGCATCATCAGCCACATCGTCTCCACCTTCTCCAAGAAGCCGGTGTTCGGCTATCTCGGCATGGCCTACGCCATGGTGGCGATCGGCGTGGTCGGCTTCGTGGTGTGGGCGCACCACATGTACACGGTCGGCATGGACGTCGACACCCGCGCCTACTTCATGGCCGCCACCATGGTGATCGCGGTGCCGACCGGCGTGAAGATCTTCTCCTGGATTGCCACCATGTGGGGCGGCTCGCTGCGCTTCGACACGCCGATGCTATGGGCGATCGGCCTGATCTTCCTGTTCACCGTCGGCGGCGTCACCGGCGTGGTGCTGGCCAACGCGCCGGTCGATGCGGCCATGCACGACACCTACTACGTGGTGGCGCATTTCCACTACGTGCTGTCGCTGGGCGCGGTGTTCGGCATCTTTGCCGGCTTCTACTACTGGATCGGTAAGATGAGCGGCCGGCAGTACCCGGAATGGGCCGGCAAGCTGCATTTCTGGTGGACCTTCATCGGCGTCAACCTGACCTTCTTCCCCATGCACTTCCTGGGCATGGCGGGCATGCCGCGCCGCTACGTCGATTACCCCGACGCGTTCCACGGCTGGAACTACGTCGCCTCGATCGGCTCGTACATCTCCTTCGCCGCCACCCTGTTCTTCTGCGGCGTGGCGATCTACACCATCTACTGGGGTAAGCGCATCGGCGAGAATCCCTGGGGCGAGGGCGCCACGACGCTGGAGTGGACGGTGTCTTCGCCGCCGGCCTTCCACACCTACGAGGAACTGCCGGTCATCAAGCCGGGCGCGCACCACTAAGGGGCGCGCGGGCGCCCGACATGACGGGCCGGGCGGCGTGATCGCCCGGCCGCTCCCCCGGGCGGTCCCGGGGGCGCACAGCGAGAGAGCGAAAAATTGAGCGACGCGACGGTACGGATTAGCAGCAGCGAGGCGACGGCCAGCCTGGCCGGCGCGCCCTCGCGCGTGTCCGACTACGTGGCGCTGCTGAAGCCGCGCGTGATGTCGCTGGTGGTGTTCACCGGCTTCGTCGGCATGGCGCTGGCGCCGGGCCACCTGCATCCGCTGCTGCAGGGCATCGCCATACTGTGCATCGCGCTGGGGGCGGGCGCCTCGGGCGCCATCAACATGTGGTTCGACCGCGACATCGACGCGGTGATGGAGCGCACCAGGGCACGGCCGATCCCGATGGGCCGCATCGCCCCCGACGACGCGCTGGCCTTCGGCGTCATGCTGTCGGTGTTCTCCGTCGCGCTGATGGGGCTGGCGGTGAACTGGGCCGCCGCGGCGCTGCTGGCGCTGACCATCGGCTTCTACGTCTTCGTCTACACCATGTGGCTGAAGCGGCGCACGCCACAGAACATCGTCATCGGCGGCGCCGCCGGCGCCTTCCCGCCGATGATCGGCTGGGCCGCCGTGACCGGCGACGTGAGCTGGGCGTCGATCGCGCTGTTCCTGCTGATCTTCATGTGGACGCCGCCGCATTTCTGGGCGCTGGCGCTGTACCGCCGCGGCGACTACGCGGCCGCTGGCGTGCCGATGCTGCCGGTGGTGGCCGGCGAGAAGGCGACCAAGATCCAGATGCTGGTCTACGCTGTGCTGCTGCTGCCGGTGTCGCTGGCGCCGACCCTGCTGGGCGCGGTGGGCTGGCTGTACGGCGCCGCCGCCGCCATCCTCGGCCTGGTCTTCGTCGCCACCGCCTTCCGCGTGCTGGCGACCGCCGACCATCGCCCGGCGCGCCAGATGTTCGCCTATTCCATCCTCTATCTCTTCCTGCTGTTCGCCCTGATGCTGGCGGACCGGCTGGTCCTGGCATGAGGACGGTCATGGCCAACCGCAAGCGCTTCGATCCCGCGAACACGCCGCGCCACCGCCAGCAGCGCGTCAAGAACTGGGTGGTCATGCTGCTGCTGCTGGCCATGGTGGCGCTGTTCTTCGTCGTGTCGCTGGTGCGACTGGGAGGGGCTGCGGCATGAACCGGGAACTGCAGCGGCGCAACATCCGGCTGATGTGGGGGCTGTTCGCCTTCACCGGCTTCATGATCGGCCTGTCCTTCGCCGCCGTGCCGCTCTACGACCTGGTCTGCCGCGTCACCGGCTTCGGCGGCACGCCGCAGGTGGCGACCGCCGCCACCGCGCCGGTCGGCGAGGAGACGGTGCAGGTGCGCTTCAACGCCGACGTCTCGCGCGACCTGCCCTGGGCCTTCGAGCCGCTGCAGCGCCAGGTCGAGGTGCGGGTCGGCGAGGAGACGCTGGTGTTCTACCGCGCCACCAACCGCTCCGACCACGCCATCGTCGGCACCTCGACCTTCAACGTCACACCCGACACCGCCGGCATCTACTTCAACAAGACGCAGTGCTTCTGCTTCACCGAGCAGCTGCTGCGGCCGGGCGAGAGCATCGACATGCCGGTGCTGTTCTTCGTCGATCCCGAGTTCGTCAAGGACCGCAAGACGCAGAACGTGACGACGATTTCGCTGTCCTATACTTTCTTCATCTCCAGAACCGACAAGGCCAGGCAGATGCTGAGCCTGAACGGCTATGGCGAGGGCCAATCGGGGGCAAGACAATGAGCGCAGTACAGAAGCATCCCTATCACCTGGTCGATCCCAGCCCCTGGCCGCTGGTCGGCTCGATCGCCGGCCTGCTGCTGGCCTTCAGCGCCGTCACCTTCATGCATCCCGACATGTTCGGACCGGAGACCGGCGAGATCCTGAAGCGGCTGGGCGCGTGGAAGCTGGCGCCCGGCCTGATGCTGGTGATCCTCACCATGTTCTTCTGGTGGCGCGACGTGGTGATCGAGGCCGAGTACCAGGGCCACCACACGCCGGTGGTGCAGCTGGGCATGCGCTACGGCATGATCCTGTTCATCGCCTCCGAGGTGCTGTTCTTCGCCGCCTTCTTCTGGGCCTTCTTCGACGCCAGCCTGTTCGCCACCGAGGCGCAGCAATACGCCCGCGTCGAGGCCAATGGCGGCACCTGGCCGCCGGCCGGCGTGCAGCCGTTCGACCCGTTCGACCTGCCGCTGATGAACACGCTGATCCTGCTGCTGTCGGGCACCACCGTGACCTGGGCGCACCACGCCCTGCTGCACGGCGACCGCAAGGGGCTGATCAACGGGCTGACCGTCACCGTGATCCTGGGCCTGTGCTTCACCGGCCTGCAGGCCTACGAATACGCGCATGCCGCCTTCGGCTTCCGCGACAACGTCTATTCCTCGACCTTCTACATGGCGACCGGCTTCCACGGCTTCCATGTCATCGTCGGCACCATCTTCCTGGCCGTGTGCCTGTTCCGCGCCCTGAAGGGCCACTTCACGCCCAAGCAGCATTTCGGCTTCGAGGCGGCGGCCTGGTACTGGCACTTCGTTGACGTGGTGTGGCTGTTCCTGTTCGTCGCCGTCTATGTCTGGGGCGCCGGCGGGGCCGAGTACGCCGCGCACTGAACCGCGGAGACGCGATGAGCATCGAGACGGGGGGCGGCGAAGGGCCGCCCCTTTCCGCTTTGAGAACCGGCCTCGCCTGCCGCTGCCCGCGCTGCGGCCGGGGCCGGCTCTATGCCGGCTATCTGAAGGTGGTGGAACGCTGCGCCGTCTGCGGTCTGGACCTGCGCGCCCATGACAGCGGCGACGGGCCGGCGGTGTTCATCATCTTCATCCTGGGCTTCCTGGTGGTGCCGCTGGCGGTGTGGAGCGAGTTCCGCTTCGAGCCGCCGTTCTGGGTGCATGTCGCGATCTGGCCGGCGGTGCTGCTGGGCGGCGCCCTGGCGCTGTTGCCGCCGCTGAAGGGCTGGACCATCGCCCTGCAATACCGCCACCGCTCCACCGCTAACGAAAAAGAGACATGATCCAGACCCGCCATTTCCGCTTCTCGCTGTGGCCGACCCTGATGACGGTGCCGGCGGTCCTCATCATGCTGGGGCTGGGCTTCTGGCAATTGCAGCGGCTGGAGTGGAAGAACGATCTGATGGACCGCATCGCCCAGCGCGTCGAGCAGGCGCCGGTGGCGCTGGACGGGCTGCGCTGGGAGGCCGAGCAGGATGAATACCGGCGGGTGCTGCTGAAGGGCAGCTTCGAGCACGACAAGGAACTGTACCTGGCCGCCCGCAGCCGCAACAACAATGTCGGCTTCCAGCTGGTCACGCCGCTCCTGCTGGAGAACGGCATGGCGGTGCTGGTCAATCGCGGCTGGATTCCCTCCGAGCGCAAGGATCCCGCCCGCCGCGCCGAGGGCCAGGTGGCCGGGCCGGTCGAGATTGTCGCCGTGACGCGGCTGAGCCAGAAGCAGGCCTTCTTCCAGCCCGACAACGATGCGGCCAAGAACGTGTGGTTCTTCATCGACGTCGAGGCGATGAAAAGGGCGACCGGCATCGCCACCGAGATCGACTATTATTTCGAGGCCGACGCCGCGCCCAATCCCGGCGGCTACCCGATCGGCGGTCAGACGCGGGTCAACTTGCCCAATGACCACCTGCAATACGCCGTCACCTGGTTCCTGTTCGCCGCCACGCTGACGGTCATCTTCCTGATCTTCAGCCGCCGCCGCGAGGGCAAGGAGCCGCGATGAGTTCCAACGCCGCCACCGCCTACGCCACGCTGGAGGCCCGCTTCCGCCGCGTCGGCCTGCTCAACGATGCGTTGGCGATGCTGCACTGGGACCGCTCGGTGATGATGCCGTCGGGCGCCAGTGCTGCGCGGGCGGAGCAGACCTCCGGGCTGGAGGTGATCGCGCACGAGACGCTGGCCGCGCCCGACACCGGCGAGCTGATCGAAGCAGCGCAGGCGGCGGAGCTGAACGAATGGCAGGCGGCCAATCTGCGCGAGATGCGCCGGCGCTTCGTGCATGCGGCGGCGTTGGAGCCGCGGCTGGTCGAGGCGCGCGCCAAGGCCTGCGCCCAGTCGGAGATGGTGTGGCGCGAGGCGCGGGCGAAAAGCGATTTCCGCCTGCTGCTGCCCTTCATGCAGACCGTGCTCGACCTGACGCGCGAGGCCGGCCAGGCCAAGGCGGCGGCGCTGGATTGCCCGGTCTACGACGCGCTGCTGGACGAATACGAGCCCGGCGGCAAGTCAGAACGCATCGACGCCATCTTCGCCGAGCTGGAGTCGTTCCTGCCCGCCCTGCTGCAGGAGGTGCTGGAAGCGCAGCAGCGGCGCGGGCCGCCGCTGCCGCTGGAAGGCCCGTTCCCGATCGAGGCGCAGCGGGTGCTGGGCGTGCAGTTCATGGACGCCATCGGCTTCGACTTCACCAGGGGCCGGCTCGACATCTCGCTGCACCCCTTCACCGGCGGCACGCCCGACGACGTGCGCATCACCACCCGCTACGACGAGGCCGATTTCGCCCGCTCGCTGATGGGCGTGCTGCACGAGACCGGGCATGCGCTGTACGAGGCCGGGTTGCCGGCCGAGTGGCGGCTGCAGCCGGTCGGCGCCGCCCGCGGCATGGTGCTGCACGAGAGCCAGTCGCTGCTGCTGGAGATGCAGGCCTGCCGCAGCCGCGAGTTCGTCGCTTTTGCCGCGCCCAAGCTGCGCGCCGCCTTCGGCCGCGACGGCGACACTCACCGGCAGGCCTGGTCGGAAGACAACATCCACCGCGTCTATACCGTGGTGAAGCCCGGCTTCATCCGGGTCGATGCCGACGAGGTCACCTATCCGCTGCACGTCATGCTGCGCTACCGGCTGGAGCGGGCGCTGATCGCCGGCGACATGGCGCTGTCCGACCTGCCGGCGGCGTGGAACGAGGGCATGCAGAAGTCGCTGGGCATCGTGCCGCCCGACGACCGCTGGGGCTGCCTGCAGGACATTCACTGGCCCGACGGCGCCTGGGGCTATTTCCCCACCTACACGCTGGGCGCGCTGGCGGCGGCCCAGCTCTTCCAGGCGGCGCGCGATGCGGACGCCCATGTGCTGCCCGGCATTGCCCAGGGCGATTTCAAGCCGCTCTATTCCTGGCTGAAGCGCGAGGTGCACGCCAAGGGCTCGCTGCTGGAGACCGACGAGTTGCTGACCGCCGCCACCGGCAGGCCGCTGGGCGTCGACGCCTTCCGCCGACACCTGCAGGCGCGCTATCTTTCCGCCTGAGATTCTCGACCGTCAGGGGAGGAAGGCCATGCTGGTGCTGCGGCCCAACTGCGAATGCTGCGACCGGGATCTGCCCAATGGGGCGCCCGAGGCGCTGATCTGCAGCTTCGAATGCACCTTCTGCGCCGAGTGCGCCGCCCGCCGGCTGGGCGGCCGCTGTCCCAATTGCGGCGGCGAACTGGTGCGCCGGCCGACCCGGCCCGAAGCGCTGCTGGCGAAATACCCGCCCTCGACCGAGCGCGTGCGCAAGCCGCACAAGGCCTGCGCCTGAGAATTTGGCCGCCCGGCTATTTTTATTCGTCACCCCCGCCTTGAGCGGGGGTCCATCGTCCTCATGAAATAGAATCGCGCGTCAGCGCGGCCATGCTGCGTTGAGACACCGTATGGACCCCCGCTCAAGGCGGGGGTGACGGGAAGGAAGAGGCGAATGAGGCAGGAGAGACACGGAGGCACAGAGAGAATCGTGGGTCCCTGCGTCTTCCTCTGTGCCTCTGTGCCTCTGTGTCTCTGTGGTTGTTCTTCCCCTAATCCCCAGACCTACGCCGCCTCGATCATGTGCCGCGCCAGGTCGAAGGCGGAGAGGACGGCGTAGTAGCGGATGTCGGCGCTGGCCTGGGCCGGGTAGTCGCGGCGCATCACCTTGGTCGGGCCGCCGCGGCGGGCGCCGGCCAGGTACATCAGCCCCACCGGGTTGCCGTGATCGTCCGGCCCAGGGCCGGCGACGCCGGTGATGGCGATGGCGACGTCGGCCGGGCTGTTGGCCAGCGCCCCTTCGGCCATGGCGCGGGCCACGTCGGAGCACACCGTGCCGCATTTCTCCATCAGCTCGGCCGGCACGTCGAGTTGGGCCGACTTGTTGGCCGGGGTATAGGCGATGTAGCCGCCATGCAGCGTGTGCGCCGCACCCGGCGCCGCCGACAACACCGCCGCCACCAGCCCGGCGGTGCAGGATTCGGCGGTCACCAGGGTGAGATTCTTGTGCTGCGCCAGCCGCAGCACGGTCGTGGCCTCGCGCAGCAAGCGGTCGTCGATCTTGCAGAACTCGCTGTTCATCGCCGCGTGGGTCATCGCGCGCCTGATCTCCGGGCCCGGGGTCTTCCGGGAGAAAGCACCGAAGCAGAAACAGCCGGCGGCGCAGGCGGTTCCCGGAACGGTGGTCGCCGGCGGGCCGTTCTCCTTGCATTGCAGTGCGGGAAAAGGAGCACGCCATGTCTGGCTATTATCTATGGGCCGTCGTCATCGTGCTGGGCGTCCTGGCGTTGGGCGGCCTGATGGCGGTCGTCACCGCCCGCTACAGCCGCACCCATGCCCGCCGCTCGCCGGCGGAAAAGAGCGCCTCCGCGATCGTGACCAAGGAGAATTACCGCGACCCGGTGGCCAAGGATTAGCCGGCAGCTCCCGGCAGGCAGCGCCTGCCATGCCGCCGGAACCTGCCGCTTCGCGCTCTCTTCTTGGCTGGCGCCGCCCGCCCGATCCGACGCCAATCGCCCCGCTCCGCCATCAACCCAGGGTCCGCACCGCCGCCCGAGCCGGTTCTTGCGCGGGCGCGGCGGCGCGGCTACTCTTGCCCTGTGACAAGAGATTTTCTCCAGGAGTTTCAGTGCGTTATCTGAGCACGCGCGGCGCGGCGCCGGCCCTGGGCTTCGATGAAGTGCTGCTGGCCGGCCTGGCGCGCGACGGCGGTCTCTACGTGCCGGAAGCCTGGCCGCAGCTTGCCCCCGAAGCCATCGCCGCCCTGGCCGGCAAGTCCTATCCCCAGGTCGTGGTCGAGGTCACCTTTCCCTTCGTCGCGGGCGTGTTCGAGCGCGCCGAGTACGAGCGGCTGGTGGGCGAGGCCTATGCCGGCTTCGACCATGCCGCCGTGGCGCCGCTGAAGCAGCTCGACGGCGGCACCTGGCTGCTGGAGCTGTTCCACGGCCCCACCCTGTCCTTCAAGGACTACGCGCTGCAGCTCCTGGGCCGGCTGCTCGACCATGTGCTGCGCAAGCGCGGCCAGCGCGTGACCATTGTGGGCGCCACCTCCGGCGACACCGGCTCGGCCGCCATCGAGGCGGTCAAGGGTCGCGCCGCCATCGACATCTTCATGTTGCACCCCAAGGGCCGGGTCAGCGAGGTGCAGCGCCGGCAGATGACGACCGTGCGGGCGGCCAACGTCTTCAACCTCGCCGTCGAGGGCACTTTCGACGACTGCCAGGACCTGGTGAAGGCGATGTTCAACGACCTGGCCTTCCGCGACGAGATGAAGCTGACGGCGGTCAACTCCATCAACTTCGCCCGCATCATGGCGCAGATCGCCTATTACTTCTGGGCCGCCGCCGCACTGGGCGCGCCGCATCGCGCCATCCGCTTCGCCGTGCCGACCGGCAATTTCGGCAACGTCTATTCCGGCTACGCCGCGCGCGCCATGGGCTTGCCCATCGCGCATCTGCAGATCGGGTCGAACCGCAACGACATATTGACCCGCTTCTTCGCCACCGGCGCCATGAAGATCGAAGGCGTCGAGCCCTCGCTCAGCCCGTCGATGGACATCCAGGTGTCGTCCAATTTCGAGCGCCTGCTGTTCGACCTCTACGACCGGCGCGGGCCGGCCGTGGCCGAAACCATGACCCGCTTCCGCGACAAGGGCGTCTACGAGGTCGGCGGCAACGCCATGGAAGCCGCGCGCAAGCTGTTCTCCGCCTACCGCCTCTCCGATCCGCAGACCCTGGCCATGATCGCCGAGGTGCGGAAGCGCACCGGCGAGATCGTCGATCCGCACAGCGCCATCGGCATTGCCGGACCGTGGAAACATCGGCAGGTGGGGAGCGAGCCGACCGTGGTGCTGGCGACGGCGCATCCGGCCAAGTTCCCCGACGCGGTCGAGCAGGCGATCGGCCTGCGGCCGGGCCTGCCCGCTGCCCTGGCCGATCTGTTCGCCCGCGAGGAGCGCTGCGCTGCCCTGCCCAACCAGGCGGCGGCGCTGCAAGCCTACATGCGCGCCCATGCCAGCCTGAAGGGAGCGGCGTGATGGCGGTCGAGGTCACCACGCTGGCCAACGGCATGAAGGTCTGCACCGACGCCATGGACCACGTCGAGTCGGTGGCGCTGGGGGTGTGGGTCGATACCGGCACCCGCTTCGAGCGGCCGCAGGTCAACGGCATCGCCCACATGCTGGAGCACATGCTGTTCAAGGGCACCGCCACCCGCACCGCCCGCGCCATCGCCGAGGAGATCGAGGCGGTGGGCGGCAACATGAACGCCTATACCGGCCGCGAGACCACCGCCTTCCACGCCGCGGTGCTGAAGGAGGATACCGGCCTGGCGATCGATGTCATCGCCGACATATTGCAGAACTCGCTGCTCGACCCGGCCGAGCTGGAGCGCGAGAAGACGGTGGTGCTGCAGGAGATCGGCCAGGCGCTGGACACGCCCGACGACGTGATCTTCGACCAGCTCCAGGACACTGCCTTCCCCAACCAGATGCTGGGCCGCCCGGTGCTGGGCACCGAGGACACGGTCAAGGCGCTGAGCCGCGACGACCTGGTGCGGCACCTGTCGTCTTACTACACGCCCGACCGCATGATCCTGGCCGCCTCGGGCCGGCTGGAGCATGCGCGCATAGTCGAGCTGGCGCAGCGCGCCTTCCCCGGCAAGGCGGCGGCCAACGACCGGCCCGACGCGGCAATGGCGCGCTACCAGGGCGGCGAGCATCGCGACGGCCGGCCGCTGGAGCAGGCGCACCTGACCCTGGGGTTCGAGGGCCTGTCCTACCGCGATCCCGATTTCTACGCCCTGGCGGTGTTCTCCACCCTGTTTGGCGGCGGCATGTCCTCGCGCCTGTTCCAGACCGTGCGCGAGGAGCGCGGCCTGGTCTATTCGATCTATTCCTTCGCCTCCTCCTACGCCGAGACCGGGCTGTTCGGCATCTACGCCGGCACCGGCGCGGCGGAGGTTGCCGAGGTGGTGCCGCTGGTGTGCGAGGAATTCGCCAAGGTGGCGCAGAATCTCCAGGAGGAGGAGCTGGTTCGGGCGCGCAACCAGCTCAAGGCGGCAACCCTGATGTCGCTGGAGAGCACCTCCAGCCGCTGCGAGTCGCTGGCGCGCCAGATGCTGGTGTGGGGCAGGCCGCTACCGGTGGCCGAGGTGGTGGCGCGCATCGAGGCGGTGGACCAGGATGCCGTGCGCCGCGTGGTGCGCCGGCTGCTGGGATCGCGCCCGACTTTGGCGGCGCTGGGACCGCTGCAGGGCCTGGAAGCGATGGACAACATCGCCCGGCGGCTGGCAGCCTAGAAGGACGCAGGAGAAGGGGGGAGGGCGACGATGTTCCGGCTGTCCGACGTTCCGCTCTCCCTGGTATCGACGCCGCGGCTGAACGGCAAGCGGGTCTACCTGCGCGCCCCGCACGCCGACGACTGGCGCGAATGGGCCGAGCTGCGCGCCCAAAGCCGCGCCTTCCTGCAGCCCTGGGAGCCGACCTGGCCGGAGGACGCGCTGACCCGCGACGCCTATCGCCGCCGCCTGCGCCAGCAGATGCGCGAATGGAAAGCGGGCGAGGGCTACGCGCTGTTCGCCTTCCTGCGCGACAGCCGCACCCTGGTCGGCGGCTGCAACATCTCCAACGTGCGCCGCGGCGTGGCGCAATGCGCCTCGCTGGGCTACTGGATGGGCCAGAACTTCGCCGGCCAGGGGCTGATGAAGGATGCGGTGCGGGCGGTGCTGCCGTTCGTGTTCGAGGAGCTGAAACTGCACCGGCTGGAGGCCGCCTGCCTGCCCGACAACGAGCCCAGCAAGGGGGTGCTGCGGGCCTGCGGCTTCCACGAGGAGGGCCTGGCGCGCCAGTACCTGCGCATCAACGGCGTCTGGCACGACCATCTGCTGTTCGCCATCGTGCGCAGCGAATACGAGCGGCTGGCGGGACGGGGCTGAGCGCCGCTTCCGGTTGCCGCAAGGCCAACCACAGAGACACAGAGGCACAGAGGATGATCGTCTCCGTGCCTCTGTGCCTCTGAGTTATCCTTCAATCCGCCACCGCGCCGCCTTTCCCCTTTTTCGTCACCCCCGCCAAATTTCATTTCTTCGTCACCCCCCCTCGAGCGGGGGTCCATACGGTGCCTGCGTCAGTGACTCCCGGCTGCCGATAAGACCAGCCACAGAGGCACAGAGACGATCATTCTCTGTGTCTCTGTGTCTCTGTGGTTATCCTTCGATCTACCGTCGCGCCGGTCGCCAGACCGCATGGGCCCCCGGTCAAGCCGGGGGTGACGAATAATTTTGGCGTTCCTTCATCTCTCCGCCGCCCTGCGATCGCGCCACCGTGTCAGCGCCAGGATCGCGCCGCCGGCGATCAGGCCCCAGAAGGCGCCGGAGATGCCGAAGAAGGACAGGCCGGACGCCGTCACCACGAAGGTGACGATGGCGGCCTCGCGATCTTCCACCTTACTCGCCGCGCCCATCATCGCTGCTCCCAGCGCGCCCAGGAGCGCCAGTCCGGCCACCGCCTGGATCAGGATCGGCGGCGAGGCGGCGATGAAGGAAGTGGCCAAGGCGGCCAGCAGGCCCAGCACGATATAGGCGATGCCGGCCACCACCGCCGCCCAGTAGCGCCTGGCCGGATCGGGATGCGCGTCGGGCCCGGCGCATAGGGCGGCGGTGATCGCGGCCAGGTTCACCGCATGGCCGCCGAACGGCGCGCCGATCAGGCTCCACAGCCCGGTGGCGCGGAACAGCGGACCCGGCGCCGGCCGGTAGCCGTTGGCGTTCAGCACCGCCATGCCGGGAATGTTCTGCGACGCCATGGTGACGATGAACAGCGGCAGGGCGATGCCGATCACGCCGGCCAGCGAGAAATGCGGCATCAGCAGCACCGGATCGGGCAGCAGCGATGCCTGCTGCAGCGCGCCGTCGGGCGTGGTGAAGCCGATCAGTACCAGGGTCAGCGCCACCGCCACCGGCACCGCGTAGAGGCGCTTGACCACCACCAGCACCGCCCACACCGCGATCACCGGCAGCGCCAGTTGCGGCACTTCCGCCGCCGCCTTGACCGGCGCCAGGCACAGCCCCAGCAGCACGCCGGCCAGCATGGCGTTGGCCAGCGAGGGCGGAATGGCCGCCACCCAGTCGCCCAGCCGCTTCCACATCCCGGCCACCACGATCAGCGCGCCGCACACCAGGAAGGCGCCGACCGCGGTGGCGAAGCCGCCATCGACCGTGGCAGTGGTGGCCAGCAGCGCCGCGCCCGGGGTCGACCAGGCGATGGAGATCGGCTGGCGGCGGCGCAGCGACAGCACGATGGCGCAGATGCCCATGGCGATGGAGAGCGCCATCAGGCCCGACGCCGCCTGGCGCTGGGTTGCGCCGACGGCAGTCAACCCCTGCAGCACCACGGGAAAGGACGAGCCGAAGCCGACAATGGCGGCCAGCAGGCCGGTGGCCAGCGCCTGGAGGGAGAAATCGCGCGACATGGAAGCCCCGGTACGACGAAGAGGCGGGGGCAGTCTAGCGCGTCGGGCGGGCGGGGCGAGGCGCAGGATTTGCGGACGAGGCGTGCAGGGCCGTTATCCCGCCGTCCCGCGCAACGCCGCATGTTCCGCCCGCGCGTCCTTCAGCAGCAGCAGGCCGCCGATCAGGGTGAAGCCGCCCATGACGACGAAGGCGAAGCCGTAGGAGCCGCTCAACAGCAGCAGCAGGGAGAACAGCGACGGCCCCAGCATCGGACCGGCATAGGTGAACACCGCCGTCGCGCCGGTCAGTTCGCCCGCCCGCCCCGGGCCGGCAATGCGCGCCACCTCGGCGAGGAAGACGCCGTTCCAGCCGATGGCGGTGGCGCCGAAGATCACCACCAGCGCCAGCAGCGCCTCTTCCGGCCACGACGCATCGACGAAGGCCATGCCGACCGCGCCGCCGGTCATCGCCAGCCCCAAGAGCGCCAGCACCAGGCGCGGCCGGCGCGTCCAGTCGGCGACGCTGCCCCAGAAGATGCGCCCGCCGACGCCGGCCAGCTGGGTGGCGGTCAGCACCAGCCCGGCGGCGATCAGGCCCTGGCCGGTGCGCTCGATCAGGAAGATCACCAGGTAGGTCGAGAGGCAGACCTGGATGGCGGAAAAGGTGATGGAAATGATGGCGAAGCGCAGCAGTTCGGGCATGCCGACCAGGACCTTGAGCGGCCGGAAGAGCTGAGGCAGGGTCGGCCGCGGCGCTGCCGCCGCCTTTTCGACGTCGAGCCTGGCGCGCAGCGGCTGCAGTCCCAGCGCCAGCACCAGGCAGGCCAGCGCCAGCGCCACGGTCGCCCAGCGCCAGCCGGCGAACACCACCAGCGGCGCGATCAGCGCGCCGGCGATGATGCCGCCCAGCGGCACCCCGGTCTGCTTGATGGAGAACACCACGTTCAGCAGCCGCACCGGCGTCACCCGCGCCAGGATCTGCGAGGAGGCGGGGGTGGCCGGCCCGTAGCCGAAGCCCAGCACCAGCGCGGCGGGGATCAGCAGCCAGGGCGAGCCGATGGCGAACACCAGCAGGCCGGCCAGGCAGAAGCCCAGCGTCACCTGGCTGACCCGCACCGCGCCGTAGCGGGCGGCGTAGGTGCCGCCGAACAGGGCGGCCAGCATGGCGACGAAATAGGCCACCGAGACGAAGAAGCCGACCCGCTCCTTGTCGACGCCGAAATCGAGCGCCGCCTCGGTCGCCAGCACCGGGATGGCCTGCGCCGAGGCCGAGGTCAGCGCCTGCACCGCCAGCATCAGCAGCAGCGGCACGATGAAGCCGACGCGGGCGGGGGCGGGCGCGGCGGCGTCGTTGAGGGGGGATGTACTCATGGAACCGGCCGCCAGAGCAAATTCACACGTTCCGACGCAACCGCGCGCGATTGCGTCGGAACGTGTGAATTTGCTCTAAGTGTTAATGAATAGAGCGGATTCACACGATTGGATGGCAGCGCAAGCACTGCCATCCAAT
>JBBCJW010000003.1:0-54637 GCA_037190765.1 Alphaproteobacteria bacterium
AGCGCAGGCAAGGCAAAATCTACCAATAAGAACGCGCCAAGATTTATCGAGTTTCGCCCAAAAATAACATCCCGCTGCCTGCTCCGGCCTCTGCTCGAGCGCTCCCTGAGAAGATGCAAAAATCATTATGACGACATCCGATTTACCGCAAAACGGGGTAGTGCGAAGGAACGGCAATGCAGGCATGCCCTTCTTTTCGTGTTGTGCTGCCCTGCACTGTTCGCCTTGGCCGTTCGCCAAGCGACAAACGGATTGCAAGTTCGCGTCAGACGACCGGCCCCGCCGGCCACGATGACCTGTGACACGATGCTGCACTCCGACGACGACTACCATGGCAGAGCGCCAAACGTGGACTTCTCTCGCTCGAGTAGCCAGGCAGATCGCAGCCCGCGGCCACAAGCCTCGTTACGCTGCCATATGCGAATGGTCGAGCGATCCCGCGGCGATGATCGCGCGAAACTCGGTGAGCAGCTCCGCGTGATTGGCATTCAGATATCGTTCGACATTGGCGTTGCCGATCAGCTTGCTCAAGTACCCTGACACGATCACCAGGTGCAGGACGTCATCGCCATAGGACGCCTCGATTGATTTGAAATCCTGCTGGAGCGTCTCCATCTCCCGCTCCATCCGGGCCATCTGCTCAGTTGTCAGGCCAGCGATCTTTTTGGCTCGATCGGGCTTCACAAGATCGGTCTGCCTAGTCGCTGCCAGCAGCGCCTTCGCATAGCTGGATGAATAGTTGCCTACGGTGACCATGAGGTCGGCAGCCTCGTACTGCCGCATGGCCTTCATTTTCCGCAACATGTCGAACGTCGAAGGGTTGACCGACTTGTCCTTGAGCAGGTCCACGACCTCAGGCGTTATGCCGTCGAGCAGCGTCCGCCGGCGACGGATCAGCTTCATGTCGACGTTCAGTGCCCGCGCGAGCTTCTCCTCGGACACGCCGCGCTCGAGGGCGCGCACGATCATGAAATGCTCCTGGATGGTCGCCAGCCGGTTCACCCGCTTGTTGTAGGTGAAGGCCTCGTCGTCATCCGCGACCAGACAGCGGACGTCCGCCTGGCCGAGATCCGCCAACACCGACAGCCGGACATGTCCGTCGAGAAGAAGGTAGCGTCCGGGGTACTGTTTCGAGCGCGCCACTGCCAGCGGCTCGATCACCCCAATTTCGGCGATGGATTTCGCTATGCGCTTGTATTTGGTGCTTTGCTTGATCCGATCGGGCACCTGCCGCAACGGTAGCAAGACCGAGAATTTCAACATCACGACGCGGTGTTCGAAGGCCACCCGCACCTTGCGTCCAGCCATGGTCATACCCCCGAATTGATCCGTTCCTGGATCGGCTGCGGCATTGTGGTCAACCCCTCCGCGCGCAACAGGGTCGCGAAATGGGGTTCTGCCAGCAAACGGCGCAACGCCTGGACGACGAACAGCAGCCGACGCTGCGCCATCGTCGCTTTCTTCACGACCAGCTTCTGGCGGTCGGTCTCTTTGCGGTAGGCACGGATCAGCGCGTCAGTCGTGATCTTTTTCTTCTGCGTCGTCCGCCCGCCGATAGTGTGCAGATTCTTTCCCGTGAGGTTGCGCTGATCAATAATCCGGCGGATAGCGATGATCTGGTTGCCGGGAAGAGCTTTCTGCTCATAGGCCTCGGCCAGCGCCTTCTGCACCTCTGCATCCTTCGCCCGGACGATCTCCATCGCCACGCTCGGGGGAATAATGCCGCGCTCCACGCCGGTCAGCACCCGCTCCTCGCCGTGGTCGAGCAGATAGCAGATGGCATAGACATATTCGTCGCTGAGGTCAGTCTTGGCGGCGATCTCAGCGGTCGAGTAGCCACGCCCGCGCAGGGCGCCGATCTCATGAACCAGCTCGAGCGACGAATGCTGGCGGCGGGCCAGATTCTCGACCAGGCTCATGATGAAGCAGTCTTCCTGCGACGCGTCGATGACCAGGGCCGGGATCGTCTCCTGGCCCAGCGCCTGAAAGGCTTCCACCCTTCCCTGCCCGCAGACCAGGTCGTAACCGCCATCATCGCGTCGCGCGACGGTGATCGGCTTCTTCAGGCCGAGCTTGGCGATGCTCCTGACCAGTTCGCCGAACACGCGCTTATTGCGTACCCGGGGATTGAGGATCGTGATCTCCTTCAGCGGAATCATTTCGATGTCCGACACGGGCTTGGTCATACGGCTATCCTGATTGGGGTTCGAGCGGCGAGGGTGACAAGGCGGGCGATCGACACAAAACGATAGGCATCCAGCGACAGCCCGTTGTCCTCGGCCAGCCGCAGCTTGAAGGTTCCGAAATCCAACGCCGGCAGCAGATAGCAATCGAGCAGTTCGCCGTTGCCAGGCGCCATCCTGAGGGCCACCGTGATGTCGGGCCTGAGTCCCGCGTCGAAGCGCACCTTCCAGCGCGACGCCCCACCAGGCGTCGAAAAGCAGCGGACGATCACGATCGAAACCGTGAACTCCCCGTTGACCGTGAGAAGATCCGTCAGAGGATCACGCTCCACCGATCCGCCCGCCTTACGTATTTCCGCCACGGCATCTTCGACGATGCCAGGGTGCAATTCGCGCAGGAACCGGTTGATTTCCAGGTAGCGGTAGTCGCGGCTGGGCTCGTAGCCGATCAGCCTGTAGGCACGGAGCAGGCTGCCGAACCGAGTCCGATAGAGCGAACTGGAGATCGGCCCATCCTGCTCATCGATGACCAGGGCCGATAGGCTCCCCGACTGTGCCAGGACCGCCTTGAGCCGATCGAGCAACTCGCCATCGGGAATCCGCCGGCCGCGTTCCCTGAATATCGCCTGAGCCGCCTCGAACACCGATGGTTCCACGACGGGAGGAAAGGCCCCGACCGCCCTCACCCATTGCTCTGGCGCGTTCACGACCCGGCGCTGCTTCAGCTTGAACGAGACCTGGTTGAAGACGTTGTTGCCGACGTACTTCTCGCTCGTCAGCACCTGGCGCACCGTACCGCGGGTCCAAGGGCGGCCGAGATTGGTCAGCCTACCCTCCCGGTTCAGGACTTCCGCGATCTCCGCCTCGACGCGCCCTGCCACGAAGGCGCGGTACATCCAGCGGACCGTCTCGACCTCGTCATCGGGCCCCGGCACCAGAACCACCCGATCGGTCTGCAGGCTCTTGCGTTCACCAATCGCCAGTTCGATCTTGGGCTGGCGATGCTCGTCGACCATCTGACGGCGCAGGCCGAAGCCCGCCATCCCGCCCTGCCGGAAGCCGAGCGAGACCAGCCGGCACTGCCCGGCGAATACCTTGGCCGAGAGATCGCGGCTGTACTCCCCCGCCATCACCCGCTTCACGCTCTTCAGCAAGGTCGCGCTCAGGCTGCCATCGTTCTCGAACTGCTCGGCGCAGTAATGGACCGCGATACCGGCCTGCCGACACAGGTACTCATAGTGGGCGCTTTCGTCGGTATCTTGAAAGCGGCCCCATCGGCTGATGTCGTAGACCAGGATCTGATCGAAGTCGGCGGATCCCCCGGTTACCACGTCGATCAGGCGCTGCAGAGCGTCCCGGCCCTGCAGGTTGAGGCCGCTCTTACCGTCATCGGCAAAAGTCTCGACGATGGTGATGCCCCGCTGCTCGGCATAGCGCCGGATCGCGTCGGCTTGATTCTCCGTCGAGTATTTCTGGTGCTCGGTCGACATGCGGACATATTGGGCGGCGCGGGACATGCCCGCGCCTTCCTGCCGTTCTTTCCGCCCCCTGCCCCGTCGTCCAGCCACGTCGCTCGCCCAACCCCCGGTGCTTGCGGCAGACCTTCCAGCCGCGAACCATGTGCCTCTGCACACAACCCAAGAAGGCAAGCAGAGGAGAGGCCGAATGTCGCGTACCGGGAACGACCGAAAATTTCGGGCGATATACGGAAAAGAAATTCGAAGCGATGGGGCGACGCCATCGCCGCTCACCGCCAGAGCGTTTGCCATCACGATCGCCGCAGCACTGCGGCGCGACTACGACACGAGCACTTCAGCCGTGAAGACTCTGGCAGCGGAGGTGGGTGCCAACGAACGCGCCGTCCGGAACTGGTTCGACGCGACGAACGGCCCAAACGGCTACTTCCTGATTGCGCTGTGCCGGTGCTCAGACGAAGTCCTGGAGGCGGTACTGCTTGCGGCAGGCAGGCCGGAGCTAGTCGCCGTCAAAAAGCTCCATGATACAAAGATGGTTTTGACTGAGATGCTAAGGCTCGTGCAACTTCTCGATGAAGGGTAACCGCAGCGCCCGTCTGACAAGGAAGCCTTCGGGTCAGCAATGCGGGCACAATATAGGAATATTATTCCATAATTGGGATCTCAATCGCCAGCACCCATCAGTCGAACAGAAAATGACTTTTGAAGCTCTACGACGCGGTCGGCTCCGCTTCAGTCGCAAGCCACCGGGCATAGGCTCTGACGTCGATCATGGGAACCGTCGCAATTTCCTGAAGCCGAGCGATCAGTTCGAATAAGAAAGCTGTGGCCGGCTTGGCCATGGGCGTGGCCAGTCCACAGCCATCAGCGCCACAGCTGAATAAGCCATGGGCAGCAACACATCCGAGATCAAGCCGTCCATCTGCCGGACTATTATCCAGCGCATTCAGTAACGGGGGCCCCATCCCGGGTGACCAATCGCTCTCGAAGGTCAGAAGCCCTCCCAAGATATGCTGCAATGCCTTGGGCGGGTATGTCCCGCCAGCATGCGGAATGGGCAAGCTGGTGCGATGGAGCCGCCTCACGCTGGCTACCTTGTCCTGCGCATAGGCGACCTGGCCTGCATTGATCGACTGCTTGGCCTCGAATACCGCATAGACACTTTCAGCGGGAATGATCGTCTGGTTCTGATAGCTGAAAATGAACGGAGAATACTGACGATCGAAGACGACCACGTCGATCTGGTCGCTGAAGGCGCCATGGCTGTCGACGACATGTGCGGTCGCGGCGCTATACCGCTTCGGCAGGTATGCCTGCAACAATTCCAGCCAGACGGTTTCGCTCGCATCTCCTTTCGTACCCGGGTGGGCAAAAGCGCGACGGACAATAGAGAGCTTCTGCTGAATGTCGTCATGCAGCCCGGAAAGGAGTTCCTGCAAGGACCAAGTGCTCATCTGCCACCACCCTCAGCCGCGGCGTCCCTGAAGGGCGGCGTCGGCGCCATACCGCGCGCGATCTCCAACGCTCGGCCTGCTTCCACGGGCTTCGAGGGATAGGCGTCCAGAACGATGGACGGCAGTAGCCGTTGCGTGAGGTCCGAAAAAGTAAACCCGTATTCGCGGCCGCCACGCTGCGGGCCGGTCGCCGTCACCATCGCTTCGATGTGCTTGGGGCCGATCCCTATGCCCGAGAGCCGATCGGACAAGACAAAGCGCCTCTGCTCATCGCTGGGCCGGGCGAATGTCAGGATGTCGGCCGCCCGCCGTCGAACCGCCGGGTCTAGCGCACTGAGCCGGTTCGTGCACATGATTACCGCGGCCGGCAGCTTCGCGTTGGCCAACCGGTCAATGCCGCGGATGAAGGCGTTCACGCCGGCGCGATCCTCGTGGTGCATCTGCGCAGCTTCGCGGGACTGTGCGAGCGCGTCAGCCTCATCGACAAGCAGAATTACGGCGCCCTTTGCCCGGCCACTCGATGACCGCAGTTTCGTCGCCTCTTCGACGGTGATGTCGAAGGCGGACGACAGCAGCTGGGTCATCTCGCCCACCCGGCCCTGCCCCCGCGTCGACAGGCTGAGCGGGAAGAGAGTAATGTCGATCCCCTCCTGGCGCGCCACCGCATCGCCAATCGTTTCAGCCAGCTCCGTCTTTCCGGAACCGACGTCGCCGGCCAGCACCACCAACGGCGGCCGGCGGAGAACCGCGTCCAGCAACGGACCAGCATCGGGATGATGACGCTTGGCCCAGAGGCCGAGGCCTGCGGGGTTGACCAGCAAGGCCAGCACCTTCATCAGCCTACTTTTCTGGTCGTCCAGACCAACCAGCCTGGCAAGGCGGGCCTGCGGTTCAAAATCCGGGAACGACTGCCGGCGCTCGAACAACTGATCCAGAGTCGGTTTCGCGTTCACGTCAGGCTCCGCACGCTGGAACGGTTGATGGAACGGCCGCCCGAGCTGTAGGTCCGGTCGTCCACAAGGTAGCCGTTGATGGTCGGCTCGGCGGCGCCGGTGCGCTGGAAGGGAAGGCTCTTCTCGAACTGCTCCTGCTGCGCCATTGAAAGGTCGCGCCACGCGGCGCTGTATGTCAGATAGCTATGGAACGACGCGCCGGTAATATTGGCCGACGGCCTGATCTTGCCGGGATCGTCATCGTTGGCCGCGCTGCCCGCGAGATCGCGCGCCGTGTAGCGTAGTGTCGGCTCGATCCACTGGCCGTCCTTCTTGAAGCCGTAGGTGACGGTTCCGAGGTATCCCGCCTTCAGGAACGCCGCCGCCTCAGCTTCAAATTCCGCAATGGCTTGATCGGACGGTGCCCCATAGAAGCGCTGCATGCGCTTCAGATCAGTCGCCACCTTGGCGGCCATATGGCGAGCGTGCGTGATCGTAAAGCTATCAGTAGCCGAATAGGTATAGCTGCTGGACATGGGCACCTCAGGGCTGGAAGGTCGAGCCGAAGACCTTCTGCCAGTAGGCGACGGTCAGCTGCTTGGTGGGCGCGGCAAGCGCCGCATCAATGGCGTCTCCCGCGTCCATCGCCGCCTCGACGATGGCAGCGGCGTTCTCCGGCTTGTAAAGCCGACCGACGTTGTTCTCCGCATTTACGGGATCAATGATCCGGACCCGGTCGCCGAAAGCGCCGACGGTCGAAGCGGCATAGTAATCAGTAAACGAAATCTGCTCGCGGAGATCGGTACGCGCCAAATACGTGAAGAAATGCTGCATGGCCTCCGGGTAGTCGGAAAAATCTAAGCCATCATCGCAGAGCTTCGCGAGAATCATTTCGATCATGAACGACTTGAAGCGGAAGTTCTCCCGCTCCGGCTTCATCCGTCGGGCCCAGAACTTGACCAGCCGGACAACCTGTGCGAAGTGCTTCTGTTGTGCCTGCTTCCGCTTCTTGGCGAATTCGAGATGAAGCGGAATGCTGGTCTTGAGGAAGGATCCGTCGTCCTGGCTGACAAGGTTGCCGTACCAGTCGGGGTCGCCGTCATAGAGGATCGGCACCACATCGACGTCCAGACCGGTTCCCCGGAACGACACCGTGACCGAGTAGGTTTGGGGTTTGACTTGGTCAGGCGAGAAGTTGGGAAATGCCTTCCGCAGGCGCTCAGCCAGATAGGTCAGCAGGGCCGAGACATCCTTCGGTGCGTCCGCGCCGGAGATGTAGCAGGCCACGTCGATGTCGTTGAGCGACCGAAGCGCCGTTCCTTTGGCCAAGCTGCCCGACAGCATCATTTTCTTAAGGGTGAAATCCGGATGCTCATCCAGATACCCCTCCAGCTTTTCCCGCAGCCGCCGCGCCTGCGCTCGAAACTCATCAGCCTTGTCTTTCGGCAGATTCACCCTGTCAGCGGCGAACTGCACAAGCTCCGCATGGGAGACATGTTCTCTACTCATTTTTGCCCCTTCACCCGACGAGAACCCCGACGGCTGCATCCGGGGCTGGAATGGTGGATCTCGAAATGTTACCCATCTGATTTCTATATGGGTATAGTTACAACACCCGTCAAGGGACGATAGGTATTTTTATGGCCGACAGCGATGACCGCCGCAGCTGGACGATGATCCGACGCCTGGAGTTCGTGGAATGGAAGTTGTTCTGGGACGGCCGACTTAATAGAAACGACCTAGAAGAGAAATTTGGAATATCTACGCCACAAGCCTCCGTAGATCTTAGGCACTATCGCGACGTCGCTCCAGGCAACATCGAATACAATTCGACCGAAAAAACTTATCTTGCAGCAAAAGGTATTTTTCCGAAATTTTTACGGCTTTCGGCAGACCGGATATTACTTCAGCTTAGAGCATTCCTCACTGGAGCGCTTCCTCGGGAAGACATCTGGTTTCGCGATCTTCCTCCGGTAGATATGACCCCCGACATTGTTCGCCATGTCGATCCGGAATCGCTCCGCACCATCCTTGGCGCAATCAGGTCTCGCCAGGCCATCGCCATGCGCTACCAATCGCTGACCGATTCAAGATGGCGATCAGTGGCGCCGCATGCGCTGGCGTTCGACGGCTACCGCTGGCATCTCAGAGCCTGGTGCTGCGATCGAGAGGACTTTCGCGACTTCGTGCTGAGCCGGATCGAGGAACTAGGCTCTGTCGAAGCGGCGGACTATGACCCTGCCGATGACGTTGAGTGGAGCACAAAAACCATCCTCAAGCTCTGCCCGCATCCCGGACTCGACGAGAACCAGAGGCTCGCCATTCTCCGGGATTACGACATGTCGAACGGTTGCCGGGAAATCGAAGTCCGCCTGTCGATGGCGTACTATTTCATCCGGCGCATGAACCTCGACCTGGAAAACCTGGCGCCGGCCCGGGTGCAGATCGTGCTGGTGAACGTGGCGCAGGTTAAGGCGGAAATCGACGCCGCCAGGCTGGCATCCAAGGCTCGCGTGCAAGCCCGGACAAGCTCATCCGGATAGGCAGTTTGAAATCGATTCTCCGGACGGAACTCGCAACTGTCTTGGCCAGACGAACGTACGCCTTTGCCGCTGCCGGTAGAACTAGGGAGTCGCCCGTGAAGAATGCGCCTTTGTCAGCTCGTTCATATACGCGGCGGCGCCGGGCTTCTCTCCGATTTCATATGATCACGCTACCGCGACGAGGTGGTGAACCGGTCTCGGCTCTGCCGGGAGAAGCGCGTTGAAGAAGGCACGCAAAAAGACGGCGAACCATCTGAGGAGGAGTGAGAAGTTGTAGCCGACGGCGGCCATCAGAGCGTTGATGGCATCGCCGCTGCGGCCCTTGAGGTGATTTCGGTCCATGCGGTGATCGGCCTTGAGGTGTCCGATGACCGGCTCGACGGCAGCCCTTCGTTTCATCTCGCGCTTGATGGTGGGCGTGACCCGCCGGACCTGGCCGGTAATCCAGACTTTGAACCGGTTCGGATGATTGTGGCCGCGATAGCCCTTGTCGACATGGACACGCACGGCGGCAACGCCGGTGAGTTTTTCCATCTCGGCGACCATGGGGCCAAGGGTATGGCCATCGAACGGATTGCCGTGCAGTGCTTTGACGTGGAGCACGAACTGACCGCCCTTGGGCTTCGTTGCCGGCGTCGCCACGCTCACTTTGCAGCCGAACTCGTAGGGCGCGCGCGCCTTGCCTTTCCCGATGCACTCGACCTCGGGCGCGTGCAGGGCATAGACCTTCGGGCCACGCTGCTTGTGGTTCTGGATCAGCACGCGCTTGGCGACGGCCAGCAACGGCACCAGGCGCTCCTTGGCAGTGGCATTGCCGGTGATCCGGCGATCGATGTCGCGGACGACACGGCCGAGCCGGCTGCGCAGCAGGCGCAGTTCACGCAGGGCGCGTTTGAACTGATGGGCGTGGGTGTAGCGCCCGGCCATGATCGCGGCCCGCTTGGCGACGCGCAGATAACTCTGCCGCAGCTTCACCCCCGACCGCTTGGCCATGGCCACCAGCCTGACCAGCGCCCGATGCATCAGCCGCGCGTCGGTCGGATGGGCGATTGCCTTCGGCTGGACCGTGGTGTCGAGCACCACGCGCTCAAGATCCCTGGTCTCGATCGCGCCGGCCTTGTGGGCGATCGACAGGCTTTCCTGCAGCAGTGCCGCCAGCCGCTCCTCGCCCAGCCGCTGGCGCCAGCGCGTCAGCGACGAGCGATCGAACGGCAGGTCATGGCGGAACACCTGCTCGCCGCAGAAGAACTGCACATACGGGCTGTCGAGGAAGCGGGCGCAGACCGCTTCATCGGACAGCGACTGCATGTGCTTGACGATCAGCAGCCCCGCCATCAGACGGATCGGGAGAGGAGGATGGCCCGCTCCCGGGCTGTAGACCTCGCCCAGCCGAGCCTCGATGAAGGCCCAGTCGATATGGCAGGCCAAACGCACCATCGGGTGGTCAAGGTCGATGATCTGGTCCAAAGCCGGGCGGAACAGGTCTTTCTGGCGATCGTCACGCGGCGTCGACATCGCATTCCCCAATGCCACCGAACAACGTCACGATTGAATCAGCTTCGCCCGAAAACAGGAATCGAAAACGCAGGGAAGCAGCCTCCCAAACCTACGTTTCCTGCAAATTCGATTACTTGCCCAAAGCGATTTTCGTCGCCAAATCAGCAGCTTGCCGATTCTTCACAGCCGACTAGGGAAAGTCCCTCGCGAGCCTTGTTTCTGCCGCGGCGACCATGGCCGCAGGATCAGGCAGGTCGGCCTGCTGTTGATCCCGGAGCAGCTCCCACGCAAGCCGGCCGATCTCCTAAGCATCCGCCCGGCGTCGCGCGTCCCGTCTCGCCTCCGTGGCACGCCGCTGCAGGTTCGGAATGTTCTGCAGCCAGATGAAGGCCGTCAGGTTGTCGGCCGTGGGATCGCTGCGCGCGTTGAACGACGCGCGATACCGAGCGCCCTTCTCATGCTTCAGCCGATGGCTTCGCCTCAGCGCCTAGCGTCAGTAGCGCAGTCAGCTGCAGGCTCCATACGACGCGCCATTGCCATGGCGCGTCGGCATAGCTCTCGACGTTGGCAGGGAGCAAGGTTCAGGCCAAGTACGCTGGAATCCGCCCGTGGGCCAGCACGTTCAGGAGAGTCTCGTGTCGTTACGATCCCGCGCCGCCGGCTCAGTTGTCCGGCATCCATCAGATCTGAATCCGGTGGCCTGCGCGATAGCGTTGCCACGGGCGCGCGACCTCGTGCTCGTCGAAGCTGGCGCCACTGGCCAGCGCCCCTAGGCAAGTCGACGATCGCGGCACTGCACCGGGAGCGCTGTACTCCGGCCTGTATCGGCGCGGGATGCTCGCGGTTACTCGCTGCAGAAAAATACCGAACTGAGCGGCCATCATATCGGTTGGCCGCAGTATCCACAGAGTGGGGCATCGCCTTCGTGGGGGCCGAAGGCGTGCCGAGCGTGCTCGTCACCGCAGACGTCAAACAGCCTCTCCAGATCCATAGCTCATCTTCGGCAGGAACCGAATCGTCGACCGCGCATTTTCCTCTCACTCCCAAGTGGGTCCTCTCCCAGCCATGGACATGCCGGTGCCGCGCGGTAACGGACGGTAAAATCCCATCGGCCTGGGCTGTAGTCGTCCAATTTTGTAGCGGAAAGCACCGCTTCAGTGTTACTCAAACTCTAGTCTCTTTCCGCAACAGCGCTCCCTTGTACGGACGTCGGTTGCAACCCACATACCGATTGAAAAATGCGCTTGACAGGGTATAATAGCGTCACCACGCAACCGGCGAGGGCAAAATGAGTTCGTTCCCAAAACTGTACGGTTATGTCCGTTAAGACAGAGCATTGCGCCATCTTACCGGCCATCAACTAAGAGGCATCATACAATGAGCGAGAAAGAAAAATTCATGGGCCACTTCGAGCGCGCTGTCGAGCGCGGACTCGTGGACATGAAGTTCATGGTGCGCCACGGAGAGCAGCTGACGTCGGAGGAATTCTTCGCCGCAGCCAATCGGCTCGAGGCCGCCATCGAACGTGGCGAGACAAAACGAATTGAACATTGGGACGACATCCCGATGACCAAGTCGCATTTGTTGGCATCTTGACACTTTTTTGAACAACCGGTAAAAGTGACAGGCGAGTGACAAACTCGCCTGTTTCTTTTCTGGGGAAGCGCTACCGTGTTCAAAAGAATTCGGGAAATCCGTGACTTGGTTCTCCTCCGGGAAAGGACCGGGGAACTCCCGCACCAGATTGAGTCAATTCGAGACGCGATCACCCAGATTACAAGTCTTGACGTGATTAATATCAATACCTTTGCCGATGAAATACCGCTCCTTGGGCGCTATACTTCATATGAAGCGCAGACAACCCCGTACAGCGGCAATAAGACGCACGCCGATATTCACGTATTGGAGTCGTTAAATTATTGCTGGCAACGGTTCGTCGTGTGCAAGGAGATGTGCCACGCTTTTCTCGATTACGACAACGTCAAAGTCAACACGACAGTTCGATTAGAGCGCTTGGTTGACCAGTTGCTCTTGCCGGAAGAGGCAAGAAAATCGGTGAGCGTCATCCCAGAGTACAGTTCTGAAAATTGGGCAATGATCGCGGCGATCGAGTTGTTATGTCCTATCGACGAACGTCGGATCGTCATTCAAAAGCGGCGCACCCAAACGATCAGCATTCATGCCATCGCGATGGATTTCCGAATCCCCACCGCTTTCGTGGAACAAACCTTCGACGAGCGATATATCAATTTTATCGCTACGCAGTTCGACGCTGAAAAATAATTCCTCCGCTACACCCGGTACGGGCGCATCCGCACGGGGCCAACCCTCCGTTGACGGCGCTGTCCTCCGGATGCGCCGAACGCGAAGTGCCTGATCAAGGGCAACGTCTCGGCCAAGGGGGAGAAGATTTATCACCTGCCGGGCGGCGCGATGTACGCGAAGACCAACGTCGACACGAAATCCGGCCAGCGATGGTTCTGCACCGAAGCCGAGGCCAGGGCCGCAGGGTGGCGGCCAAGCAAGAGGTAGATCTTGCACCCAGCGCCGGCAACGCCGCCGACGTGCGCAGCCACCGCCTGCCTGAGGGCATGCAGTAGACTAGGACCGATCACCGTGCTTCCCTGCTACGAAGGAATGGGGAGGCTGCCATGGCTGTGATGCACCTGCCGATGACCAATGAGATTGTCGCGCTGTCGTCGCTCGCCACCGCGGGAATCGCAACCGGGTTTCTGACAGTGGTCGCCGGCCTGAGGCTACCCATCTCGCTCGCCATCGGCGCCGTCATCGGAGTTGCCCTCTACTCGGCGGGCGTTGTGCCCATCGGCATCCTGATCGCCGTGGGGCTGGCGCTGGTTGTGACCGTGTGGAAAGCGCTGTTCGCATCGCCCCCCCAGCATCAACAGCCACTCGGCACCACGACCGGCCAGGCACCGCCATCATTAGGCCAGCCGTCGAGCGAAGCCGACGCGAGGCAGCGCATCCTCAACGTTATGGGCAGAATGAAGTACACCGTCGCCGATTTCGACGTCGGTTTCTCCCGAGGCCTCCTGCGTTATTACCTGGGGTACCTCACCGCGCTGGCGCAGGGCCATTGCCAGGCCCTCGGCCTCATATGGGGCGACATCATGAACATCAGCGCCTGGCAGGCAGCCGAGAACCTGTTCCCGGCCTACGCGCTCGATAACCCCGAGACGCGGTTCGCCAAAATCTCCCACGACTTCAGCCCCTATTTCGCTATCGGCTTGAAGGAGGGTGCGAGCGACATAGCCCATATCCTGGATCCCTCCAGCCCCAAGCCGTACTGGAGGCATCTGACCGGGCGCCTCGGCAACCCGGATCAAAGCGGCGGGTAGGTCTGTGGCACGCATTTGCCGGCCGACAATGGCAGCTATGGCACTCCGATCTCTTGGCGCGTGGCCCGTGATTTTCTGCTCCGCGAGGGAATGATGCGGCTCGAGGACGTGGCACGGCAATGTCGATGATTCTTTCGTTCGACCGGCTGGATCCCGGCGCGCACCGACGGGTCAAGGGCCTTCGCCTGATCACCGCGTTCGGCTTGGCCGCTATGGCAGGACGCATGCCGGAAGTCCTGCACGGCCTAGACGCCGGGGAGTCGTTGAGCGCCCTGGCAGGTGGGTTTGCGCTTTGGGCACGCGTCTCGGAGGCCAAATCCAGCCGGGGCGAATCGGGTCGCGACCTTCTCGTCCTGTGTCTTGCCGCGGCGCTCGGCGCCGGTAGCTTCGCCCTCGTCGCGCCCTACCTCGCGATCGTGGCGCCGCCTGGCCCCGACCTGATCCTCATCTCCGGTGCATTCTGCACGGGGTACTTGCGTCGTTTCGGCGTCGTGGGCACTGGAATGGGGTCCCAAAATTTCATCGGTCAGCTATTGGCCTATGGCTCAGGGCTCGGCCCGGGCGATCTATGGACAATTGCCGCGGCCGGCGCCATTGCAGCGGCAAGCGCTGTCGTGCCGCGCCTGCTAAGCGGGCCGGCCGAACAGCCACCGCCGACGCTCGCGGCGTCGGCGGTGCGCGTTGCTCTGTGGACAGACATGCGTCCAGAGACCGCGATGGGCCTGCAGGCCGCCGTTGCGGCGCTGGCGGTGGTCGCGATTACATGGATGTTCGGGCTGCGCGAGCCAGCCTGGGGAATTACCGCGGCGACCTACGTCATCGCCGGCTCGAACGCCGGCACGTGGAATCGTGCAAGGCGCAGGATCCTCGGGACTGCCATCGGCGTGCCGTTGGGCATCGTTTGCCTTCCGATCGCAACGGACGCTCCTCTCCTGCTCTGGCTGGCCGCAGCCGCCGCGATGGTCGTCTACGCCATGGCCCTCCCCGAACGCTACGACATCGCCTGCGGAGCTTTCGCCTTCACGCTGGTGGCGACCTTGGCCGCGGCAGGAGAGCATTCCGTGCCGCTCCTGCTCGCCCGCGCATGGGAGACCGTTCTCGGGGGCGCCGCCGGTTTGGCGTCGGCCCTGGTCGTTTTTCCGCTAAAGGTGAAGCAAGGAATCGAAGTCCGATAGAACCCGCTGATCCCGGCACGTCGGCCAGCAGCCGCGACCAGTGCCGGAACAGGTGGACACGGCTCGTGAGATGCCGATGATGCTGCGGGCTCTACCCTTGGCTCGCGGGTGACGCCGGTTCCCACATGAACGAACTGCGGATGTCGCCGGGCCGTCGAGATGAAAGCGAAAGATAATTTCCGTGGCGAATTCCGATCTCACCAAACTCACCGCCGACATCGTGACCGCTTATGTGGGCAGCCATCAGCTACGCCAGGAAGAGGTCCCTGCCCTCATCGCCTCGGTTCACGGATCCCTGGCCGCTATCGGCCAGTCCGAGGTCGCAGCGGAAACCGCGCGGGCGGAGCCGGCCGTCCCGGTGAAGAAATCCGTCACAGCCGACTACATCGTCTGCCTGGAAGACGGGCGGAAGCTGAAGATGCTGAAGCGCTACCTGCGCACCGCCTACAACATGACGCCGGACGAGTACCGGGCGAAGTGGAGCCTGCCGGCCGACTATCCTATGGTGGCGCCGAACTATGCGGCGGCGCGCAGCGAAATGGCGAAGATGATCGGTTTGGGATCGAAGGGCCGCGCCAGGCCGAAGAAGACACGGTGATCGATTTTCGGCAAGAAGGCTGACTCCGGTATCAGATTGTCCAGACGCATCTCATCGTCGCTGTGCCCAGCCTAGCGGAATGCCTGCCAGTCGCTTCATGTGAGATGCGCGAGGAAGTCCGGCAGACCGAGAGGGCCAAGCCGGAGAGCGCTGGAATGCTATCTATTCCTGCGCTCGCATGGGGCTTTACTTGAACCCCAAGCCTCAACAGGCAAGTTCCGATACCGACGATCTCTGCTGCGGTTGCATTGACAGCCTGCAATGCTGCATTCTTCCGCGGTACAGCCGTCCTGGGGAGGAAACATATGCGGTCGTTGCGTTACCTGCTGATGATAGGCGCGGCGTTAGCCTATTCGACACCGAGCCTAGCAGAAAATCCACCCACCAAAGATCAAATTTTAGCAAATGGGGCGAAGCAAATAGGTGACGATGACTTGAAGGATATATTTATAAATAAGACAATTACTCATCAGTATATTAGCACAGGCCAACTTCTTACGATTTTCTTCAGGGGAGATGGGACGCGGTATTATTTGACGAAGCAGGCAATTTGGACAGGGCCTTGGGAAATTCGGGACAATGCGCGTTGCGAAGAGGTGTCCACCGGAGCTGAGATTTGCTTCACGGCGTATCGCATGCCCTCAAACGACATAATCATTTGCGATCCACGCGACAGCGGTGTCTGCAAATGGCGGATCAGCAATATCCGGACTGGAGACCCCGACGGTCTCGGCAAGAAATGATCCGCATCATCCTGCTCGGATTGGCTATCGTCTCAGCGGCGCCGGCGATGTCCGCCGATTTCCCGCGTCTGGCGTTCGAAGCTGACGTTCGCCGGGTCGAGTTTCCTTCACCGACCGGGGTTAAGGGGGTTGGCATGCTGCTCGACCTTCCCGGGCCCGGAAAAAAGCCCGCTGTCGTATACCTGCACGGGAGCAATGGACCCGGAGATAGTCCCGTCAACGGCTGGGCGATCTATCTTCGACAACAAGGCTACATAGGGCTCGTCGTCGATCAGTACGGTCCGCGAGGCATCACGGAAGTCTACACCGGCCACGCGCTGGTCAAGACCGGAGACCAGGTGCGTGACACCGTTGCAGCCAAGGATTTTCTGGTTCAACAAGCAAATGTGGATTCCTCGCGCATCTTTATGCTGGGCACATCAGCCGGCGGCATCACGGCACTGGCCATCGCCGGGCGCAAGGCTCAGGCTTCAGGCAGCTTCCGGGCGATGGTGGCGATCTATCCCGATTGCTATCCGTATCGCACGCTGCCGTTCTATCTGCCTACTTTCATTGGCATCGGTGAACTCGACGATTGGACACGGGCCGACAAGTGCGAGGAACTGATGGCCAAATTGCCTGCTGAGAGCGCGTCCGTGAAGCTTGTGATCTATGAGGGTGCATATCACGGGTTTGACGATCCCAATCAGCCGATGATCTACAACAAGAATGCGCGCAATGGGAACATTGTCAGCGGCTACGGCGCAACCATCGCCGGGAACCCCGGACAAGCGAGGAAGGCACAGGAAGATGTTTTGAACTTCCTGAAATCTTTCAACTAGAGGCGTGCATGTCGGTCCGCGAAGCGGACGTAAGCCCTGTTTTTAGGCCACGAGTTGGATGGCTTCGGCCTGGTAAACCCATGGGACCGGCTTGCGCCAGATCGTAGAAGCGCCGGCGGACATGGCTCCAGCAGAACGCCAGGCTGACGGCATTGCGTTCGGACAGCTTCTTGTAGCCGGCATAGCCGTCGACCTGCAGGATGCCGACGAAGCCCTGAAGATGCCGGATCGGATGCTCGGCCTTGCGGTCAGGCGCGTAGATGTAGGCAACACCGGGCGGGTCGGTCTCGCCCCAGGGGCGATCGTTGCGGGCATAGGCGAAGAGCTGGCCGGTCTTGGTCCTGCCGCGGCCGGGATCGAGCACGGGTGCCGTCGTCTCGTCGGCAAACAGCTTGTCCGATGCCTTCAGCCATTCGAACAATCGCTCGTGCACGGGGCGCAGCAGGAAGGCTGCCTTGCCGACCCAGTCGGCGAGGGTCGACCGGTCGAGGTCTATGCCTTGCCGGGCATAGATCTGGGCCTGGCGATAGAGCGGCAGATGATCGGATATTTGGCGACGAGCACCTGGGCGATCGTCGCCTCGGTCGGCAACCCGGCCTTGACCAGACGCGGTGGTGCGGGCGCCTGGACAACTACCTCCTCGCATGCCCGGCAGCCGTAGCGGGGCCGGCACACCACCAGCACCCGGAACTGGACCGGAACGATGTCGAGACGCTCCGCCCGGCCTTCGCTGATCCGGTGCAGGGCGCAGCCGCAACAGGGGCAGGCCGCGTCCTCGACGTCGACGACGGTTTCGCCCGGGGCAGATGCGCGGGCAGCGCCCCACGGTTGTGCCGGGGACGGGGCGTGCGGGATTTTCCGTCGTCCGGCGCCTTTTCCGCAGTTTCGGCCAAGCCGGCCGCCTCGACCTGCTCAGCCTCCTCGAGCCCGAGTTCGAGCTGCTCCAGTGGCAGGCTCTCGGCCCGTCGTCCGAAGCGATGGCGCTGTAATTCCCTGATGATCTGACGCAGCCGCTCGCTCTCCGCCCGCTCGGCGAGCAGCATCGCCTTCAGCGTGCCGGTATCATCGGGAAGGGCTTCGGAAGAGGCGGTCACCAGGTAGTGGAATCACGCTTCGCGACGCGTTTGAAGAGGCATCATCGCGCTGCCTTCAACTTGTCGCCGTGGGCCTCGTGACCTGGCGCGCGTCGTGCACCCGCCGCCAATCCAGTCCCTCGAACAGCGCCTGGAACTGGGCCGCGCCGAGCCGCATCACGCCGTCATGCACGGCGGGCCAGTTGAACCTGCCGTCCTCCAGCCGCTTGGCGATCAGCACCACGCCACTGCCGTCCCAGAAGATCAGCTTTACCCGGTCGGCCCGCTTCGACCGGAACACGTAAATCACCCCGGAGAACGGATCGGCGCCCAGCCGCTCGCGCACCAGCATCGCCAGCCCCTCCGCTCCCTTGCGGAAGTCCACCGGCTTCGTCGCCACCATCACCCTGATGGCGCCGGCTGGTCCGATCACCTGACGGCCTTCAGCGCCGAGATAACCGCATCGGCGAGATCTGCATTCGCATCGCGCGGAATGCGGACAAGGGCCTCGCCAATCCGCCCCTCGATGATGCCGGCATCGGCTACGGCCGCTTATTCGTTCGTCATCATCACCGGCGCGAACGACAGGTCGGACGCGCCTCGCGCCTTCGGGCGCCAGTTGAAGATCTGCGTGGGACGAAGGCCGTACCGCTCAGCCACCGCCCCGACCGAACTGGCGTAGCTCTCCGCCACGATCCGGGCCTTCGCCTCCGCCGTCCACCGGCGTCGCCGACCCGCGCCCGTGAACACCTCGAACCGGCGGACTTCCTCATAAGGCAGCACATCGTCTGCAGACATCGTCAGCACTCCAAGCCGTCCGTCAAAATCAACGGCTCAGATTCCCCCCTATCCCGATACGGGAAGGTCGGGGCGCAACGACGCTTACACCCCAGGGGGGCAGGCAACGATACCCGCTTCGGCAGTATCATCGCCGCAGGTGGAAGACCAGGCGGCAACCCACAGATCGACGGATCGTCCGGCGTGGGTGGCGCCGGCGCATTCGGCGGCGCTGGCGTCGACTACATCGGCGGGGGCGGTGGACAAGCGTCATACGCCTAGTGCCCCCGGCACAGGATGCACATACAGCGCCCGAGGCGCCGGTCCATCGGCCGCCGTCATTGGCAGCCCGCCGACCACCGGCAGCCCGAGTGCCGCCGGAAGCCCGAACGGCGGCACCGCGCCCTTCTCCTACCGTGGCATCGGCGGCAAGGGCGGCAGCACGCTACCGATCCTGCCAAGCCTGGGCGGCCTCGGTTGCGGCGGCGAAAGTTGGACTGTCAACGACGGCATGGGTGGCACCCTGTCCGGCGGCAGCGGCGGGCGGCCGGCGGCTGCGATCGTCGGGTGGAACAACTGACGATTTGCCGGGGATCGAGACCGGCATCGCGTACTTGTCGACCCGGATCGACGACCCGGCGTTCGCCGCGCCGATACCTCACTACTTGCCTGATGCCGCCTGACAGAAAGCTCGCGAGAACTGCGCCTCGGTCACCGGCTTGCCCTCGCAACGAGCCTTACAGAAGCGGTCGAACACACGACGACGTCCAGGCCATGATTTGCCGATGTTATCGACTTCTCTCATTGCGAACATAGACATCGAATCCAGGTAGCTGTCGCAATTATCCGCGGCAGCGCATTCCCGCTCGACCAGATTGTAATAGTGCCCACAGTGCTCCCGCGACAGAGCAGCCACGGGAATCGGCTTGGACGACTGGTCCAGTACCCCGTCGCGGAAGGTCCAGAGCGCCTCCTTGCCCCGCTCGCTCAGCCCCTTCAGCAGAACCGAACCTCCATCCAGTCTCGGAACCTCGCCATCGTTCGCCAGGACGCCGCGCGACACTGTTGCCTCACCATCCGGCCGATACAACACGAAGAACCATTCCTTCGAGCCGCAAGCCGATCCGCCGCACTGGCCCCAGAACGCGACGGCCATACCTCCAGGAACTGACCACGGTCCAAACATCCCGTGGTGATCGTCGCTTGTCACCCCCACCTTCTCGGCCATCTTCCGAAAGTCCGCTTCACCGGGCTGCCAGACAGTGTCTCTTGCCCCCGGCGGCACAGTCGTCCCAGACAATTGACCGGGCGCCTTCGCAGAATCCTCGGGCACAACCGCCGCAGCCGGAACGGACACAACCGGCGCAGCAGACATAGCAAGTGGCGGATGCACGGCGGAAGAGATAGGCGTGACCGGCGGCAACACAGCGCTCACCATCGTCTTCCTGACCTCTCCAGCACCCGGTGCCACTTGACTGCTGAAATGCGTTCCCGCCGCCCCACCCGCCAAACCCACCAGCATAGCGGCAACTAGCCAAAAAACCCGAGCCGGAGATCCACCGCCCCCCAACCGCGTATCGCTAGTATTCCCGCCGGCCGCAGCGACAAGCAGCCGATCGCTCACGATCCACGATGAGGTATCCCGGTCCCAGGTCTCGATCGCCAGATCCGCACCGGCCCTGCCCTGATCAAGGCGGTGAACAAATCTGACCGCTTCATCGGTCGACCCTACTCGGATCAACAAAGTCATCAAGCCCGCTTGAATCCGCAGCCGATACTTATACGCTCGATCATCCATTGAAATTATCCTGCGTACAGACTTCCTATCCTAAAAGCCTGCCCCGAGATTCTTGAATTGGTCGTCAGGCGGTTGACTGGCTCGTCGATTGTAATTCGCTTGAGCCGTCAGACTTGAGCGGGTCACGATATCGGTTGGCCGGAGGCCACTCGACGGCAATATTGCCGTGCTGGGCATCGTCGTGCAAATGAGTTGAGCGATGGGGAATGGGTGTTGATTGCGCCGCTTCTACGGTCACGTCCCGGCGCATGCTGTAGCAGTCAGATCGCCGGGTCAGGCCTGCAGGACGGCGTAGCCGGTCGGAGGGCCTGACCCGGCGGGCGACCCTCGCGGATCTCCGGTAGGGTTCTGGCCGCAATCGACTGGATCGACGGTTACGACGAATTCCTGTTCGGCGAGGCGGATCGCGCCCGGTTCATGCGAACGTTTTTCTACGACGTGACGATCACTGGGGGCACGCCCGAACAGGTGAAACAGCGCGCCAGGCAAATCAGCTCGCCTCGGCCTGGCGCCAGACGCCCGAGGAGGCGGTGGCCAGCGTCCGCCGCGTTGTGGAAGGCGGCCGGGCCAGGGCGACGACGATCGTCCGGACCGAGGTCGGCCGGCGGTGGAGACCTCGGGCAGCATGGTCGTCGAGGTTCCGGCGGATCGCAGCATCGCCGCCGTACTGGCCGAGCACGGCGTGGACGTGCCGACTTTGTGCGAGCAGGGCGTCTGCGGCACCTGCCTGACACCGGTCCTGGACGGCATCCCCGACCATCGCGATTTCTGCCAGACCGACGCGGAGAAGGCCGAGAACAGCCAGATCGCGTTATGCTGTTCGCGGTCGAAGACGCCGCGGCTGGTCATCGATATCTGACCCGCCATGTCGGACGATCAGGACAAACCACGACCAGTGCCGTCAGGTTTCGCCGCCGCCGCTGGCCGACGCGTTGCGGCAGACCTGGCCGGCGGGCGGCGTCTCCGTCTGGGAAGGCCGGGAGCGGGTCGGCGTGACCCTTCGCGACGTCGTCGACCAGGATCGGGCGACAGATGCGGTGGCGCAGGCTCTGGAGATGCTGGATGCCGGCTTCGACTATTTCCCCGGCATCGACGTGTCGATCTGGCGTAGGTGACGCCGCGCATCGGGCCGGACGTGCTTCAAGCCTTTGACGTCAACTCGCCGCTGCGGATGCCGCGGACGGCCACGGCCGAACTCCACATCCGCGGCGCGGCCCAGGTCGCCCCTCCCCCCGCAATGGCATCAACAGCATCCTCGAACGGATCGCGGCGCTGGAAGGCACGACCGAGATCATTTCTAACCCCGCCGCCGGTTTTTTCCTTACCGTCAGGATGCCGACGGGACGATACGGGCGAGCAGAGCAATGAGTTCGCCCTGCCGGCCGGTACCAGTTTTTGCCTTGACCGAACTCAATTGGGTGCGGACCGTATTCCGGCTCACCCCGTGCAAGGCGGCGATCTCGTCGATCGACATTCCTTCAACCAGCGCGGTAGCGACCGCGCCTTCGGCGGCGGTCAGACCGAAGAGTGCCTGAAACGTCGCACCGCCAACCAAGCGGCGCCCGAGATCGCGGATGAAGACGATGGCAGCCGATGCCATTGGCAACAAACTGCCTGAGCGCCAGCGGAACGGGGCAATCTGGATTGCAATCGGCGGGCCACCGTCGCGCGGCAGCGTAAGCGATCCACCCGGTGCGATTGCCGGATCCGTCATGACATCGACCGACGCGCGGATCATGTGGCGCAGCATCCGGTTTGCCGTCGGCGAGAGACTGGCCGCCAACAGGTGGCCATGATGCGAAACCAGGCATGCCCCAGCGGCGAGAACCTCCTCTGCGTAACGATTCGCGCTGAGGATCCGGCTATTGCGATCAACCACCATGACGCCGCAGTCCATGCGGTCGACCAGCGCCTGCGCCCTGTCTCGCTCGAGCGAGACCTCCTCAAGTCTGAGCTTCATCTGTAGCGCCCGCTGCAGGTGCGGCACGAAGGCCGCCGCCCGGCGGGATGCTTGGTCATCGAATGCCGCGGCCCTTTCCGGCCGGTGGATCCCGAGCGCGCAGGCAGTCGATCCGCGCACCTGGATCCAGGACCCGAGAAAGTGGCACATGTCGACATGGCGCGCGTAGTCCCGGTAGATCTCGGAGTTCAGCCAGACATCCTGCGGGATCCATTCTTGCCCGAGCAGGATATTGGAGGCCCCGACTTTGGGCCCAAGCGCCAGGTAGAGGTCCACCTTATGGTAGTACTCGTTCCACGTCCTGATGCGGGCTTCGGTCATGTTCGCCGTGGCGGCACTGACCTGGGCTGCTCCCGTCGCGGTGTCGCAGACGGCAAGCAGCATGCTCGGCGCGTCAAATGCAGCAATGACCTCCTCGGCGACGGTCCCCCACTGAGTCTCGTCCATGCTGGCTTCATAGAGTTGCGCGACAAGGCGCGACAACTTGTCATCCGAAGTCATCCCCAGCCTCATCCAGATTGATGAACGCGACAATCATTCGGACAGCAGCAAGAATACAATAATACTGGCGATAAAATTAGACAGCTACTCGAAGCAAAGAAAATAAATGTTAAAGGAAAATCCCGTTCGAATTCACAACATCACGCCTGGCCACCTAATTTTACAAACTGCGTAATAGTTCGGGAAATTTTGCCGGACCCAACCGGAATGCCGTCGTGAACGCGACACGATGATTGATCGCTGCGTGTCTTCATCCGTTCGGATGATGCCCGGGATTTTGCCCTCCTGAAGTCTTGCAGGATCGCTTGGAGCCATGCAAGAAGGAAACCGTCCTGATGAAATTTAGAAAGCTCTTCCTCTTCCATGCCGTTCTGCTTGGGATAATGATCGCGGCCGACATCAGCGTCGGCCAGAACTTGCCGTTTCCACAGGCGACGTCGCCACGGTTTGGCGCGATCCGTACCTCCTTGGTGTCGCAGCAGGCTGCCAACGCCTATGTCGCATCGCAATACGATGCCTGGAAGGCCAGGTATCTGCGCAGCGGCTGCGGCGAGCGCCGCCGTTATGTCTATTCCCCCGCGGTACCCGGTACGACGGCCAATCCGGACACGATCACGATTTCGGAGGCGGTTGGCTACGGCTTGGTGATCAGTGTGCTGATGGCCGGTCATGATCCTGAGGCACGAGCGATTTTCGACGACCTTTACAGGTTCGCTCGCGCGTTTCCGTCCCTGACAAGCGAACGCCTAATGGCCTGGGACATCACGTCGGCTTGCACGCCGGCCAAGGCAGAGTTCGGAGACGTTTCGGCGACCGACGCAGATCTGGATATCGCCATGGCCTTGCTGCTGGCCGATCGCCAGTGGGGCAGCAACGGGGAAATCGACTATGCAGGTGAAGCACGCGCAACGCTGGACGAAATATACAGGCTCAATCTGGCGCCGACCGACTACCACGTCCTTGTCGGCGGGGCGACCATCGGCAACGCCGCGTTGATAAACGGGACACGCCTTTCCGACCAGATGCCCTCCTATTTCCGCAGCTTCTCGGCTGTGACCGGCAATTCCCGCTGGTCCCAGGTCCTGGATCGCAGCTACGATATCGTTCAATTGCTGCAAGCAAGTCATGCGCCCGTGACCGGCCTGGTACCGGAGTTCGCCGACGATCTGCACACGACGCCTCGGCCGGCGTCGCCTGGTTTCATTGAGGGCGCAAACGACAGCGTATACGGCTTCAACTCGGCGCGCGTACCCTGGCGCCTTGCTCTCGACTTCCTACTGAACGGCGATATCAGGGCGAAGGACGCCGTTCAGAAGATGACCAACTGGACGAAAAGGGTGACCAACGGGGACCCCAGCAAGATCGTCGCGCCCTACACGCTTGACGGCCGGGGCCTCAACCAGGGTGCGGCGATGGCGTTTGTCGCCCCGTTCTTGGTTGCGGCGACGACGGCGGCGGAAAACCAGGATTGGCTCAATGCCTTGTGGCGCTTTGCCGCCGCTGCGTCCATCGGTCGCGACGGATACTACGGCGACACAATAAAGATAATGTCGCTGATCGCAGCGACCGGGAACTGGTGGACGGTCGATGCCCCGCCTGAAAAGATACGGCCACAAAGCGGCTGGTGGTACAACCCCGCCGAACCCGGCCGTGGCTACGCGATCGAATACAACCCGACCACTAAGAACATTTTCTTGGGGACGTTCCTGTACGCCCAGGCGGATCGTACATCCATGTGGTACATCGCAACTTGCAGCTTCAGCGCCGCCAGTTGCTCCGGCCCGCTGCAGCAATTCGAGGGGGGCACCACGATCTCCGGGGCCTTTAGGCCGAGCCGCCTGGTCGGTAGTCCCGGCAACATGCGACTTGAGTTCGATTCCCCTCAGTCGGGACGCCTGATCTGGCCGGGAGGGCAGGTCCCTATCGTCCGCTTCCCGTTCAACGGAAGCGAAGCGACGACACCCCAGGTGATCGGCGCAATGGAAAACGGCTGGTGGTACGACACCTCCCGCGTCGGCACCGGCTGGTTCATCGAAAGCCAGCAGGGCGCGGACGGGACGAGCAAGATGTTCCTTACGGGCTTCATGTACGACAATCGAGGGCAAGCGACCTGGTACCTGGCAAACGGTTCAATGAATTCATCGTTTCACTTTCAGCAACCGTTGCTGCGCTATTCCGGCGGCACGCCGATCATCGCCGCCCCCTACCAGCCTCCCGGCCAACCCGTCGCTCAGGGCATGGTGACAATTCAGTTCAACATGAGCGCCAGAACGGCCACGCTCTGGTTGCCGAGCGGGCAGACGAGCACGATTTCGCGTTTCCCGTTCTGACGCCACCGCCTCAGCCAGGCGTTCTGACCTGAGGCGCGCGGCCCAGATCCGGTGGCGCTTCACGACGGGAAAGAAACCCTTGCTTGCTGCGGCATTGCCCGCGACCGAGATGATGCCGGCATCGGCATCCATCTCGACGCTAGCCCGGGCGAACAGTGGCTTGGTCGCCTAACCCACAGCCGATCACCTTCAGATGACCGAAGGCATCGCACAGCGAGTCTCAATGGCTTCCTGGAGCCAATCGCACCGCGCCAAATTTGCGTGCCTCTACGCCGCCATCAACTTCCCTACTAATTACATTCGGCACAGCCAATATCCTCACATCCGCGAGTAGAAAAAGCCTATATTAATTCTTAATCCGACCGGATGATGACACGGAAGGACCTCTCTAACAGAATCCCCATGAGGATCAGGAAGATTCGACCCGTACAATCAGATGAAATTCGTCCGAATTATTCATTATTATTTGAGAATCATCTTGCTTAACTCAGAGATACGAGCGTTCAACAATCTTCTATTTCGAATTTATCCTGATCAACATTTAACGATCTAATCTTGGGGGATTCTGATGGATTCGAAAAAAACACTTGCGGCTTGGCTGTTGGTGCCCACGCTTGCTTTTTGGGGGGCTGCCGGAACGGTCAACGCCCAGGGCAGGGATATCCTGTTGCAAGCCGCCAGCAAGTCCGGCAAGGGCTATGTCGTCGCCATCGACAACGCGACCGGCGCGACCCGTGAGATCGAGGTGGGCAAATCGGCATCGGCTGGCCCTGTCGATCGTCGTTATAGCCAGACGTATTTCACCGACTACGACGATGGCAAGGTGATCGTTCTGGACACCGCGTTCGGCCAGGATTTTGCCAAGTTCGCCAGCGTCAAGGCGACGGTGACCGTCGGCAAGCAGCCCTGGTCGGTCTGGCCGTCGCTCGACCAGGAGAAATTTCTCGTCACCAATGAAGGCGACGCCACGATCTCGGTCATCGAGGGCAAAACAGCGACGGTTACCCAGACGATCAGCACGTGTTCAACGCCGCGCTGGATCGTCTACGGAAACGACGCGAGCCGATATTTCGTCAGCTGCTATGGCAGCGGCACGGTCGGTATCATTGATGCAGCGACGATGACCATGACCAGCGAAATTGCCGTCGGTAAGGGACCCGAGGCGATGATCACCCTCGGCAAGTTCCTGCTGGTCGCCAATCAGACTGGCAAGGAGATCGCCGTCATCGATACGACGACCAACAAGGTGGTCAAGACGCTGCCGCTGTCGATTTCGCCCTATCGCTTCCGACTGAGCAACCTTTCCGTCAAGCCGACCGTGCTGGTACTCGGCAACGGAACGGGCGACAAGAAGATTGCCTATGTCCAGATCGACCAGTCTGAGGCCGACTCCGCGGCGACCGTAGTGCGCGAGATCGATGTCGGCGGTACCAGCCGCCAGATCGCGCTCTCATCCAATCGTGAAAAGGCATTTGTCGCTGTATACGACGCCGGCTCGATCGTCGTTCTCAACAACCTGACCGGCGCAATGACCAACAACATTCTGATCGGCGGCAATCCCCGCTCGATCGTCGCTGGCAATGACGGCTTCCTGTACGCCACCTCACGCACGACGAACACCATGACGGTGATCGATCCCGAAAACGAGACCGTGGTCAAGACCTATCCTCTGACCGACAGGACGGCAGGTAACACTACGACTGTGTCGCCGATGCCAGCGAGCGGCCTCTGGTATAGCCCTCACCTTTCCGGTACCGCCTATGCCATCCAGATCGCCGGTCGCAACATCCACCTCGCCACCTTCGTGTATCGTGCCGACGGGTCCCCGGTCTGGTACGTCGCTGGCGGCCGCCTTTCCACCCTCGCCGAAGGTACGTCGACGCCGGTGCTGGAATTTTCCGGCACCCTTGCTGAATACAAGAACGGTCCGACGCTTGCTTCCGGCACCGGTCAAGCGGCTTGGCTCGGCGATGTTGCGAAGATCAGGCTGAGCGCCGCGACGGCAAACCAGGTCAATGTCTGGCTGGAAACACCGAGCGGCGGCACCAATTCCACTACTATCAAGCCCTACGAAATCATTCCTGGCGGAGGCGAAGCCGTTCCGGAGTTTGCAAGCTATACCCCGCTATGGACCTGGGTTCAGGCCGAGCCGGGCACTGGATATTTTGCCGACACGCAAGGCCGCACCACCTTCACGGTCTATGCCATGTACGATGCGAGCGGCCGGGCCACCTGGTACTACGGGGTAGCGAGCAGCGATAGTGCCCTCTCTCTGGCGCAGCCCCTTATGCAGGCCTCCGGAGGTCCGACAGTGCTGGGGCTATCTTCGCCGCTTCAGGCGACCGAGCAGGTCGGCAATGTCTCGTTGGTCCGTGGCCAGAACGGAAGCTACATGACCCTTCCAGGCAGGACGGTACGCCTCTCCGGCTTCCGCTTCTGACCGATAGCTGCGTCTGATCCCGTTTTCACGACTTCGGGCAGGAGATCGGCAGAAGCCGACCTCCTGCCTGCCTCTCTAGCGGCCATCATCTCTCACGGCGGGAATCGACAGCATCAGCCGGATCAGGTCTGTCTGGCTGCTGGTCTGGGTTTTCCAGAAGATGGTCTGCAACTGCGTCCGGACCGTATTCTTGCTCTTGCCCTGCGCCGCCGCGATGTCATCGAGCCGCTGTCCGGCCGCCAGAGCCATGCCGACTTCGACCTCCGCGGCACTGAGACCGAAAAGCATGCTCATCAGCTGCTTCAATGACGGGCGGCATTGCCGGCTACTGGTATCGGCAAGGACCAAGACGCGGCCCCGCAATGCCGGCCCCGCGGGAACCAAAACCAGATGCAGGGTCACATCGGAGGTATCACGGGAAAGGCTTATCGCCCGCATCTGGCCGCTTTCTACACGGTTGCCCGCAGCAGCAAGGATGGCTGCGGACAGCCGGTTCTGGTCTGACGTGGCTGTCGCGCGCAGCATCCTGCCCCGGCCCACCAGACCGAAACCAGCGGCGAGGACATTCTCGGCTTCCCGGTTTGCATGAATGATGCGTGCTCGATCATCAATCAGGAAAACCGCCTCGGGGATCGCATCCAGCGCCGCCCTGAGTTCCCTGTTCTGGTAATCGAGTTGTGCCATGCGAGCCTGGATCGATGTGGCATGGCGAAGATGGGGTACGAGATATTGGAAAACGGGGCGATCCAGCCCTTCGAACTGACTGCTTCCGTGTTCGCGATAAAATGACAAATGAGCATAGCTTGTCGCGCTGCTGCCGGCCCCTACCACTAGCCCACAGAAATCCTGCACATCGTAGCGGCGCAAGAAGTCATTGTAGAACTCGCTGGTGACGAGGCTGGACCGGGCCGCCAGTTCACCGCCCAAATATGAACCATCGCGTCCGCGCTGCCTCCATCCCTGAAGCCAGATATCGCATCCGATGTAGTGTGCTCGATACTCATCGAGCGAAACGGGGTCGAGATTACTCGCAACCCAAAGGCCTTGCGCCTGTGGATCGGCATCGGGCGTATACAATAACGCGCTGTCTGCCTGGACCGCTGCCATCAACCTGTCAACGGTCGTCGGCCATAAGGAAGGCACGACTGCTGCGTCGTAGACGGCTTCGACCAGCTCCGCTATCTCGTCCCGTCCGGACATGGCGGCACCGCTTCCCGGATTGCATTCCTCTTTGAGGGCACGACTATAACGGCAAGTCTATGCTCGCCGAAAGGTAATAATGGACGTCCGTAACATCATAACCGACGGTCTATAAGTTAAATTTAATGTCATGCCCATGACCGCAAGGTGTTGGCGAACACCTATGTCGAAAGCGATAGGCTCAGTAGGGCAATTTTCATCGTTAAACAGATCCAAATTTAGTCGTCGCACCACCAGACCCGCCGCCGCGACGGATATCGGGGCCTGATGTGGCGAGGCGGTGATCGACGAGGGGCAGACCGAGAATCCGTGGGAGCGGAGCCCGGAGATTCAGCACTCGCGGAAGGAGCATTTCTTCAATTTTATCCTTCATACGTTCACACGAAGCATCCGGACCTGATCGCGTGACATCATGCGCGGCGGTTGAGCGTATCGCGCTCGTTCCGCAAATCATTGCCGCCGGAGGCGCTCGATGTCTGCCTGCATCCGCCGACTTCTATACCTCTGCCTTCTTGCCGGGCTCTGCGGGCTTCTGTCGGGCACCGCGCTGGCGCGCGCCGAGGACGACGTCTTTGCCGGCAATACCCTGAATTCCTGCCTGTGGGCCGATTGGGGGCAGTCTTCCGACGCGCCGTTGCAGGATAACGGCCTCTATCTGTCGACGCGGGCTGATCAACCCTATTCGTCGGCCAAGGTGTTCTCCCAATACAGTATTTCCGGCGAATTCTCGCTGGAGGTCGATGTGGGCGCGGCGGCGGGGTTCGACATGCCAGTGCCTGCCACCGCGCAAGCGGATGCGATCCTGGGCCTTTTCGTCGACGCTACGAGCTATGTGAACTTGTCCCTGTCGAAGGTCGGCAGGCAGACCGCCGTCAGAGCCTATGCACGGCGCGGAGAGCTCGGGGTGAACCTGGGCCCCATGCCATTGGGCGAGGGTGAGACTGCGACCCGCCTCCGGATCGCCCGCACGGCAGGCAAGATCATCATGCAGTTCAAGGTGAAAGGCGCTTGGCAGGACCTTGGCGAACTGGTGGAGCAGGAAGAGCGCGACTATCTGGTTCTGCTCGGCGCAACGACGATCAACGCAAATCGAAAACTTTCAGCGGTATTTCGCAATTTCTCGCTGGCTGGCGGTACGTCGAGCTATCGCCCCTATGATCCGGTGATGCCTGCCGCCCGTCCTGACCTGCGGCTGGGCGGCGTGGTGTCGGACTACATCGTCCACCGAATCTGGGGTGACAAGTGGCGCCAGACTGATCCGCTGCAAACGATGGTCGACAACGGCATGGACTGGGTGCGCGTCGGCGTGACGACAGTCTCGGCCCCGCCGCTTGCCGCAACGCCGCCGGCCGACTGGAACAAGTTCGTTTACGATAGACCGTTCTGGTCGTCGCGCGAAGTCGTTGGCCAAGTCCTCAAGGAAGCTGCGGCGAAGGGGATGAAGCTCAACCTTTTCCTCTTTCTCAGTGACAAGGCCGCACATGCTTCGATTCAGGACTCGCCGGAGGATTGGCGCGGCCTGTCCGTGGCGGAAACCGCCCAGCGGGTCCAGGAGCATGCCCGGGATATCGCCGCATACTACAAGGCGCAAGGCCTCACGATCGACCTCTACGACATAGGCAACGAGATCGAGAACGGGATTCTCGGCTTCCGCCCGGGCGAACGCCTGCCGCCTTTGCCGCCTGGCGTTTCCGGGTTGGAGGATCCCACCTACATGCGACAGAACGTCTGGGCTACCGAGGCTGTTCTTCTGAAAGCCGCTATTGCCGGAATCCGCGAGATCGATCCCGCCGCAAAAACCGTGCTTCATATTGCCGGCCTCGGGCGGTCGCAAAACGACATCTTCGTCAAGAATTTCTTTAAGGCCATGATCGATTTCGGTGTCGAATTCGACTATGCGGGCCTGTCGCAGCCCTATGCCGACCTGCCGTGGCGGCTGGACCAATACACGCCCAACTGCCTGTTCAATCGTTTCCAGGAGACGGCCGACTACCTCGCCCGGCTGGGTAAGGCCACGATATTCAGCGAGGTATCCTATCCACGCGGCACGCCCGGGCAGCAGGCGGCACCGATTCCGGGCTTCCCCTTCACCGACGAAGGGCAACGCGCATACGTCGCCGAACTCCTCCGGTTCGCACGCAATACGGCGAGCGTCGGGGGCATCTTCTATTTCTATCCGGAGATCTATCCCGGCGTTAGTACCAGTGCGCTCATCCAGATCCAGTACAGCGGTCTCTTTCAGGAGAACGAGCGACCGGTTCCTGCAATGGGGGCGTTCAAGCTCGCCCGTGTCCGCGACGGCTGGTGGTTCAACAGCGCAGAGCCAGGCCGAGGCTATGCCGTAGAATACAGCCCGGGCACCGGGAACTTCTTCCTGTCGACGTTCATCTATGCCCCGGGCGACCGGAGCCCGCTCTGGTATGTCTCGATGTGCCGGGTGTCGATCAGCACGTGCAGCGGGAAACTTGAGCAGTACAGCAACGGCGTGACCCTACTGGGCAACTTCAAGCCACCTGCGTCACCGATCCCGGTGGGCGACATTGTCCTCACGTTCCCTGCGTTGGACCGCATCGTGATGGCGTGGCCCGGCGGCGGCCTGCAGCTTGCCCCGTTTCAGTTCAACGAATCCACAAATCTCCGGCCGGCCTCCGCGATCGCACCGGAGACGGGCTGGTGGTATCGCCCCGACGAGCCCGGTCGAGGATGGTTTATCGAAACGCAGCTTCGCGATGATGGACGCAATACCCTGTTCATGGCGGGATTCATGTACGACGAACGGGGACAGGCGACCTGGTATGTATCCAGCGGGGCGATGACCACGGATGCTCTCTACGAGGGCAGTCTGCAGCGATACGAGGGTGGATCGCCCATGATCAACGGCGGAACTTATGTCGCCCCCAACCGCGTCACCGACCATGGGCCGGTGGCCCTCCGGTTCGAATCGCGCTCCAACGCCGAGCTGACGCTGCCCAATGGACGGAAAGTCCCAATACGCCGTTTCCTCTTTTGATTTCCAGTGTCGGACAGCGCGAGGCGCCCATGAATTCCTTAGCCGATAAAACATCGTCGCGGAGCCTGCTGGGCCGACCCGCGGCTGAGCAACAGGCGCTCGCCGGCAGCCTGGCAGACTACCGGGACATTCACGGCCGCAACCTGCTGCACCGCCTCGACGGGTTTTTCAAATGGCAGGACAATCGGCGCAATCACGACCTATGGCCCTACGCCCGGTCGAGCCGTACTGCGCCGGTCACTGAATGTACGATCCGCGACGACCGGGGACGTGAGGCACGCGGAATCAATTTCGCGTCGCAGGACTATCTTTCCCTTGCCGCCTGCCCCATCGTTCAGGAGGCGGCGGTCAAGGCGATCCGAGACTACGGCGTGCATAGCGCCGGCTCGGCCGCCCTCCTCGGCAACACGCGGTCGTCTCTCGACCTTGAACGTGCCTTGGGAGAATTCCTGCGGACTGAACATATCGTGCTGTATCCGACCGGGTGGGCTGCGGGTTTCGGTGTAATCCAAGGCTTGGTCGGCCCCGACGACCATCTTGTGGTGGATGCGCTTGCCCATGCCTGCCTGCAAGTGGGGGGCACCGCCGCAACAAGGAACCTGCGCCGCTTCCCACATAACGACCTAGCCGCACTTGAGCGGCGGCTAAAGGCGATCAGGGCCACGGATTCTTCAAACGCCATCCTCGTGGTGACCGAAGGCCTTTTCTCGATGGACAGCGATTACCCCGACCTCTTTGCCTGCCAATCGCTCTGCCGTGTTTACGACGCCACGCTGCTGGTTGACGTAGCCCATGATCTCGGCGCACTCGGCCCTGGCGGCACCGGCACGCTCGGGATTCAGGGGCTGCTCGGCGAGGTCGATCTTGTCATGGGCAGCTTCTCCAAGACATTCGCCTCTAATGGGGGTTTCGTGGCCACACATCGCCGTGAGGTCAAGGAATACCTGATGTGTTATTCCAGTCCTCATACCTTCTCCAACGCCCTGTCCCCGGCGCAGTCTGCCACCGTTTCCGCAGCGCTCGATATCGTGCGCGGATCGGAGGGAGAGCAGCGCCGGGCTCGTCTGATGAGCAATGTCGAGGCACTACGATCGGCCATGTCGGCTCATAATTTCCGGGTCGGTGGCGTTCCGTCGGCCATCGTACCGGTGTTCATCGGAGGTACCTCGCTGATCCGCCTCACGGCGCGCGAACTCACGTCTCTTGGCGTGCTGGCGAACATGGTCGAATACCCCGCGGTCGGGATCGGGAAAGCGCGTTTTCGTTTCCAGGTGATGGCCGACCACAGGCCCGAAGATATGACATCGGTAGCGGCGCGACTTTCGATGGCGTCAGCCGAGGCGAGGCAGCTGCTTGAAAGCGCGTGAGCACCGCGCGTCGGCGGCGCTGATGGCAGGCCCTGCTCCCAATAGGTGCAGGGCCTGAAGGGTCACGTTCCGGCACGTGGTGTACCAGGCAGATCGCCGAGCCAGACGTCTAGGACCGCGTAGCCGGCCAGAGGGCCTAACCCGCAGGGCGGCCATCGTGGATTACCGGCAGGATTGGGTTGCAACGCCTGAAACCAGGCCAAGGATGCCGCGATGACCGACAACATGATGAAGCTTCGCGCCGTGCTGGATGAGAGCCCGGATGCGAACCTGCTGCGCGAGATGATCGGTTTTTCCCCCAACTACTGGAGGAAATGGAGGCACGCGGCCTGACCGGGCCGAGCACGGTGAGCGCTCGCCCGATCGCCCTCGACCCGCGCAACGGCTATCGCGATCGCGACTGGCAGACCCGGACGGGCACCCGCGAGTTGCGCATTCCCAAGCTGCGGAAGGGCAGATCAAAGCCGCTTTGCTACCTCCTCCAGCATGACCTCGGTCGCCCCACCGCCGATCATCAGGACACGCGAATCCCGTGTCATGCGCTCGATAGGCGTGCCGCGCATCCAGCCGGTACCGCCATGCAACTGCAGACAGCCATGCATCGTTTCATGCTGAATTTCCGGGGCAAGAGCCTTGATCATCGAGACTTCCAGCACCGTGTCGGCGCCACGTTCCTCCAGCTCGGCGGCGTGGAACGTCAACTGGCGGACCGCGGCCAGCTTCGACGCCAGTAGGGCCAGGCGCTGTCGCGTCGCCTGCAGGTCCCACAACGTGCCACCGAAGGCTTCGCGGGTCCGGACGTAATCGAGCGTCAGCTCCAGCGCCTTGGCGCTCTCTCCGGCGCAGACGCCGCCGATCACCAGCCGTTCGTTCTGGAAGTTGTCCATGATGGCGTAGAAGCCGCGGTTCTCCTCCCCCAGCAGGCTGGCCGCCGGCACGCGCATCTCGTCGAAGGCAAGCTCGGCGGTATCGGAACTGAACCAGCCCTGCTTTTCCAGCTTGCGCACCACCTTGAGGCCGGGCGTGCCCTTCTCGACGATGAACAGCGAAATGCCGCGGCTGCCCTTGGCTTCCGGATCGGTGCGGGCGGCGATGATGTAGATATCGGCATGGACGCCGTTGGTGATGAACGTCTTGCTACCGTCGATCACCCAGTCGTCGCCGTCGCGGCGCGCCCGGGTCTTCAGCCCGGCCACGTCGGAGCCGGCCCAGGGTTCGGTCACCGCGATACAACATACTTTCTCGCCGCTGATGATCGGCGGCAGGTATTTCCGCTTCTGCGCTTCGGTGCCGCGCCGGCCGATATGGGTCGACGACATGTCGGTATGGACGAGGACCGATATATTGAAACCACCATAGGTGCTGCGCCCGATCTCCTCGGCCAGGATCAGCGAAGCAATCGGCCCGAGGCCCGCGCCGCCATAGGCGGGATCGTGGCGGATGCCAAGAAAACCTAAACTGCCCATCCGGCGGAAGACTTCGCGCGGGATCATGCCGGCCTCCTCCCAGGCATCGCCCTGCGGCATCACCTCCTTCTCGACGAAGCGCCGGATCTGCTCGCGCAGCATCCGATGCTCCTCGGTGAGGCAGGCCGGATCGGTGAAACGAAATTCCTTCATGTCGCCCCTGCTCCCCTGAAAGCCCAAGAACTCAATATGCGGCGTCATTCCGAGCGCAGCGAAGCGGAGATCCGTAATCCAGGGAAGCACTGCGCAGTTTGCGACGTCCCTGCCCTAGATTCTCGCTTTCGGGAATGACTTCTGACGCCCCGGTTATCCCTCTCCTGCCAGCCGCAGGATTTTTTCCGCCTTCTTCTGGTGCGGAATGTCAATCATCTGGCCGCCCAGCACGGCAACGCCCTGCCCGCTTTCTGCCAAGGCGGCGAGAACGGCCTTCGCCCAGTCCACGTCAGCCCCCGTGGGGCAAAATGTCCGGTGGATGATCTCGACCTGAGCTGGATGGATGGCGAGTTTGCCGTCGAAGCCGGCGCGGAAGGAATGCGCCGACTCCGCCAGGCAGGCCTGTCCGTCCCGAACATCGATGAAGGCCGTATCGAAGGCCAGTACGCCTGCCTCCTTTGCGGCTAAGAGGCAGGTTTCGCGCGCGAGGCCATATACGCCAGTATAGACGCCGTTCTCCCGGTTGGTCATCGAGCCGAGATCGGCCGAGATATCCTCTGCCCCCCAGGTCATGCCGTAAAGCCTCGGATGGCTCCAATCGCTGCGCATCAGGTTGCGCAGCGCCCGCACTGTCTCGGTCACCACCGGCAGCAGCTTCACTTGATCGAGGCCTAAACGGTCCAGCCGCTGCGAAACCGCCTCGATGTCGTCAGACGATTCGCATTTCGGCAGCATCAATACCGGCGGCGGCACTACTGCGATGGCCTCGAGATCGGCATCGATCAGGCCCGAGCGCAGGCCGTTGACGCGCACGAATTTGCGTGGCGCCAGTTCCTGCTTGAGCACGTCGCGCAGGATCCGGCGGGCCTCCGGCTTGTTCTGCGGATGCACCGAATCTTCCAGGTCGAAGATCAGCACATCCGCCCCGCTATCACGGGATTTCTCAATCTTGCGTTCGCTGTCCGCCGGTACGAACAGGAGCGAGCGAACCACCCGATCCGGCATCACACCGGCCGCTTATGCATGAGCGCGGTACGCAGGCAACTGGCGACCAGCTCGTCGTGCTGGTTGAAGGCCTCGTGCCTGAGCACGACGATGCCATTGGTCGGGCGCGACTTGCTTTCGCGCCGCTCGATTACCGTGGTGCGCGCATGGATAGTGTCGCCATGGAACACCGGGCGCGGGAACAGCACCTCGTTCATGCCGAGATTGCCTACGGTGGTGCCGATCGTGGTCTCCGAGACCCCCATGCCGATCATCAGCCCCAAGGTGAAGACGCTGTTGACGATCGGCTTGCCGAACTCGGTGCGCGAGGCCGCATCGAAATCGATGTGCAGCGGCTGGGTGTTCAGCGTGGCGTTGCAGAACTGCATGTTGTCGTACTCGGTGACGGTGCGCCGCGGCGCATGGTCGATCACCAGGCCAACCGTGAATTCCTCGAACCATAACCCGGCCATTTTTCTCTCCCTCGTGGCAATGTTTTTATGAACATTAGTGAGTCCAACTTACTTTGTCCAGCCGATCCAGGAAGAAAAAAATACCATAGGATTGTTGCGGAGTTTTTCGCACACGCAAAAACATCTGTCGCAATATCGAAGCCGAAAATGAAGGTATTGACACATCAAGTGAGCGCAGCTCACTATATAGGAAAGGCCCTATCCGGGGCCATGCCAGACAGGGAGCGCAGCTTGAAGGGGATGAGCGACAAACGTGGGGCGAAGGTCGCTCCGGCCGCGAAGGCGCAGGACACAGTGGTGCCGGTTCGATCAGGCCGGGCCGAGCGGCAATCTCGCGAGACGCGGCTTCTGGGGATCGAACTGGCCGCGCGCCACGCCTTTGCCAGCAACGGCTTCGAGCGCACATCAATGTCGGAGATCGCCGCCACGGTCGGTGTCGCCGAGGCCACCATCTACAAATATTACGAGAGCAAGTGGCATCTGCTGATCACGGTGCTGCACCGCTGGTATCGCGAGATGCTGGCCAACCACCGCGCCAAGATCGCCGGCATCCCTGGCACGCGGCAGCGTATCTACGCGCTGATCTGGCAGCACCTGAAGGTCATCGAGGACAGCCCGGATCTCTGCCGGCTGTTCTACGCGGAGGTGCGCAGCCAGGCCGGCTACCACGACAGCGAGCTTCATACCCTCAACCGCGAGGTCACCGGCCTGTTCATCGAAGTGCTCAAGGAGGGTATCGCGGATGGCAGCATCAGGCCGAACCTGCCGTTCCGGCTGGTCCGCGACCTCGTCTTTGGCGGCATCGAACATCACATGTCGTCCTATCTGGCCGGGCGGTCGACGTTCGATTGCGACGCACTCGCCGGCGAGCTGACCAACATCGTCATGGGCGGCGTCGGCATGCCGGCCCCGGCCGAGGCGCCGGGCGAGGCGACCTTGCGTCGGCTCGAGACGGTGGCGACGCGGCTGGAAACCCTTGCCGGCCGCGCAGGTGACCAATGACCGCCCCGCGGTTCGCCTTCACCAAGGTCCTGGTCGCCAACCGGGGCGAGATCGCCTGCCGGATCATCGACACGCTGCATCGCGTGGGCCTGGATTCGGTCGCCATCTGCCATCCGCTGGACCATCGCGCGCGCCACGCCGCCATGGCCGGCGCCACGCATATCCTGGCCGGCGAGACGCCCGTGGCCGCCCATCTCGATATCGGCCAGATCGTCGAGGCGGCCAGGCGGTCGGGCGCCGATGCCGTCCATCCCGGGTATGGTTTCCTGTCGGAAAACGCGACCTTCGCCCGCGCCGTGCAGGATGCCGGCCTGATATTCATCGGGCCGGATCCGGATTCGATCCGGCTGATGGGCGACAAGATCCAATCACGCGACTTCGCCCAGGCGCATGGCGTGCCGGTGGCGCCGTCGGCGCTGCCGACCGGCGATCTCAACGCGTTTGCCGATGCCGCATCAGCAATCGGCTTTCCGCTGTTGATCAAGGCGGCGGCCGGTGGCGGCGGCAAGGGCATGAACATCGTACGCAGCCGCGAGGAAATGGCGGGCCTAGCACAGTTGGCGCAGAGCGAGGCGCAGCGCTATTTCGGCGACGGGCGCATCTATGCCGAACGGTATATCGAGCGGCCCCGCCATATCGAGGTCCAGGTCTTCGGCGACGGCCGGGGCGGCGCGATCCATCTGTTCGAACGGGAGTGTTCGGTCCAGCGCCGCTTCCAGAAGATCGTCGAGGAAGCGCCATCGGCCGGCCTGTCCGACGCGTTGCGCCAGCGCATCTGCGAGGCCGCGGTCATGTTGGCCCGCGCGGCGCGCTACCAGAATGCCGGCACGGTCGAATTTGTGCTGGCGCCGGACGGGCAGTTCTACTTCCTGGAAATGAACACCCGGCTGCAGGTCGAGCATCCGGTGACCGAGATGATCACTGGGCTGGACTTGGTCGAGCTGCAACTGGCCGTAGCCTCCGGCGCAGCACTGCCGGCCCAGGAAACGATCGAGCACCGCGGCCACGCCATCGAATGCCGCATCTGCGCCGAGAATCCCGAGCAGGATTTCATGCCGGAAACCGGCCGCGTGCTGCATCTCGCGGTCGCCGAAGGCGTCCGCTTCGACAGCGGCCTGGTGGCCGGCCAGCAAGTGACGGCCAATTTCGACCCCATGCTGGCCAAGCTGGTGGTGCATGGCGAGACCAGGGCCGCCGCGATCGACCGCACCTGCGAGGCATTGCGGCGTACCGCGCTGCTCGGCGTCACCACCAACATCGATTACCTGGTCCGCGTCGTCGGCCATGCGGCTTTCCGCGACGGGCAGCTGCATACCGGGTTCCTGCAGGAACATGCCGAGGCGCTGAAACCCGCGCCGCTCGGCGAGGACGAGAGGGCGCGCGCCATCCTCGCCGCCGCTTTCGCCCATGCGGATTTGCACCGCCAATTGCTGGCGCCGCCGGCACCGTACGGCGCCATGGCCGGCTGGAGGAACTGAAATGCTGCTCAGCCTGCATCTCGCCGGAACGACCCACGACCTGGATATCGTCGCGCGCCAGCCAGCCCTGCTGGTACGGCTCGACGGCCGCATCCATGCGATCGCCGACGGCGGCATCCGCGACGGCCGGCGCACCATCGTGGTGGATGGCCATGCCGTCGGCTATGCCGCCGCGCAGGATCAGAACATAGTGCATCTCCATCTCGACGGCCGCACCCTGCGGGTCGAGATCCCCGATCCGCGCGATGCCGCGGCGGGCGCGATGAGCGGAACCAACGACATCGTGGCACCCATGCCCGGCACCGTGGTCGGCATCCTCCGGCAGCCGGGCGACGTGGTCGCCGCCGGCGATATCGTCCTCACCATCGAGAGCATGAAATTGCAGATGAACCTTGGCGCCCCGCGTGCCGGCACCGTCGCACGGCTGGCGGTGCAGCCGAATGCGACCTTCAACAAGGGGGAAACGCTGGTGGTGATCGCGGCGGAGAGCGGGAAATAGCCATGCGCAGGATCATTTCCAACATCTCGACATCGGACGCCCAATTCCGCCAGCACGATGCGCATTACCGCGGGGTCGTGGCCGACCTGCACGCGCGCCAGCAGGCCGCCCGCCGCGAGCGGCCGCAGCGCGACCTCGACCGGCTGCAGGGCCATGGCAAGATGCTGCCCCGCCAGCGCCTCGAGATGCTGCTCGATCCCGGCACGCCGTTCCTGGAACTGTCGACCCTGGCCGGCAACATGGATTACGGCGGCGAGGCGCCGGGCGCCAGCGCGATCACCGGCATCGGCATCGTGTCGGGCCGCGAAGTGGCGATCCACGCCGACGACAGTTCGGTGAAGGGCGGCGCCTGGTATCCGCTGACCATCAAGAAGATCGTGCGCCTGCTCGACATCGCGGTCGAGAACCGGCTGCCGGTGGTGCATCTGTGCGACAGCGCCGGCGGCTTCCTGTCGCTGCAGTCCGACCTGTTCGCCGATCGCTACATGGCCGGGCGCATCTTCCGTAACCAGTGCCTGCTGTCCAAGCTCGGCTGCCAGCAGCTGGCGCTGGTCTTCGGGCATTGCACGGCCGGCGGCGCCTATGTGCCGGCGCTGTCGGATTATTCGGTCATCGTGCGCGGCACCGGCGGCGTCTTCCTCGGCGGTCCGCCGCTGGTCAAGGCCGCCACCGGCGAGGAAGTCGGGGCCGAGGAACTAGGCGGCGCCGACATGCATACCTCGATTTCCGGCACCTGCGACTACCCGGCCTCCAGCGAGGAAGAGGCCATTGCCATCGGCCGCGAGATCGTGGCGCAGTGGAACAAGCCGAAGAAATGGGATTGCCAGCGCGAGGCGGCCGAGGCGCCCTATTACGACCCCGAGGAACTCTACGGCATCATTCCGGATAACCCGAAGAAGATGTACGACATGCGCGAGGTGATCGCGCGCATCGTCGACGGCTCGCGGTTCCACGAATACCAGCCGCGCTACGGGGCAGCGGTGGTCTGCGGCTACGCCCACATCTGGGGCTGGAAGGTCGGCATCGTCGCCAATAACGGCGTGCTGTTCAACGATTCCTCGCTGAAGTCGGCGCATTTCATCGAGCTGTGCAACCAGAACCAGACGCCGCTGGTCTTCCTGCAGAACATCACCGGCTACATGGTTGGGCGCGACTACGAGCGCATGGGTATCACCAAGGACGGCGCCAAGATGATCATGGCGCAGAGCTGCTCGCGCGTGCCGAAGTTCACAGTGATGTGCAACTCGTCGTTCGGCGCCGGCAATTACGGCATGTGCGGCCGCGCCTTCGATGCCCGCTTCCTGTTCGGCTGGCCGACCTACCAGATCGCCACGATGGGCGGCGAGCAGGCGGTGAAGACGCTGGTGGAGGTCAAGGAAAAGCAACTGCGGCGCAACAACCTGGCGATCGACCCGGCGATCATCGATCGCGTCCGCACCGAGACCCAGGCCGCCTACGAACACCAGATGTCGGCCTATTACGCGACGTCGGAAATCTGGGACGACGGCATCCTCGATCCGGTGGACACCCGCAACGCGCTGGGGATGGCCATCACGGTCTCGCTGAACGCGCCGCTGGGCGATCCCGGCTACGGGGTATTCCGCCTCTAGAACAAAAACGACGACGCCGCCAGGGAGGGGGCATGAGACAGCAAGAAACCATGGGGCAGGCCGCCAACCTGCTCGACCTGCAGAACGTGCAGGTGGTCTACGACCATACCATCGAGGCGGTGCGCGACGTTTCCATCTCGGTGCCCGAGGGCCAGATCGTCGCCCTGCTCGGCGCCAACGGCGCGGGCAAGACCACGATCCTCAAGGCCATCGCCGGCGTGCTCTATGCCGAGGAAGGCGAGATCAAGGGTGGCGGCATCGCATTTCGCGGCCGGCCGATCGACCGGCTTGCACCCGACGAGATCGTGCGGGCCGGGGTGGTGCTGGTGCCGGAAGGCCGGCAACTGTTCGACCGGCTGAGCGTCGAGGAAAACCTGGTCTCCGGCGGCTATACCCGCAGCGTCGGCGAGGCGCGGGCGCATATGGAACGGGTGCACGCCCTGTTCCCGTGGATCCGAGGCCGCCGCGCCATGATCGCCGGCTATCTGTCCGGCGGCGAGCAGCAGATGGTCGCCATCGGCCGGGCGCTGATGTCGGGCCCGAAGCTGCTGATGCTGGACGAGCCGACGCTAGGCCTGGCCCCGCAGATCGCCGACGAGATCTTCGCCATCGTTCGCCGGCTGTGCCGCGATAGCGGCGTCGGCATCCTGCTGGTCGAGCAGAATGCCCAACTGGCCCTATCGATCGCCGATTACGCCTACATCATGGAGAACGGCCGGGTCGTGCTGGACGGCACCGCCGACAAGCTCCGGCGCAACGAGGACGTGCGCGAATTCTATCTCGGCTTCGGCGAGGGCGGCGCGCGCAGGAACCTGCGCGAGGTGAAACACTACAAGCGCCGCAAGCGCTGGCTGTCCTGAGGCGTGTGATGGCAGCGATCCTGGAAGTGGACCGTCTTTCCAAACGCTTCGGCGGCGTGACCGCCGTGACCGATGTCGGCTTCAAGGTCGAGGAGGGCGAGATATTCTCCCTGATCGGGCCGAACGGTGCTGGCAAGACCACCACGTTTAACCTGATCAGCGGGGTCTTCGCCCCCTCCGGTGGCAGCGTGCGTTTCGCAGGCCGCGAGATTGCCGGGCTGCCGGCACACCGGCTGGCGCGGATCGGCATCGGCCGCACCTTCCAGAACCTGGCCGTGTTCAAGCATGCCAGCGTGATCGACAACCTCCTGGTCGGGCGGCATTGCCACATGTCGACCAATATCCTCGCCGCCGCCCTGTTCCTCGGGCCGGCGGCACACGAGGAGGTGGTCCATCGCCGCAAGGTCGAGGAGATCATCGATTTCCTGGAAATCGAGCAGATCCGCGACGTACCGGTCGGCGCCTTGTCGTATGGCATGCAGAAGCGGGTCGAGCTTGGCCGGGCGCTGGCGATGGAGCCCAGGCTGCTGCTGCTCGACGAGATGGTCTCAGGCATGAACGCCGAGGAGACCGAGGACATCGCCCGCTTCATTATCGATATCAAGGAAGAGCTGGGGATCACCATCCTGATGGTCGAGCACGACATGGGTATTGTCATGGATATCTCCGACCATGTCTGCGTGATGAATTTCGGCCGGAAGATCGCCGACGGTACGCCGGCCGAGATTACCGCCAACCCCGAGGTGATCCAGGCCTATCTCGGTCGGGCGGAGAGCGCGGCATGAGCGGGCGCGCCCCCATCCCCCTCGACGGCCGGGCCACCCTGCCCCGGCTGCTGCGCCATTGGGCCGAAACCCGCGGCGAGTATATCGCTTTCCGCGAAAAGAAGTTCGGCGTCTGGAACCGCTATTCCTGGCGGCACTACTACGAAACGGCGCGCCGTTTCGCCATGGGCCTGAAGGCACTGGGCTTCCGGGAACGCGACCGGCTGGCCATCGCCAGCGAGGATACGCCGGAATGGATGTATGCCGACCTGGCGGGCCAGGCGATGCGCGGCATGGTGGTCGGCATCTACCCGACCAATCCCTGGCCCGAGTTGCACTACATCCTGCGCCATTCCAACACCCGCATCGTCGTCTGTGGCGACCAGGAGCAGGTCGACAAGGTGCTCGATGCCATGTCGAAGCACCCCGACGGCCTGCCCGAGCTGGTCAGGATCGTCTGTGTCGACATGAAGGGCCTGCGCCACTACGACCGCGGCATGATCCTGTCGTTTGCCGAGGTGCTGGCGCTGGGCGACGAGTACATCGCGCGCTCAGTAGCCCATGCCGGGGAGTTCGAGGCAGCGGTCGAGGCGACCGCCCCGGACGACGTCAGCATTCTGATCTATACCTCCGGCACCACCGGCCCGCCCAAGGGGGCGCAGCTGTCGCACCGCAACCTCCTGGTGACCGCCTGCGACATGGTGCGGCAGTTCGGCTTCAACGCCGACAACTACTCCGTCGTCTGCTACCTGCCACTCTGCCATGCCGCCGAGCGCAGCTATTCCACGGTGCTGCCGCTGGTCACCGGCGGCGTGGTCAACTTCGCCGAATCGGTCGACACCATCGCCGTCAACCTGCGCGAGATCGCTCCCAGCGTCTTCCTCGGCGTGCCGCGCATCTGGGAGAAGTTGCAGCAGAACATCCTGATGAAGATGAAGGATTCTTCCCGCTTCCAGCAGAAGGTTTTCGCCTGGTGCATGGCCTGGGGCAAGAACCTGCTGGAGCGCCGCGTGGCGGCGGGCGGGCGCGACAGCCTGGCCATGCGGCTGGAATTCTTCTTCCTCTGGCTCGTCCTGTTCCGCGACCTGCAGGTCTATATGGGCCTCGACCGCATGCAGCACGGCTTCTGTGGCGGGGCCAGCGTCTCACCGGAAGTGGTGAAGTTCTTCCGCATCCTCGGCCTGCGCGTATACCAGGTGTTCGGCCAGACGGAATCGGGCGCGGTCATCTTCTACCAACGCCCCGGCGCGGACAGCATCGGCGCCAGCGGCACGCCGATCGCCGGGCTGGAATACCGGCAGACGCCGGACGGCGAACTGCTGGTCAAACACGATGCAGTCTTCCACGGCTATCTGCACGACACCGCGGCAACCGCCGGCACCGTCGTCGACGGCTGGCTGCATACCGGTGATATCGTCGAGTTCACGCCCAGCGGCGAGATCAAGATCGTCGACCGCAAGAAGGCGATCATCATCACCAGCGGCGGCAAGAATATCTCGCCCTCCGAGATCGAGAATGCGCTGAAGGACAGCCTCTATATCCGCGAAGCCATCGTCATCGGCGAGGGCCGCCATTTCCTCGGCGCCCTGATCCAGATCGACTACGAGACCGTCGGCAAATGGGCGCAGGCACGCGGCCTCGCCTACACCACCTATCGCAGCCTCGCCATGCTCGACGAGGTCCGCGAACTGGTCGGGGCCGAGGTGCGCCGTGTCAACAACCTGTTCGCCCGCGTCGAGAATATCCGCAAGTTCGTGATCCTAGAAAAGGAACTCGACCACGACGACGGCGAGCTGACTGCGACCCAGAAGGTCCGCCGCGGCACGATCGAGAAGAAGTTCGCCAAGGAGATCATGGCGATCTATGGGGAGAAGGCCTGATGGACTTTGTCATTCAGCTGGTCGTTTCCGGTGTGGCCATCGGCACGCTCTACGGTTTCATCGGCATGGGATTCGCCATGATCTACCGCGCCACTGGCGTGGTGAATTTCGCCCAGGGCGAACTGATGATGCTGATCGCCTATATCGCATTCAGCCTGTCGGAACGCGTGGCGATGGGCTTCTGGCCGCTGATGTTCTGCGCCATGGCGATCGCCGTGCTGCTCGGCCTGGTGGTCGAGCGCCTCCTGATCCGCCCGATGCTGGGCGAGCCGGTGTTCTCGATCGTGATGGTGACGATCGGGCTGGCGGTTATGCTGCGCGCACTGGTCGTGCTGATCTGGGGGCCGGATCCGCAACCCTTAAATCTCGGCCTCGACCAGCGGCCGATCCGGATCGGCCCGGCCGGCCTCTACCCTGCGCAGATCTACGCCATCGGCATCATGGGCGCGACGGTCGCAGGGCTGTGGGCGTTCTTCCGTTTCTCGCGCGTCGGTATCGCCATGCGCGCCACGGCAAACCGACAGACCACGGCGCTGCTGATGGGAATCAGCGTCAAGCGGATCTTCGCCCTGTCCTGGGCATTGTCCGCCGGTCTCGCGGCCATCGCCGGTGTCCTGCTCGGCGTCATCTACGGCCTGACGCCGACCTTGTGGCAGACCGGCCTGCGCGCTTTCCCCGCCGTCATCCTCGGCGGGCTCGACTCGGTCTTCGGTGCCGCCCTCGGCGGCATCCTCATCGGCGTCGCCGAGAACCTGGCCGACGGCTTCATCGGCCGGGGCGTGAAGGAGATCACCGGCTTCATCCTCATTCTGATCGTGCTGATGGTCCGGCCCTACGGACTGTTCGGCCAGAAGGAAATCGAGCGCGTCTGATGCGAAGCGGCAATTTCAAGGAAACCTACCGGGGACAAATCGTCCTGACCGATTCCGTACCAGTGATCGTCTGGTCGTGCCTGCTCGTCCTGGCGATGATCGCGGCCCCGGCCCTGCTGCCGAAGTACCTGGTCTCGATCCTGGTGACGACCATGATCACGGCGATCGGGGTGCTGGGCCTCAATCTGCTAACCGGCACCACCGGACTGATCTCGCTCGGCCATTCCGGCTTCCTCGCGGTCGGCGCCTATACCGCCGGCATCCTCGGGGCCAAGCTGCACTGGCCGATGCTGGCGACCTTGCCCGCGGCCGGACTGGTCGCGGCCGCTTTCGGCCTCATCGTCGGCGTGCCATCGCTGCGCCTGAAGGGGCTCTATCTTGCGATCACCACGCTGGCCTTCGGCGTGATCATCAACCATCTGATCCTCAATGGCGGCGACCTCACCGGCGGTTCGGCCGGCCTGTCGCTACCCGCGCCGTCGATCGGCGGCGTGACGCTCGCGACCAACGGTGGTTTCTACTACCTGGTGCTGACCTGTCTGATCGTCGGTACCTTCGCCAGCCTGAATATCCTGCGCAGCCGCATCGGCCGCGCCTTCGTTGCCATCCGCGACCATGACATCGCGGCCAAGGCTATGGGCATCGACCTGACGCGCTACAAGCTGCTCGCCTTCATGGCCAGTGCCTTCTACATCGGCGTTGCCGGCGCGCTGTTCGCCTTTAACATGCGTTTCATCAACGAGGACAGCTTCAGCCTGCTGATCAGCATCGAGGCCTTGTCGATGATCATCGTCGGCGGCCTGGGCACCGTATCGGGTGCCCTGCTGGGTACGGCTTTCATCATCCTGCTCAACGAGATGCTGGCCCTGGCGTTCAGTTTCTTCGGCCTCAAGCTCGGCGGCACCGGGGCCTTCGAGATCAAGGGGCTGATCTACGGCGCGACGATCGTCCTGTTCCTGCGCTTCGAGCCCGATGGCCTCGCGGGTCGCTGGCGGGACATCAGGCGCTATTGGACCAACTGGCCCTTCTCGTTCTGAGGTTTTTCTTAAAAGGCAGAAAACTGAAGCAAAGGGAGTGAAAAGCGTGGGCAGAAATCAGAAAGCAGGGTTGTCGGTGATGGCCTGTGCGTTGGCATTCGGGCTGGTCGGGTCGCTGGCGGCGGCCGAACGCGGCGTCACCGCCAACAAGATCGTCCTGGGCGAGGTCTCGCCAATGAGCGGGGGGCCCAGCATCATCGGCAAGGCCCATCATCTGGGCGTCGCCGTGTGGGAACAGGATGTCAACGCGCGCGGCGGCATCAACGGCCGCAAGGTCGAGGTTCGCGTAGAGGACGATGGCTACGTGCCGCAGCGTTCGGTCCAGAGCCTGCGCAAGCTGATCGACGTCGATGAAATCTTCGGCCTGGTCGGCACCTCGGGTGCCTCGCATCTGATGGCGATGCTGCCGCTGATCGAGGAGATGAACCTGCCGACGGTGAACACCATCGGCGTGGTCACCCAGCATTTCACCCCGATACGCAAAAGCGTGTTCAATATCGGCCCGACCTACGCCCAGGAAATCACGGCGGGCATGAAGGAACTGGTCAGGCAGCGCAAGCTGGAGGCGGCGAAATTTGGCCTCGTCTACCAGGACGACGATTCCGGCGCCGACATCAAGCTCGGCTACGAAGACGCCCTCAAGGGCCTAAAGCTGAAAAGCACGGTCGAGGCGCCCTATAAGCGTGGCACCAAGGATTTCTCGTCGGAAGCACTGCGGCTGAAGCAGGCCGGCGCCACCTTCGTGATGATCGGCGGCATCATCACCGATACCTCGACCACGCTGAAGGAAATGGCAAAGAACCAGATGACGGCTGTCACCCTGGCGCCACATTACTCGAACTTCCCCGTGGTGCTTTCGCTGGCCGGCCCGGCGGCCGAGGATCTGCACATCGCCGATTACGTGCCGCCGCTCAACGATACCCAGGTGCCGGGCATCGCCAAATTCATGGCGCTGGCCAAGAAATACCTGTCGCCGGACGAGCAGAAGTCGCTGAACCGTTATTCGGTCACCGCCTATGTCGGGGGCCTGGTGATGGAAGAAGCGGTGCGGGCCTGCGGGGCTGAGGTAACCAACGCCTGCGTCATCGCCAAGCTCGAGAACCTGAAGAACTTTGGCACGGAAGGGCTGATGTCGCCGATCAGCTTCAGCCCGACCAACCGCCACATGCCTTCAGCGGCGATCCTGCTCAAGGCCGATCTCACCACCGGAACCTATGTGAAGATTTCCGACTTTATCCCGGTCGAGTAAGTTCCGGAGCCGGGCTGAACTAGGATTCAGCCCGGCTTTCTTGTAGGCAGTGGCGCCAGCATGTTGCCGGGCCCCACTGAGACGCCTCGATGTTTCCGACCAGATCCCAGATATCGACGCAGTCACCCGCCAAATTACTCGGCTCGTGTCGCACCGCCTTCTCGCCAAGTAATTTAGCGGGTTACTTGCACCGGACAACGGTTCGTCCAGCAGTTCAGGGCGATCAGGTTTTTTCTCTGCCTTCGTCCCGGATCCCGTCAGCGTAGCCCCCGTTCTGCCGTAAACCGCACGCCCGCGTTCTCACCGCCATCGGCGGCGTTGCCCGTCCTCGGCTTCGTCCGTTACGGCCACTCCTTGCGCCCATGACCTCCCGGCGTGCGCCGAGTTGCGCGCAGGCCAATTACAAAGAAATCAAAGGGCGGGAAAAGTGAGAAAGAGAACAGCATGGCGGCGACGAGTTCGGACCACGCGACAACGTTGGCGCCGGCAGGATCCTGATCGATAGGGCTGAAAGCCCATGCGCGGATCGAGCCTCTACTCTGCACCCGAAAAAAATCTGCGATATGTTGGCCGATCGGACCTGTCCGCATTCAAGAGCGGCATTGTCGTAGTCGGCACAAACCGACACCTGGGCTTTGCCACCTGACCTGCGTGCAAGCGCCCCCCTCTTGATGAGATAGCCGCGCGACGAAGCCTGTGCGCCCGCCCGCGTCCAACGCCGGCCCGTCTGCGCATACCGATCGGCCATGCGCCCACCATCAACCGCCGCCATCCCGCAGGCAATCAGCCCGCAAGGAATCACCATGCCTGACCATCTCCGCCGTCCGCGGCGCGCGGCTGCCGACAACGCTCTCCACCGTGCCTGCGCCGCCCATTTCACTGCCATTTACCGCCTCACTCCCGCCGAGGCCCATGTTGCCGCGGCGCTGGCCTTGGGAGGCCGCGCCCGGGCCATCGCCGAAGCCCGCTGTGTGTCGCTCAATACCATCCGCACCCTCCAGGGCCGGGCCTACGCAAAGCTCGGTGTCACCAGCCAGATCGAGCTGATCACCGAGTTGCCGCGGTTATGGCCGCAGAAGATGCAGGAAAACTAGGATTCGTCATCAGGGCTGGTGACGACACCCAACCCACATTCGGTTAAACCCATATCCAGCACAGAGGTCTTGCCATGATCGGCAAATATCCGACCACCATTCTCACCTTGTCCCTGATATTGACGGCGACTGCTGCTTCGGCGCAGAACGCTCCGCGGGGCACCGCGCCGCCGGGCGCAATCACCCCAATTTCTCCAATGCCGCCCGCGCAGGCACTGATGCTGCCGTCGATCGGGCCGGCGCCCCTGCCGCTCCCTATGGGGGAAACGCCCTATGTCCGCTACATCGCGACCGTCCCATCGAGTAGCGGCGATGACCGGACGAAAGTGCGCCGACAGTTCTATGAGACCGCCGCGGAGGATTGTCGTGCCTACGTCGCAGCTGTGAAGGCAACCGGCAGGGCCTGTCTGCCGCAGATTGCAATCAACGACGGCATTAACCCGACCGGCCAGCCGCAGCTCACCGCCACCGTTACACTATTGCTGGTCCGCTCGCCGGCGGACGGTCCCCGATGATGAAAATGACGTTCGCCGCAACCGGCGCCTGGCTCATCGCCCTAACTCTCTCGGCCTCCGCGCCTGTTTCCGCCCAGGCGCTCGGCCAGGCCTGCAGCACGCCGCTCAGGACCATGCTCGCCGCCGACGGCGGCCAGGTGCTCATGTGCCGGCTGGTCAACGGCAGCTACGTCTGGTCTGCCCAGACGAGCGCAGCCGGTGATGGATATCTGAAGGTTCGGCCGGACGGTACGGGCTGCACCGGCAGCAACGTCGATGCCGTGCGTTTTGCCAACGGCAAGCTGCAATACTGCAATGGCTCAAGCTGGGCTGACATCACCATCGGCGGTGCCGGCAGCGGTGGTGGTGGCGGATACAACAAGAAGGTCTACACCCAGAGCGCGCTCTGGAAGCACCCGAGCCCAGGTACGCCGATCAACGTCATGCTGACCCTGGTCGGCGGCGGCGGGGGTGGTGGGAGCACCTGGTTCATGAATTTTTTCTATACCGGCTACGGCGCTTACACCAACGGCGCCACCGGCGGCGGCGGTGGCGGCTCGGGCCGCATCGTCAGCACGATGATCGATGTCACCACCGACCAGCAGATCATCATCGGTGCCGGCGGCGCTGCGCCGGTCTGCACCGGTGTCACCACCGGTACATACAACTACAACAACGGTACGCCGCTTTACGCCATGACCTACACCGGCACCCAGGGTGGCCCCGGCGGTGACAGCAAATTCGGCAATATCACCGCCGCTGGCGGAAGCCCCGGCAGCAACCCAGCGGTCGATGGCAGCGCAGGAAACGGCGGCAACGGCGGTTTCGGCGGTGGCGGCGGTGGCGGTTTCGGCGGTGCCGGCGGCGCCGGCCTCGACTACAGCGGCGGTGGCGGCGGCCAAGCAAGCTGCGCCTACTATCCCGCCACAGGCTGCATGTACGTAGGTGGCGGCGCCGGCCCATCCGCTGCCGTCATAGGCAACACACCGACTGCCGGCACCCAAGGGGCTGCCGGAAGCCCGAACGGCGGCACCGCCCCCTATTCCTACGGTGGCACTGGCGGCAAGGGCGGCAGCACGCTGGCAGCTCTGCCTAGCCTGGGCGGCCTAGGCTCCGGCGGCGAAGGCTGCACCGTCAACGGCGGTATGGGCGGTACCCTGTCCGGCGGTAGCGGCGGCCGGCCTGGGGTCGCGATCGTCGAATGGAACAACTGACAAACTGTCGGGATCGAGGTTTGCCGGCGATTAGCGCCGTCGTGGTTCACCGGCAGCAACTTGATCGATGGCGATCATCAAATGCTGAGATCGATGATCTGAGGACCGACGCCGGCGCCTAAAGCCTGCGCCTGCCCGCCCCGCCCCGCCCCGCTGCGCGGCTGCGGGCTTCATCCGCCGGCCTGGAAGGCACATCCACGCGCTTGACGGATGTTCTGTCCCACGGAGGGCCGGCAGCACCGGGAGCCTTGCTTAATGCCCGCAAGCATTTCGGCTTCTTGCCGGGAACTCGGCCAGGAGCGGCTCGATCACCGTAGCCCTGAACCTCCAGACGCGATAGCAGTCCTTGCTATCGCGCTGCTTCGCCCCCCTCGTACGCCCTCCGCCGTCAGCTTTCGGATAGTCGTCCCGCATACTGCCTAAAGCGCAGCGTAGCTGCCGTAAGTAACACTCCGGCTCATTGTAAGTAACAATAAATTAAAAAGACTTTTTTTCCTTATTAAGTTGGATATTTACATAATCCTTACAGACACCGTGAGTCACTGCCCCAAAAAAGGCAATTGTAACAGGCATAGACTTTCGTTGCATATCCACGATATACCATGACTCAACGGCGTTGGCCAAAGCACCAGCCTTGATATTAGATTTCAATAAACATTGCTCTACGCCAGCGGCAACTGCCTTTCTTGAATTTACATCGTCAATTGCTGGTGAAATTATTTCATCTACCATGCCTATCATAACACCTGATTTTGCATCGTCCGATAAAGTCGACCAGATATCATAGTTTTGCAAAATTTCGGCGCTGATTACTTCAGTGCTCGACAATATGAGCGCTATCGTCGCGCAAGTAATTCGCAACATTGCTTTCTCCTCCATCCACCACCACGAGTATCGGCTAAACAAGTGTGGACCGGCAACCCCCTGCTTGGGGGATAACCCCGGCTTGTTAGGACCTGGCGGGAACTTGCAATCAGCGGGGCGGCGGGGGGCGCAACGCCCATTTTCAGATTAACGCCAGACTGCGCAGGGGGCCTAGAGCCCGAGTTGGTCAGAGCCCCGCGCCCATGCACAGCGCGGTACCAAGCGTAGAGCCCTACCCGATGCTTTTAGCCGCTCGAATAGCAGCTCGTACACGGGAACGAAGCAGAAGGCCGCCTTGCCGAGTCAGTCGACGAGCGTCTAGCGGTCGAGTCGATGCGCCGCCGGGGGTAAATCCGCGCTTGGCGATCGGGCAGCAGTTGATCGGCATTTTTTGGGCGAAGAGCACCTGACCGGCCGTCGGCTCGATCAGCAACCCCGCCTTGTGCCGAACGGAAAAGAGAATTCCTTCAGCGGCAAAACAAGCACGAAGCTAAAAGTCATCACCAATTTGGATGATGAACCTGGCGCCGCGCACAGTCGACCTTATGACCCGCACTGTTTCGTTCGCAATTTCTGCATCACGCAGGGAGCCGCAGCGACGAGGTTAATAAGCATGTGCATGCGGCGGTTGTTCGGAGGCTCGCTGGGACTATGCGACCTGCTCAATCTCGCTGGATGCAACCGGGGTTGTCGTGTTCGCGGAAGTCCGCAAGGCAGGCTGATGAGCGCTAAGCAGTGCTGCCGACACACTAGGTTGAAGAGGGATCCGATGTCGCACTGGAATGTCGAACAAAGGCGTCCGAAAATTTACCCTAAGTGCCGCGAGATGGGGCCTGGGAATATCGCAGGAGAGCATTGCCTTCTCCGCCTAGTTTTGACGGCATGGCTATCGATGATGGTGGTCTTCGGCCCATTGACGATACCGCAATCTCTCGCGGCAGAGCCCGTCGCTTGGCTCCTATCCGCCGCAAACACGGCCAGCGATGCGGCTGCCCCTAGTCTGAGCGGCGGCAGCCTCATCCTGCGCCAACGGGGCGTTCGCTTGAAGCCCGAAACATTCCATCTTCCGGGCATACAACGCAGTACGGCGCCGAGCGCGCCTCGGCGCGTAGGAATCGAACTGTTCGACGGCAAATCCGTGATTGCCGAAGTGCACTCGGTACAGAACGGCAGCCAAGGCGGCGTGGTGTGGCTTGGTCATGTCGAGGGGGATCCCTCGGGCAGAGTGGTCCTGGCGGTAGATGGCAACAAGTTGGTCGGCGTGATCGAAACAGATGACCAGTCTTTCCGCATAGAGCCAGACGGTGACGGGGTCCATGCCCTATCGCAGTTGCGCAACGCCGTTGAAGCGCGGGGCGAGGACGATGCCGTACCTGTGCCTCCGCTGGATCATTCCGACCGCCTGCCCTCAATCTCTCCGGTAGTCGAGCGCGACGGTGCGGGCAATGTGACGATGTCCGTGGCCATCGTATGGACTGCTCGCGCACGTGAGCGGATGCCAACGCTGCCGCAGCATGTTGACATAGCGGTAAGCTATGCTAACGATGCCCTGCGGAACAGCGGTGCTAAGGTCCAGCTGGCCCTGGTTCATACCGGACAAGTTTCCTACGCGGAAGCCAATAAGGACAGTTCCCGCATCCTACAGGACATGGCAGATGGCGTAGCCGAGATCGCCGCGATCCGTTCGGCAAAAAAAGCGGCCCTCGTAGCTATCATTGCCGATTTCACCGAGAGCGACGTCGCGGGCAGAGGATATGTGTTGGAGACGGCTGATCAGCGGGACGTTTCTCGTTACGGTTATAGCGTCGTCGCTCCGAACTCGTATGGCATATACAGGGTCTATACTCACGAGACTGGTCACAATCTGGGATCCTGGCACGATCGCTACACTGACGACCCTGGCTTCAGCGACACGCGCTACAATTTCGGATACGCCAATCCCGACAAGCTATTTCGGGGCATGATGTCCTACAATACCGTATGCGCAGCTCGGAACATCGTCTGCCTCGCAATCCCCTATTTCAGCACGCCGGCGATATCATTTCGCGGCACGCCGGTCGGTGTTCCCGCTGGATCGACGAAAGCAGCCGACTCTGTCCGCCGCATCAATGAATTGGCCCCCTACATTGCAGCCTACGGCGATCCGAACGCGGTCAGCATCACGCCACGATTGACAGCCAACGGGCTCTGGACCTCTTTCGGCGATGGTGGAAGGGGCGTTGCAATAGAGATCGGAAGTCGCAAGGCAATGGTGGGATATTTCGATTACGACGTAAATCGATCCAGCCGTTGGCGAGTCTCGCAATGCGACTTCTCTGACCTGACGAGCCACTCGCCGTACTATTATTGCTGGGCCTGGATGCAGATGTTCAAAGGCGGACAGACGGTCGGCGGCACCTATCGCACACCCGTCGAGGTCGTGACGACACGATATACATCGTTCTCCGGCTTCGGTTTCGATCCAGATGTTCCGATGCTCCTTGGAAAAGACTTTAAAGTTGGGGTTTCTACCGCGAGTGGGGGTTCGGCAGTCCGAGAAAAGATGCTGGACCTCGTTCGATTCCCGTTTGGGGACGACCCGAGTCGCATTTGGCAGCCCTCGAACGCGCCTGAAAACGGTTGGTGGTGGAATCCCAGCGAAGGGGGAACCGGCCTGTTCATCGAATTTCAGTCGATCGGCCCAGGCTCGCCGCGCACTCGAATTTTCCTAGTTGCTTACTACTACGACGAGGCCGGCAACCCGACCTGGTACACGAGCTATGGCGATATGGCAAACGATAGGCTTTACCAGGGATCGCTGTACGGCTACCAGGGCGGGGCCGACTTCATGGAAGATCAACGCACTCCGACCGCGACAGCGGTGGGTACCATTATGCTGGAATTCGACAGTAATCAGACCGGCATCATGATCGCCCCTAACGGACGCCGAGTCCCGATACAGCGCTTCCGATTCGAATAGCCAGCAACTCGCCATGGGCTGGCGCGGCTCGCCGATCCTTCGCGATGCAGAGCAGCGTTGCGCCAGTTCATGTGCGCAGTGGGCAGATATCGACTACCAACGGCCGGTGATCCGCAAACGTCCGGTGAGACTTTCAGTTACCCACATCGTCAGTGGGCCTGGTGCTCGGGCTAAATCGTCTGTGATTCTATCCGTGCCGCCGCCCGACCGCGGCCTTCACCGCATGCTTACGTTTGGCGTGGAATCGCGCTGTCATCATCAATTTTGATGATGAAACATGCCCCTGCTTCGCGCCCAATTTTGCCGATTAGGCGAAGAGGAGGACGGTTGTCCAGCGACATTCGGAACTGCCCCCTTTGCGTCACCAAGAACTGACCCCCGGATTGATATCCTGTTTCAGATGGTTGCTGGTTTGAGCGTCGCAGCGGCCTTTTGCAAAAGGCCGCTGCGAC
>JBBCJW010000004.1:0-21797 GCA_037190765.1 Alphaproteobacteria bacterium
CGGCGGCGGCGCCCGGTTCGAGGTGCGCGGCCCCGATGCCGGCCGCGACCGGCTGCGCCTGGGGCTGGGCCTCTCCTTCGCCGCCAGCGACGCCCTGACCATCCGCGCAAGCTATGACGGCATGCTCGCCCGCCGCCAGCAGGGGCATGGTGGCTCTCTGGGGATCAGCTTCAGGTTCTGAGGCTAAAGGGGGGAAGCAGCGCAGGGCAGCCTCCTCCCTTCCATCGGGCGCACCGACGGAGTCGCTGCCGCGGGCTACATCAGCGCGGCATTGACCCACAGATGGGTGAAGATGCTGGCGACGTAGCCCAGCGCGATGGCCCAGGACCAGCGCAGGTGGTTGAAGAAGGTGTAGTGGTTGCGCACCACGCCCATCAGCACCACACCGGCCGCCGTGCCGATCGACACCAGGCTGCCGCCGACGCCGGTGCTGAGCGTCACCAGCATCCACTGGCCGCTCGACATCTCGGGGTTCATGGTCAGGACGGCGAACATCAGCGGGATGTTGTCGAACGCCGCCCCCAGCACGCCGATGGCGATGTTGGCGAAGGTCGGCCCCAGATCGCCGTAGAGATAGTTCGACACCAGCGCCAGGTAGCCGGCGACGCCCAGGCCGGCGACGGCGAAGATGATGCCGAAGAAGAACAGCAGCGTGTCCCATTCCACGTGCCGCATCACCTGGAAGGAATCGAAGGCAAGGCTGCCGTCCTCGCGCCGGCGGCCCAGCCACTGCAGCAGATAGGCGTACATCTGCAGGTATCCCAGTCCCAGCATCATGCCCATGGCCGGCGGCAGGTTGAACACGCTCTTGAACGAGACGGCGGTGGCCAGGGTGGCCATGAACAGGAAGATCACGACGCCGCCGCCGGGCTTGAACCGCCTGGCTTCGGTGAAGGGTTCGGGGCTGCCCTTGGGCACGTGGAAATGCATCAGCACCGCCGGCACCAGGAAGTTGACCAGCGAGGGCAGGAAGAGGTGGAAGAACTCCAGGAACTGCAGCTTGCCCTTCTGCCACACCATCAGCGAGGTGATGTCGCCGAACGGCGAGAACACGCCGCCGGCATTGGCGGCCACCACGATGATGATGCAGCCCATGACGATGAAGCGGTAATTGCCGACGCCGACTGCGATCACCACCGCGCCCATGACCAGCGCCGTGGTCAGGTTGTCGATGATCGGGCCGAAGACGAAGGCCAGCCCGCCGATCAGCCAGAACAGCTGCCGGTAGGTCAGCCGCATGCCGACCAGCGCCGTCCGCAGCGCGTCGAAGACGCGCCGTTCCTGCATGGTGTTGACGTAGGTGATCGCCACCACCAGGAACAGCATCAGCTCGCCGTAGTCGAGGATCACGTGCTTGGCGGCGGCTTCGAGCGCTTCGCTCTGGTCGTGGGTGGCGTAGACGATGCCGAGCAGCGCCCAGATCAGGCCGGCCGCCAGCATCACGGGTTTCGACTTGCGGAGCTGGATGCCTTTTTCCACCGCTACGAAGCCATAGGCGACGAAGAAGATCGCCAGCGCCAGATAGCCGACGGGATGCTCCGTCAGGTCGATATGCGAAGCCGATTCCTGGGCCCGGACCGGGGCCGCGGCAAGGGCGGGCAGAATGAAGGCGGCCGCAAGCTGCAACCGTCTGCCGGCACGCCTCATCCCTTTTTCCCCCCAAAGACGATGAAAATTTTTTCCCATCATCGGCGAAATCCTCGTTCCGGCGCAAGAGTCGCCGCAGCAAGGGTGCTGCCCGCCTGGCGCGAGGGGCGCGCGGCCCGGTCGGACCGCGATCCGTCCCAAAGCATCAATTAAGGGGGGATTCGCGCGTTCTGACGGAATCGCGGGCGATTCCGTCAGAACGTGATTTGCCCTAGCTGGTGAAGAAGCTCTGCGTGCCGTGCGCCTCGATGGCTTCGGCCAGCCGGCCCAGCGCGTGGACATAGGCGGCGGTGCGCACGGTGATGCGCTTGCGCTGCGATACGTCCCAGACGGCGCGGCCTTCGCGCTCCATGATGGCGCGCAGCCGGTCGTGGATCTCCTCCACCGCCCAGTAGAAGCCCTGCCGGTTCTGTACCCATTCGAAATAGGACACGGTCACGCCGCCGGCATTGGCCAGGATGTCGGGCAGCACCACGACGCCCTTCCTGGCCAGGATGGTGTCCGCCTCCGGCGTCACCGGGCCGTTGGCCAGTTCGAGCACCAGCCTGGCCTTCACCGCGCCCGCGTTCTCGACGTTGATCATGTTCTCCAGTGCCGCCGGCACCAGCAGGTCGCAGTCGACGCCGACCAGGTCGGCGGCCGACAGGAACTCGTGGCCGCCCTGGCCCGCCGTGCTGGCGACCGAGCGCCCGGCCAGCTTGGCGTCGATCAGCATGTCGACATGCAGGCCGGCCGCCGCCTTGACCGCGCCTTCGGAATCGGAGACGGCGACGATCTTGTGGCCGTCGGCGGCCAGCAGGCGGGCGATGTGCTGGCCGGCATTGCCGAAGCCCTGCACCGCCACCCGCATGCTGCCGTTCAGCCCCAGGTCGCTGGCGAGATGGCGCACCAGGTAGTAGCCGCCGCGGGCGGTGGCATCGTTGCGGCCCAGCGAGCCGCCCAGCGCGATCGGCTTGCCGGTGATGACGGCGGGTTCGGCCTGGCCGACGATCTGGGCGTATTCGTCGGCCATCCAGCCCATGATCATGGAATTGGTGTAGACGTCGGGCGCGGGGATGTCGCGGTCGGGCCCGATGATGCGGGCGAAGCCCTGGATATAGGCGCGCGACAGGCGCTCCAACTCGGCCTTGGACAGCTTGCGCGGATCGACCTGCACGGCGCCCTTGCCGCCGCCATAGGGCAGGTTCATCACCGCGCATTTGAAGGTCATCCAGAAGGCCAGCGTCTCGACCTCGTCGGCGGTCGCCTCGGGATGGAAGCGGATGCCGCCCTTGGTCGGTCCCCGCGTGTCGTCGTAGCGGCATCGCCACGCCAGGAAGGATTTGCGCGACCCGTCGTCCATGCGGATCATCAGGCGCATCTTGGTGGTTTCGCGGGCGAATTTCAGTTTCTCGATCACGTCGGCGTCGATACTGAGATGGGCCGCAGCCTCATCGAGACGAACCAGGGCGTGATCGAGAAGACCATCTTCGGGCATCATAACTCCTTGGGCTCAGACTATTTGACCGGCGATTGCCTAAAATATGTGCTTGCCCGACGCAATCGGCGCTTTGCCGCTGGCGTAAATTTCTGCAATTCGCCCAGGACATGGGCACGAGCCTTGACGGGCAGCCGAAGCCCGCCGCCGATCCTCGCCCGATGACGACTTTCATGAGTGGCTTGTCCGGAACGGGCGGCAGGGGCGTCGCGGGCAAGCCGGTGCCCGCGCCCCCGGTGCGGACGTTGCTGCCTCAGGCCTCGATGAAGGCGAGCAGGTCCGGGTTGATCGTGTCGGCATGGGTCGTGCACATGCCGTGCGAGAGCTTGTCGTAGACCTTCAGCGTGCCCTGCCGCAGCAGCTTGACGGCCAGCAGGGCCGAATTGGCGATCGGCACGATCTGGTCGTCGTCGCCATGCATCACCAGGGCCGGCACCTCGATCGCCTTCAGGTCCGGCGTGAAGTCGGTCTCGGAAAAAGCCTTGATGCCGTCGTAATGCGCCTTGGCGCCGCCCATCATGCCCTGGCGCCACCAGTTCAGGATCACGCCCGGCGAGGCGGTCGCGCCTTGCCGGTTGAAGCCATAGAACGGGCCGCTGGGAATGTCGTGGTAGAACTGGGCGCGGTTGTCGGCGAGCTGCTTGCGGAAACCGTCGAACACCTCGATGGGAAGGCCGCCGGGATTGGCCGCCGTCCTGACCATGATCGGCGGCACCGCGCCGATCATCACCAGCTTCGCCACCCGGCCCTGACGCTGGCCGTGCCGCGCCACGTAATGCGCCGCCTCGCCGCCGCCGGTGGAGTGGCCGATATGCACCGCGTTGCGCAGGTCCAGATGCTCGATCACGGCGGCGACGTCGGCGGCGTAATGGTCCATGTCGTGGCCGCCATCCACCTGCGAGGAGCGCCCGTGACCGCGCCGGTCATGGGCGACGACGCGATAGCCCCTGGCGAGGAAGTAGAGCATCTGGTTGTCCCAGTCGTCGCCGCTCAGCGGCCAGCCGTGGTGGAACACCAAAGGCTTTGCGTCGCGCGGGCCCCAGTCCTTGAAGAAGATCTCGACGCCGTCCTGCGTGGTGATCGTGCCCATGGTCGCGCTCCTTTCGTTCCGATTCAGACAGGCGCTTGACGCTAGCAGGTCCGGGTTACCGGTTGACGCTGCCGTAAAGCATAGGGGGAAGGGTCGCCATGGCGGCTGGCGGCCGGCGTCCTGACCCTATCGAAGGCGCGAAGGTTGCGCCCGGGGCCTCAGCCCGCGGCCTTCTGCGGCGGCCGGGCAAAGGGGCTCAGCCCCAGCCAGGCCTGCATGTCGCTGGCCAACTGGCGGCTGCCGGTCAGCATCAGCCGGTTGGCGCTGATGGCGGCCCTCACCGTGTCGGCGCCCATCCAGATCGCCGTCATGGTGCGCAGGTCGGTGGTGACATAGAGATCGACGTCGAAGCCGGGATCGATCTGGCAGAGATCGACCTCGGTGGTGGGATCGACCACCAGCCACCACAGGCGTTCCTGCGGCGGCAGGGCGGGATACTGGAAATTGATCACACAGCGGCGCTTGGGAATCGGTTCCGGATTGAGGTTGCGCCGCATGTCCCACATCAGCAGTTGCGCATCGAGATGCTGCAGCGACAGTTCCGACTTCACCCAGCGCTGGCCCCAGACGCCGAAGGCGACCACCAGCGGCTCCAGGTCGCGGCCCGCCGGCGTCAGCCGATATTCGAGAATGTCGGGCTCGCGCGGCGAGGAGACGCGCTGGACGATGCCGGCGGCCTCCAGCTCCTTCAGCCGCTGCGACAGCAGCGCCGGCGACATGCGCGGCACGCCGCGCCGCAGCTCGTTGAAGCGGGTGGAACCGGCGATCAGTTCGCGCAGCAGGATCACGGTCCAGCGCGTGCATAGGATTTCCGCCGCCATCGCTACCGGACAGAACTGCTTGTAACTGCTGTAGGACATGCTCAAGCTTGCGCGCAGTCGGAGCAAAACGGCAATCGGAAATGCAACCTTGCCGGCAGCCCGCTTCACTTTCTGTATCAGCCAGCTTCAGTTTCTGAACTAGCGGCCAGCCTGGCAAATCCGCGAGCATCCGCCATCGCAAAACACGACAGGACGGAGGTTCACATGTCTGCCCCTGCGATCGCCCAGCCCGCCCCCGAACGCCCCGACTGGCAGGCGCTGGCCGACGACATTGCCCGCGAGGCCGCCGCCGCCGCCGACCGGCACGACCGCGACGGCAGTTTCGTTTCCGAAGCCTGGTGCCGGCTGAAAAAGGACGGCTTCTTCAAGGCCTTGGTGCCGGCCGAGTTCGGCGGCCACGGCGCCGGCTACGCCGAGATCTGCCATGCCATAAGGCAGCTGGCGGCCGGCTGCGGTTCGACCGCGCTGGCCTTCTCCATGCACAGCCACCTGGTCGCCGCCGCCGCCTGGCGCTGGCGTCACCAGAAGGCGCCCACCGAAGGCCTGCTGAAGCGGGTCGCCGGCGAGGACATCGTGCTGGTCTCGACCGGCGGCGCCGACTGGCTGCAGGGAGCGGGAACGGCGACCAGGACCGATGGCGGGTTCCTGATCAACGGCCGCAAGATCTTCTCCAGCGGCTGCCCCGAGGGCGACCTGCTGATGACCAGCGCCGTCTACGCCGATCCCGAGGCCGGGCCGACCGTGCTGCATTTCGGCCTGCCGCTCGGCGCCAAGGGCGTCACCATCCTCAACAACTGGGATGCGCTGGGCATGCGCGGCACAGGCTCGCACGACATCGAGCTGCAGGACGTGTTCCTGGCCGACGCCGCCGTGGCCGGCCGCCGCCCGCAGGGCAAGTGGCACATGCTGTTCCACGTCATCAGCATGATCGCCTTCCCGCTGATCTACTCCGCCTATGTCGGCGTCGCCGAGGGCGCGCGCGCCAAAGCAATACAGATCGCCCGCTCGCGCAAGGACGACGGCAGCCTGGCGCTGTCGGTCGGCGAGATGGAGAACGCGCTTGCCGGCGCGCGCCTGGCGCTGGAGGACATGATCGCCAATGCCATGACGGGAGCGCCCGGGCCGGAGACGACCAATCGCGCCATGACCGGCCGCGCGCTGGCCGCACAGGGAGCGATCAGGACGGTCGAACGGGCGATGGAAGCGGCCGGCGGCGCCTCGTTCCAGCGCGGCACCGGGCTGGAACGCGCCTGGCGCGACGTGCAGGGCGCCCGTTTCCATCCGCTGTCGGAGAAGCAGCAACTGCGCTTCGCCGGCCGCGCCGCCCTGGGCTGGGACATCGACGGCTAGACCGACCCGCTCCTGACGGTCCTGCCGTGGCCAGCGCGCTTACGTGGCGCGCTGGCCGATTCCGCCGCGCCGCCGGCCCGCCTCGATATCGCCCCACAGCACCTCGTGGCCTGAGGGCAGGGCGCGGCAATTGGGCATCGACAGCCACAGGCGCAGCAGCAGCCGGTCCTGGCGGCTGGCGGCATCGTCGGTGAATTCGGTGCGGCCGTGATAGGTGATGTGGCTGTTGATGAACTGGATATCGCCCGGCTGCAGCACCATCTCGAAGCACAGCTCCTCCGCCGTCGCCATCAGCGTCTCGATAGCCTCCCGCTGCAGCGCCGTCAGCCGCGGCACCTGCGGCACCATCTGCGCCGCCTCGATATAGGTCAGCGAATAGTGGCTGGTCAGCTTGCCCTCGCGCAGGCCGAAGATCGGCAGCGGATAGACGGCATCGGCGGTGTCCGATTCCTCGCCCAGCCGGCTGCGCCAGAAATCGCCGAACAGGGTTTCCAGTATGTCGGGCCGCCGCTGCAACAGCGCATTGTGGATGGCGGCGGTCGACACCAGCTTGCTGACGCCGCCTGAGGCGGCCTGGCGGACGCAGAGCAGGCCGACCGCGTCGGTGCGGTCGGTGTGGAAGCGCAGCCGGCCGTTCGACAGAGTGCGGGCATAGGACGACAGGAACGGGCCCTTTGCGTCGCCGGTCTCGATCTGCCCGTAGCGTCTGCCCAGGTCGCCACCCTCGTCGCGGATGTCGCGCATCTTCTCGCCGCGCGGATTCTGGAACACCGGTCGTCCCAGCACCGAGCCGAGGCCGTAATAGAGGCGCCGCAGATCGGCGTCATCGTAGCGCTCGACCGGCAGGCCGCGCAGCTTGACGATGCCGCTGCCGTTCTCCAGCTCCTCTGCGACGTCCTGCATCAGTGCTGCGATCGCGGGCGTGGCGAAATCCTCGCGCCCGACCTGACGCCACTCCAGGCCGCGGGTTTTGACCGAGGCCAGGCCGGCGTCGATTTCGCACAGCACCGCCTCGTCCATCTGCCGCAGCCAGCGCGGCGAATTCTGCATCTCGCGGCCCAGCCAGACGCTGGGGCCGGTGAGGGGTTGACGCGGGCTCATCGGTGGTTTCCGTTGCAGGTTGCGTCGGCATTCTAGCCTCGCGCCGCACGGCCGGAACAGACCGGCTTGCAGGGCACGTTTGCGCTGCTCGAACGTTTCGCGCCGAAGCACCTGCCGGAAAAGGAGGAACCATGACCTACCAGACGCCGCCCGCCGCCTCCTTCGCCAAGTCGCGCCTGACGGTGCCGATCTATCGCTGGGCCAGGACGGCGCTGCCGCGCCTGTCCGACACCGAGCGCGACGCGCTGGAGGCGGGCGACGTGTGGTGGGACGCGGAGCTGTTCACCGGCTCGCCCGACTGGCGGCGCCTGCTGGCGACCAGGCCGGCGACCTTGACCGACGAGGAACAGGCCTTCCTCGACGGGCCGGTGCGCGAGCTGTGCGCCATGCTCGACGACTGGAAGATCACCTGGGAGCTGGGCGACCTGCCGCCGGAAGTGTGGGAGTTCATCAAGGCGAAGAAATTCTTCGGCATGATCATCCCGAAGGAATTCGGCGGGCTGGGCTTCTCCGCCTATGCCCATTCCGAAGTGGTGCGCACCGTCTCGACGCGCTCGATCGCGGCCGCCGTCACCATCATGGTGCCCAACTCGCTGGGGCCGGGCGAATTGCTGATGCAGTTCGGCACCGAGGAACAGCGCAACCATTATCTGCCGCGCCTGGCCGACGGGCGCGAGATTCCCTGCTTCTCGCTGACCAGCCCGCAGGCCGGCTCCGATGCGGCGGCAATGATCGACCGCGGCGTGGTGATCAGGCGCGAGGGCAGCAACGAGCTGGCGATCCGGCTGAACTGGCACAAGCGCTACATCACGCTCGGCCCGGTGGCGACGGTGATGGGGCTGGCTTTCAAGCTGGAGGATCCCGACCATCTGCTGGGCGACAGGGAGGACATCGGCATCACCGTGGCGCTGGTGCCGACGCAGACGCCGGGCGTGGAGATCGGCCAGCGCCATCTGCCGGCGATGCAGAAATTCCAGAACGGACCGAACAAGGGCGTCGACGTGGTCCTGCCCATGGACGCGGTGATCGGCGGCGAGAAATACGTCGGCCGGGGCTGGAAGATGCTGATGAGCGCCCTGGCGGTGGGGCGCGGCATTTCGCTGCCCTCGCTGTCGGCGGCCGGGACGGCGCTGGCGGCGCGCAGCACCGGCGCCTATGCCGGCGTGCGCCGCCAGTTCGGCATCGAGATCGGCCGCTTCGAGGGCGTGCAGGAGCCGCTCGCCGCGCTGGCCGCCAATGCCTACACGCTGGATGCGGCGCGGCGGCTGACCTGCGCCGGGCTGGACGAGGGGCGCAAGCTCGCCGTCATCTCCGCCATCCTGAAGTATCACGCCACCGAGCGCATGCGCGAGAGCGTCAACGACGCCATGGACGTGCATGCCGGCAAGGCGGTGATCGACGGGCCGAGCAACTATCTCGGCTCGCTCTATCGCGCCATCCCGATCGGCATCACGGTCGAGGGCGCCAACATCATGACGCGCAACCTGATGATCTACGGCCAGGGCGCCATCCGCTGCCATCCCTTCCTGCTCGAGGAGATTCTGGCGCTGGAAGCGACCGACCGCGACGAAGGGCTCGACCGTTTCCACAAGGCGTTCTGGGGCCATGTGCGGCATGCGGCGGGCAATTTCTGCCGCGCTCTCCTGCGCGGCTGGAGCGGCGGCATGCTGGCCCCGGCGGCCGGCGTCTCGGGCATCGACCGCCATTTCAGGACGCTGGGCCGCCATGCCGCCGCCTTCGCGCTGCTGTCCGACCTGTCGCTGCTGAGCCTGGGCGGCTCGCTGAAGTTCCGCGAGATGCTGTCGGCGCGGCTGGGCGACATTCTCTCCGAACTCTATCTGCTGTCGGCGGTGCTGAAGCGCTGGGTGGACGAGGGCTCGCTGCACGAGGATCTGCCGCTGGTGAACTACGCCATGGCGGCGGGCGAGGCGCGCCTGGTCGCCGCCTTCGCCGGCGTGCTGCGCAATCATCCGGCGCGCTGGGCGGCGTGGCTGGTACGGTTCGTAGCGTTTCCCTGCGGCTTTGCCCGCGGCGGGCCGAGCGACCGCCTGGCGAAGGCGTGCGCTGAAATCCTGCTCACGCCGTCGGTGCAGCGCGACCGGCTGACGCCCGGCATCTATGCCGGCGCCGGCGACGAGGCGCTGGCGGTGCTGGAGCGCGCTTTCCTTGCCGCGCAGGAAGTAGCGCCGCTGCGGCGCCGGCTGCGGGAGGCGAAGATCGACGACCTCGATGTCGCGGTCGAGCGCGGTGTGCTCAGCGTCGAGGAAAAGGACCGTCTGGCCGAGGCCGAGCGGCTGCTGGAGGCGGTGGTCGCGGTCGACGATTTCCCACCCGAGGCGTTTTCCTCCCTGATGCAGGCGCGCCGCTGATCCTAGGGGCCATCGATCGCGTGCCGACCTGCCGACGCGTTTCCCGGGCCTCCGGAGAACGTTGCTCTTTAATCGCGCTCGCGACGCCGTCCACTCCGTAGAGGGGTGACAGGGCTCGACCCGAACCGCTGCCGAGCGCCGCCGAGGCTCGGCGCCTGGCGTCCATCCCCTTTTCAAACGAAAATGTTATGTTATAACATTTCATATTCGGCTTTGAGTTCAGGGGGACCATCTTGAAATTCCGCACCATTCTTCTGTCGGCGGCCGCCATCCCGGTTCTGTATCCCGCGTCGCTCATGGCCCAGGAGGCCCCGACCATGCTGCCGCCGGTCGTCGTCACGGCCTCCCCGCTCGAGCAGACCGTCGACCAGCTGGCGACCCCGGCGCTGACCCTGTCGGACGACGAACTCGCCAGGCGCCGCGAATCCACCCTGGGCGGCACGCTGGCCGGCGAACCCGGCGTCTCGTTCGACAATTTCGGCGGCGGCGCCAGCCGGCCGGTGATCCGCGGCCAGACGGCGCCGCGGATCAAGGTGATGTCCGACGGTTCCGACATCCACGATGCATCGGCCATTTCCCCCGACCACGCGATCGCGACCGAAACCATGCTGCTGCGCGGCGTCGAGGTGCTGCGCGGGCCGGCGGCACTGCTCTATGGCGGCGGCGCCATTGGCGGGGCGGTGAACCTGCTCGACAGCAAGATCCCGACCGTCGTGCCCCCGAACGGCATTTCCGGCGAGGCCGAAGCGCGGCTGGGAACCGCCGACCGCGAACGCGCCCTGGCCGGCGGTCTGACTTTGGGATTCGGCAACTTCGCCATTCGCGCCGAGGGGGCGGGACGCGATACCAGCAATTATCGCGTTCCCGGCGGCTTCGCCACGCGTCGCGTCGACGGCTCCTACAACGACACCTGGACCGCCAGCATCGGCGGCGCATGGATCGGCGAGAACGGCTATCTCGGCGCCGCCTATACGATCCAGCGCAACAAATACGGCCTGCCGGGACACAACCACGAATACGAGGATTGCCACCCGCACGGCTCCAGCCTGCATTGCGAAGGCCACGATCATGACGACCATGGGCACGACGATGATCACGATGACGATCATGACGATGATCATGATGGGCACGATCACGCGGCAGGCGGCCACGGGGTGCCTTTCGTGAAGCTGCGCAGCGAGCGCCTGGACATCAGGGGCGAATATCGCGACCCGCTGCCAGGCCTCGACCGGGTCCGCCTGCGCCTGTCCTATACCAACTACGCGCATGACGAGATCGAGGACGACACCGTCGCCACCACGTTCAAGAACAAGGCCTATGACGTGCGCACCGAATTCCGGCACAAGCCGGTCGGCGGGCTGACGGGGGCTTTCGGCGTCCAGTATTCCCGCAGCAAGTTCAGTGCGCTGGGCGAAGAGGCCTTCCTGCCGAAGAGCCGGACCACCAACGTGGCGCTGTTCGGCATGGAGACGCTTCGGGTCGGCCCGGTCCGCTTCGAGGTGGCCGCTCGCCACGAATGGCAGAAGGTCAACGCCGACGGTGCGGGCAAGGTGAAGCACATGCCGTTCTCGATATCCGGAGCGGCGATCTGGGAAATCGATTCGGACTATTCGCTGGCCCTGACCCTGGCCCGCATGCAGCGCGCGCCCAACGTGCAGGAGCTGCACGCCGACGGCGTTCACCTGGCCACCAACACCTACGAGCTGGGCGATGCCTCGCTGAAGAAGGAGACCTCGAAATCCGTCGAGCTGGCCTTCCGCAAGCGCACCGGCGACGTAACCTTCTCGGTCGGTGTCTATCATCAGCGTTTCAGCAACTACATCTTCGCCGCCACGCTGGACCGGTTCGAGGATTTCCGCCTGATCCGCTACACCTCCGCCGACGCGACGTTCACCGGCATCGATGGCCAGCTGCGCTACCAGTTCGCGCCCAACCTGGGAGTCACGGTGTTCGGCGACTACGTGCGCGCCCGGCTGCGCAACGGCAAGGGCAATCTGCCCCGCATCCCGGCCGGCCGCCTGGGCGCGCGTCTCGATGGCCAATGGGGACCGGTCTCGGCCGAACTCGAGTACTATCGCGTGTTCGACCAGTCGAAGACCGCCGACTTCGAGGCCTCGACGTCGGGCTACAACATGCTGAACGCGACGCTGGCCTATACGCTGCCGATCGCCGAAGCGCGGACCGAGCTGTTCGTGCGCGGCACCAACCTCACCAACGACCTCGCCTACAACCACGCCTCCTTCATACGGGACGCCTCTCCCTTGCGCGGCCGTAACGTGGTGTTCGGCTTGCGCGCGGCGTTCTAGAGCGCGTGATTCCGCTCTGCACATTAATGAATAGAGCGGATTCACACGAATGGATGGAAGCGCACGCACTTCCATCCATTCGTGATCCGCTCTACCGGCGCGGCCCGCGCATCGGCTGCTGTTCTTCTTCCCGTGGCGGCGGGGGCGGCGGGCGCTGGCGCTGCGGGGGCGGCGATGGCTGCACCTGCGGCCGGGGCTGTTCGACCCGCTTCGGCGCGGTTTGGGGCTGCTGGATGCGCCGTGGTTGTTCAATGCGCCGCGGCGGTTCGGTCCGGGCCGGCTGCTCGATGCGGCGCGGCTGCTCTGTACGCGGCGGTGGGTTGCCCCGGGGTGTTTCCGTCCGGCGCGGCTGTTCGATGCGCGGTGGCGGTTGTGCCGGCCGCGGCGGCGGCGTGACGCGCGGTTGCGGCGCGCGCTTGATCTGCGGCGTGTCGTCATCGTCGCGATCGCGCCGTGTCGCGGGCGGCCGCTGGTCGTCACTGCCGCGCCGCACGGCCGGCCGCTTGTCCTCGTCGCGGTCGCGCCGGTCGTCGGGCCGCACCTGACGCGGCCGCTCGTCGTGGCGCATGCCGGGCTTCACCTCCGGCGGCGGCGGGGGAATGCGGCCGCGAACGAAATGCGGCGGCATCTTCGGCTTCTGCGGCGGCTTGAAGCGGCGGCGGTCGGGCTGCCAGGGCCGGTTGCGGTCGACATGGACGCGGTCGAACTGCGGATGGAACACCGGCCGCCCGCCGCGCCAGTAGGTGCGGTCGGTGTAGCAGATGCGCCGCTGCCGCCAGTCCCAGTCGCGGTCGAACCACGAGCCGTAGCTGTAGCGCGGGCCGAAGAAGATGAACGGCGAATAGCCGCTGACATAGCGGTCGACGTAGATCACCCGCGGGTCGTATTGCGGGATGTAGAAATAGTCCTGCTCGGCCGGCACGATGCGCACGTAGCCGCCATCGGCGAAGATCGTCTGCTGCGGGCCGGAGCGCAGATTGCCCAGCTCATAGGCCTGCAGGCGCCAGCGCTGGATGGCGTCGGCGACATCGTCGGGCTGGTTGATGTGGGCGATGCCCAGCGCCTCGGTCCAGTCGAGATCGTCGGCGAGCTGGTACAGCACCTCCGGATAGCGCGCGATGGCGCGCACCGAATAGTCCCAGTCCTGGCTGTCGATGCCGGACCAGTCGCTGCGTCGCTCCATGTAGCGCTGCGCGGCGGCGATCTCCTCGGGATAGGCGGCGGCGACCAGGATCTGCGCCAGCAGCGGATCGGGATAGAGTGCGATCGGCGCGGTGAGCTGCTCGATCTCCTCGCGGTCGAAATAACGGTCGGACGGGTTGTAGGCCTGCGCCGCTGGCGGCGCGATCGCCACGGCGGCGGGCACCACGACGGCGCCCAGGGCGGCAAGAACGATCGACCGTCTGACGGCCGCACGGATTCCCATGGTTTTCACCTCGAACGCCCAACGCCCGCCGGAACCGGCTCGTTCCGGTCGAGCGAGGGCCGGTCGGGCGAGGGGGCACGGTCTTTCATCACTGTGTTCGTATCGGGAGGCTCAACCATCCCTTTTGCCGGCCACTTGCAAGGCGGCGAGAAAGCGCTTGATCCAGTCCGGGCCCGGCATGGCGCGGGGGCCGGCGCTGGCTTCCCGCTCGAGCACCAGGGCCAGCGGTATCCAGTCGGCCAGCATGCCGGCATCCGCCTGCTGCCTTTCGAGGCCGCGGGCGGCCAGCGAGAACTTGGGGACGGCGACCGGCACCACGCCGTCCTGGTCTGGGTTGCTGCAGGCGGCGGCGGGCGAGGTAACGAGATATTCGCGGCAGATCAGCGGCCGCTCGGGATGGATCGAGCAGGATTCGTCCTCCAGGAACGGGCAGGGAATGCCGAGCGCGAAATAAGCCAGGCTGAACTCGCGGTCGGCGCGGTCCTGGCGTTTGGACGGATCGAGCAGCACGTCGGCCAGGCCGGCGGCCTGCAGCTTCTCGGCCGCCTGGGCGAAGCGCTGGCGCAGCGCCTGCCGCCGCTCCCGCGGCTGGCGGGCGACAAGCGCGCGCAGGGCGCGGGCTTCGGTGCGCGACACCGGCACCAGCTGGCGGCAGCAGGCGCCGCAGCCCTTGCGGCAGGAGATTTCGCGCCCCTCCTTCTTCTCCCGCGCCTCGGCGGCGTCGACCACGGTATTGATGAGGTTCTGCAGGGTCGGCAGCACCGCCTCGGGCGGCGCCGGTGCGGCCGGGACGGAGATGGTGGCGTCGATCGCCAGGTCGCCGACGGCAAGCTTGAGGCGGGCGTTGAGCGTCTGGGACGAAGCAGGCTTGGCCATGGTCGGCGGCGACGATAGAGCGGATCGCGACCAGGGGGAAGCGCAGGCGCTTCCGGTCTGCGTGCCCGCACTCGTCCACAGCCTGCGGCCTCGACAAAGGAGTCGATTGCGATAGAGCAAATCACGTTCTGTCGGAATCGCTTGCGATTCCGACAGAACCTGTGAATTTGCTCTAAACATTAATGAATAGAGCGGATTCACACGATTGGACGGAAGCGCAAGCGCTTCCGTCCAATCGTGATCCGCTCTAGCTTGCGGCTTGTTGCGTTTGGGGATGACCGCTATCGATTCGATTCACGATACGCTGCGCGCGGTTTTCGGCTTCGACGCCCTGCGGCCGGTGCAGGCGCCGATCCTGCAGGCCGTGCTGGCGGGCAAGGACGTGCTGGCCGTGCTGCCGACCGGCGGCGGCAAGTCGCTGTGCTACCAGCTGCCCGGGGCGCATCGCGACGGGCTGGTGGTGGTGGTCTCCCCACTCCTGGCGCTGATGCGCGAGCAGGTGGCGGCCTTGCGCGCCATGGGCATCGCCGCCGCCAGCCTCAGCTCGGCCAATGACTGGCAGGAGAACCGGCGCGTCGCCGCCGCCCTGCGGGTGGGCGATCTGCGCCTGCTCTATATGGCGCCGGAGCGGCTGACGCGCGAGGACACGCTCGACCTGCTGGAACAGGCCAGGCCCTGGCTGCTGGCGGTGGACGAGGCGCATTGCGTGGTCGAATGGGGCCACGATTTCCGCCAGGAATACCGGCAGATCCCGCTGCTGAGCGCGCGGCTGCCGCAGATGCAGGTGCTGGCGCTGACCGCCACCGCCGACCAGGCGACGCGTGCCGACATTCTCGCCAACCTGTTCCGCCGGCAGGCGGAGGTGTTCGTCTCCAGCTTCGACCGGCCCAATCTCTATCTGGCGATGGCGCCCAAGCAGAACGCGCGGCGACAGATCGTCGAGCTGGCGCGCCGTCATAGCGGCGAGAGCGGCATCGTCTATTGCGCTTCGCGCGCCCGCACCGCGCAGGTAGTAGAATGGCTGACCGAGGCCGGCCTCTCCGCCGTCGCCTACCATGCCGGCATGGAGACGGCCGAGCGCGAGGCGGCGCAGGACCGTTTCCTGCGCGAAGACGACCTCATCGTCTGCGCCACCGTCGCCTTCGGCATGGGCATCGACAAGCCCGACGTGCGCTTCGTCGCCCATGCCGACCTGCCCAAGACGGTCGAGAGCTACTGGCAGGAGATCGGCCGCGCCGGCCGCGACGGGGCGCCTTCCAGCACGCTGACGCTCTACGGGCTGGACGACATCATGCTGCGCCGGCGGCAGATCGACGACAGCGTCGCCGACGAGGCCAAGAAACGCGCCGACCGGCAGCGGTTGAATGCGCTCCTGGCGCTGTGCGAATCGCCGCGCTGCCGGCGGCAGACGCTGCTGGCCTATTTCGGCGAGAGCTGCGCGCCCTGCGGCAATTGCGATCTGTGCCGCACCCCGCCGCAACTGATCGACGGCACCACGGCGGCGCGCAAGGCGCTGTCGGCCATGGCGCGCACCGGCCAGCGGTTCGGCGCCGAGCACCTGATCGCCATCCTGCGCGGCGACAAGACCGACCGCGTCGTCGGCCTGGGCCACGATCTGCTGCCGACCTTCGGCGTCGGCGTCGAGCACACGGCCGTGCAATGGCGCTCGATCCTGCGCCAGCTCGCCGCCGCCGGCCATGTCGCGCCCGATGCGTCCGGCTTCGGCGGGCTGGCGCTGACCGACAGCGGCCGCGCGCTGATGCGCGGCGAGACCGTGTTCCAGATGCGCTTGGATGCGCCCGCGCCGGCCGGCAGGAAGCGCGGCCGGAACGCCGCACCGGCGGCGGATGAAAGCATCGTCAACCAGGACCTGCTGTCGGCGCTGAAGGAGAAGCGCCGCGAACTGGCCGACGGCCAGCCGCTCTACACCGTGTTCTCCAACCGCACGCTGATCGAGATCGCCGCCCTGGCGCCGCGAACCTTGGCGGAGCTGCGCCTGGTGCATGGCGTGGGCGAGGCCAAGCTGCGCCACTTCGGCGACACGATCCTGGCCGTCGTGCAACAATGGCGCGAAAGTCGCTGATCGGTGCGGCTGGTCGCTGGCTCTATTCCTTAAAGTTTAGAGCAAACTCAGGCGTTCTGACGGAATCGCTCGCGATTCCGTCAGAACGTGATTTGCTCTAGTCGCTGGCGATGGCATACCAGCCTCACGCAAAGCCGAAGGAGATGGTTGACGTGATCAGAACGGTTCTCGCGCTCGCCCTTGCATCGGCCCTGGCCGCCCCGGCCGCTTTTGCCCAGGGCCAGCAGCAGCGCCCCGCCCAGTCCGCGCAGCAGCCCGCGCAGCAGCCCGCCGCCCAGCAGCCGCCGGCGCCGGTGCCGCAGCCCTTGCCGGAGACCTTCGACAAGTGGCAGGTCGGTTGCGTGCAGGACGTGAAAGGCAAGCAGGCCTGCCAGATGCAGCAGGTGCTGCGCAAGGACGACGTGTTCCAGATCGCGATGTTCGTGAAGGCGTCGGCCGAGGCCGGCCAGCGGCCCGTCGGCACCATCGTTCCGCCCTGGGGAGCGCTGCTGGCGCGCGGCGTCGACATGCAGGTCGATAGCGGCCAGGCTGTGCGGGTGCCGCTGCGCATCTGCCTGCCGGCCGGCTGCATCGCCGACTTCACCCTGGTCGAGGCGCTGGAGACCCAGATGCAGAAGGGGACGACCCTGAAGCTCACCATCGCCAATGCCAGCGGCCAGGCGGTTTCCTTCGACGTGCCGCTGGCCGGGTTCAGCCGCGCCTATGCGCGGATGATGGAGCGATCCAAGTAAAGCATGGATCGGTGGGTCATCCGGCTCGGTCTGCTCCGACGCCTGTAACCGCGGCCACCTCTAACCGCCGCCACCTCACAGTTCCGTTTTCGTACTTTCCAATTCATGGCTGATTGCCGCCCCAATCCAGGGGCTGCGATCCCATCTGCATCGACCATGATTCTTTCTTTGCCGGCGCAAAATTATCGTCTTTACGACTCTGGATTGAAGTGGCTGGGGTAGGTCGGTCCTGGTCGATTCCGGCTAACGGTCTCGAGATACCGGATAACCCGGACCGGGGTACGGGAGCCATTCCATCGATGCTTAAATCGCATTTCTCATGAATATTCTGCCATGAGTCCGCAGCGAATCATCGAACCATGTATTTTGTGTCTATATATCGATAGAACTACTATTAGTAGTGTTCCGGTCTCTCTAGCGGATTGTGCTCTACAGGCAACACCGGGGGATAAAACGTCATTGCTACAGCAACATGATTGACGCTCTTGCCCCATTCCGGGCACATTCCCGCCATCGAGTGTCCAGCCAAGCTCGTATCGCAGTCAGCGAACAGGTTTCAGGCCAGGGGGTATCGGGTCTGCTGCAGCGGATCCGGCCATTCAAATCGGGGAATGCAACAAATGACGGTAGATATTTCGCGCGCGCAGGCCAGCAACGGCGGCCAGGAAATCGTGTTGTCGGTTGTGCAACCGCCGGTCGCAGCGAAGCTGAGGGCTGGCCGTCGCGGCGGGCTGCGGGCGCTGATGGTCGCCACCACGATCGCCGCCGGCATGGCCGCGTCGATGTTCGCGACCCAGGATGCGGTGGCGCAGTGCGCGCACAATGCTGGTGTTTCGCCGGACACGCTGACCTGTAACGGTGCCGACAATGACGGCACCGGTGCTATCGGCATATTCGTCAATGACGCGAACGGACTGGTTGCCAATATCAACGGTTTCGTCAGCGACGCGAATCTCGCCAACACCAGCGTCCTGATCACCCAGCTCGGCGGTGGCGCCAACACGAACGTGGTGTTCAACGTCAATGCCGGCGCGATCATGTCCGGCGATGGCGTTCAGATTAATCACCTCTTCAGTGGCAACGCCTCCACCGGCACGCAGACCTGGAACCTGAACGGAATCCTGACCAGCACTGGCGCAAATGCCGTCAACATTGGCTACGCTCAGGGCGGTAACGGCACGATCAACATCGGCACCACTGGCATCGTTTCCGGGCCTGGCGCCGTTTCCGGCCTGCCTCCCGTCATCAACGCCGGCGCGATCGGCGTCGGCAATGCCACCGGCGTTCTGACCTTCGACATCAACAACGAAGGCCAGATCTACGGCGCCAACACCGGCATCAATATCGGCGATCTGGCGCTCGGCGCCGGCAGCGGCGCGACGATCTCGGTCGATAACACCGGCGTCATCGGCCAGTTGGGCAATCCGGTCGGCGGCACGGGCATTCTGATCAATACCGCCAATACCAATGCCACGACGGCGGTGACTGTCACTAACAGCGCCGGCGCCAATCCGAACGCCATCGCTGGCGCCGGCACCATTCTCTCCGGCGGCGACGCGATCAACATCAACCAGTTGACCGGCACCACCAACGTCGTCAACGAGGGCTCGATCACCTCGACCGCCGGCCGCGGCATTGCCATCCTCAACCTGGGCGGCAGCGCCACGGTCACCAACTCCAGCGCCAACTCGCTGACCGCGTTCGAAGATGCGATCTCGATCATCGTCGGCGGCGACGGCGTCGGCGACAACACCGGCGGCGCCATCCTCTCCGAAACCGGCATCGGCATTCTGGTCGTGGCCGGCGGCACGGCCACCGTCCACAACGAGCAGAACGGCGCTGAAGAAGGCGGCATCGTGATCGGCGCCACCGGCATCGTGGCCCTCAGCGGCGGCGATGCGCTGGTGAACAGCGCGACCGGCAGCGTCACCTCGACCGATGGGTCGGGCATCATCGCCTTCTCCCTGGGCGGCGACGCGACCATCAATGCCGGCCTGATCAACGCCACCAACGGCAGCGGCGCGATCGCGGGCTCGCTTGGCGGCAATGCGCTGGTGAATACCAACGACAAGATCACCGTCACCAACGGCCTGTTCGGCGCCGCCGCCTTCTCGGCCGGCGGCGACGCCACGGTCAACGTCAACTTCGACATCGACCCGCCGCTCATCGGCACCGCGGCCGTGACCTTCGGCGCCGGCGCGGCGACGGTCAACGTTGCCGCCGGCGTGCTGGTCGAAGCCGACCTCATCGGCGCCGGCGTGGCGAATTTCGGTGCCGGCTCGGCCACCATCAACAACGAAGGCAGCATCGACTCCGCCGGCATCGGCGCGGCCGGCCTGAAGATCGGCGGCGGTGACGGCCTGGTGATCAACAACATCGGCGTGGACTCCAGCATCATCGGCGACGCCACGGGCGTGCTGATGCTGGCCTTCGACCCCGCCGGCACGCAGACCGCCACCCTGAACAACGACGGCATCGTGCAGGGCAATGCGATCCTCGGTCCGGTGATCATCTCGGCCACCGACGGCGGCACGTTCATCAACAACAACGCCACCGGCGTCATCCAGGGCAACCAGGGTGCGGCCGGTTCGGCGCTCGGCCCGTTCGAGCCCGTGCTGCTGACCTTCGGCGGCGCGACCGCGGTCGAGAACGACGGCCAGATCACCGGCAGCGTCGCCATGGTGAGCGGTGCTGGCGTCAACGGCAACGTCTTCAACAACAACGCCTCCGGCACCTGGACGACCGGCGGGATCAACCTGATGGGCATTGGCGGCGACGACGTACTGAACAATACCGGTATCATCGACGCCAACTTCATCACGTTGTTCGAGTTCGCCGGCGGCACCAACGCCTTCAACAACGATGGCGGCGTGCTGACGATGATCGACGGTGGCATCAACGACGCCACCTTCATCAACAACGCCCTCTATACCGGCTCCAACAATGCCGCTCTGGGCGTTGACGCGGCGCTGGTCCTGGGCGGCGCGTCGGACCTGCTGTTCATCAACGGCGGCGCCACCGGCCAGACGCTGGTGACGGTCAACGACCTGGCCTTCGGCGTTGCGGCCTCGTTCGACCCGGTCGGCTTCCTGGTGATCGACGTCGACGGCGGCGTCGATGGCCAGCCGAACTTCGTTCTGGCCAACGGCCCGATCGACAAGGGCTTCTTCGACTACGACCTGTACTTCCGTCCCGGCGCGGTTGCCGGCGTGGACGACCAGTGGTTCCTGGCCAACAACCCGAACGCCCGTGCGTTCGAGCTGGCCAAGCTGGCCACCGGCGCCCAGGAAGTGTGGCATCAGTCGGCCCATACCTGGCTCGACCGTACCGCCGACCTGCGCCCCTACCTGATGGGCAATGCGGGCCCGGCCAAGGCCGGTCCGGGCGCCTGGGTGCGCGCCTTCGGCGCCTTCTACGACCGCAATGCCAGCGACCGGGTCCAGACCGCCGCCGGTTCGAACAAGGTCGATGGCGATTACGACCAGAACATCTATGGCATCCAGGCGGGTGTCGACTTCCAGGTGATGTCGACCCCGACCAGCGCGCTGCTGCTGGGCGTCATGGGCGGCTATACCTGGTCGGAACTGGACTTCGACAGCGGCTCGGACGCGGACCTGAAGGGCTTCAATGTCGGCGCCTACGCGACCTACATGAATGGCGGGTTCTTCGCCGACCTGCTGTTCAAGGCCGACTTCATGGACCTGAAGTACAAGACCAAGTTCCCCGGCAACAGCGGCTCCGACAAGGCCGACGTCCGCTCGCTGGGCGCCTCGCTCGACCTCGGCTACAGGTTCGGCCAGGCCGATCACACCAGGGGCTTCTTCTTCGAGCCGATGGCGACGCTGTCCTACGTCCACACCAAGTTCGACAAGATGTCGCTGCTGGCGACCGGCGTTGACATCAAGAACGCCGAGAGCCTGCGTGGCCGCCTGGGCCTGCGTGGCGGTGCGACCTTCACCTCGGGCCGTACCCGCTTCGAGCCCTTCGTCTCGGGCAGCGTGTGGAACGAGTTCCTGGGCGACAACGACGTCAAGCTGTCGGGTCCCGGCGGCTCGATCAAGGTCAGCGACGACAATGGCGGCGTGTGGGGCGAGGCCGGCGCCGGCATCAACATCATGGATGTTGGCGGCGGTCTGTCGGGCTTCCTGAAGGCCGACTACCGGTTCGGCAACGAGTGGTCGGGCCCGTCGGTCAAGGGCGGCATCCGCTACACGTTCGGCCGCATGGCTCCGGTCGCGGCGGCTCCGGCGCCCGCACCGGCTCCGGCGCCGGCGCCGAAGAAGAACTTCCTGGTGTTCTTCGACTTCGACCGCTCGAACATCACGGCTGACGCGCAGCGGGTGATCGAGGAAGCGGCGGCGGCGGCCAAGGCTGGCAACGTCTCGCGCATCCAGCTGACCGGCCACACCGACCGCTCCGGTTCGGACCAGTACAACATGGCGCTGTCGCTGCGTCGCGGCGAGGCGGTGAAGCAGGCGCTGATCCGCCAGGGCATCCCGGCGGCGTCGATCGCGGTGATC
>JBBCJW010000005.1:0-19627 GCA_037190765.1 Alphaproteobacteria bacterium
GATCACCGCGATCGACGCCGCCGGGATGCCCTGGCGGATCAGCGCCTGCTTCACCGCCTCGCCGCGACGCAGCGACAGCGCCATGTTGTACTGGTCCGAACCGGAGCGGTCGGTGTGGCCGGTCAGCTGGATGCGCGAGACATTGCCAGCCTTGGCCGCCGCCGCCGCTTCCTCGATCACCCGCTGCGCGTCAGCCGTGATGTTCGAGCGGTCGAAGTCGAAGAACACCAGGAAGTTCTTCTTCGGCGCCGGCGCCGGAGCCGGCGCGGGCGCCGGAGCCGCCGCGACCACGGGCGCCGGACCGAAGGTCGCGGTCAGGCGCACGAACGGGCCATGGAACAGGTAGTCGTTGCTCTTCGAGTCCTTGCCCAGACCGAAGGCCTGGACGGCGTAGACGTCCGCGTCGCTGCCAGCGCCGAAATACGCATCGGCGCGATAGCCGGCCTGCAGCGACACCGTCGAGCCCGAACCGGCGTTGAACGTATAGCCCAGACCGATCTCGCCCTCGACGTTCGGGACGAACTTGTTCTTGCTCCTGTCCTTGACCTTGAACGAGGTCGCGAGGACCGGAGTCGTCGGATTGTTGAAGAACGCGGCCGCGCCGACCTTGCGGGTGTCCTTGAACTTGCCGTACAGCACCGCGGCCGAAATTCCGCCGAACAGGTGGAAGCCGCCGGCGCCGAGACCGAACTGGCCATTGGCGCCGATACGCGGACCAACGCCCCAGTAGGTCGTCTTGCGCCGCACCGATGCCGCCAGCGTGCCGGTGAAGAAGGTGAACGTCGCCGGCGCGCCCACGCCCGTGGTGTTGAGACCGAACAGACCGCCGCTGGCCGACAGGCCGCCCGTGGCTTTCTGGTTGAAGTTGGCGTAGCGCAGACCGCCGAACAGACGGATGTTCGAGTTGCCCATCTTCCAGTTGTAGCCGGCCTCGAAGTCGCCGATGTGGTAGTCGAGCTTGACCTTCAGGCTCTGGTTCGCCGTGCCGGTCAGGACGATGGTGTCGATCGGGCCCGGCGGGTTGCCGAAACCGGTCGTCAGGTTGGCCGAGTTGCTGCCCTTGCCCGATTTGTGCCAGGCGCCGGCGAAGCCGATGCCGATGTCCCAGTTGTTGTTGAAGCGATAGCCGAGCATGGCCTTGCCGCCCCAACCATTCCCGGCCTTCTCCTTCAGCGCTTCGATGGTGCTGAGGGTGCCGACGGTGAACGGCAGCGAGAAGTTGTTGAACGGAAAGTCCCGAATCTTGTCGGTACCATTGAAGATGTAGCGACCTTCAGCGGACAGGTAGAAACCCGGACCGGTCGAATACATCTGCGCGTTGGCGCCTTCCGGCAGTGCGACCGCAAGGGCCACGATGGCAGCCCCCGAAAGCAGGGCGGTCCTCAAACTATTATTCATATAGCAACTCCCCCTTGGCAGATTTAAACAAATTACCGGAGCAAAACCGCGCAAGCAAATACCGGCCCCCATATATTATCTTTTAACATCAATAACTTATAATAAAGACCAAGCCTGTTACATGATAGCAACTAGTTTCTAAAAGAAACTTTCTAGGCTTGCGCCCCTGCCATCAGTTTTTTCCATGACCAGGCAAAAACTTAGGAGGCCTGCTGGCGCCGCATCGCCGAGGGATTCCTCAGAAACATCTCGGCTTCCTTCAGATAGCCGAACCGATCCATCTGCTCGCCATGGTCATGGATGATCCGCTTGACCTGGTTCAGGGTCAGCTCGAATTTCCACTGGCCGGCCTTGCCCTCGCGGAAGAAGCGTTCGGAATGCGGCGAACGCTCCTTAAACCCTTTCTCCGTCTCCATTTTCCGAAGATTGTCGAACGAGGTGCGCGAGATCGCATCGGCCAGCCGGTCGGGCTCTAGCGGCAAGTGCAGGAACTGGACCAGATCGCCGAAGACCGCCTTGGGCTCATTCAGCATGTCCTCGTAACGCATGAAGAAAAGGGAAGGGTTGGGCCGTTTGGTCCAGCTGTAGACATGCTCCGACCACGAGCCCATGATTTGAAATACGGCCTTTTCGGACGTGTCCGAGGCATTGCCGGGCTTGGCCATGGCGGTGATCGCCTCGTCGACCGTCAGGCCCATGTGGTCGGCGAAGGACGATACGACGTCGAGCGGGTTGCGCACGATGTAGACGCCGCCGGCGGTCAGCGACGGGGTGTGGAGCGGTATCCCCTGGTTGACGACGAAGGCATTGTGCGTCTTGAGGAATATGAAGCCGTCGGTCTTGTCGTGGATGAGCTGATGCACCAGCGGCCGGGCCTTGGCGATTTCCTCGTGGGTGCATTCCTTGACCGGCTTTTTCAGCACCTCTTCATACCAGACAAGGCCATTGTCGGAGATGCTGAGGACGTTCATCTCGTTGATGTTGTAATTTTCTTTCTCACTGCCGTGGATGTACTCGTGCAAAAAAGCCCGGGTCCACGTGTTGCCCGACTTGGGATAGGACGCCAGCCAGACTATGCCACCCATGATCATCGACTCCTTCGACCCCGATCCGCATTGCGGCGGGAAGGGGGATGCCAGATTGTCGATAGCAATATCGTGCCGCCGGGACGCTGGCAAACGACGCCGGCAAACACGATCCTGCGGCGAAGGGTCTTGCGGCGGCCGGTCGCCTATATAAGGGACGGTTTTGGCGCTAGAAGGCGGGCATGCAGTCCTTGAGCGACTTTCTGGCGATGGGCGGACACGCGGCCTATGTCTGGCCGGCCTTCGCCATCGCCTTCGCGATCCTGATCGGCATGGCCCTGCAGGCCTGGCTGCAACGCCGCCGCCTGCGCCGCCTGCTGGATCAGTTGCAGCAGCGGCGGGAGCGGCCATGACACGGGCCCGCCGCCTCAAACCCAAGCATCGCCGCCTGCTGCTGGTCGGCCTGTCGCTGTCGGTGCTGGCGGTGGCCGCTTTCCTGATCCTGCGGGCGCTGAACGAGAACCTGGTGTTCTTCTATTCGCCGACCATGGTGATGGAGAAGAAGCCCGAACCGGACCAGCGCTTCCGCATCGGCGGGCTGGTCGAGGCCGGATCGGTCGAGCGGCGCGGCAGCGAGGCCAGCTTCCGCGTCACCGACGGCGCCCATGTCGTGACCGTGGTCTATGCCGGTGCCCTGCCCGACCTGTTCCGCGAAGGCCAGGGCGTGGTCGCCGACGGCAATCTCAGCCGCGACGGCGTCTTCCAGGCGCGCGAGGTGCTGGCCCGGCACGACGAGAACTACATGCCGCCGGAAGTGGCCGAGGCGCTGAAGAAATCGGGCGTGTGGAAAGAGGGCCAGCCTCTGCCCTCGACGGCGCCGCGGCAATGATCCCCGAGTTGGGCCATTACGCGCTGGTGCTGGCGCTGGCGATCGCGCTGGTGCAGGCGGTGGCGCCGCTAATCGGCGCCCAGCGCAACGATGCCGCGCTGATCGCCCTGGCGCGGCCGGCCGCACTGGCGCAGTTCGGTTTCGTCGCCCTGTCCTTCGCCTGCCTTACCTGGAGCTACCTGGTCTCCGATTTCAGCGTGCTGAACGTGGTCGAGAACTCGCATTCGGCCAAGCCGCTGCTCTACAAGATCACCGGCGTGTGGGGCAACCACGAGGGCTCGCTGCTGCTGTGGATCCTGGTGCTGGCGCTGTTCGGCGCCGCCATCGCGCTGTTCGGCCGCAACCTGCCGCCCGCCCTGCGCGCGCGCGTGCTGGCGGTACAGGCGATGATCGGGGTCGGCTTCCTGCTGTTCATCCTGCTGACCTCCAATCCCTTCCTGCGCGTCGATCCCGCGCCGCTGGACGGCAACGACCTGAACCCGGTGCTGCAGGATCCCGGCCTCGCCTTCCATCCGCCGTTTCTCTACATCGGCTATGTCGGCTTCTCGGTCGCCTTCGCCTTCGCCGTCGCCGCCCTGATCGAAGGCCGGGTCGATCCCGCCTGGGCGCGCTGGGTGCGGCCCTGGGCGCTGGCCGCCTGGTGCGCCCTCACACTTGGCATCGCGCTGGGCTCGTGGTGGGCCTATTACGAGTTGGGCTGGGGCGGCTTCTGGTTCTGGGATCCGGTGGAGAACGCCTCCTTCCTGCCGTGGCTGGCGGGCACCGCGCTGCTGCATTCGGCCATCGTGGTCGAGAAGCGCGACGCGCTGAAAGCCTGGACCGTACTGCTGGCGATCCTGACCTTCTCGCTCAGCCTGCTCGGCACCTTCCTGGTGCGCTCGGGCGTACTGACCTCGGTGCACGCCTTCGCCACCGATCCCGGCCGCGGGCTGTTCGTGCTGGCGCTGCTGGCGATCGCCGTCGGCGGCTCGCTGACGCTCTATGCCTGGCGCGCGCCGCAGCTTAAGGGCGGCGGGCTGTTCGCGCCGATCAGCCGCGAGGGCGGGCTGGTGCTGAACAACCTGCTGCTCTGCACCGCCTGCGCCACCGTGCTGCTGGGCACGCTCTATCCGCTGTTCCTCGACATGCTGGGCGGCAGCAAGGTGTCGGTCGGCGCGCCCTTCTACAACGCCACTTTCGTGCCGCTGGTCCTGCCGCTGCTGATCGCCGTGCCGGTCGGCGCGTTGCTGCCCTGGAAGCGCGGCGATCTTCTCACCGCGCTGAAACGGTTGCGCCTCGCCGCCGCCGCCACGCTGGCCATCGCCCTTGTCCTGGGCTTCGTCATCGACCGGCACAACACATTGGCGCTGATCGGCCTTACCGTCGCGGTGTGGCTGGTGCTGGGCACGCTGGCGGAGCTGGCCGAGCGCATCGGCCTGTTGCGCCTGACGGCGGCCGAAAGCTGGCGCCGCCTGAGCGGCCTGCCGCGCGCCGCCATCGGCATGAGCATCGCGCACGCCTCGCTCGGCATCCTGGTGGCCGGCGTCACCGCCGCCTCCGCCTGGCAGCAGGAGCGGGTGCTGATCATGCAGCCGGGCGATACCACGCAGCTTGCCGGCTACAGCTTCACCCTGCAGGCCGTGGCGCCCGCCGACGGTCCCAACTACCAGGCCCTGCGCGCGACGATTGCGGTGAAGGACGGCGAACGCCAGATCGCCACCCTGTTGCCCGAACGCCGCTTCTATGGCGTGCAGCGCCGGCAGACCACGGAAGCGGCGATCCACACCACCTGGCTGGCCGACCTCTACACGGTGATCGGCGATCAGGACGGGGCGGGCTGGACCGTGCGCCTCTACCACAATCCGCTGGCGCCCTGGATCTGGATCGGCTCGGTGCTGTGCGTGCTGGGCGGGCTGGTGTCGCTGACCGACCGCCGCCATCGCGTCGGCGCGCCCTCGCGCCAGCGCAAGATCGCCGTCGCCGCGGCGGAGTAGCCCATGCGCGCCATCGTCCTGCTGCCGCTTGCCATGTTCGTGCTGATCGCCGGCTTCTTCGCCTGGGCACTGCTGAACCGGCACGATTCCAGCGTCCTGCCCTCGGCCCTGATCGACCAGCCCGCGCCGGCGATGACCCTGGAACCACTGCTGCCCGATCTGCCGGGCCTCGACGTGGCGGCGCTGAAGGGCGAGGTGGTGCTGGTCAACATCTTCGCCTCGTGGTGCCCGCCCTGCCAGGTCGAGCATCCGGTGTTCATGAAGCTGGCGCGCGAGCAGGCGGTGCCGATCTACGGCATCAACTACAAGGACAAGCCCGACGCAGCGACCGCCTGGCTGCAGCGGCTGGGCAATCCCTATAGCGGCATCGGCGTCGATCCGCAGGGCCGCAACGCCATCGAATGGGGCAGCTACGGCGTGCCCGAGACCTTCGTGCTCGACCGCGAGGGCCGCATCCGCCACCGCTTCGTCGGCCCGGTCACCGAGAATGACTGGCGGAATACGCTGCAGCCGATCGTGCAGAAGCTGCGCCAATGAGCGCGCTGCGCCTTCTGGTCCTGCTGCTTGGCCTGCTGCCGGTCGGCCTGCTCCCAGTCGCGGCGCTAGCGGTGCAGCCGGACGAAATGCTGGCCGATCCCGCGCTGGAAGCGCGGGCGCGCGAGATCAGCCGCAACTTGCGCTGCGTGGTGTGCCAGAACCAGTCGATCGACGATTCCGACGCGCCGCTGGCGCGCGACCTGCGCCTGCTGGTGCGCGAGCGGCTGACCCAGGGCGACAGCAACGTGCAGATCTACGATTTCCTGGTCGCCCGCTACGGCGATTTCGTGCTGCTGCGCCCGCCGGTGAACCCGTCGACCTGGCTGCTGTGGTTCGGCCCGGCGGCGATCCTGCTGCTGGCCGCTATCGGCGTCGTGGTCTGGTTCCGCCGCCGCCGCCATGTCGTCACCGAAGTGGCGCCGGTCAGCGAGGCCGAGCGCGCCCGCATCGCGCGCCTGCTGCAGGACGGGGACGGCTGATGCTGGCCTTTGCCCTGGCGCTGCTGACCGCCCTCGCCATCGCCGTGCTGGCGGTGCCGCTGCTGCGCCCACGCCGGCAGGGCGGCGCCGAAAGGGTCGGCTACAACCTGGCGGTCTATCGCGACCAGCTCGCCGAGATCGCGCGCGATGAGGAACGCGGCGTCATCAGCGCGCCGCAGGCCGCGAACGCGCGCAACGAGATCGAGCGCCGCCTGCTGGCCCTGACGCAGCAGCAGGACGCGCCGGCCGCCAGCAGCCGCACGCTGCAGCGCCTGGCCATGGCGCTTGTCGTGTTGCTGCCGCTGCTGTCGCTGGGCTGGTATTTCACCACCGGCCGGCCGGAACTGCCCGCCCGCCCCTTCGCCGAGCGCAACGCCGGCCAGGAAAGCCTGCAGAACGCCGCCCGCCTGCTGGACGAGCTGGAAAAGCGGCTGCAGGCCAAGCCCGACGACCTGCAGGGCTGGGCCCTGCTCGGCCGCACCGCCTTGCGGGTCGGCCGCTTCGACCAGGCGATCGCGGCCCTGCAGAAAGCCATCGCCCTGGCGCCCGAGCGCGCCGACCTGCTGTCGAGCTACGCCGAGGCCCTGATCCTGAAGGACCAGGGGCGCATCACGCCGCGCGCGCGGGAGGCGCTGGACAGCGCCCTGAAGATCGAGCCGGACGAGCCGGCGGCCAACTACTATCGCGGTCTGGCCGATGTGCAGGAAGGAAAGCCGCGCGCCGCGCTGGAGCGCTGGCTGGCGCTGGAGGCAGGCGCCCCCCAGGGCGCGCCATGGCTGCCGGCGCTGCAGGGCGAGATCGCCCGCGTCGCGGAGGAAGCCGGCATCGACCCGCGGACCATCCGGCCGGATCGGCCGCCGCCGGCAGCCGCCCCGCGCGGCCCCACCGCGCAGGACGTCGAACGCATGGCGCAATTGTCGCCGGCCGAGCGCGAGGCGGCGATCCGCTCGATGGTCGACGGGCTGGAAGCGCGCCTGCAGGACACGCCCGATGACGTCGCCGGCTGGCAGCGGCTGGGCAAGGCGCGGCTGGTGCTGGACGAGCCGGACAAGGCGGTGGCCGCCTTCGCCGAAGCCAGCCGGCGCCGGCCCGACGACCCGCAACTGCTGGGCGATCTGGCCGAGGCGCAGCTGCGGGCGGGCGGCATCGAGGCGGTGCCGTCGCCCGACGCCACGGCAACGCTGCGCAAACTATTGGCGCTGCAGGCGGACAACCCGCTGGCGCTGTTCTACCTGGCGCGGGTCGAGGCGGCGGCCGGCGACAATGCGGCGGCGCGCGACAAGCTCTCCCGCCTGCTGGCGCTGGTTCCCGCCGGTGCGCCGCAGCGGGGGCAGATTGAGGAATTGCTGCGGTCGCTGCCGGAAAAGTAGCGCAAAGCCGCTTGCCCGTCCCCCGGCCGGGCCGTAAAACCGGAGCAACCAATCTCCGGGAGGTTCCATGAAATTCGTTCGTCTCGCCGCCATCGCGGCCGCCGCCGCCCTGCTGTCCGGCACGGCCCAGGCGGAAACCCGCGTCACCCTGAAATCGGCCACCGCCGGTTCGTCCTACTACCAGATGATGGTGCAGCTGGGCGAAGCGCTGAAGGGCGCCAGCAACGGCCAGATCGCCCCGACGGTCGAGGAGAGCCAGGGCTCGGTGCAGAACGTCAAGGAAGCGCCGCGCCGCACCGGCAACTACATCTTCACCTCGCCGCCCAGCCTGGTGAAGAGCGCGCAGGAAGGAAAGAAGCCGTTCGAGGGCGAGACCGGCTACGACAATATCCGCACCCTGTTCGTGATGCCCGGCATCACCATGCATTTCGTCACCCGCGCCGACGCCAACGTCAGTTCGATCGCCGACCTGGCGGGCAAGACCTTCATCGCCGGCGGCCGCGGCACCTTCACCGAACGCCAGTCGCTGGCGCTGTTCAAGCTGTTCGACCTCGAAGGCAAGGTGAAGGTGGCGGAAGTCGAACTCAGCGCCGCTTCCAACGCGCTGCGCAACCGGCAGGTCGACGGTTTCGCCTCCGGCTCCTCGCACCCCACCGGCATGATCCAGGAACTGGCCTCCACCACCTCGGTCCGGCTGCTGTCGCTGTCGGATGACGAATTGAAGAAGGTGCTGGACAACGATCCCGGCGCCGGCCGCATCGTGATCGCCGCCGACACCTATCCCGGTCAGACCCAGCCGGTGCAGACCTTCGGCCTGCCGGTCGGCGGCTACACCACCACGGCGATGAGTGACGACGCTGCCTACCAGATCACGAAAATCTTCTGGACCCAGCGCGAAGCGATGGCGAAGACCAACCCGATCTGGGGCTCGGTGGCGCTGGACCAGGTCGCGCCGCTGGGCGTCAAGCTGCATCCGGGCGCGGCCAAGTTCTACGCCGAACAGGGTGTGGTCATTCCCGACACGCTGAAGTAGTCCAGGCTTCAAGTATCGTTTCAAGTAAGCGTCGTGTCCGAGACACCCGGCATCGATGCCGCACCGGCTTCGGCGCCTCTGGCAAGGCTGGCGACGGTCTGGGATCTGCTGATCCTGGCCGTCGCCGCCGCCTCCATCGCCTTCCACGTCTATGTCGTGATCGGCGGGCTGGTGCCCAACCTGGTCAGCCGCCCGCTGCACCTGCTGTTCGCCATTCCCTTCGTCTTCTTCTTCACCGGCGCCAACCGCTCGCGGCTGGACACGGCGCTGTCCTGGCTGCTGGGGGTGCTGGGCATTCTCTGCTGCCTCTATATCGCGCTGAACCGGCGCGAGCTGGCCGACCAGTACGGCTCGCTGAAGGGCTGGTTCCAGATCGTAGTGTCCGGCCTGCTGATCCTGATCGTGCTCGACATGGCGCGCCGCGCCGTGCAGCCGGTGATGCCGGCCATCGCCCTGATCGTGCTGATCTACGGGCTGCTGGGCCATCTGCTGCCCGGCGATCTGGGCCATAACGGTCAGCCGCTGACCTCCTTCCTCGGCACGCTGGTGATCTCCGAAGGCGGGCTGTGGGGCACGCTGACCGGCACCTCGCTGGAGCTGATCGCCCCGTTCCTGATCCTGGGCGCCTTCGTGTCGGCCGGCGACGCCGGCACCGGCTTCATGTCGGTGGCGCAGCAGACCGCCGGCCGCTTCCGCGCCGGCACCGCCAAGGTCGAGGTGGTGGCGTCCGCACTCTACGGCACCATCAGCGGCAGTGCCTCGGCCAACGTGGCCTCCACCGGCGCCTTCACCATCCCGGCCATGATCCGCCACGGCTATCCGCGGCCGTTCGCCGCCTCGGTCGAGGCGGTGGCCTCGACCGGCGGGCAGATCATGCCGCCGGTGATGGGCGCGGGCGTGTTCCTGATGGCCGAGTTCCTGCGCATGCGCTACGAGGACCTGATGGTGGTGGCGACCCTGCCCGCCTTCATCTTCTTCCTCACCTGCTGGTTCGGCGTCGACCGCTACGCCGTGGTGCTGGGCCTGCGCGGCATGAGCCCGGACGAGCTGCCGGGCTGGCGCAAGGTGATGCGCACTCTGCCCTTCTTCGCCCTGCCGCTGGGCACGCTGATCTTCCTGTTCGTCGGTACCGAGTACACGCCGCAGTTCTGTGGCATCGTCGCCGTCGGCGTCGCCGCAATCCTGCTGGCGTTCGACGAAACCCTGCGCCTGCGGCTGCGCCTGTTCGCCACCAGGCTGCGCGACGCCACCGTGCTCGCCGCCAGGCAGGTGGCCGGCATCGCCGCCATCATGATCTGCGCTGGCATCATCGTCGGCGTCTTCCACATCACCGGGCTGGGGGTGAAGTTCACCTCGCTGATCGTCGGCCTGTCCGGCGGCCAGCTCTGGGTGGCGCTGATCCTGACCGCGCTGGCCTGCATCGCGCTGGGCATGGAGCTGCCGACCACCGCCGCCTACGCCATCTGCATCGCCGTCGCCGGCCCGGCCCTGATCGAGCTAGGGCTGGCGCCGCTGCAGGCGCATCTGTTCGTGTTCTGGTACGCGCTGCTGTGCACCATCACGCCGCCGGTCTGCGGCAACGTCTTCATCGCCTCGCGCATCGCGCAAACGCCGTGGCTGCCGGTGGCGTGGCGCGCCATGCGGCTGGGCAGTGCGCTGTTCGTGGTGCCGATCGGGTTCATTACCCATCCCTCGCTGCTGGCGTTGGGCAGCGACCCTTTGCTGGCGCTGGCGGCAGGGGTGAAAATCTCCTTCGGCATGTACCTGTTCAGCTACGGCGCCATTGGCCGCAGCGAGGACTGGTTCAAGCGCATCATTGCGCTGCTGGCCAGTGCGGCGGTTATCATGCTTTATGGTTTCTGAGCGTCGCGCGTCGGAGAGGATCATGGACCAGGAACTGGAGAAGTACCGGCAGTGGATCGGCCGCACCCAGGTGCAGGAGGACATCGCCGCGCCGTTTCCGCCTCGCGCCCTGATCGCCACCTTGGACGCGCGCGATCCCGCCCCAGCTAAGGGCGATCCGCTGCCGCCCCTGTGGCACTGGCTCTATTTCCTCGAGGCGGCGCCTGCCTCCAAGATCGGTCCCGACGGCCACCCGCTGCGCGGCGACTTCCTGCCGCCGGTCACCCTGCCGCGGCGCATGTGGGCCGGCTCGCGGCTGCATTTCGAGGGCGACATCAGGCTGGGCGACGAGATCAGGCGCGAATCGCAGATCGTCTCGGTCGAACCCAAGACCGGCTCCACCGGCCAGATGGTGTTCGTCGGCGTACGTCATCGCATCTTCGCCCGCGGCGAGCCGGTGATCGTCGAGGAGCAGGACATCGTCTACCGCCAGGCGCCGCTGCCTGGCGAGAAGCCGCCCGCGCCGCGGCCGGCGCCGACCGATGCGGTGTGGCAGCGCGAGATCAAGGCCGACCCGGTACTGCTGTTCCGCTTCTCCGCCCTGATGTTCATCGGCCATCGCATCCATTACGACCAGCCTTACGCGACGCAGGAAGAGGCCTATCCCGGCCTGGTGGTGCACGGTCCGCTGATGGGGCTGCTGCAGATGGAACTGGCGCGCCGCTCCTCGCCCGGCAAGCGGGTAAAGGCGTTCGAGTTCCGCGCCATCAGCCCAGTGTTCGACATCACCCTGTTCTCGGTCAACGGCAGGCCGGAGGGCAACACCGCCATCACCTGGGTTATGCGAAAGGATGGCGGGCTGGCGCAGCAGGGCAAGGTAACCTTCGGATAGTGGCCTAATCTCTAGGACAGGGCACCCATGAACCCTCCCCTCCTGGTGCGATGGAACAACACCCGCAGATTGGCGGAAGAAGTATTCGACCTGCTGAAAAGAACGAACGCCAGCAAGGACGACGTCACGGCCGCCATGAAGGCGATGGCCGAGCGCGCGGAGAAGATCGAAGAAAGAGGCATCAAGCTCGCCTTCTTCGTGCTGATCCTCGATGTGTTCCTGTTCGCGCAAATGGCGGAGGTGGCCGCCCTCACCGATCCCGCCAAAAGCCTTCTCGGCGCCGTCGCCGATGTGGGCGAGGCGCTGCTCTTCCTGGGCGCTATGGCGTTCTATGTCTACAGCCTGTGGCGGGCGGGACTGATAGCGCTGGCGGCATCGTCCGAAGGGGCCGCCAAATATCTGACCGACATAAAGCAGGTCCCCACCGTCGAACTCCAGTTCATGCACGGCAAGCTCCTGCAGCTTCTCCTGCACTCCCCGGTCCTGAAGCCGCGCGCCAGAATACGTTTCACATCCTTGCAGATACTGTCGCTGCTGCTGAATTTCCTGGCGCCGCTGATCGCGATCGCCTTTCACCTCTACATTCAGACCCAGTATCTTTTCTACAAATGGGAAACCACGCTGCTGCCCGCGCCGATAGCGCATCTTCTGCTGATTGCCGCAATGATCGCCAACCTCACCGCCATGCTGGTTTTTCTTCACGTCCGCATGGTGCCCTACACGTTTGAAATTCCGGTTCAGCCAGCCCCTCCGCCCGCCAGCCAGGATGAGGCACCGGCAAAGCAATAATGGTCGGAGCGGATCACGATCAGGCGGAACGCGATTTCTTTAGTCGCCCAGCAGCGTGCCATCGTCGCGTTCCAGCTTCTCGCGGCCGGCGATCTTCATCACCCGCTCGCCGGCCCGCACCAGGCCCGGGGTCGAGCGGGCGAAGATCACGCCCTCGGTGCGGGCGATCAGGGCGGTGCGACCCGCGCCCGACCCCGACATGGGCTCGACGATCTCCGCCACCACGTCGCCGCCGCGCACCCGCTCGCCCAGCGCGCGCCGCTGCACCAGCAGCCCCGCATGCGGGGCCTTGACGAAATCGACCGCTTCCAGCGGGGTGCCCTGACCAACCAGCGGCGGCAGCACGCCGGCATCGCCCGCCACCACGCCGCGCCGCATGAGGAAACGCAGCAGCGCCTGCGCGTCCTTCTGCGCCTGCGCCTCGTCGATATCGGCCCGCCCGCGCAGCTCGACCGTGCCGGTGATCATCGACGCCGCCGACAAGGCCGCGCCCGGGCTGGCGTCGATCAGCCGCCACCACGGCCGCGCCAGCGCCTCGTCGAACGGCTCGCCGCCGGAATCCTCTTCCAGCAGCACCGCCGCCGCGCCGAGCAGGGCGGCGAGATCGGCAATCTCCGGCCACAGCTTGGGCCCGGCATAGATGTGCAGCAGCGCCTGGTCGTCGCAATGCAGGTCGAGGGCGATGTCGGCGTCGATCGCCAGCCGCATCAGGGTCAGGCGCAATTGCTGCGCCTCGCCCAGCGCCTTCTTCTCGCTCAGCAGCTTCAATAGCGTGGTGCGCACCAGCGCGGTGTTGACAGCAAGGTCGCGGCCCAGCTTGTTGCGCAGCGCCTCGACTAGGGCGGCGCTGAGATCGGGAAAGCCGCGGTTGAAATTGCCCGATGCATCCAGCCCGTAGCGCCCCAGCAACTGGCCATGCACGAGCTGCGACAGGCCGATCGGATTGGCCGCCGGCACTACCAGCACCTCGCCCTTGAGCCGGCCCTCGCGCTCGGCCGCGCCCAGCAGCGCGATCAGGTGCTGCAGCACCAGCACGCCGGGCAGTTCGTCGGCATGCAGGGCGGCCTGGAAATAGGCCTTGGGCCGGGAGCCCGGCCGACCGAACCGGTGCAGCGTCAAATGACGCTCGGTGCCCGGGGCGGGCGAGGCCAGCGGCAGGTGCAGGGTGGTCGGCATCAGGCAGGCGATCTTCCGAAGGCGGGCATGCAGGGAGAACCTATCTTTCGCCGCCGCCGGAATCTAGAGTCCGCCGGCAAAACCCGGGGAGCGAGGGATGACGGCGGACAAAGACATCGTTGCCGCACTGGACGGCGTCTCGACGGCGACGCTGACCACCGTGCTGCTGAAGAAGGGACTGCGCAACGTGTGGCTGCGCGGCACCGCGCCGCTGCGCCCCGGCCAGAAGCGGCTGGTCGGCCGCGCCTTCACCCTGCGCTTCGTGCCGGCGCGCGAGGACCTGGCGACGCCCGAATCCTGGTCGTCGCCGAAATCGACCCGCGCCGCCATCGAAGCCATGCCGGAAGGCTGCATCGCCGTGGTCGACGCCATGGGCATCGCCGATGCCGGCATTTTCGGCGACATCCTCTGCGCCCGCATGAAGAAGCGCGGCGTCGCCGCCCTGGTCACCGACGGGGTGGTGCGCGACCTGGCCGGGGTGCTGGGCACCGGCCTGCCGGTGTGGTGCCGCGGCGCTGCCGCCCCGCCTTCGGTCGCCGGCCTCACCTTCGTCGACTGGCAGCAACCGATCGGCTGCGGCGGCGTCGCCATCTTCCCCGACGACCTGATCGTGGCCGACGACGATGGCGCGGTGGTGGTGCCGGCCGCCCTGATCGAGCACGTGCTGGCCACCGCGCCGGAACAGGAGAACCTGGAAGCCTGGATCATGCAGGAGGTCGAATCCGGCGTGCCGCTGCCCGGCCTCTACCCGGCCAATGCCGAGACCGCGGCGCGCTATGCGGCCAGCAAGCAGAAGAAGTGACCGCACGGCATGGCGTTGCCGCACGTCCATCTTGCCGTAACGCCTGAGCGCATCGACACTGACGCCATGAGCAAGCCCTTCGCCATCCAGCGACGCCGCCGCTTCACCAAGCGGCGCGAGGGCCATGCTGCGCACGAACGACGACGCTGACGGCCGTCGATTCGTTCTCCAGCCCGCCCTGCCCGCTTGCCCCCGGCAGGGTTTTTCTTTGCTCAGGGAAACCCTTCATGTCCGACAGCATCGACATCCGGCCTGCCGTAGCGGCCGACGCCGCCGCCATAAGCGCCCTCACCCGCAGCGCCTACGCCAAATGGGTGAAACTGATCGGCCGCGAGCCGCTGCCGATGACGGCCGACTACGAGCAGGCCGTGCGCGACCATCGCTTCGACCTGCTGCGGGTCGATGGCGTTCTGGCCGGGCTGATCGAGACCCTGCCGTTTGCCGATCATCTGTGGATCGAGAACGTCGCCGTGGCGCCTGCGTATCAGGGACAGGGCCTGGGCCGGCGCCTGCTGGCGCATGCCGAGGAGATGGCGCGGACTTCCGGGTTGCGGGAGCTCCGCCTGCTGACCAATGCCGCCTTCGCGGCCAACATCGCCCTCTACCAAGGCCCGGCTACCGCATCGACCGCACCGAGCCGTTCCGGGACGGCGGCACCACGGTCTACATGAGCAAGCGGCTGTAAAACGCCTACTCCAACGCTTCTTGCCCTGCTGGTGTCCCCGGTTATACTCCATATATATAGTTGGAGTATAAATGGCCACCCTGCCCCTTGCCGTGGCGACGCTCTATGCCGAGTTGCACGATCTGACGGCGTTGGACCGGCCCGGATCGGGCCGGGCCGGCGGCTTTTCGTCCAAGCGCATCAAGGGGCGCACCTACTGGTATCGCCAGACCTGGAACAACGGCCGACGACAACAGAAATCCATCGGTCCGGAAACGCCGGAACTGCTGCGCCATATCGAACGCGAACGCGCTCAGGACCGGTTGTGGCGGCAGGAGCAGCGGCGGCGGCGCGCCCTGTGCCGGGCCCTGAGAGCTGCCTTGCATCTGCCCGCCGATCCGATTGCGGGCAGGATCATCGCCGGACTGGTGCAAGGCGGCGTTTTCGCCGCCGGCGCGGTGCTGATCGGCACCCATGCCTATCGCAGCTATGGCCCCATGCTCGGCGCACAGATGGTCTCGTCCGCCCTGACCACATCGGATATCGATCTCGCGGCGGACGAGAAAATCGCCGTCGCCATGGACCAGGCTTCGGCCATCTCCCTGGCCGATGTCGTGACGGGCATCGACCCGGACTTCCATGTAGTGTCGGCGCGGCCGGGAGCGCGCCTGTCGCACGCCCTGAAACTGAAAGGCGCCGAAACCCGCATCGAACTGCTGACCGCCGCCGCAACCGGCCCCGGCGGCAGGATCAGGCCGATTCCCCGGCTCGGATTCGGCGCCCAGGCCCTGCCCTATCTCGACTATCTGCTGCACAAGTCCGTACGGGCCACCTATCTCTACGACGCCGGCATCGGCATAAACGTGCCCGACCCCGCCCGCTATGCCTTGCACAAGCTGATCGTGGCGGCGAGCCGTCCGGGCGCGGAGCAGAGCAAGGCGACAAAGGATCTGGCGCAGGCCGCCAGTCTGATCGACGTGCTGCACCATTACCGCGCCGGCGACCTGAAGGTGGCGGCAGTCGCCCTGGAAAAGTCCGGCCGCGGCTACATGGCAAGAGCGCGCAAGGGGGCGCAGCGGCTGGATGCGACGGCGCGCGCCTTTCTGCCGGCCGGATTGCGCGATTGAGGAGGGAAGCGGCGGGATTGGTGGAGCCGAGGGGAATCGAACCCCTGACCTCGTCATTGCGAACGACGCGCTCTCCCAACTGAGCTACGGCCCCGCTCCCGAAACGGCGCGCATAATCCTCGCCCCTTCCCGCCCTGTCAAGGAAGCAGAAAGCCGATTTCGCTCAAGGGCTTGCCTTTCAAACCCGGTTTCGGCCGGGCGGCTTGCGCCTCCGAGAGGCGTTGGGTAGGGTGCCGCCTTCGAAACGGGTCCGGCGATGGAGCGAAGATGCAGGCGCTGATCGAAGTCCTGTTGATCGTAATCGAGATCTACATCTACCTGCTGGTGGCGATGGCGATATTGTCGTGGCTGATCGCCTTCAACGTGGTCAACACGCGCAACCGCTTCGTGGCCATGGTGGTCGATTTCCTGTACCGCATCACCGAACCGGCGCTGCGGCCGCTGCGGCGGATCATCCCCTCGATCGGCGGCATCGACATCTCGCCGGCGGTGCTGATCCTGATCCTGATCTTCGTCCAGCGGCTGATCGTCACCAACCTTTACTACTGACCCTCGCCTCGTGCCGATCCGGCCGATCTTTTCCGCCACCCGCGACGGCGCCATCCAGTTCGCCGTCCGCGTCAGCCCGCGCGCCAGCCGCCGGGCGATCGAGGGCATCGTGCGCGACGCCGACGGCGGCAAGATGCTGAAGGTCGCGGTCAACGCCCCGCCCGAGGACGGCAAGGCCAACCAGGAAGTGTTGGCGCTGCTGGCCAGGGCGATGGGCGTGCCCAAGGGCAGGCTGTCGCTGGCCGCCGGCGCCAGCGGCCGCAAGAAGATCGTGCGGCTTGAAGACGCCGACGCCGTCCTGCTGATGCGGCTGAACGAATGGACCAACACGCTGGAATCGCTGTCATGACCACACCCGCCCCGTTCGCCGACAAGCGCATCGACGGCAAGGCCCATGCCGAGCGGCTGCGGGCCCGGATCGCCGTCGACGCCGCCAATTTCGCCGCCAAAGCCGGGACGAAGGCCGGGCTGGCGGTGGTGCTGGTGGGCGACGATCCGGCCAGCCAGGTCTATGTCGCCAGCAAGGGCAAGCAGACCAGGGAAGCGGGCATGGAGAGCTTCGAGCGCATCCTGCCGGCCAGCACCTCGCAGCCCGAGCTGCTGTCGGTGGTGCGTGAGCTCAACGCCGACAGGCGCGTGCACGGCATTCTGGTGCAGATGCCGCTGCCGGCGCATCTCGACAACGCCGCCATCGTCGAAGCCATCGATCCGGCCAAGGACGTCGACGGGCTGCACCCGTTCAATGCCGGCAAGCTGGCGCAGGTCGCCGCCGGCGCCAAGCTCGACTTCCCGGTGCCCTGCACGCCTTTGGGCTGCCTGATGCTGCTGCAGGACCGGCTGGGCTCGCTCTCGGGCAGGAACGCGCTGGTGATCGGCCGCTCGATCCTGGTCGGCAAGCCGATGGCCGCCCTGCTGCTGCGCGAGGACTGCACCGTCACCATCGCCCATTCGCGCACCAAAAACCTGTCCGAGCTGTGCCGCCAGGCCGACATCCTGGTCGCCGCCATCGGCCGCCAGCATTTCGTCAAGGGCGACTGGGTCAAGCCCGGCGCCGCCGTGATCGATGTCGGCATCACCCGCATCGACCTGGGCAACGGCAGAACACGGCTGGTCGGCGACGTCGATTTCGCCGCCGCCGCCGCGCATGCCGCCGCCATCACGCCGGTACCCGGCGGCGTCGGGCCGATGACGGTGGCCTGCCTGCTGCACAACACGCTGCAGGCGGCCAAGCGTCAAACCGGCGTCAGTTAGCGAGCGCCGGGATCGGATAACCCCGCGCCAGTTCTTTCACCTCGCCCGCCAGTTTTCCCAGCAGCGCCTCGTCCTGCGGCGCGCGCAAGGCCCGCACGATCCAGCCGGCGATGCGCTGCATCGCCGCCTCGTCCATGCCGCGCGTGGTGCAGGCGGGCGTGCCCAGCCTGATGCCGGAGGACCGCAGCGGCGGGCGCGGATCGTCGGGGATCACCTGCTTGTTGACGGTGATGCCGATGCGGTCCAGCGCTTCTTCCGCCACCCGCCCGTCGATGCCGAAGCTGGCGAAGGCGTCGATCACCAGCAGGTGGTTGTCGGTGCCGCCAGTGACCAGGGTGACGCCCTGTTGCAGCAGCGCCGCCGCCAGCGCCCTGGCGTTGCGCAGGATCGCCGCGCCATAGGCGCTGAACTGCGGCGTCGCCGCCTTGGCCAGCGCCACGGCCGTGCCGGCCACCGCATTCATGTGCGGCCCGCCCTGCAGACCGGGAAACACCGAGGCGTCGATGCCGGCGGCATGCTCCTGCCGGCACAGGATCAGCCCGGCGCGCGGGCCGCGCAGCGTCTTGTGCGCCGTCGTGGTCATGGCGTCGAAGCCGAAATCCATCGGATTGTCCTTCACGCCGGCGGCGATCAGCCCGCCGATATGCGAGACGTCGGCCATGGTGCGGGCGCCGATCTCGTCGGCGATGGATTTGAACGCGGCGTAGTCGAGATCGCGCGGATAGGAGGAGAAACCGCACAGCACCAGCTTCGGCCGGTGCTTCTTCGCCAGGTCGCGCACCGCATCGTAATCGATGCCGCCATTGCCACCGGGCCGCGTGCGATAGCGCACGAAGTCGAACAGCTTGCCCATATGCGAGACCGGCGCGCCATGGGTGAGATGCCCGCCATGCGAGAGCTCCATGCCCAGCACCGTCTCGCCCGGCCGCAGCCACGACAGGTAGATGGCCTGGTTCATCGGCGAGCCGGACAGCGGCTGTACATTGGCGTGCTGGGCGCGGAACAGCGCCTTCGCCCGCTCGCGCGCCAGGGTCTCGACGGCATCGGTGAATTCCTGGCCGCCATAGTAGCGGCGGCCGGGATAGCCCTCAGCGTATTTGTCGGTCAGCACCGAGCCCAGGCAGGCCAGCACCTCGGGCCAGGTGTGGTTCTCCGACGGGATCATCTCGATGCCGCTCGACTGGCGGCGCTCCTCGCCGGCCATGGCGGCGAAGATTTGCGGGTCGTTCTGTCGTAGAAGAAGGGAATGGCGATCCATGCGCGCTCCTGGGTCGGAAGGTGATGCCCAGGCGAGCGGCTTCTTCGCCCCGCGCTTCCCGGTGGTTTCCCACCTCCATCGCCAGTCACGCGAGCGGCCGGCGACGAAGGCCGCCGGCAGGCGTCAGTCTAAGGGATTCGCCAGCAGTACGAAAGCCGGGTGAAGGAAAGAAAACCACAGAGGCACAGAGACACGGAGAAATCGCCTCTGTGCCTCTGTTGTTCGGTTTTCCCCAACCGCCTTTTCATCATCTCCGATCACACACACCGCCTCACCCTGAGCCCGTCGAAGGGTGAGGGTTCACAGGCGACATACGTTCCCCTCGCCCTTCGACACGCTCAGGGTGAGGAATCTTACTGAGGTGTAGATGGGTGGCCCGGTCAAGCCGGGCCAAGACGGAGAAGATGGTAGGGAAAACGAAACCCGTAGAGGCACAGAGACACAGAGGCAATCTCTCTGTGCCTCTGTTGTTCGGTTTTCCCCAACCGCCTTCTCATCATCTCCGACCCACACACACCGCCTCACCCTGAGCCCGTCGAAGGGTGAGGGTTCACAGGCGACGTGCGTTCCTCT
>JBBCJW010000006.1:0-66702 GCA_037190765.1 Alphaproteobacteria bacterium
AGGTTATGACCGCCGGCGGCCGCTATTTCGAGCACGCGCTTGGCGCTCTCCTGGCCCTTGATCTCGGCGAGGTCGGGATAGCTCGCCCGGTCCTCGGCCATCAGCGCTTCGGGTGACGGCAGCACCTGCTTGTCGCGCAGATGATTGATCAGCGCCAGCAGCGAAGGTGCGGCGATGATCGGCGGCCGGTCGGTATCGTCGGCGTCGAGGCCCTCCCTGAACTCGCCACCGCCACCGCTCCACGCCGCCTCGCCCCCGCACACCGCAGGGCAGATCACGCCGCACCCCGCCGCCCGCGCAGCGATCGCCGCCGGCAGCACGCCGGGCACCCGGCTCAAGGTTCCGTCGAGTGCCAGTTCGCCCAGCACGACATAGTCGTCGAGGCTGTCCGCTTCGATCACGCCCATGGCGGCCAGCAGGCCCAGCGCGATGGGAAGGTCGTAGTGGCTGCCTTCCTTGGCGAGGTCTGCTGGCGAAAGATTGACCGTGACCCGCTGCGGCGGCAGCACGAGACCCATCGCCCGCAAGGTCGCGCGCACCCGCTCGCGACTCTCGCCCACGGTCTTGTCGGGCAGCCCCACCATGGCAAAAGCGATGTTCCCCGGCGCGATCAGCACCTGGACATCGACCGGCACCACGTCGACCCCCTGGAAGGCCACTGTCCGCACTCTCGCCTGCATGCCCTGCTCCCAATCCGCTCATCGGGAACAATTAAAGAACGAATAGAATATTAGTAAAGCACGCAATAGTTGTATTCTGCATCGAGAGCCGTATCGCTCGTATCCCGGCCTCGTAAAAACGATCTAAACGCCGAGGCCCTTCCTCATGGCACCAAGATAGCCAGCCGGGGTGCGAGGCGTCGTTTCGCCGAGGCATGGGTCAGGGTAACGCGGATTTTCCCCAGCGCTGAGAATCTGGTCCATCACCCAGATGAAGCCACCGCTCAGGCAATCCCTCGAGAAACTAGAGAATTTCTGCGTCAGGCACGCCGGACAATTTCCATCCCAGCGATCGTTGTTCCAAAATTTGGCCCAGTCCCCTGCCACAATGTAGTCCCTGGCGGGCGGTTGCCCGAAAAGCCGCTCCGATCGCGGCTGCCCACTGTTCCGGCTTGTTGTCCTTCCCGCCGTCGTAGCATTGCAGATTCCACCATTTCACGTGGCGCATCAGGCGACGCTTCTCGAGCGCGACCAATACATCCACCCAGAACGACTGCTCCTCCTGCCTGTACGGACAGAAGGTGAGGGCGAAACCAATTTTGATCAGCATCTCGCAGAATGCGACGAACGAGTCGTGGTCGTAGGTCTCCTCGCAGTCCAGGTCGACGCCGTCGATCGCCGGAAAGGCCTTCTTGAAGGCAGTGAAGTTTCTTTCCAGCACACTGTTCTCGAACGTGTTCCCGTCCGCTTTGTAGATCGACTGAATGGTTTCGTAATCCCGGACGAGCGGCCGTCTGTTTACGTAGTCCCAGCCGCCGCCGCCGACGGACGCAAACACCTGCGTCACGGACGAGGACTGCCCTTTCAGGGCCGCGATCCGGCCCGGCCACGCGAGGCAGTGCGCCTTCTGCTGCCCCATGACAAGAGGGAAAGGCTGTTCGCGATCCCTTATCACGAGCGGTTCGTCGCCGTTGAAGATGATATCGCCCAACTGGGTGGTCGATTTGACCGCAGGGTTGCCGATGTGGAGCATACCAATGACGATCGTCGTGTAGCCGCTTGCCTTCACGATCCCAAGGTGTTGGTCGATCAAGTAAGGCCCCAGCCGATTGAGCCCGTACAAGACGAAATTGGGTGTGTCCACAATGCCCCCCTTTCACGGTGATCGGATGCCGAGCATGGCGATCTTCTGCCGCCCGGGCCAGCCTCTTTGCCACTATTGAACGAACAATATATTAGTGGTGCTCTCTATAATTGTATTCCGTATCGAGAGCTGTTTCGCAGTTCTGCATTCCTGCACGCCGAGCCTTCACGGCGCCGCGTGATAAAGTCCGCGCCGCATTGTGGGAGACTTTTCGTGACAGCAACCAAGATCAGCGACCTCAACTTCACGCCGCCGCCGGCGGTGACCGAGCTTGCCGCCAAGGTGAAAGCCTTCGTGAAGGAAAAGGTCGTGCCTTATGAGACGGACCCGCGCTGGGGCGCGCACGGGCCGAGCGAAGAACTCCGCATCGAGCTGAACGACCTGGCGCGCGCCGCCGGCGTCTTCGCCCCACAGGTGCCGAAGGAATATGGCGGCGTTGGCCTGAGCCAGGTCGGTCGTGCCTATGTCTTCGAGGCGGCGGGCTACTCGATCCTGGGACCGACGGCGATCCACTGCGCCTCGCCCGACGAGGGCAATATCCATCTGCTCGATGTCGTCGCCCGCCCTGACCAGCGCGAACACTTCCTGAAGCCGCTGGCCACCGGCAAGTACCGCTCCTGCTTCTGCATGACCGAACCAGGCGGCGGCGCCGGCTCCGACCCCAGCCTGATGAAGACCACGGCGCGGCTCGACGGCAACGAATGGGTGATCAACGGCCGCAAATGGCTGATCACCGGCGCAGGCGGTGCGGGCTTCGCCATCGTCATGGCCAAGATCGAGGGCGGCGAGCATGACGGCAAGGCCACGATGTTCCTGGTCGATATGCCCAACCCGGCCATCAAACACGAGCGCACGCTCGACACGATCGATTCGAGCTTCACCGGCGGCCATGCCGTGTTGAACTTCGACAATCTCCGCCTGCCGGCCGAAGCCGTCCTCGGCGAGATCGGCAAGGGCTTCCGCTATGCCCAGGTGCGGCTGGCGCCGGCGCGGCTCAGCCACTGCATGCGCTGGCTGGGCTCGGCGGGACGTGCCCAGGAGATCGCAACCGAATATGCCCGCCAGCGTGTCGCCTTCGGCAAGCGGATCGGCGAGCACCAGGGCGTGTCCTTCATGCTGGCCGACAACATGATGGACATCCACATGGCGCGGCTCGCCATCTGGCACACCGCCTGGCTGCTCGATCAGGGCGAGCGCGCCTCCAACGAAAGCTCGCTGTCGAAGGTCGTCTGCTCGGAGGCGATCGCCCGCGTGGCCGACCGCTGCCTGCAGATTCTGGGCGGCATGGGCATCACGCGCGACACGGTGGTCGAGCGCATCTATCGCGACATCCGCCCGTTCCGCATCTATGACGGTCCGTCCGAGGTGCACCGCCATGCCCTGGCGCGGCGCATCATGAACCGCAATTAGCGTCAGCGCCGGCGGACGATGCCGGGATTGTTGCGGCCGGGACGGTCGAAGCGGGTGTAGCGGTCGCCGCGGAAATTGCGCAGGGAAGCCGGTTCGTCCGGCTTCTGTCGGGCCTTGTCGCCGGGGCCGAATTCCTCTTCCGGGTATCCTGGGCCCAAGCCCTGGCGATAGAAGCCGTGCGGGTCTGAAATTTCTTCTGCCGGCTGGCGCTTCGGCGCGCCCCTCGATTTGACATTCTCGCCCATGGTGAAGGGTCAACGCGACGATGCCGGACCGGGTTCCGGCAGGCGGCGAAGGCGAAATTTGCGTGCGGGAAACTGGTGCTGCCGGACAGGATTGAACTGTCGACCTCTCCCTTACCAAGGGAGTGCTCTACCACTGAGCTACGGCAGCGAACCGGCGGGGAACGGTCGGCCCGCCCCTCAAGGCGGCGCAAAGTGCCATAGCGGCCTGCCCCGTTCAACCCCCGAAAGACCTTGGCGAATTGGGGCCGCTCCCCTGCTATAAACCCTTGTCGGAACAGCAAATGCGCAGGCCGGGCGCCGGCTCGCCGCGTCCCTTGCCGCGGACCGTCCGATACGGCTTGGCGGCATCGCTTTGGCGCTGGCGCCGGTGGGCTGGGATGCGGTCGGCCGGCGACAGGCCGCCAACGGGAGGAACAGGAACGCCATGGCCTATCAGAGTTTCGATTTTTCGGTGAGCGACAGGATCGCCCATATCCGCTTCAACCGGCCCGACAAGCGCAACGCCATGACGCTGGATTTCTGGCACGACATGCGTGCCGTCTTCGCCGAGATCGACGGCCGCGACGATGTGCGCGCCGTGGTGATCTCCTCGACCGGACCGCATTTCACCGCCGGCATGGACCTGTCGGTGTTCGCCAGCCTGACCACTTCCGTCGCCGACGAGGGCCGCAAGCGGGAGAACCTGCGCCGCCAGGTGCTGTGGTTCCAGGAATGCTTCTCCGTCATCGACCGCTGTCGCGTGCCGGTCCTGGCGGCGATCCAGGGCGGCTGCATCGGCGGCGGCGTCGATCTCGCCACCGCCTGCGACATGCGCTACTGCGCCGCCGACGCCTTCTTCGTGGTCAAGGAAATCGACATCGCCATCGTCGCCGATGTCGGCACCCTGCAGCGCCTGCCGTTGCAGATGCCGTCGGGCCTGGTGCGCGAGCTTTCCTATACCGGCCGCCGCCTGCCGGCCGAGGAGGCCAAGACCTGCGGCTTCGTCAACCAGGTGTTCGCGACGCAGGAAGAACTGGTCGAGGGCGTCATGGAGATCGCCCGGTCGATCGCGTCGAAGTCGCCGCTGGCCGTGGTCGGCACCAAGGAAATGCTGAACTACGCCCGCGACCATTCGATCGCGGACGGGCTGAACTATGTCGCCACCTGGAATGCGGCCATGCTGCAGACCGTGGACATGCCCGAGGCATTCGCCGCCACGACGCAGAAGCGGGAGGCGAAATACGATGATCTCGCCGTCGCCCTGCCGGCGGTGAAGGCGCGGAAGTAATTCTATTCGTCACCCCTGCTTAAGGCAGGGGTGACGATGCTGTTCTACTTCGCTAGCCAGTTGCGATGCACCCAGCCACCTTCGGCCAGCCGGGTCTCCGACGCCAGCACCTTGTCGGTCTCGCGCGTTTCCATCGCTACCCGAGCAGTGACTTTCTGCGCCGCCACGGGCGCCCGTGCGGTCTGGTCGAGGAAAGCCAGCGCCTGCTCCATGGTTGCCGGGGCGAACGAGGCGCCGTTCTTCTCCGCCACCGCTTCGACGGCGCTGGCCTGCAGCAGCTTGGCCCACATGGCGCGGAACAGCTCGGGCGAGCTGTAGATGTCGGCCGAGGACAGCCGGCCGTTGATCGCCACCACCAGGCCGATGGCGTCCGGCGTCGCCGCGGCCATGCCGCGCAGCGCCTGTTCGTAGGCGCCGACCGCCGATTTCAGCTTGCCGCTTTCCATGGTGAGCTGCAGCGAGCTGGGCGAGGCCGCCGCCGCGGCCGGCGCGCCGAGATTGCCCGCCAGCTTGCGCTGCACGTCCTGCACGCCGCTCCACACTTTCTGCTGCGAGTCCGCCGTGCCGCGCGGCGAGGCGGCGGCGACCTGCCGAGCCGCCAGCTTCATCTCGCGCGAGGGCAGGGCGGTGGTCGAGCTGGAGAAGCGGTCGACGCGCTCCTCGCCGCGCTTCTGCCAGCGGCCCTGCTCGACGCAGTAGGAGGCGATCTTGGTGGGGCCCGATTTCGGCCCCAGCACCAGGTCGACGCTCAGCACGCGGTCCTGCTTGCCGCCCTTGACGATGTCGCCGGCCTGGACGAACACGTCGCGGTTGCCCAGGTTCTCGATTTCCAGCGAGTTCACGTCGCCGGTTTCGCGCACCCGGATGGTTCCTTTCTCCATCGCCTCCTGCAGGGTGAGCGGCACGCTGGCGCCGGCGTTCCGTTCCCCGCGCACCAGGAAGATGGTCAGGTTCTCATGGGTGACCGGTTCGCTCAGTCGATGCGTCGCACCGGTGCTGGCCTGCGATGCGGGCGGGACGGCAAACGCCAGGGCGCAGGCCATGGCGGCAAGGGGAAGGATTTTCACTGCAGCCTCCGTGATGGTCGGACGCCCGAGCTTTGGCCCGGTTTGCGTCCGGCTCGCGGAGGAGTTGCGGCGGAATCAGGGAGGCGGAAGGTGTGGCGCGCGCGCCACGCTCGCGGTTTGCCGGCGGCGGCGGAAGGCTAGACGGCCTTCTCGCCCAGCCACTTGTCGAGGATCTTCCAGATGCCCTTGGCCTGCATCAGCACCCGCTCGCCCGCCATCACCCTGCCGTCGAGGAAGACCAGCGTGCTGGTGACACGCCCTACCTCGCCGGCGCATTCGATCCAGTCGCCCAGCCGGCCCGGCGCCACGAAATTGCAGTCCAGGGAGATGGTCGAGCAGGGCTTGTTGCCCGTCGCCTTGAACACCATCGCCCCCAGCGCATTGTCGACGAAGCTGACCAGCATGCCGCCATGCACCACGCCGCCCTGGTTGAGGTGCTGCGGCAGGACGCGGAAGGCGAAGGAGAAGGTGTGGCCGTCGCGCGGCTTGCGTACGTAGAAGGGGCCGACCAGTTCGCTGAAGCCGGTCTGCTTGCGCAGGATTTCGTAGCCCGGCGGAATGTCCGCCGCGATCGCGTTGCTGTCCATTCTATCCCTGCGGCGCGCGCAGCGCCTTCCTGTCCATCAGCGTGATCATGGCGCTGTAGCTGAGCAGCCCGGCGCCGTCCTGGGCGACGATGCCGCGCACGAAGGCGCTGCGCTCGGAAACCTTCACCAGCTCCACCGCGCTTTCCAGCAGCGGACCGAACCGGCCCGCGGACAGGAACTCGGCGGTGAAGGTGGTGGTGATCGGCGCCTTGCCGGTGGCGAGGTCGATCTCAGTGCACAGCGCATTGTCGGCGAAATTCATCAGCATGCCACCATGCATCAGCCCGCCGGTGTTCAGCATGTGCGGCGCCGTCGGCTGCACGATGGTGCGCCGCCCGTTGCGCTCGCCGACATAGGACGGGCCGACATGGTGCAGGAAGGGCGAGGCGCGCTCCACCAGCGCGAAGCCCTCGGGCGCTTCCTGGCGGTCGGCGGGATCGAGGGCGGCCGGTTCGACGCGCCGCGCCATGGCCTTGGCCCGCTCGATCGGGCGGAACGTGCCGGTGCAGGCCAGCAGCGTCCGGCCCTCCTGCACGATCTGGCCGCGCACGAAGCTCAGCGTCTTGCCGGCGCGGATTTCCTCCGCCTCGGCCTCGATCGGCACCCCCGGCCGGCCGGCATTGAGGAACTGGCAGGTCAGCGCCACGGTCAGGGCGAACTTGCCCTCGGTGGCGCCGGCGGCCGTCGCCAGGGCGTAGTCGGCGAAGCTCATCAGCAGTCCGCCATGCACCATGCCGCCCGAGTTCAGGTGCCGCTGGTCGGGCAGCATGCGGCACAGCGCCCGCCCGTCATCCGCCTTGCGGAACCAGAACGGCCCGACGTGATCCTCGAACGGATCGGCGGGATCGTACATGGCATAACCGGGAAAAGGCGTATCGGGCACGGTTGGCGGTCCGGCAGTCGTTGCGGGCTGCCGGTCTTAGCGCAATTTGCCCGCGCGTGAAAGCCGGCGCTGAACGACCGTTCAGGCAGCGAAACGGTGACGTGCGACCGTACCGTACTGGCCCGGCGTGACGCCGAACACGCGCTTGAAGACGCGCGTCATGTGCGACTGGTCGGCGAAGCCGCACACCGTCGCCGCCTCGGCCAGACCGGTGCCGTGGCGCAGCAGGCGGGCGGCCTCGTTGGCGCGGGCCTGCATGCGCCAGGCATGCGGGGAGATGCCGTAGAGGCGCTTGAAACGGCGGATCAGGGCGAAGGGCGACAGGCCGATCTCGGCGGCGATGCTGTCGATGGAGATGCGCTCGCCGATTTCGGCCGCGATCAGGCGCCGCGCCCGCTGCAGGCGCGCGTCGGCGGCGCCGGCTGGACCAAGGCCCGCCGCATCGTTCTGCAGATTGTCGGCGAACCATTTCAGGAACTCGCGGAAACGGTCGCGGCGCGGCCGTTCCGGGCCGCCGACTTCGGAGCAGTAGTGCAGGTCGAAGAACAGCGAGCCGGCCGGCCCGAAGCCCGACTGCACCGGCCGGGCGAAACGCGCCTGGCCCGCGGCCAGCTCGGCGAACAGGCCGGGCGGCAGGTGCAGGCTGCGCATCTTCCAGCCGAAGGCGTCGAGCGGTCGCGCCGCATGCACCTGGTGCGGGCCGATCAGCACCATCTGGCCCTTGCCGACGCAGTGGGTCAGCCCGTCGATGTCGATCGCCACCGCGCCGCCGGTCACCAGGATCACGGTGGCGGCATCGTGCGAATGCGGCATGAACTCGTGATTGTAGCGGCCATGGAACATGATGGCGCCGTCCAGTTCCGGCGCCTGCCAGCAGGGCCGGGGCGAATAGGGGGCGGTCCGGGTGGTCGGCATGGCGGGCTTCTTTCCGCTGGGTGCTGCAGCATAGCATCGCCGGTTGCCCGCCCCTTGTACGAAATTGCGCGTACACCAGTGGCGCAGAAACGTGCAAGACCCCGATCCGGCCCGGTTGCTATCTCCGCCGCCATGGCGGGAACGATCGATCATGGCATGCCGGCGGTGGACTGGATCGCGCATCACGCGCGCACGAGACCTGAGCGGCCGGCCTGCATCGACCTGGTCTCGGGCCGCGAATTCTCCTACGCCGCCTTCGACCGGCGCATTTCCCGCCTGGCCAACTGGCTGCGGGTGGGCTTCGCCGTGCGGCGCGGCGATCGCGTGCTGGTGCTGGCCAAAAACGACAGCGACGTGTTCGAACTGCAATTCGCCTGCCAGCGCCTGGGCGCGGTGTTCGTGCCGCTGAACTGGCGGCTGGCGCCGGACGAGCTGCAGTTCATCGCCGCCGACGCCGGCGCGGTGGTGCTGTTCCATGGCGCGGAGTTCGCCGGGCAGGCGCAGGCCATTCGCGAGCATGCGCCGCTGCGCGGGCTGGTGCGGATGGATAACGGCTTGCCCGGCCCCTACGAGACCGGCCTGGCGGCGGCGGCCGACGACTGCGTCGGGGTGTCCAATCACGACAGCGACGTCTGGGCCATGATCTACACCTCCGGTACCACCGGCCGGCCCAAGGGCGCGCAGATCACCTACCGCATGGCGTTCGTCAATGCGGTGACGCTGTGCGCCGAATTCGAGGTCGGTCACGACAGCCGCAACCTGGTCGTGCTGCCCACTTTCCACACCGGCGGGCTGAACGTCTTCGCCAACCCGGCGTTCTTCGCCGGCGGTGCCAACCTGGTGCTGCGCGAGTTCGATCCGGCGCGGGTGATCACGCTTTTGGCCGGCGGCGGGATCAGCCACATGCTGGGCGTGCCCACCGTCCATGCCGCGCTGGCGGTAGAGCCGGGCTTCGAGGCGCTCGATCCGGCCCGGCTGCGCGGCCTGGCGGTGGCCGGCGCGCCCTGTCCGCCGGCGCTGATCGAACGCTATGCGACCTTGGGCCTGGAGCTGCGCCAGTGCTGGGGCATGACCGAGGCCGGGCCGCTGGCGCTGATCACGCCGCGCTCCGCGCCACGGGACCGGCTGGCTTCCTCCGGCCTGCCGACGATGTTCGCCCAGACCATGATCGTCGATGCCGGCGGAGAGCCGGTGGCGGCGGGCACGGTGGGCGAACTGCTGGTGCGCGGGCCGGTGGTGACGCCGGGCTACTGGAACCATCCCGAGGCGACACACGCGGCCTTCGCCGAGGGCGGCTGGTTCCGCACCGGCGATGCCGCCTGGCGCGACGCGGAAGGCTTCCACTACATCGTCGACCGCTGGAAGGACATGTTCATTTCCGGCGGCGAGAACGTCTACCCGGCAGAAATCGAGCGCGTGCTGGCGCAGGCCGAAGGCGTCGAGGATTGCGCCGTCATCGGCATGGCGGACGAGAAATGGGGCGAATGCGGGCTGGCCTTCGTCGTGCCGCGGCGGGGTCGGCGGCCGGCCGCGCAGGCGCTGGCGGCGCACTGCGCCCGCCATCTGGCCCGCTACAAGGTGCCGCGCCAATTCGTGCTGGTCGAGGCCCTGCCGCGCAACGCCGCCGGCAAGGTGCTGAAGACGCGGCTGCGCCAGAGCGCGGCCGCCATCGAAACCGCAGCGGAGGAAACCAGATGAGCGAAATCGACTATGCCTGCGCCGAGGGCGTGGGGCGCATCGAACTGAACCGGCCGCCGGCCAATTCCTACCATATCGACGTCATCCGCTCCCTCGATGCCGCCATCACCGCCGCCGAGAGCGATCCCGACTGCCGCGTCGTGGTGCTGCGCTCCGCACTGCCGGGCTTCTTCTGCGGCGGCGCCGACATCAAGCGCTTCCTGGCCAACACGCCGCGCCAGAACATGGATTTCATCGCCGTGGCGCATGAATGCCTCAGCCGCATCGGCCTCAGCGAGAAGATCTACATCGCCGAGATCGCCGGCCACGCGCTGGGCGGCGGGCTGGAATTCGCCCTGGCCTGCGACCTGCGCTTTGCGGCGAAGGGCCAGTACCGGCTGGGCCTGCCGGAAGTGACCTTGGGCATCCTGCCCGGCAATGGCGGCACCCAGCGCCTGCCGGCCTTGATCGGCGCCAGCCGGGCGCTGGAGATGATGATCACCGGCGCGCCGGTATCGCCGGAGGAGGCGCATCGCATCGGCCTGGTCGACCGCCTCTGCGAAGCGGACGAGCTTGCCGGCCAGACGATGGCGTTCGCCCGCGCGCTGGCGGCATCGGCCACCTTCGCCATCGGCAGGATCAAGCGCTCGGTGTGGGACGGCACGGGTCTGCCGCTGGAAGCTGGGCTGGCCCATGAGCGGCGCAATATCGGCCTGCTGTTCCAGTCGGAGGATGCGCGCGAAGGCTTCGCCGCCTTCACCGAAAAGCGCAAGGCGAAGTTCACCGGACGCTGAGCGGAGGCGGCGATGACATTGGAGCTTTACACCTGGGCCACCCCCAACGGGCACAAGCCGCAGATCCTGCTGGAGGAGCTGGGCGTGCCGTACCGCATCGTGCCGGTCGACATCTTCAAGGGCGCGCAGATGACGCCCGAATTCTTCGCCATCAACCCCAACCGCCGCATCCCCGCCCTGCTCGACCATGTCGAAGAGGGGAGCAAACCGGTCCGCGTCTTCGAGTCGGGAGCCATCCTGCTCTATCTGGCGGAGAAATTCGGCCGTTTCCTGCCCGCCGACCGGCATCTGCGGCAGGAGGCGATCAACTGGCTGATGTGGCAGATGGCGGGGCTGGGGCCGATGCTGGGGCAGGGCCAGCATTTCTGGACCTATGCGGCGGAGAAACACCCCTATGCCATCGACCGCTACACCAACGAGGGCGGTCGCCTGCTGGCGGTGATGGATGCGCATCTGGCGCGGCACGAGTATCTGGCCGACGAGTACTCCATCGCCGACATCGCCTGTTTTCCCTGGGTGCGCATCCACAAGCTGGCCAATCTCAGTCTCGACGAGTTCGCCCATGTGCGGCGCTGGTACGGCGACATCCGCGGCCGCCCGGCGGTGCAGCGCGGGCTCGACCTGCTGCGCCAGCATTTGACCGGCGTGCCCGACGAGAAAGAGGCGCGCGAGATCATGTTCGGCGCCACCCAGTTTCAACGCCGCGACGGGGAGCAGGAGCGATGATCGACATCAACGGTATGGCGCATGTCGTCCTCACCGTTTCCAGCTTCGAGGCGGCGCGCGGCTTCTACGGCGCGGTGCTGCCGTTCTTCGGCATGGCCAAGGTGTTCGACAGCGACGGCTTCGTCTACTGGGTCGGCGGCCGCACCGCGCTGGGCATCCAGCCGGCGGAGGAAGCGCATCGCGGCCAGCGTTTCGTGCAGTATCGCGTCGGCCTGCATCACCTGTGCTTCCGCGCCAAGACGCGCGAGGACATCGACCGCGCGGCCGAGTTCCTGCGCGCGCAGGGCGCCACCATCGTGCGCGGCCCGCAGGAGGGAAGCTGGGCGCCGGGCTACTACTACGTGCTGTTCGAGGATCCCGACGGCATCCGGCTGGAGATCTGCCACGTGCCGGGGCAGGGCCTGCTGGGCAATGCCAGTTTCGAGGGTGGCGGCGATTTCCGCCGGTAGGGCTAGATCAGCAGTGCTGCCAGCGACGCCAGCAGCAGGATGGCGAAGCAGACATTGATGATGCGGTTCAGCGCCGGATCGCGGAAGGCGCGCGTCAGCGCAACGCCCAGCAGCAGCCAGGCCACGTTCACCGCCGCGATGACGCCGCACAGCACGGCGATCTTCAGCCCGGCGTCGAGTGCAGGTTGTATCTCGACCAGGGTGAAGCCGGAGAACAGGGCAGCCATGGCGGCATAGCCCTTGGGATTGACCAGCGACAGCAGGAAGCCCGCCACGGCCGAGGGTGGGCGGATGTCATCGGTCTGCTGCGTCAGCGGCGGGGCGGTGGCGATGCGCCAGGCCAGATAGAGGAAATAGAGCGCCGCGCCGCCGATCAGCACCGGGGCGGCGCCGGGGATCGCCAGCAGCAGCCCGGCGACGCCGCTGGCGGTGATCGCCATCACCGCCACCATGCCGAGGTTAATGCCCAGCATGTAGAAGACTCCGCGCCGCGCGCCATAGGCCGCGCCCGTCGCCGCCAGGCTCAGCGTGGCCGGTCCCGGGCTGCCGGCCAGCGCGATGCCGGCGGCGATGAAGGCGAAGAGCGTTTCCATCGCCGTGGCATAGGATGGCGGGGCATGCACGGTCTTGCACGTTCCTGCCGTGCCATCCGCCCTGCGGAAATGACGGTTGTGAATCGCCGTTTACGAAACGGCATGGGCATACTTAAATGCCCGGCAAACCATAACGGGAGCGGAACGGCGGAAATGTCAGGCGTCAGCACGAGGTATATCGGCCTCAGGACCGAGTCGCATGCCGGCGGCAAGGTCGCGCATGTGACGATCGAGAACGAGCGCAAGCTGAACACGATGAACACCGAGCTGATGGACGAGTTCATCGCCACGGTGCGCACGCTCGCCACCGACGAGGATCTGCGCGCCGTGGTGCTGACCGGCGCCGGCGGCAAGGCCTTTGTCGGCGGCGCCAACATCCACGAGATGGCGACGCTGGATTCCGCCGGCGCCCGCGCCTTCATCACCAGGGTGCATGGCTGCTGCCTGGCGATGCGCGAATTGCCGGTGCCCAGCATCGCGCGGGTCAACGGCTATTGCCTGGGCGCCGGTCTGGAGCTGGCCGCCTCCTGCGACCTGCGCATCGCCGCCGACAACGCCGTGTTCGGCATGCCGGAAGTGAAGGTGGGCGTGCCGTCGGTGGTCGAGGCCGCCCTGCTGCCGCGGCTGATCGGCTGGGGCCGCACGGCGCAGATGCTGCTGGTGGCCGACAACATCGATGCCAGGACCGCCTATGAATGGCGCTTCGTCGAAGCCGTGGTGCCGGCGGCAGATCTGGACAGGACCGTCGACGGCTGGCTGCATTCGATCCTGGAGGCGGGGCCGAAAGCGATCCGGCTGCAGAAGATGCTGATGCGTCGCTGGGAGCAGCTGCCGCTGGACCAGGCGGTGCGCTCGGGCATCGACGCTTTCGCCCAGTCGATGGAAAGCGACGAGCCGAAAAAACTGATGGGCAATTTCGTCAACCGCGCCCGCTGAGCGACGAATTCGGGAGAGAGACCATGGGCAAGAAGATTCGCATCGGCGGCAGCTCCGGCTTCTGGGGCGATACGGAACTGGCGGCGGTGCAGCTGGTGCGCCACGGCGATATCGACTACCTGATCAACGACTATCTGGCGGAAATCACCATGTCGATCATGGCCGCCATGCGCCTGCGCAAGCCGGAGGCCGGCTACGCCACCGATTTCGTCACCCATGTCATGGCGCCGCTGGCGCGCGAGATCGCCGAGAAGAAGATCAAGGTCGTGTCCAATGCCGGCGGCGTCAATCCGCTGGCCTGCCGCGATGCGGTGGTCAAGGCGGCGGCCGCCGCCGGCGTGACGCTGAAAGTGGCGGTGGTGCTGGGCGACGACCTGATGGCGCGCGGCAACGAGCTGCGCGAAGCCGGCATCGTCGAACTCGACGGCAGCGAGCCCCTGCCGGAGAAGCTGGTCAGCATGAACGCCTATCTCGGCGCTGTGCCCATCGCTCGCGCTTTGGCCGAGGGCGCCGACGTCGTCATCACCGGCCGCTGCGTCGACTCCGCGCTGGTGCTGGGGCCGCTGATGCACGAGTTCGGCTGGCAGGCGGACGAGTTCGACCGTCTCGCCATGGGCTCGCTGGCCGGCCACATCCTGGAATGCGGCGCGCAGTGCAACGGCGGCAACTTCACCGACTGGCACCTGGTGCCCGACTTCGACAACATGGGCTTCCCGATCGCCGAGGTGGACGAGACCGGCGTCTTCACCATCTCCAAGCCGGCGAATACCGGCGGGCTGATCACGCCGGCCACGGTGGGCGAGCAGATGCTGTACGAGATCGGCGATCCGCGCGCCTATCTGCTGCCCGACGTGTCCTGCGACTTCACCCGGGTGAAGATCGAGCAGGTGGCCAAGGACGTGGTGCGCGTCTCCGGCGCGGTGGGCCGCGCGCCGACCGACAGCTACAAGACCTCCGCCACCTATCCCGACGGCTTCAAGCTCACCGCCGCTTTCCTGCTGGGCGGCATCGACGCGGCGAAGAAGGGCCATCACATCGCCGACGCTATCGTCAAGCGCGTGCGCCGCATGCTGCGCGAGCGCAACCTGGGCGATTTCCGCGAGGTCAGCATCGAGACCCTGGGCGCGGAGGCGACCTACGGCCCGCATGCAAGCCATGGCGGCTCGCGCGAGGTGGTGGTGAAGATCGCCGCCCGCCACGACCAGAAGGAGGCGCTGACCATCCTGGGTCGCGAGATTTCGCCCATGGGCACCGGCGGCGTGCCGGGCATGACCGGGTTCTTCGGCTCCGGCCGTGCCACCCCCAGCCCGGTGATCCGCCTGTTCTCCTGCCTGGTGCCCAAGAAGATGGTGCCGGTCGAGATCGACCTCGACGGCCGGCGCATCGCCGTCGACGTGCCCGGCGCGGGCGGCTTCGATCCGGCGTCACTGCCGGAAGATCCTGCTATTGCCGGCTCCATCCCCGGTGGCGATGCCGTTACCGTGCCGCTGGTGGCGCTGGCCTATGGCAGAAGCGGCGACAAGGGCGATAGCTGCAACATCGGCATCATCGCCCGCAAGCCGGAATACCTGCCGCTGATCGCCGCCCAGGTGAGCGAGCACGCGGTGGCGCAGTTCTTCGCCCACCGCATCAAGGGCAAGGTCAGCCGTTGGGCGCTGCCCGGCATCGACGGCTTCAACTTCCTGCTGCGCCACGCGCTGGGCGGCGGCGGCGTCGCCTCGCTGCAGGCCGACCCGCAGGGCAAGGCCTATGCCCAGATGCTGCTCGACATGCCGGTCAAGGTGCCGGCTGCCCTGGCGAAGGAGATCGAGGAACAGCGGGCGGCGTAACGGGCACGAAGGATCGGCAACCATCGTCTGTGCAGCCTGTCGTTCGAGACGCTCGCTGACGCTCGCTCCTCACGACGAGTGCAATCCTTGGCGCGCGTTCTCGTCGCGCTCTCGCAACCACTCGCCTCATGCGGAGGAGCGGCCCGCAGGGCCGCGTCTCGAAGCATCGGCAACCGCACCATCGCCTGCGGAGCCCTTCCCTTCGAGACGCTCGCTGGCGCTCGCCCCGCAGGACGTGGGGAGTCCTTAGCGCACCTTCTTCTTCAGCAGCGTTTTCGGCCGCCGCTTGCCGGCGATGGGGAAGAGGGAGAAGGTGCGCTTCACGTAGTTGGTCACGCCGTCGATGCTCTTGGTGAAGTCCGCCAGTTCCGGCGTCCATTCCGCCTCGACCATGCGGATCGGGCGCGAGGCGTCGTCGGCCGGCTCGAAGCGCAGGTAGAACCACGGCTCGCCCCGGCGCAGCACCAGTGGCTTGCTAGGCTCCATCCACTCGAAGGCCCACATCATGATGCGCGGCCAGACGTCGAGCTGGAAGCGGCCGCCGATCATCACGCCGGGCAGCGGATTCTGCCGGTAGTGCAGGAAGGGCGGCAGCTGGTTCAGGTAGCAGGGCTCGTCGGCGATGAAGCGGTAGGGCGTGCCGATCTGGATGATCGGCCGCTCCGGATGGCGCCACTGGCCCGGCCCGTTCAGATGCACCAGCTTGGCCAGGTGCGAGGCGGCCACCGCGCTTTGCGGCCCGTCGAGATTGCGCAGGCCCAGCTTGCCGTCCTTGTCGCGCGCCAGCGCCAGGTTCAGGTCGACCGGGCAGGGCACCACGAAATGCCGCGCCTCGTAGTCGATCACCGCCGGGCAGTTCTGCACCGCCTTGGCCGAGGCCGGCGCGCCGCCCTCGCGCCGGAACTGCTGCGGATCGAACCAGATGGCCGTGGCATTGTCCGGTTGCAGCACCCAGCCGACTTCCAGCGTGCGGCCGGCCTTGCGCTCGCCATTCCCGTTGCGCTTGAGAAAATCGAACATCAACCCCCCAACGGCCGGATCTGCCGCCGCGGCGCGGATTATCCGCAGGACCGGCGGCGAAGGCCAGCCTGATCGCCGTCTCAGGCGGTGCCGAAACGCTGCACTGCCGCGGCAGCGATCTCCTCGCCCCATTCCTGCACGAAATGCCCGCCCTCGGCGACCAGCATCGGCTCGGGACAATTCCTAATCCAGGAATGCAGATGCCGCATTACCGGCGGGCCCAGCACCGGGTCCTTCGCCCCGACGGCCATGAGGCTCTCGCCCTGCCATTGCGTTTGCCACCACGCCCGCGCCCGCCGCGACAGCGCCGCTCCCGGCGCATCGGGCCCGTCGGGCACCAGGTTGGGAAAACGCCGCACACCCGCCTTATAGCTGGCGTCGGGGAAGGGAGCGTCGTAGGCGGCGGCCTCGGCATCGCTCAGATGCGGGCAGCCGCGTTTCAGCAGCTTCCCGATCGCCATGTCGGGATTGGCGTTGGAGAAGGTGCGCCAGTCGAGGAAGCCCTTGACCAGGGGCTCGTCGCCGACGCCCAGCATGGTGTTCATCACCAGCAGCCGCTCGAACCGATCCGGCATGTCCATCGGCAGGGTCAGGCCGAGCAGCCCGCCCCAGTCCTGGCACACCAGCATGACGTGGCGCAGGTCGAGCGTCTCGACGAACAACTTCAGCGCTTCGCGATGGAAGTCGAAAGTGTAGACCGCTTCCTCCACCGGCTTGTCGGAGCGACCGAAGCCGAACAGGTCCGGCGCCACCACCCGGTAGCCGGCCGCGGCGAAGACCGGGATCATGCGCCGGTAGAGATAGCTCCAGGTCGGCTGGCCGTGCAGGCACAGCGCCACCCTGGCGGCATCACGCGGCCCTTCGTCGAGATAGTGCATCCGCAGCCCGGCATAGGGCGGTCGGGGCGCCAACTCGGCGATGTAATGCGGGGCGAAATCGAAGCCGGGCAGGGTGGCGAAGCGGTCGTCGGGGGTGCGCAGGGCCGTGGTCATGAGTGTTCCTCCGGCGGCCAGTTTGCCCTATAGGAGACGGCTATGAGCAAGTCCAAACCGGCGCCGTCGGAGGCCGAGGAACGCCAGCGCCGCCTGGCGGCGGCCCTGCGCGACAACCTGAAGCGGCGCAAGGCGCAGACCCGGGCGCGCGCCGAACCGGCGTCCGAACCGGCCGATTCGGGCGCAAAACCCGATAATCCACCGCCCGAGGCTTGAACCCTGCGCTCCACGCTTGAGGCGGGCAGCCCGCTTGTCTACAAAAAACCCGCTTTTGCCCGCGTCCTGCCGCCGGGACGCCGTCCGCCGGGAGTTTTTCGATGGCCATCATGTCCGACATCTGGATCCGCCGCATGGCGCAGGAGAAAGGCATGATCGAGCCCTTCGTCGACGCGCAGAAACGCGAGGGCGTCATTTCCTACGGCCTGTCGTCCTACGGCTACGATGCGCGCGTCGGCAACGACTTCAAGATCTTCACCAATGTCGACAGCGCGGTGGTCGATCCCAAGAATTTCGCTTCCAACTCCTTCGTCGACCGCACCACCGATGTCTGCATCATCCCGCCCAACAGCTTCGCGCTGGCCCGCACGGTCGAGTATTTCCGCGTCCCGCGCGACATCCTGGTGATCTGCGTCGGCAAGTCGACCTATGCCCGCTGCGGCATCATCGTCAACGTCACGCCGCTGGAGCCGGAATGGGAAGGGCATGTGACCCTGGAATTCTCCAACACCACGCCGCTGCCGGCCAAGATCTACGCCAACGAGGGCGCCTGCCAGTTCCTGTTCCTGCAGGGCGACCAGCCCTGCGCCGTCTCCTACGCCGACAAGCAGGGCAAGTACCAGGGCCAGCGCGGCGTCACCCTGCCGAAAATCTGAGTTCGCAGTTCAAGGACCACTGATGGATCGCATTCGCATTCGCGGCGGCAAGCGCCTGATGGGCACGGTGCCGATCTCCGGCGCCAAGAACGCCGCCCTGCCGCTGATGGTCGCCAGCCTGCTGAGCGAAGAGACGCTGACCCTGCACAACGTGCCCGCACTTGACGACATCGACACCATGGCCGACCTGCTGGTCAATCACGGTGTGAAGATCGAGGACGTGCCCGGCGCCAAGCGCGGCCGCACCCTGACCCTGACGGCGAAACCGCCGATCTCCACCACCGCGCCTTATGAGATCGTCAACCGAATCCGCGCCTCGGTGCTGGTGCTGGGCGCGCTGCTGGCGCGTACCGGCGAGGCGCGGGTGGCGATGCCCGGCGGCGACGCCATCGGCATCCGTCCCATCGACCAGCATCTGAAGGGGCTGGAGGCGATGGGCGCCAGCGTCGTGCTGGAGGGCGGCGATGTCGTCGCCCGCGCGCCCGGCGGGCTGCAGGCGGCCACCATCCGCTTTCCCTTCGTCTCGGTCGGCGCCACCGAGAACCTGCTGATGGCCGCGACGCTGGCCAAGGGCACCACCATCATGGAGAACGCCGCACGCGAGCCGGAAGTCACCGACCTGGCCAACTGCCTGGTCGCCATGGGTGCGGACATCCACGGCATCGGCACCGAATGCCTGGTGATCCGCGGCGTCGAGGCGCTGCATGGCGCCGAGCACACGGTGATCCCCGATCGCATCGAGGCCGGCACCTATGCCGTGGCCGCCGCCATCACCGGCGGCGAGCTGGTGCTGGACGGGGCGCGCATCGATCATCTGGGCGCAGTGTTCGAGGCGCTGGCCAAGGCCGGCGTCAACGTCTCCAACGGGCTGGGCAAGGTGCGGGTGTCGCATCCGACCGGGCGTTGCCGCGGCTTCGACGTCATCACCCATCCCTATCCCGGGTTTCCCACCGACATGCAGGCGCAGTTCATGGCGCTGATGGCGATCGCCGACGGCGCCTCGCTGATCACCGAGACCATCTTCGAGAACCGCTTCATGCACGCGCCCGAACTGACCCGCATCGGCGCCGACATCGTGGTACACGGCAGTTCGGCCATGGTGCGCGGCGTGAAGGCACTGCATGGCGCGGAGGTGATGGCGACCGATCTGCGCGCCTCGGTGTCGCTGGTGTTGGCCGCCCTGGCGGCGCAGGGCGAGACCGTGCTGCACCGCGTCTATCATCTCGACCGCGGCTATGAAAAGCTGGAGGCCAAGCTGTCGGCGGTCGGCGCCGACATCGAACGCATCTCGGAGAAGGCATGACACGGCTGAAGCTGCGGGCGGAGGACGCCGAGGACCTGCAGGTGATCTCCTCGGCGCTGCAGGACTCGCTGGTGGCGGTGCGCGACATGGGCTTCCTGGCCGACCAGAAGCGCTTTGCCCTGGTGGTCAACCGCTTCTGCTGGGAAGTCGAGCGCGACGGCGAGGGCCATTACTGGCGCACCCATTGCGCCATCGCCTTCGACGCTGTGACCCATATAGGCATGCGCCATCTCGACCGCCGCTTCGAGGACCGGCTGCTGTCCTTGCTGTCGATCGATGTCGAATCGGCCACCGATTCCGGCCGGATTCCGCTTCTGTTACGGTTCTCGGGCAAGGCGGCGATCCGGCTGGAAGTCGACCGCATCCTGTGCCATCTAGAGGATGTCGGCGAAGCTTGGCCAACCCCCTGGCGTCCCGCCCATCGCCTCGATTGAGGCCGACCGGGCCGGACTGACCAGGCAAGGCCTTGATTCGGCCGGTTTTTTCTTTTGTGGTCACGGCGATGAGCGACAATGAAAAACTGGTGCTGGCCCTGCCCAAGGGCCGCATTCTGAAAGAGGCGGCGCCGCTGCTGGCCGGCGCCGGCATCGAGGCCGAAGCCGCCTTTTCCGATCCCGATTCGCGGCAGCTGCGCTTTTCGACCAACCATCCGGGCCTGGACATCATCCGCGTCCGCTCCTTCGACGTCGCCACCTTCGTGGCGTTCGGCGCCGCTCAGCTCGGCATCGCCGGCAACGACGTGCTGATGGAGTTCGACTTTCCCGAGATCTACGCCCCGGTCGATCTCGATATCGGCCATTGCCGGCTGGCGGTGGCGGAACCGGTCGATCTGGCCGGCCAGGACAATCCGGCGCGCTGGAGCCATATCCGCATCGCCACCAAGTATCCCGAGATCACCCGCCGGCATTTCGCCGCCCGCGGCGTGCAGGCCGAATGCATCAAGCTCAACGGCGCCATGGAACTGGCGCCCAGCTTGGGCCTGTGCCACCGCATCGTCGATCTGGTCGATACCGGCCGCACCCTGCGCGAGAACGGGCTGGTCGAGGTCGAGCACATCGCCAGCGTCACCTCGCGGCTGATCGTCAACCGCACGGCGCTGAAGACGCGCGCCATCACGGTCAATGGCTGGATCGACCGCTTCCGGGAGGTGGCAAGTGCCGCTTAGGCTGAACGCCACCGAGCCGGGATTCGCCGAGAAGTTCGCTGCCTTCCTGAGCGTCAAGCGCGAGATCGAGGAGGACGTCGATCAGACCGCGGCGGCGATCATCGCCGACGTGCGCAAGCGCGGCGACGTGGCGGTGATCGAGCTGACGCAGCGCTTCGACCGGCTGGCGCTGACGCCGCAGACCATGCGCCTGTCCGACGCCGAGATCGACGCCGCCATCGCCCAAGCGCCGGCGGCGCAGGCGGCGGCGCTGCGACTGGCGGCCGAGCGCATCGAGAGCTATCACCGCACCCAGGCGCCGCAGAACGTCGATTACGTCGATGCCCAGGGCGTGCGGCTGGGCGCGCTCTATCGGCCGATCGATTCGGTCGGACTTTACACGCCCGGCGGCACCGCCAGCTACCCGTCCTCGATGCTGATGAACGCCATGCCGGCCAAGGTGGCCGGCGTGTCGCGCATCGTCATGGTCTCGCCGATGCCGGACGGGCATCTCAATCCGCTGGTGCTGCTGGCGGCGCGGCTGGGGGGCGTCAACGAGATCTATCGTATCGGCGGCGCCCAGGCGGTTGCCGCCCTTGCCTACGGCACGCCGACCATCCGGCCGGTCGACAAGATCGTCGGCCCCGGCAATGCCTGGGTCGCCGCCGCCAAGCGCCGCGTCTTCGGCCAGGTCGGCATCGACCTGATCGCCGGCCCGTCGGAAATCCTTGTGCTGGCCGATGGCGGCAACGATCCGGCCTGGATCGCCGCCGACCTGCTGTCGCAGGCCGAGCACAATCCCGATTCACAAGCCGTGCTGATCACCACCGACGCCAGCTTCGCCGACGCCGTGGTGGTGGCGGTGGAAAGCCATCTGCGGACGTTGAGCCGGGCGGATTTCGCGCGCCAGAGCTGGAACGATTTCGGCGCCATCATCGTGGTGCCCGACTACGATGCTGCCGTACCGCTGGTCGATGCCATCGCGCCCGAACATCTGGAACTGGCGGTGGACGACGGGGCGGCCGAGACGCTGCTGCATCGGGTGCGCCACGCCGGTGCGGTGTTCCTGGGCCGCCACACGCCGGAAGCGATCGGCGATTACGTGGCCGGCACCAACCATGTGCTGCCGACCTCGCGCAGCGCGCGCTTCTCCTCCGGCCTGGGCGTCTCCGATTTCATCAAGCGCACCTCCTTCGTGCGCTGCACGCCCGACGGGCTGGCGGCGATCGGGCCGGCGGCGGTGACCCTGGCCGAGGCCGAGGGCCTGCCCGCGCATGCGCTCTCCGTCGCCATCCGCCTGAACCGCCGCTAGGGGCGGGTATGGCCGACGATTCCGCCTCCAGCCCGCCCCGCCGCATCGTCCACATCGTGCTGGACGAGAAGACCATGGTGCGGCGCACGCCCGAGGTCGAGCACGAGCGCCAGGTCGCCATGTTCGACCTGCTGGAGGAGAATTTCTTCTCGCCGGTCGGCGTGCCCGACGGTCCCTACCACCTGCATCTGGCCGTGCAGGAGAACCGGCTGCTGTTCGACGTGCGCAGCGTGGCGGAGAAGAAGCTGCGCGACATCATCCTGTCGCTGACGCCGTTCCGCACCATCGTGAAGGACTACTTCATGATCTGCGAGAGCTACTACGACGCCATCAAGAAGCTGAGCCCCTCGCAGATCGAGGCGCTCGACATGGGACGGCGCGGCCTGCACAACGAAGGCTCCGAGCTGCTGCGCGAGCGGCTGGACGGCAAGATCGAGATCGACTTCGATACTTCCCGGCGGCTCTTCACCCTGATCTGCGTCCTGCACATCCGGGGCTGAGGCAATGGCGGACATGCCGTCCAGCGTATTGTTCGCCTGCTCCCAGAATTCGGTCCGCTCCCCGATGGCGGAGGCCATCGCCAAGCACCTGTTCGGCAAACGCATCTATTTCGATTCGGTCGGGGTGCGGGCCGACGAGATCGATCCCTTCGCCGTGGCGGTGATGGACGAGATCGGCATCGACCTGCATCGCCACCACGCCAAGACCTTCGACGACCTGCAGGACACCTCCTTCGACCTGGTCGTCACCCTGTCGCCCGAGGCCCAGCACAGTGCGGTCGAAATGACCCGCACCATGGCCTGCGACGTCGAGTTCTGGCCGACCCACGACGCCACCGCCGTCGAGGGCAGCCGCGAGGCCCGGCTGGCCGCCTATCGCGCGGTGCGCGACCGGCTGATGGCCCGCATCCAGGACCGTTTCGGCGTGCCGGCGGCCGTGGTCTGACCGGAACCTCCGGGTCGGGCGGTCCGTTCCGCTGCGGGAGGATTGCGTTTGTCCGACATCGCCACCTACAACGCCAAGCGGGACTTCAGGAAGACTGCCGAGCCGCGCGGCAAGGTCGGCGCCCGGCGCAGCCGCGACCTGCAATTCGTCATCCAGAAGCACGACGCCACACGCTTGCACTACGACTTCCGCCTCGAGATCGACGGCGTGCTGGCGAGCTGGGCCATTCCCAAGGGGCCCTCGCTCGATCCCGGCGAGAAGCGGCTGGCCGTCCGCACCGAGGACCATCCCATGGCCTATGGCGGGTTTGAGGGCACCATCCCCGAAGGCGAGTATGGCGGCGGCACGGTCATGCTGTGGGATCGCGGCACCTGGCAGCCGGAAGGCAGGGAAAGCCCGGCGGTGCAGTTGCGCAAGGGCTCGCTGAAGTTCGCCTTGGCAGGCGACCGCCTGCACGGCTCCTTCGCGCTGGTGCGCATGAAGCCGCGCAAGGGCGAGAAGGGGGAGAACTGGCTGCTGATCAAGCATGACGATGCCGCCGCCCGCCCCGGCAGCGCCGATGCCGTCGTGCGCCGCAACGTGAAGTCTGTTGCCTCGAAACGATCGATGGACGAGATCGCCGCCGGCGGCAAGGTCTGGCATTCCAACAAGGCGAAGAGAAGCGCCGCGCCGTCCGCCGCCACGCCGAAGAAAATCGCCGCGCCGAAGAAAACCGCCGCGTCACGGCAAGCGGTGGCCCGCGCCCCCAAACGCCGCCGCCCGCCGCAGAAGGTCGATCCGGCTGAAACGCCGGGTGCGCGCAAGACCGCGCCGCCGCGGCGCCTCTCGCCCCAGCTTGCCACCTTGTCCGAAACGGTGCCGGAGGATTCGGGCTGGCTGTCGGAGATCAAGTTCGACGGCTATCGCATGCTGGCGCATGTCGCCGATGGCGGGGTCTCGATCTTCAGCCGCAACGGCGTCGACTGGTCGAAGAAACTGCCGGAGATCGCCGCCGGGCTGGGGCGATTGCCCGTCGCCAATGCCTGGATCGACGGCGAGGTCGTGGCCCTGAGCGAGGATGGCCACAGCTCGTTCTCGCGGCTGAAGACCGCGCTGTCCGACAAGCGCACGAACGGGCTGCTGTTCTACGTCTTCGACCTGCTCTATCTCGACGGCTACGACCTGATGCGCTGCGCTCAGGTCGATCGCAAGCGTCTGCTCGAGCACGTGCTGGCCGATCCGCCGCCGCTGATCCGCTACAGCCAGCATTTCGAGGGCGTGCCGGAGCGGGTAAGGGAACAGGCCTGTGCCATGCATCTGGAAGGCGTGATCTGCAAGCGCGCCGACGCGCCCTATCGCCAGGAGCGCAACCGCAACTGGCTGAAGCTGAAATGCATCCGGCGCGAGGAATTCGTCATCGTCGGCTATACCGATCCCAAGGGCAGCCGCGCCGGCTTCGGCGCGCTGCTGATGGGCTATTACGACGGCAAGGGCGCGCTGCATTACGCCGGCGGCGTCGGCACCGGTTTCAGCCAGGCGACGCTGAAGGACCTGCATGGCCGGCTGAAGAAGCTGGAGCGCAAGGTCGGTCCGCGCATCATCGTCCACGGCCAGGAAGGCCCGCCGCGCGGCATACGCTGGGTGAAGCCCGAACTGATCGCCGAATTGCAGTTCCTCGACTGGACCGGCGACGGGGTGCTGCGCCATGCCGCCTTCCTCGGCCTGCGCGAGGACAAGGAGCCGGCGGAAGTGGTGCGCGAGCCGCCCGAGGCGGCCGCCGCCGGCCGCGCAGTCGCCGCCGGCGCCATCGTCACCGCCAGGGCGCCGCGCAGCGGCAGGAAGCGGCGCAGCACGGCGTCGCAAAAGAACGTGCCGTCCATCATCGACAAGCGCGGCGAGGCGGATGGCGAGGTGTCGCTGACCCATCCCGACCGCGTCCTGTGGCCGCAGCCGGAACTGACCAAGGCGGACCTGGCGCAGTACTGGCAGACCATGGCCGATCTGGCCCTGCCGCACATTGCCGGCCGGCCGCTGGCGCTGCTGCGCTGTCCCGACGGCATCGACGGCGAGCAGTTCTTCCAGAAGAAGGCGTCGCCGGGTTTTCCGCGCCAGATTCTCGACCTGCGCCTCGGTGGCGAGCAGGTGCTGGCGATCGAGGATGCCGACGGCCTGCAGGCGCTGGCGCAGATGTCGGCGATCGAGATCCATCCCTGGGGTTCGCGGCTGGACGATATCGAGCGGCCGGATCGGCTGGTGTTCGATTTCGATCCCGATCCCGGCGTTCCTTTCGCACGCGTGGTCGAAGCGGCGCTGACCTTGCGCCAGGCCCTGGCGGAGGCCGGTCTGGAGTCCTTTCCCAAGACGACGGGCGGCAAGGGCCTGCATGTCGTGGTGCCGGTCGTGCCGGAACTGGAATGGGATGCCGCCAAGACGTTCTGCCACGACGTGGCGCGCTGGATGGTGCGGCGCGATCCGGCGCGATTCACCGCCGAGCTGGCGAAGAAGGCGCGCAAGGGCCGGATTTTCATCGACTATCTGCGCAACGGCCGCGGCGCCACCGCCATCGCCCCGTTCTCGCCGCGCGCCCGGCCGGGTGCCACCATCGCCCTGCCGCTGGCGTGGAAGGAGGTGAAACCTTCCCTCGACCCGGCGCGTTACACCCTGCCGGATGCCGCTTCGCTCAGGACCCGGGCGAAGGCGGCCTGGAAGGGATTCTTCGAAATCGAACAGTCGGTTGGCGCCAAGGCGCGGCGGCTGTTCCGGACCGCGTGAGAGGCAGGCAATGGCGGCGCATCGTCCGTTCTGGCGGGGACACCTGAAACTGTCGCTGGTGAGCTGCCCGGTGCAGCTTCATTCCGCCGTCACCGACCGGAACGACATCCATCTGAACTTCATCAATCCGGAGACCGGCAACCGCATCCGCAACCAGGTTATCGACGCGGAGACCGAGGAGGTTGTGCAGCGCGAGGAGCTGGTGCGCGGCTATCAGTTCGCCAAGGACCGCTACGTCACCATCACCGAGGAAGAGCTGGCCGAGCTGCGGATCGAAAGCTCCTCGACCATGGAGATCGAGAAGTTCGTGCCGGAGGCGGACATCTCGCCGGTGTTCTTCGACAGGGTCTATTACATCGTGCCCGACGGCGATGCCGGTCTGGAGGCGTTCGTGGTCATCCGCGACGCGATGGACAAGGCGGGCATGTTCGCCATCTCCCGCGTGGTGCTGGTGCGCAAGGAGCGGGTCATCGCCCTGAAGCCCAGCGGCAAGGGCATCATCGCCTACAGCCTACGCGAGGCCGACGACATCAAGCCGGAGAAGGAGTATTTCAAGGGCATCGCCAGCACCAGGGTCGACAGCGACATGCTGGAGATCGCCATGAAGCTGGTGAAGCAGAAATCCGGCCATTTCGATCCGGCCGACTACGAGGACCGCTACGAGCAACGCATGCGCGAGCTGATCCAGGCCAAGCTGAAGGGGGTGGAGCTGGAGCCGGTCGAGGAGGTCGAGGAGCCCAAGGTGGTCGACCTGATGGAGGCGCTGAAGCGCAGCCTGTCGGGCGGCGGCGGGCGCCAGGGCGGCAAGCCGGAGAGCGGCAGCGCCACCGTCCACCGGCTGAAGCCCCGGGCCAAGGCGGCGAAAAAGAAGGTTGCCAGGCGTCCCGCGCCTCGCCGCAAGCGCGGTTAGCCGGCAAGCGGATTTCCCGCGCGGGACGCTTATTCCGGCGGAATCGAGCCGATCCGGCGGCAAAGGCGGTTTTTCGCGCCCCTGCAGCGGCGGGAATGCATGGGCTTTGCCTTGACTTGACCCCGCCGCAGCGTCATTTTCTGGCCGGTTTCCAATCCCTTACGGAGCTTGAATGGCCAAAGAGGACCTGATCGAGTTTGCCGGCACGGTTACCGAACTGCTGCCCAATGCCATGTTCCGCGTCAAGCTGGACAACGATCACGAAATTCTCGCCCACACTTCCGGCAAGATGCGCAAGAACCGCATCCGCGTCCTGGCGGGCGACCGGGTCAACGTCGAAATGACCCCCTACGATCTGACCAAGGGCCGGATCATCTTCCGCTTCAAGTGATGCCGACCCCGTGCCGGGCGCGCCCACGACCGTCGCACGTCCCGGCCTGATCCTGGCGTCGGCCTCGCCGCGCCGACTCGACCTGCTGCGCCAGATCGGCATCGTTCCCGACCGCGTCCTGCCCGCCGACATCGACGAGACGCCGCTGAAGGGCGAGCTGCCGCCGCAGCATGCGCTGCGCCTGGCCGAAGCCAAAGCGCGGGCTGGCCGGGACGCGCCGGACGCCGCCGGCCATGTCGTGCTGGCCGCCGACACGGTGGTGGCCTGCGGCAGGCGCATCCTGCCCAAGGCCGAAACCGTCGAGCAGGCGCGCCAGTGCCTGCGGCTGCTGTCGGGCCGCCGCCATCGCGTGCTGGGCGGCATCTGCGTCATCGACGCTGCGGGCCGGGCGCGCACGCGGCTGGTCACCAGCATCCTGCGTTTCGAGCGCCTGTCGCCGGCTCAGCTCGCCGATTATCTCGACAGCGGCGAATGGCGCGGCAAGGCCGGCGGCTATGCCATCCAGGGTCGCGCCGCCGCCTTCGTTCCCTTCCTTTCCGGCTCCTACAGCAATGTCGTCGGCCTGTGCCTGCACAACGCCGCCGTCCTGCTGCGCGCCGCCGGCATCGCCGTGCCATGAGCCGCATCGACGAACTGGCCGTGCGCCGTCGTGCCGACCGTCTGGAAGTGGCGCTGCTGGCTGAAGGCCGCCTGGTCGAACTACGTATCGACGCGCAGTCGCACCAGCCCGGCACGGTGCTGATCGGGCGGGCGGAGAATCCGGCGCCCGACGGCAGTGCGGTGTTCGTCGATATCGGCGCGGCGCGGTCCGGCTTTCTGCGCCAGCTCGACATGATCGGCGGGCCGCAGGACCGGCCGATGCCGGGCGATCCGCTGCTGGTGCAGGTCGCGCGCGCGGCGGCCGACGGCAAGGGCGCCCGCCTGTCGATGAAGCTGGCGCTGCCCGGCCGCTACGTGGTGCTGCGGCCACAGGAAACCGGCATCGTCCTGTCCCGCCGCATCGTCGACGACGGCGTGCGCGGCCGGCTGGGCGCCGCACTGGGCGATCTGGCGGCCGAGGCCGGCCTCACCCTGCGCACGGCGGCGGCGGAGGTCGATGCCGGGGCGCTACGGGAAGAGGCGCTGCGCCTGGCCCAGGTCTGGGACGGCATCCGCGCCCGCGCTCTGCAGGCGCGGCCGCCGCATATATTGCTGGCCGCCGACGATGCGGCGGCCGAAGCGGTGCGCGAGCACGGCCACACCTTGCGCCGCGTCGCGGTCGAGGATCTGGCGCAGCGCCGCCAGTTCGAGACGCTGCGCGACATGCACGGCGATGGTTTCGCCATCGAGACGTTGGCTGGCGAGCCGACTTCCTTCGACCTGCACGACATCGACGCCCAGATCGAGCAGGCGCTGGCGTCGGAGGTGGCGCTGCCCGGCGGCGGCTCGATCGCCATCCAGCCGACCCGCGCTTTCACCGCCATCGACGTCGACAGCGGCCCGGCGCGCCACGCGCTGGAGGTCAATCTCGAGGCGGCCGACGTGGTGGCGCAGCAGCTTCGTCTGCGCAACATCGGCGGTGCGGTGCTGGTCGATTTCATCACCCTGCGCCAGGCCGCCGATCGCGACCGGCTGCTGGGCCGCCTGGCGCTGGCGCTGGCGGAAGATGCCGCGCCGACCCAGGTGCTGGGCTGGACGCGGCTGGGACTGGTCGAGCTGACGCGGGCGCGGCGCGGACCGGCGCTGGCCGAAGCGCTGCGCGGGCCGGCAGCGCCGTGATGCGGCCATGGTTGAAGCCGCATTGGCGGCGCGTTACACCGGTTGCGACCACAGGCTGAGGCTGCGATGGGCAAACCGCCGAAACTGCGCCTGGTGAAGCCGGCGCCCTGTCCGATCTGCGGCAAGGAGCGGGACGAGAAATACCGTCCGTTCTGCTCCCGGCGCTGTGCCGACATCGACATGGGCCGCTGGCTGAAGGAGGGCTACGCCATCCCGACCGAAGAGACGCCCGATGACGGCGATCCCGTCGCGCCGGACGAAAATCCGCGCCGGCGGGAATAGCCCAAGCCAAGGAAAGCAAAGGGTTTTCACCCGGTTTCACGCCGCTGGACAGCCCCCGCCAAGTCCATTATAAGCGGGCGTCCCGCACCAAACGGGACCGAATGAACCGGCGCCACGGCCGCTCATTCCCGATGCGCCCAGGTAGCTCAGTTGGTAGAGCATGCGACTGAAAATCGCAGTGTCGCTGGTTCGATTCCGGCCCTGGGCACCATCCCTTGCAGATGCCAAGCGTTTGCAGTCATCACTTTGCCAGCCGGTTCCGGCAGCGAATTGCCAATGGACGGAGCCCAATGGCGAGGGCTGAAGTTTGGAGATGCCGGCAATCTCAGGAAAGCAAATGGTCGGCAATCTCGCCGGCGGTGCAGTTCCAGACCCCGGAACGGCCGATGATTCTCTCTAGCGCTCGTTCAAGGTGACGAATTCGATGGGGTGTCCCGATCAGCCATGGATGAATGCCAAGGCTGAAGAATCTGCCCGACGTCGCGCCCTCCTCGTAGAGTTGATCAAAGGCGGCGCCGACGATCTCCGGATACCGGGAAGGCTGCATGCGCCGGTCCCACAGCAACTGCACGTCATCCCATTGCGCGTGGTTGGGGATCGACACGAACCTGTCTCCGACGGTCATTCGGTAAGGCTGATCGTCGTTCGGCCAGTCGGCTACGTACTTTAGTCCGGCATCGGCGAGCAGGAACGGTGTCCGCGTCGATTCGCTGTAGTCCTGGCTAATCCATCCGTTTGGCCGCTTGCCGGTGGCGCGGGTTATCCGCGCGAGCGTATCCCCGATGAACGCCCGCTCCTCCCGTTCCGTCATCTTGCTGGTGATCATCCGGCTGGCGGAGTTGCCATGCGCGGCGAACTCGTAGTTCCGCGCACTGAACGCCTCGACCAGGAACGGGTATCGGGCACACGCTTCCGCATTGGCCGCAACCGTTGCTCTGACGCCAAGGCGATCGAGCAGCTCGAGTATCCGGAATATCCCGACGCGAACGCCGTATTCATGCAAGCTGTGCTGGCGCAGGTCGGGCGCGGGTCGCCAGTGGAATCGCGGATCGCGCACGGCATCTGCGGGCGGCTCGATCTCCAGGTATTCGAAGTAGAGATAAACGCAGCTGGCCAGGCGGGCGCCTTTGGGCCAGACGAGACGCGGCCGTCGGGTAGAAGGCGAATAGGCATAGAGCGCATGATCCATCCCGGGTCCCGGCCTGGTCATCGCGCCGCCCCTTGTCCTGTCGCAGGCGAAGTCCTCAGATGCTGTTCCAGAACGGGAAGGCTGTTGGCGATAAACCAGTCGGCTATTTCCGCCGCGGTCGGTTGCCACAGGTGGTCGTGAGATAGCAGGTAGCCGAGCAGCCGGTCCAGATCCTTGATCCTGTGAGGCTGTCCAAAAACCCAGGGATGCAGCGGAAGGCACATGACGCGCAGGCTTTCGGCGCCCTCCTGGTAAAGCCGGTCGAACTGGTCCATCACGGCGCGCAGGAACTCTTCGGTGTCGATGCCGATCAGGTTCCAACTGTCGTTGAGATCGATGGAATAGGGCATCGAGATTAGCTGCCCCTTGCGCACCCTCATCGGAAATGGCTGGTCGTCATTGTACCAGCCGACGAAATAGCGAAGACCGACCTCGGCGACGAGATCGGGCGTATTCAAGGTTCCGCTGTCCGCCGGCGAAAACCATCCGGTCAGTTGGCGTCCGGTCAGACGCTGGAAGGTCGCCATGCATTCCCTGATGCTGGCCCGTTCCTCGTCTTCCGACAGTCCGTATGAATACTGCGTGTTGTACATCCCGTGCGACATGACATCCCACTGGCGCTCCTCGCAGGCTCGCATGATCTCCGGGAAGTGTTCGTAGATCGCGATGTTCAGGGAGGCGGTGCACTTGACGTGATGGCGGTCCAGGACTTCCAGCATCCGCCAGAAACCCACCCGGTTACCGTAGTCACGGAGGCCATAGTTCAGAATGTCCGGATGCGGACAGCGGGGATAAGGATTGCGCCGCTGCGCCGACCATTCGGGCAAGTATTCATAGAATTCGATATTTGGCACGATCCACAGCGCCAGTTGCGCATCGTTCGGCCACTGCATGCGGGGCCGGGCGACAATGGGCGAGTAGGTGAAGCGAGTGGGTTCCACGGCTTTCCTCTCCCTCATCTGCGCCGGCGACACGAACCGCGGTCGCTATTCCTGAACTGGCGATCGAGCATGCAGAGATCGCTGCGTAGCGTACTCCGGGCGGGAGATTCCCAGTAAAGTGAATTGAATTCATCGGAATGTGAAATTTATCTGGTTGCGGCAGCGCTGCCGGGAGACGTTAGATTCGCCGGAACGGCTCGTTGCGTTCGGATGGCGGATGCGCGCTCCTGGAGCGGCCTTTCACTTGGGAAGCAGCCAGATGACAAACGGCGGATTCACGGCTTTGAGCACGATCGGCATGCTCGGCTACGGAATTCCCGAGCAATCGTTCCGTCGCGGCGTCGAGTTGCGGCCTGGCATGATCGGGGCCGATGCCGGCTCGACCGACGCGGGACCCCACAAGCTGGGCCGCGGCGTGCCGGATGTCAGCCGCGATGCGACGCGTAGAGACATCGATCTCATGCTCCAGGCCGGACTGGCCGCGAAGATCCCCGTGATAATCGGCTCCGCCGGCGGTTCGGGGGCGAAGAACCATGTGCAATGGACATGGGAAATCGTCCAGGAGATCGCGGCGGCCAAGGCCTTGAAACTGAAAGTAGCCGTCATTCACTCCGACATCTCGAACCGGGATCTCAAGCTGGCGTTTGCAGCGGGGCGGGTGCAGCCTTTGGGGGCGGCGCCGCCGCTGGATGCGGCCGCGATCGACGCAACGGTCAGCATCGTGGCGCAGATGGGCGTAGAGCCGATCATGGAGGCGCTGGACGGCGGCGCCGACCTGGTGATCGCGGGGCGGGCCTGCGATGCCGCGATTTTCGCCGCCCCGGCGATTCGAGCGGGGGCGGATCCCGGACTCGCCTGGCATATGGGCGAAATTCTCGAATGCGGCGCCATGTGCGCAGAGCCCGGCAGCGGCAGCGATTGCATGCTGGGCGTGATAACCGATGATCGCTTCGTGCTGCAGCCCACCAATCCGATACGCCGCTGCACGCCGCTGTCCGTCGCGGCGCATTCGCTCTACGAGCGGTCCTATGCCTCGCAGAGCGCCGGCCCGGGCCATGTCCTCGACATGTCGCAGACCCGCTTCGAGGCGCTAGACGAACGTCGCGTCGCGGTCTCCGGCACGCGGTTGAGAAGAACCGCTTCCCTTCGTTTCAAGATCGAGGGCTCGCGCCCGGCCGGCTTCCGGACGATCGTCATTTGCGGGATCCGGGACCCGATCGCCGTCGAGCGGATCGACGAGATGCTCGAAGGCACCAAGGCGGCGACCACGCAGTTCTTCGCGCACCAGCCCGACTATACTTTGCGCTTCATCGTGTACGGCCGCGACGGCGTGATGGGCAGGAGCGAGCCCACGCCGGTCATAGACGGTCATGAGGTGGGGTTGATGATCGATGTGGTGGCGCCGAGCCAGGAGCAGGCGAACACGGTCTGCGCCTATGCGCGCGCGCTGCTGCAGCATTACCATTACGAGGGCATCAAGGCCACGGGCGCCAATCTCGCCTTCCCGACCGCGCCGTCGGACATTCCCTGCGGTTCGATCTACTCGTTCTCCGTCTACCATCTTCTCGAGGTGGACTCGCCGATGGCGCTGTTTCCCGTGGAATACCGCGACCTGGGGCATTGACATGAAGACGCTGCGGGATTTGGCGAAGGTGGTGCGCAGCAAGAATTCGGGACCGTTCGAGATCACGCTCGATGTGATCTTCGACGACCCCTCCATATACGAGGCCGTCAAGGCGTCGGGCCGCCTGACCGCCGACACCATTGCCGCCCTCTATGGCATCCCCAAAAGCCATGTGTTGGTCGCGGAATTCTTCGACCCGGCACTGGCGTTCAAGGCGACGACGGTCCGGCCGGTATCGTCGGGCTCGCCGGGAGAGCTCGACACCTATGGCGGGCAGCAGACCGCTCCGCTCCTGGGGATCGAAATCCCCCAGTATCCGGCGAATTCGTGACTACCGGCACAGCCGGCGCAAGGCGGACGGACGCAGCGGCGTGGCATTCCTTGTTCGCCGAACCGCAGGACGCGATCGCCAAGGATGTCGCCGAGCTCGTCCGGCTGGATCGCGCCGACGAGCAGCGGTCGATCAACCTGATCGCCTCCGCCGCATATTGTCCGCGCGCTACGGCCGCCTTCGAACTGTCGCATCTGCTCAACAAGCTCGTCCCCGGTTCGGCCGGCCAGCGGTCGGTCAGCAGCTCCGACTCCATCGAGGAGATCGAGCGGATGGCGATCAACCGCGCCCGCACGCTGTTCAACGCCCAAGCCGCCAACGTCCAGCCATTATCCGCGACCGTGGCGAATGTAGCGGTATTCCGCGGGCTGCTGGATGGCGGTGATTCAGTGCTTGCCTTCGACCCGGCGGCCGGCGGGCATGTGAGCCATGGCGGATCGGGTAGCGCGGCGCACCGGGACTACCGCATCCACACCTTCGGAACGCGCGAGAAGGACGGTCTGATCAACCTCGAGGAGGTCCGGGACAAGGCCCGACGAATCCGGCCGCGCATGATCGTGGTCGGCGCGACCTCCTATCCGCGCCAGATCGACTACAGGTCGCTCGGCGGGATCGCCGCCGAGACCGGGGCCCTGTTCTTTGCCGATATCGCGCATGTCTCCGGCCTGATCGCGGCCCGGCTTCATGAGAATCCCGTTCCCTACGCCGACGTGGCGACAAGCTCGACGCACAAGACGCTGTGCGGCCCGCGCACCGGAGGCATCATCCTGTGCAAGGATCAAGTCGCGCAGAAAATCTCGCAAGCTCTCTACCCGGGCCTGCAAGGGCCGGCCGCCGCCCACATCATCGCGGCGCGCGCGGTCCTGTTCGATCTCGTGGGGCGACCTGAGTTCAGGCAGTTGATGTCGTCGGTTCTGGAGAATGCGCGCGCCCTTGCGCAAGGGCTGCAGGAGGCGGGCGTCCCCCTCTACACCGACGGCACGGATACCCATATGGTCGTCGCCGATCTAAGAGGGCCGGCGATCGACCATGTCGATCCATTGGACTACCTTGCCGCCTATGGAATACGGGCGAACGTGGTGTCGCTGCCGGCTCGCGCCGGCGCTTCCAGCGGCCGCGGACTCAGGTTCGGCACCACCGCCATGACCATTAGAGGCCTGGACAGCGCGCGGGCCAACGAGATCGGAAAGCTTATCGGGCGCCTTCTGGCAACCGCGCCGCGATCGGCGGTCGATAGCGGTATCTCCAATCGATTCGCTGAAATCGCCGAGGCATGCACGATACCGAGCTGATCGGTCGGAGGGCAGCGTGAACGAGGATCGGAGTCATGATGGAGGATGCTGACGCAACGGAAAGGGAAATGTCGCTCCTGGCGGCCTGGCTGCGCCTGTCGAGCTTCCACGAGAAGTTTCCGGCGGTTTTCCGCGATGGATTCACCCGTTCGCTGGCCAGAAGCCGAACCAACCCCAACAATTGCCCGCCCGACACCGAGCCGGCGCACGGGTTTTTTCCCACTCGACGGCCCTAGAGGTGACCGCTCTTCTGGATATCTCGATTGCCGACGCGGGCCGGCTCTTTCGCGCGCGCAAGCTGTCGCCGGTCGAGCTGGTTAAATGCAAGCTCGACCAGATTCAAGCCGTCGATCCGCACTACAACGCTTTCCTTGAAGTCACCGCCGAGATCGCCTTGAGCGAAGCGCGGCAGGCGGAGGCCGATATTCTGGCCGGCAGGCTTCGCGGCCCGATGCACGGGATTCCCTTTGGCGTCAAAGACATCATCGACGTCGTGGGCCTGCGAACGACGGCCCAATCGAGGATATTCGCCGACAATGTCGCCACGCGCGACGCTGCGGTGGTGCAGCGGCTGCGCGCCGGCGGCGCGGTGCTGATCGGCAAGCTGACATTGGACGAATTCGCCGCCGGCGGCCCGGTGTTCGACCAGGTCCGCCCGCCGGCCCGCAATCCGTGGAACCGCGACCTGCATGTCGGCGGCTCGTCCAGCGGCAGCGCCGTCGCGGTCAAAACCGGAATGGTTCCGGCGGCGATCGGCACCGACACCGGCGGCTCGATTCGCAACCCGTCGACCTGCGCCGGAATCGTCGGCCTCAAGCCGACCTACGGCGTCGTCGGGCGATCGGGGGTGTTTCCCGTTTCCTTCTCGATGGACCATGTCGGGCCGATGACCCGGACCGTGGAGGACAACGCAATTCTGTTCGAAGCCATCGTGGGAAAGGATGCGGCGGATCCGACCAGCGTCGCCCACCCGAACCGCGACTGCCTTCGCGGCATGCGCCGGAGTCTGGCCGGGCGGCGTATCGGCGCCCTCGAGCACTTCTATACCGAAGACAGCGAGGCCCGGCCGGAAATGCGGGCTGCGATGGACGTCGCGATCAGAGTTCTTCGGGATCTGGGAGCGAGCGTGACGCCGGTCCGCCTGTCTCCGCTGCAGAAGTGGTTCGACTGCGGCCAGACGATCCTGGAGTGCGAGTCCTACGCCATCCATGAGAACTGGCTCCGGGAACGGCCTGGCGACTATTCGAGCCTGGCGCGCGCCAAGCTGTCGAGGGGCGCCTTCGCGTCCGCGGCCCAGTACATCAAGGCTCTCCAGGCCAGATCAATCCTCTGCGCGGAGTTCGCGGCACTGATGCGCGAGTTCGACGCGCTGATAACCCTGTCGGGGTTCGAGCTACCGTGTCCTTTCGACAGTCCCGATCTGCCGCGTGTCTTCGAGCGGCAAGCGCGGATGCCGTTCAATGTCACGGGCACCCCTGCCATCGCCGTCCCGACTGGATTCACCGGCGATGGTTTGCCGCTGGCGATGCAGATCGCAGGTCCCGCTTTCGGCGAGGCCATAGTCTACAATGTCGCCTGGGCCTTCTGCGAAGCAACCGGCTGGACCAATCGTTTTCCGCCTGAAGTACAAGCCCTGCTGTGAGCAGACAGCCAGGCAATCGGCCCGCCCTGGGATGAGAAGTTCTCACCTGCGGGTCTGGAACTGCAGCAATAGTTGATCATTGTTTTCGACGATATCCGCCGATAGCGACCGGACCCAGTCGAACACGGTTCTAACATTGCCGCTGCGCCGTCGTCTTTTTTCCATCGATATGAAGTAGTTCGAAAGATGGAGTGCGTATTTCGGCTGGCAGGCGGGAACCAGCTGGCCGGTACTGAGCTCTTCATGCGCCAATACCGAACTCTGCAGGGCGACCCCAAGTCCCTTCGCCGCCGCAATGATCGAGAATTCCGCCAGATCGAACGACAGGCTGGCCGAGGGCTGGATGCGATTGAGGCCCACGCCTTCGTACCAGGTGCTCCACGGCAACGTGTTCTCCGATACGATCAGGGGAAGTTCGAGAAGATCGTGGGGATGCATGCACCTCTTGCCCTTGCCAAGGAAGCGTTTGAGGAAACCGGGGCTGCAAAGGGGCAGGATCTTCTCCGACATCAGTTGTTCGATGTCGCGCTCCGGATTGGGCTTGAAGCCATAGACGATATCTATGTCGGAAGGCAGCACTTCGCTCTCGTACCTGTTCGCCGCCTCGATCCTCAGTCTGATTTCCGGCTTGGCCTTTTTCAACTCGCCGAGCCGGGGAACCAGGATCTTTGCGGCAAACGAAGGAGCGCAGCACACGGTGACAGCCGTGTTGTCCTTGTTCTGGATGGGAAACCGATTGGTGGATTCAAGAATGCCGAGAATATGGGGAAATAGCTGGTTGAACAAATACTGGCCGCTCTCGGTGAATTTCACCTTTCTTCCGCTTCTGTCGAACAGCCGCGTACCGAGCGACTGCTCCAGGCTGGCGATCTGATGGCTGACGGCCGACGGCGTGATGGACAGGGCGATCGCTGCCTTGTGGAACGAGCCGCCGCGCGCCACGCTGACGAAGGCCTTGATGGCGCTGCTCGACGGAAGGGAGCGTATATCCATGGCTCAAGGACCCGTGAATAAATTTCACTAGAACATGAAATCTATCGGGCTGTCTAGCCAAGTCAAAATGAAACAGTATTGATCGAGTCGATTGCTTCTGCGTGAACACAGCATTGAACAAGCTGGTTGCTTGTGCGTGAACCATGCATCTCTTCGCGAAGTCCCTCAATGCAAGGGCAGTAGGAGGAGGAAACCCAATGTTTAAGAAATCGCATCGATACTTCCGCCATTCGGTTGCTGCGGCGGCCTTGCTCGTCCTGTTCCCGGCGATGGCGAGTGCTCAAACGAAATTGTCGGTGGTCGGCGGCATCGGCAGTCTCACTCAGTACACGGAGATCGAGAAGCCGTTCTGGTCCGAAGAGCTGCCCAAATTTAGCGGCGGGAAGCTGCGCGCGGAGATACGGCCCTTCACGGAGCTCGGCTTCAAGGGCCCCGAGGTACTGAGACTGGTCGGGGAAGGCACGATCACCCTAGCGACTATCAACACCCAGTTGAGCGCCGGCGACAATGCGATCAACGAAGGGATGGATCTGACCGGGTTGACCGACGACATCGCCGAATTCAGGAAGGCCTACGAAGCGTTCCGCCCGATGCTCGCCAAGTACTACGAATCCATCGGCGTCAAGCTTCTGGGAATCTGGTCGTACCAAGCCCAGCTCGTCTACTGCAAGTCGGAATTCGCCAGTTTCCGGGATCTGAAGGGCAAGAAAGTCAGGAGCGGCGGCGCGGCGCGCGGAATATTCCTCGAATATCTCGGCGCCATCCCGATCGACCTTTCCTTTGGCGAAGTGCAGCAGGCGCTGCAACGCGGCGTCATAGATTGCGCCATCACCGGAGCCATGTCCGGTTACAAGGCGTCATGGTTCGAATCCGCGAAATACCTGTCGCCCATTCCGCTTGCCTGGGGCACGGAGGCCTTCGTCGCCAACCTGAAGTATTGGACGGGGCTGCCGCAGGACGTGCGGGACGAGATCGAGCGCGCGGTCCGCACCGTCGAAGAGAGGATATGGCAGCAAAGCGACAGGGAGACGGCGGAGGGCGTGTTCTGCAACACTGGCACCGGACAGTGCACGCAGGGTCCCTCGGGAAAGATGACCCTGGTTCCCGCGACCGATGCCGACAAAAACTTCCGCAAGGAAGCGCTGATGAAAGCGGTGCTGCCGGATTGGGGCCGGCGCTGCGGCAAGGCCTGCGTCGAGGAATGGAACAAATCCGTCGGCCCCATCCTGGGCCTCGCGGTTCCCTAGAGACGGCGGACGGGAGGCATTCCAGCCGGACTGACCGACTGCACGTGGCGGTGTGAACATCCTGTCCGCCGCCACTGCTGCCCGCACGGTGGCAAACTCCCGTAAACGAAGTGCTTGGCGCGCGTGAATAGGCTTTGAATAGGTAATCCATGCACAAGATAGCGGTCGACATTGGAGGAACCTTCACCGACGTCTTGCTTTTCGATTCCGGCACGAAATCCACGTTCTCGGCCAAGACGCTCACCACCAGGCCGGACCTGCGCCAGGGGCTCTTCTCCGGCATCGAAGAAGTTCTGGCGCAAGCCGGCAACGGACGCTCCGTTGCTCTCGACAAGTCGATCGACGTATTCGTGCATGGCACCACGATCGCGACCAACGCCTTCCTGGAACGCAAGTTCGGACGCTGCATCGTCCTGGCGACGCATGGTTTCGAGGATGTCCTCGATATCGGGCGCCATGTCCGCTCGGACCTGAACGATCTTTTCTTCACCAAGAAATTCGTGTTTAGCGACTACGTCGAGGTCCATGGCGTTGCCGAGCGCATGGACGCGCGCGGCAAGGCGATAGTGGACCTGACCGACGCGGCCTTGGAGGAATGCCTGAAGGGGGTCGACCTGCGGAATTTCGATTCGGTGGCGATCTGCTTCCTCAATTCGTACGTCAATCCGCAGCACGAGCTCAAAGCGGCCAGGTTCGTGCTCGAGCAGCATCCTAACCTCTCCGTATCATGTTCGTATCTGGTGTCGCCGGAACCGAAGGAATACGAGCGCTGGGCCACGACTGCGATAAACGCGTTGCTGCAAAGAGAATGCATCAGATACATCGAGGACCTCGAGCATACGCTGGTCAACGAATGGGATTGCCGCGCGCTGCTGTTCAATCAGTCCACCGGCGGGCTGTTGCCGGCCGAGGCGACCAAGCGGATGCCGGTCCAGTTGCTGCTGTCGGGCCCGACGGGCGGCGCCCAGGCCTGCCAGATGATCGCGCGCGCGCTCGGCATCCCCAATCTGGTCGGCATCGACATGGGCGGCACTTCGAGCGACATCTCGATCATCGACGACGGCGAATTGCGGCGCCTGGACACGCGATCCTTCGACGACGTCCCAATACGGATTCCCATGATCGACATCCACACGGTCGGCCTCGGCGGCGGTTCGATCGTGCGGAGCTCCGAATCGGAACGCATCACGATTGGCCCCGCCAGCGCCGGCTCGCAGCCCGGCCCCATCTGTTTCGACCGCGGCGGACGCGAGCTGACCGTCACCGACCTCAACCTGGCGGCCGGCCGCATAGACCAGAAGCATTATTTCAATGGGCAGCTTGCGCTGAACAAGCAAGCGGTTCTCGACCAGTTGAGGAGAATGTTCCCGGAAGAGAGCGTCGGCAGCGTGGCGAGGAAGATGCTGGCGCTTCTCGCCAACAATCTCGCCACTGAGATCCGGCGCAAACTGTTCGAGAAAGGATGCGATCCCCGGGACTTCGTGCTCTGCTCGTTCGGCGGCGCCGCCGGATTGCACTGTTGCGAAGCGGCCGACGAGCTCGGCATCAGGCGGATCGTGGTGCCATTCAACGCTTCGGTGCTGTCGGCCTATGGGATCCTGAAGGGAGAGCTCGTGTTCGATGGAACCATTGCGCTGGGGAACATCGATCCAAAGGGCCTGCACAACGACTTCTTCCGCGCGCTGGCCGGGCGCGTGTACAAACGGTTGAGCAAGGAAGCCGAACGCGGCGGCATCGAGCTGGCCGAGGACGACTTCGAGGCGTTCTTCAACATCGGCTACCGCAAGCAGAGCGATTTCATCCCGGTCCGGATCGACGGCCGAACCTTGCTGCGATCGCATAAAGGCAAGGAATATCTCTCCAAGCGGCTGATCGACGACTTTACCAGGCTGCACAGGCAATTCTTCGGCTTCGCCTATGAAGACGGCGTTGGCCTGCAACTGGTGTCCGCCTATTGCCGCTTTCAAGGCACCCATCCGGGATTGCCGACGCTGGCGGCGGCGGCCCCGGATGCAAGACGCGGCAGCAGCCGTCGCCAGCCGTCGCAGCGTGCGAAGGCGGCGCCAGCGAAAGCCGGGAGCCGGCGGTTGGTGATCGAGAAGGGAAGCCCCTTGAACGTCTCGGGTCCATGCTTTCTCGAGACGGAGAACTCCACCATATACGTTCCCGCCAAATGGCGCGCCAGGACCGATAGCGAATTCGTCGTGCTGGTTCGCAGCGGGGTTGCGGCATGATCTCCCGCATCGACATCGAGATCATCCGCAACCTGCTTGTCGCGGCGTCGGAAGAGATGGCGACGACCGTGATTCGGACCAGCCGTTCGACGACCGTCCGCGAGTTGCTAGATTTCTCCACTGCCATCTTCGATGCGGAAGGAAGAAATGTGGCGCAAGCCGCACGCATGCCGGTCCATATGAATTCCATGGAGCCGTGCCTGCGCTACCTGCTGGAGCACTATTTCAACGCGCGGGACCTGGCGCCGGGCGACGTCATCGGCACCAACGACCCCTATAGCGGCGGCCAGCACTTGCCGGACCTCCTGACTTTCCGTCCGGCCTTCATGGGCGGCAAGCTGATCGCGTTTGCCGGCGTTCTGTGCCACCACGTCGACATCGGCGGCGGCGCCGCCGGCGGCTACAATGCCAAGGCGATGGAGATTTTCCACGAAGGGCTGCGGATTCCGCCGGTCAAGCTGGCGAGATTCGTCACCCCGGACGACACCTCCTTGCGCTTCATCACCAAGAACGTGCGCGAGCCGGACGAGTATGTCGGCGACCTCGTGGCGCAGCTCAGCGCCATGGACGTGGCCGTCCGCAAGATCGAGGCGATCGCGACCAAGTACGGCAGGCGTCTGTTCGAGGGGGCGCTCGATCGCATTTGCGAGCAATCCAGCGCCGAAGTGCGCCGCATATTGCAGGCGCTTCCCGACGGAAAAGGCCGGTTCGCGCAGTTCGTCGACGGCGATGGCCAGACGGACGAGGAGAAAACCATCGTTGCGACGGTCGAGAAGAAGGGAACGCGCATCGCCGTCGACCTGACCGAGTGCTCCGGCCAGTCGCAAGGGCCGGTCAATGCGACTTTGTCGTCGACCTTGTCGGCCTGCTACTTCGCGCTCAGCGCCGTCCTGGCCCCGAAGGTTCCGGTCAATGCCGGCGCGTTCTGCCATTTCGACGTAGTGACGCGGCCGGGCTCGATCGTCGACTGCCAGCCGCCGGTGCCAGTCGTGTCGCGCATGCTGGTGTGCCATAAGGTCATCATGGCGATCTGGGGAGCCCTGGCGGAAATCTATCCCGCCATGGTTCCGGCCGCCTATTACGGCTCGAGCTATCCCTATTCCCACGCCTTTCCGGTCGAACGCGGCGTTCGGGTCTATTTCGACTCGGAAGTCGGCGGCTGGGGCGCGACGGCCCGCAATGACGGCGTTTCGGGATACGCCGCCGGCTTCCACAACGCCGCCAATACGCCGATCGAGGTCGTCGAAGCGACCTATCCGGTCCAGTTCGCCTGCTACGAGCTTCGCCGAGGGTCCGGCGGATCGGGGCGGCACGCGGGCGGCGACGGCATACGCCGCTCCTGGGTGGTTGCCGCAGACGGCGTCTTCAGCGCCAACATGGATGGCTTCAAGCACGGCGCCTATGGCCTGGCGGGGGCGAAAAGCGGGGAGCCCGCACGGCTTTACGTCGACCGCGCCGGCCAGCGCATCATGCTGTCGAGCAAGCTGGCGAACTTTCCGATCAAGCGGAACGACAGGATCACCTTGGAAACCGCGGGGGGCGGCGGATGGGGACAATGACGATCTGGTTGCCAAGATGAGCGAAACGGATACCGCCTTGACGCTGGGGACGAGGCCTGCCGAGCTCCCATTGTCGAAATTCGAGGCCGCGTGGGCCATTTTTCTCGGCACGCTGCTGCTCTTCACCGTCTGCATCATCGTGGCCGACGTCATTCTGCGGGCGCTGTTCGCCATCTCTCCCTTGTACAGCTTCGAGATAACCAACTACGTGTTCGGGGCATTCTGCTCGTGGAGCTTCGCGCTTTCCATGATCCACAATCCCCATGTCAGGATCGACTTCCTCGTCGATCGCTTCGCGCATCCCACCAAGGCGATATTCGGGATACTGGCGGCCTTATCGCTGGTCTATGTGGCGTTCTTTTTCGCAAAGTCGTCGTGGGAAGTGACGTTCAGGTCCTTCGCCCTGGGCGCAATATCGAATTCGTCGCTCGGCATTTCGATGGTGCTGCCGCAGGCGCTGTGGTCGATCGGGAATTCGCTGTTCTTCCTGCTGTCGTTGCGATTGCTGTATTCGGCTGCTAGCGCGTTGCGGAGGCCATAGCGATGCCGGTCGTCGTCCTTCTCCTGCTTCTGCTCCTGATCGGGATCGGGCTGTATATCGGCCCCGCACTGTTCATCCTCGCGGGCATCCTCGATTGGAACTATTCGTTCATTCCGCTGGGACGCGCATTCGGCGAGATGTTCTGGTCGTCGAGCACGGAGTTCCTGCTGGTGGCGGTGCCCTTCTTCGTCTTCATGAGCGAAATCCTGCTGCGGGCGGGGATTGCGGACAGGATCTATGGCGCCGTCGACCCGTGGCTGCGCTGGCTGCCCGGCGGCCTGATGCACACCAACATCGTGACCGCGGCGCTGTTCTCCACGACCTCCGGCTCCAGCGTGGCGACGGCCGCCAGCATCTGCACGGTGGCCGCGCCGAACATCGACAAGCGGCGATACAACGAAGGGTTCTTCCTGGGAACCATCGCGGCGGGCGGCACTTTGGGGATCCTGATCCCGCCCAGCGTCAATCTCATCATTTTCGGCGCGCTGGCCCAGGTCTCGGTCGTCGACCTCTACTATGCGGCAATCATCCCGGGGTTCCTGCTGGCGGCTATTTTCATGGTCGAGATCTTCGTGATCTGCCTGATATTCCCCAAGCTTCGTGGCGAAGCTTCCCGTTACGATTTCCGCGAAGCGATGTCCAACCTCGTCATCCTGATGTTCCCGATGGGTTTGTTCGCCCTGGTCGTCGGCACCATTTACGGCGGCGTGGCGACGCCGACCGAAGCGGCGGCCCTCGGCGTGATCGGCGCGCTGTTGATTGGCGCGCATTTCGGAAAATTGTCGTGGTCCAATATCGGGCGCGCGGTCATAAACACCGCGAATATGACCGCCATGGTGATGCTGATCATCATATCCGCGGTCTTCCTCAACCTGGTCCTCGTCAGCATCGGCTTCACGGGCAAATTTGTCGACCTCATCCTGAGCCTGGATGCGAACCGATACGTCGTGCTGATGTGGATCGTCGTCGCCTACCTGGTACTGGGGTGTTTCATGGAGACACTCTCGATAATGATCGCGACCACCGTGCCGGTGACGGCGGTGATCGTGGCCCTGGGGTTCAACGACGTCTGGTGGGGGATCGTCTTCGTGGTTCTCATAGAGTGCGCGTTGATTACGCCGCCGGTGGGATTGAACTTGTTCGTCGTCAAGTCGGCCCGACCCCAAGCCGATTTCCTGAAGATCTGCTACGGCGCCCTGCCATTCGTGATCTCGATGATGATACTGATCGGGCTGTTAGTCGCCGTGCCCGAGATCGCGCTCTTCCTGCCGCAATCGATGAAGTGACGGCGCGCAAAAACCTTGACGGCGCTCTTCTCGTCTGAGACTAAGCGAACCTCGTCGGAGGAATCCCCCGCAACGGCCTAGGACTTCCTCCGCGCCGTGCGCTGGTTCGGGGATAAGCCGATGACGTCCAAATTCGTTCCCTTCGACGAGCTGGTGGCCGTCCTGGCCGAGATTCTGGTCGCGAACGGCCTGAGCCCGGCCAACGCCCCCATCGTCGCGCGCACGATCGCGGCGGCGGAGCGGGACCAGAGCAAAAGCCACGGGTTCTCCCGTCTGCCTGGATATATCGGATCGTTGACCAGCGGCTGGGTGAACGGCGCCAGCGTCCCCCGCGTCAAGGAAGCCACTCCGGCGATCGTCGAGGTCGATGCGGATAACGGGTACGCCCAAGTCGCGCTGGAAGCGGCCCGCTCCCTATTGGCGAGGAAGGCGTCCGAGAACGGCGTGGCGATCCTGTCGACGCGCAACTCGCAGCATTTCGCCGCCCTGTGGCCGGACCTGGAGGGGTTTTCCCTCGCTGGCTTGATCGGCCTTACGATGATCAACTCCCGCAGCCGGATGACGGCCTGGGACGGGAAGTCGAAAGTGCTCGGCACCAATGCGATGGCGTTCTCGGTGCCGAGAAAGGACGCACTGCCCGTCGTTTGGGATCAGGCCTCCAGCATCATGTCGCAGGGCGACGTCCTGATCGCGGCCAATCGCGGCCGGACGGTACCGCCGGGTATCGGCGTCGACGCCGCAGGACGGCCGACGCAGAACCCGAAGGACATTCTCGGCGGCGGCTCCCTGCTGCCCTTCGGCGGCCCGAAAGGCAGCTCGCTCGCCTTCATGGTTGAAATCCTCGCCGCCGCGTTCACGGGGGCCAAATTCGGCATCGAGGACGAATCCGGCGCTTTTCCCGGCGCCGCCAGTTCGCGCGGCGGCCAGTTCATGGTGCTGATCGACCCGTCTCGCATCGACTCGAATCGATATTTCGATCGCGTTGAGGCGCTGGTCGAGGCGATCCTCGCCTCCGGGGCTGACAGGCTGCCCGCCGACAAGCGCTACAAGGCGCGCGCCGTTTCCTTGCAGCGAGGGGTGGAGATCACCGCTGACGAGCAGGCGCTCCTGAAATCCTGCGGCGCCCGCCTGTAGGACGCCGCTTAAAATAGTATACAATCTATAAAAAATGTATCCATTGGGCATGAAGGCACCTAAGATCAAGCCGACGACAGGCGAGGCAGATCATCATAACCTGTTGAAATAACGGTACGATCCAGATGGCAATGGTGGAGAGGCTTTCGCGGTACAGGTCTCCGGATCGAGCGATGGGAAAGCAGGCGTGCCGGCCATGAGCACTGACGTGAAGATCGACCCCGAGGCATCGCCGCCGCCCTTCCGCGCCTTCGCTCGCTCGGTGCAGCCGCAAAGCGCGCTGCGCGCCGCAATCACCGCCGCCTATCGCCGCCCCGAGCCGGAATGCCTGCCGCCGCTGCTCGCCGAGGCGACCCTGCCCAAGCCGAAGGCCGACGCCGCGCGCCAGCTCGCGCGCACGCTGACCGAGAAGCTGCGCGCCAAGAGCCGGTCGGGCGGCGTCGAGGGTCTGATCCACGAATATTCGCTGTCCAGCCAGGAGGGCGTGGCGCTGATGTGCCTGGCCGAGGCATTGCTGCGCATCCCCGACCGCGCCACGCGCGATACGCTGATCCGCGACAAGATCGGCGCCGGCGACTGGGAGGCGCATCTCGGCCACAGCCCGTCGCTGTTCGTCAATGCCGCCACTTGGGGCCTGCTCGTTACCGGCCGCTTGACCTCGACGAGCAGCGGCAATTCGTTGTCAAGCGCGCTCACCAGGCTGATCGCCAGGGGCGGCGAGCCGCTGATCCGCAAGGGCGTCGACATCGCCATGCGCATGATGGGCGAGCAGTTCGTCACCGGGCAGACGATCGCCGAAGCCCTGGCTAACAGCCGCAAATTCGAGGCCCGCGGCTTCCGCTATTCCTACGATATGTTGGGCGAAGCGGCACTCACGGCAGCCGATGCGCAGCGCTATTACGCCGATTACGAGCAGGCGATACACGCCATCGGCCAGGCGGCGGCCCGGCGCGGCATCTATGACGGCCCCGGAATCTCGGTGAAGCTCTCGGCGCTGCATCCGCGCTACAGCCGCGCCAATCTGGAGCGCGTGCAGGCCGAATTGCTGCCGCGCCTGAAGTCGCTCGTCGTGCAGGCGCGTCGCTACGATATCGGCCTGAATATCGACGCCGAGGAAGCCGACCGGCTGGAGATTTCGCTCGACCTGCTGGAGAGTCTGTGCTTCGACCCGGAGTTGGCCGGCTGGAACGGCATCGGTTTCGTGGTGCAGGCCTACCAGAAGCGCGCCCCGTTTGTGATCGACTGGATCGTCGACCTGGCGCGCCGCAGCGGCCATCGCCTGATGGTACGCCTGGTCAAGGGCGCCTACTGGGACAGCGAGATCAAGCGTGCCCAGGTCGACGGCCTGGAAGGCTTCCCGGTCTATACGCGCAAGGTGCATACCGACGTGTCGTACCTGGCCTGCGCTCGCCGGCTGCTGGCGGCGCCCGGGGCGGTCTTTCCGCAATTCGCCACCCACAACGCGCAGACCCTGGCCACCATCCATGCCATGGCGGGCGAGAACTACTATGCCGGCCAGTACGAATTCCAGTGCCTGCACGGCATGGGCGAGCCGCTCTACGAGGAAGTGGTCGGCCGCGACCGGCTCGACCGGCCCTGCCGCATCTATGCGCCGGTCGGCACGCACGAGAAGCTGTTGGCCTATCTGGTGCGCCGCTTGCTGGAGAACGGCGCCAACACCTCTTTCGTCAACCAGATCGCCGACAATGGCATTCCGCTCGACCGCCTGATCGCCGACCCGGTCGAGACGGCCCGGGCGATCCAGCCGCTTGGCGCGCCGCATCCCGCCATCGCTTTGCCGCGCGACATTCTGGGCCAGCGCCGCAATTCTGCCGGCATCGACCTGTCGAACGAGCAGCGCCTCGCCTCGCTTTCGGCGGCGCTGCTGGCCAGCGTCGACCGCAAGTGGCAGGCCGCGCCGCTGCTGGCGGAGGAAGCGCCGGTCACTGGCGACGGCCAGGCGCTACGCAATCCGGCCGATCGCGACGACGTCGTTGGTCACGCGGTCGAGGCCACTGCGGCGCAGACGATCCTTGCCGTCGACCACGCGGTGGCGGCTGCGCCGGTCTGGGCGGCTACGCCGCCGGCGCAGCGTGTGCAATGTCTGCAGCGTGCTGCCGATCTGCTGGAGGCCCGCATGCCGCTGCTGATCGGCCTGATCGTGCGCGAGGCCGGCAAGTCGCTGCCCAACGCCATCGGCGAGGTGCGGGAGGCGGTCGATTTCCTGCGCTACTACGCCGACGCGGTGGCGACGGAATTCTCCAACCACAGCCATCGCCCGCTGGGGCCGGTCGCCTGCATCAGCCCGTGGAATTTCCCGCTGGCCATCTTCACCGGTCAGGTGGCCGCGGCACTGGCGGCCGGCAATGTCGTGCTGGCCAAGCCAGCCGAGGAAACCCCACTGATCGCCGCCCAGGCGGTGCAGATCCTGCGGGAGGCAGGCGTGCCGGCCGGCGCCATGCAGCTATTGCCCGGCGATGGCCGCATCGGCGGCGCCCTGGTCGGCGACAGCCGCATCCGCGGCGTGATGTTCACGGGGTCTACCGAGGTGGCGCGCCTGATCCAGAAGCAGCTGGCGCAGCGCCTCAATCCCGACGGCTGGCCGGTTCCGCTGATCGCCGAGACCGGCGGCATTAATGCGATGATCGTCGATTCCTCGGCGCTGCCCGAACAGGTGGTGGCCGACGTGCTGGCGTCGGCCTTCGATTCCGCCGGCCAGCGCTGCTCGGCGCTGCGCCTCCTCTGCCTGCAGGAGGACGTGGCCGAGCCCATGCTGGAGATGCTGAAAGGGGCGATGGCGGAACTGGCGATCGGTTCGCCGGATCGCCTGTCGGTGGATGTCGGCCCGGTGATCACGTCCTCGGCGCAGCAGGCGATCCTGGCCCATATCGAGGCGATGCGGGCGGCGAAACGCCCGGTCGTGCAACTGCCCCTGCCGGACCGCGCCCGTTACGGCAATTTCGTGCCGCCGACGTTGATCGAACTCGACAAGGCCTCCGACCTCGAGGCCGAAATCTTCGGCCCGGTGCTGCACGTGGTGCGCTATCGCCGCCGGGATCTCGACGCGCTGATCGACGAGATCAACGCCTCGGGATACGGCCTTACCTTCGGCGTGCACAGCCGCATCGACGAAACCATCGCCCATGTCTCCCGGCGCATCGAGGCGGGCAATCTCTACGTCAACCGCAACATCATCGGCGCGGTGGTGGGCGTGCAGCCCTTCGGCGGCCACGGCCTGTCCGGCACCGGCCCCAAGGCGGGCGGGCCGCTCTATCTGCGCCGGCTCCTGTCTGCCGTGCCGCCCCTGGCCTCGATGGGCGATGGCGGACGGACGGGCGAGGCCTGCGCTATCGTCTATCGAGCCTGGTTGGAGCGGCAGGGCTGCCAAAGCGAAGCCCGGCGCTGCGCATCATATATCGAGCGCAGTCCGCTCGGACTGGTCCGCGAGCTTCCCGGTCCGGTGGGCGAGCGCAACGTCTACACGCTGGTGCCGCGCGGGACCTTGCGCTGCGTGGCAACCACGCCGGCGGGCGCGCTGATCCAGGTCGCGGCCGCCTTCGCCACCGGCAATCGCGTGATCGTGCCGGAAAACCATGCGGGACTTTTCGAGAGTCTTCCAGCGGACCTTCACAGCCGGTTTGTCCGCGACGGCGCCGATGCGGTGCTGTTCGACGGCGATGCCGAGGCTCTGCGCCGTCTGGCCCAGGACATCGCCAGCGAGTCGCGGGCGATCCTGCCGATTTTCAGCATGCCGGCCGGATCGGGCGGCGACGACCCGCTCGAATGGCTGGTCATCGAGCGTTCCCTCAGCACCAACACTGCCGCGGCTGGCGGCAATGCCAGCCTGATGAGCGTGGGGTGAGGTCCGGCATGAATCGTCACGGGCAAGTGCCCCGTATCGTGCTTATCGGCTGCGGCCGGATGGGCCGGGCCATGTTGCAGGCCTGGCTGGCGCGGGACATTGCGCTGACCGACATCCTGGTGGTGGAGCGGGACGCCAGCGTCCTCGACGATATTCCCGAGCACCAGCGTCCCGCCCTGGTGACGAAATTCCCCGAAGCGGGGGTGCTGCGGCAACCGGTTTGCGCCGTGCTCGCCGTCAAGCCCCAGGCCGTCGATCGCGTACTGCCCGATCTCTCGGCGCTGCCGCTGGACAGCGTGGTGCTATCGATCGCCGCCGGCGTCACCATCGGCAGGCTAAAGCAGAAACTCTCGCCATTCGTGGGGATCGTGAGGGCTATGCCCAACCTGCCCGCGTCGATCGGCGCCGGCGTCACGGTCATGGTCGCCGACAGAGCGGTTGCCGAGGCGCAGAAAGCGGCCTGCGAGGACCTGCTGCGGGGCACTGGACGCACCCTCTGGGCCGAGGCGGAAGACTGTCTCGATGCCGTGACCGCGTTGTCGGGCAGCGGGCCAGCCTACGTCTTTGTCATGATCGAGGCGCTGCAGCGGATCGGCCGGGAACTGGGGCTCGAAGGCGAGATGGCGGATCGACTGGCAACCGCCACGGTCCATGGCGCCGCCTGCCTGGCCGAAGCCTCCTCGCACAGCGCGGCGGCGCTGCGCGAACAGGTGACCAGCCCTGGCGGCACCACCCAGGCGGCGTTGCAGGTGCTGATGCGCGACGACGACATGCTCGCGCTGTTGCGCCGGGCGCTGACGGCGGCGCGCGACCGTTCCGTCGAGCTGCGGGCCGAGGCTTCTGCCTAGATTCCGGGACTGGGTTACCGTTTCGAGGACATGAAGTCGTCGAGATGTTCCCTGAACCGGCGCATGAAGTTGGACGCCTGTTCGGTCGGCGGCCGCGACGACTGGTGGATGAACGCGTAGTTCAGCGGGATGTTCGGCTCGAACGGACGCACCAATATGCCGAGCTTCTTGTATTCCCTGGCCGAGAAAGGATCGGCGAGCCCGAGGCCGGCGCCGGCCAGCACCATGGCGCAGGTGATGTCCGTGAACGGCGTCTCGAACTGGTGCGAATACTTTATGTTGTGATTGGTGAAAATAGCGTCAGCCGTCAGCCGCAGGGCGGTTTCCCGGCCGGGGATGACGACGTTCTCCTTCTGGAAATCCTGCGGCCTCAGCCGGCTCATCTTGCCCAGCCGATGCCTGGGCGAGAGCACCGCGACGACTGACAGCGGCGGCAGCGGGGATATGGCGATATCGGGATGGGTGAGGGGCAGGCTGAGTATTCCGACGTCGCTGTGCCCGTTGACGACCCGGCTCAGCACTTCTGACGAAAGCGCCGCCGACACCTCGATATGGACGGCGGTGTCCTTCTCGTAGGTCTTGACGAGGAAGGACGGCAGGAAATTGCGGGCCAGCGCGGGGATGGCGCAGATTTTCAAGGTCTTGGTGCGTCTGTCCTTGATCGATTTCGCGACGTCGCCAAGCTGCTTGAGGCCGACGAAAGAGCGCTGCACCTCCTGGAAGAAATTGAGCGCCTCGGGCGTAGCGCAAAGCCGTCGCCCCTCCTTCTGGAACAGCGAAAACCCCACCGCCGCCTCCAGCTCCTTGATCAGGCGACTGACGGCGGGCTGGCTGATGTGAAGCAGTTTCGCCGCGGAATTGACGCCGCCCGAGAGGATCACCGTGCGGAAAGCCTCCAGTTGTCTGGAATTCAGCATGGCAGATCTCCCGCGGCGTGGCCCATGGATTGCATAAGGTTTCGGTATGTATCGCTGCGAACGTATGATTTGTAGCCGGGGTTGGCGTCGGATCACAATACGATGGTTGCGGCGTGAATGGCGAAATTGAGAGGACACCGATGACCAAAGCATCTGCGTACATCTTGATTGCGAGCGGCCTGATTTTTCAGACGCAAATGGCGAATGCTCAGGAGAGCATAACGGTTGCGACATATGGCGGTCCCGCCGGCGACGCCACGAAAACCTGCTTCTTCGACAAATTCACCCAGCAGACCGGCATCAGGGTCATTCCGGAGCCTGGCGGGTCCGGCGTGACCTTGGCGAAGCTGGAGCAGCAGCGCAGCAACCCGACCATCGACGTCGCGTTCATGGACGGCGGCATATCCGAACTGGCCGACGCCGCCGGCGTGCTGGCCCCGATCGATCCCGCCAAGGTGCCGAACATGCAAGGGTACCTGGCCAAGGGGATCTACAAGAACGCCAAGGGCGAAGTTTACTCGCTGAGCTCGGGCTTCTACTCCATCGCCATCACCTACAATACCCGGTCGGTGAAAACCCCGCCGACGTCGTGGAACGACCTGTGGAAGAAGGAATACGCCGGCGCCGTGACCTTCCCCAGCCCCGACAACGCCATGGGCCTACCGTTCTTCATGGCGATATCAAAGACTTACGGCACGGGCTACGACGATGTTCCCGCCGCCGTCGCCAAGCTGAAGGACCTGAAGGTCTCATCCTATTTCAAGACCAGCGGCGCGGGGCAGAACCTGTTCCAGTCGGGCGAGGCGATCATCGGGGCGATGTACCGCCATACCTCCTACATCATGGCCGATCAGGGCCTGCCGATCGCCTCGGTCGTGCCGGCGGAAGGCGCCGTGGCCGGTGACATCCGCATCCATCTGGTCAAGGGCACCAAGAAGCACGAAGCCGCCGAGAAGCTGATCAACGTTGCCGCCAGCCGCGAGGCGCTGGAGTGCATGGCGGAGTTCAGCTTCTACGGTCCGCCGCTCAAGGAGTTCAAGCTGAGTGACAAGACCAACGAGCGCATGCCCTGGGGCCCGACCGGCAACGCCGACAATCTCGTGACGTTTGACTGGGCGATGCTCAACGCCCGTCGCGCCGACCTCCTGGTGGTGTTCAACCGCGACGTCGCGCGCTAGCGCTCGCCAAACGCCGCAACCGCAGAAAATAGAACGCCGTCCGCCGGCAGCGAAGCTGCCGGCGGGAGAACCGCATCCAGACAGCGCCCCGAACCCGCCCGGAACCCAACTGTATTCTTGTAAAACGAGTCTGTGAGGTCATCAGTGAGTAGCGAAGGTAGCGCCTCGATCAAAGCCGCGCCGCCGGGCCCCCTGCAGGGATTGCGCGTTCTGGAACTGGGCCAGATGTGGGCCGGGCCGTTCGTCGGGGCCTTGCTTGGGGATTTCGGGGCCCGGGTCATCAAGGTCGAGAAGCCGGGCACGCCCGACGCCATAAGGAGCTGGCAGCCGCAAAAGCAAGGCCAACCGCTGCTCTGGAAGAGCATGTCCAGGAACAAGCTGACCATCACGCTCGACCTGTCGAACCCCGCGGCGAAGCCGATCGCCCTGAAACTCATTGAGAACAGCGACATCGTCATCGAGAATTTTCGCCCCGGCACGCTCGAGCGGTGGGGCTATTCGCCCTCAACGCTGTCCGAGAAGTTTCCGCGCATCATCTGGGTTCGCGTGAGCGGCTATGGCCAGGACGGGCCGAATGCCATGCATGGCGGTTACGCCACGGCTGCCGAAGCCTTCTCGGGCCTGGCTTCGATAACCGGCTACCAGGATCGCGGACCGCTGCTTTCCTCGTTCCCGATGGGTGACTACCTGGCCGGAACTTTCGGCGCATTCGGGGCCTTGGTTGCCGTGAACGAGCGGCAGCGCTCGGGCCGCGGGCAAGTGGTCGATGTCAGCCTCTACGAACCGATCCTTCGCATTCTCGAGGCGACCATAGTGCGAGCCGACCAGCTTGGCACGGAAAAGCAGAGGCTCGGAAACCAGTTCGAGGAGAGCGCGCCGCGTAACGTCTACCAGACAAAGGATGGAGGATACATCGCCTTCAGCTCCGGCTCCGACCGCCTCTGGCTGGCGACGCTCGATACCATCGATCGTCCGGAGGTCAAGCAGGATTCGCGTTTCTTCACCGTGGCCGGCCGCGTCGCCCATAGGGAGGAGGTCGATGGCATGGTGGCGGACTGGATGCGGTCCAAGACCACCGACGAAGCGCTGGAGGCGCTGCACAGGAACGGCCTGGTCGCCGACAAGATCAATACGATCTTCGACGTCTTCAAGGACGAGCATGTCGGTCACCGCAAATCCCTGATCCAGGTCGAAGATTCCGATCTCGGCGTCATGACGTTGCCGGCCCCGGTCCCGCGTCTCGAACGCACTCCGGGCGCCGTCCGATGGACGGGTGGCAAGATGGGGCGGGACAACGATCTCGTCTTCAGGGAAATCCTGAATTTGAGCGACGGAGAAATCCACCAGCTCAGCGAGAGTCGGGCAATCTGATGGCACAGGCAAAACATTCATCGGACATCGGCATTATCGGCTATGGCCAGTCGACATACTACAAAAGCACCGACCGGACCCTGATCTCACTGCTGGCCGAGGCCTCCCGCAAGGCTGCGGAAAGTGCCGGCGTCAAACCTCGCGAGATAGATGGGCTGGCGGTCAGTTCGTTCATGCTGCCGCCCGACAACGCGGTGACGATCGCCGAGCATTTCGGCCTGTCACCCTCCTGGGCGAATTTCTTCACAGCCGGCGGGGCAGGCTCGGTCAGCACCATTGCCGACGGCATGCGGGCGATCCGGGACGGCAAGGCGAAATACGTGCTTTGCGTGGCGGGCGACGCCTACAACGTGAAGGAGCACTTCGCGCGCGCGGCGAACTGGAGCGTCGCCATCAGGAATTTCTCTGCGCCGCATTGTTCGGGCGGCCCCAAGGGCTTCTTCGCGATCGTCCAACGCAAGCACATGCGCGAATACGGAACCACCCGCGCGCAGCTCGGAAAAATCTCGATCGGCCAACGGGAAAGCGCCAGGCTCAATCCCAACGCCCTGCTGCGCGGCCCGCTCACCCTGGATGACTACCTGAACGCCCGGCTGATCGCCGACCCGCTGCGTCTCTACGATTGTGTGCTGCCATGCACCGGCGCGGAAGCCGTCCTGCTGGGTCCGCTGGATCGCGCGGCAGACGGCAAAGGCGTCAGGGTGCTTTCGGCCCATGAAAAGCACAACTATCCGGCCGGCGATCTCACCCCTCTAAAGGGCGGCTGGGAGGCGTTCAAGGACGCGCTGTACGACGACGCTGGCTACGGGCCGGGCGACATGGATTTCGTGCAGGCCTACGACGATTTCCCGATCATGGTCGCCATCCAGTTGGAGGATCTCGGCTTTTGCCGCAAGGGCGAGGTCGGCCCGTTCCTGGAGCGGCACTCCGTGGCCTGGAACGGCTCGTTCCCCGTCAACACCGGCGGCGGACAGTTGTCATGTGGGCAGACCGGCGCTGGCGGCGGAATGATCGGCGTCTTCGAGGCGGTTGCCCAGCTCAGGAACGAAGCGGGCGAGCGGCAGATCGACAAGGCTCGCCGCGGGCTGGTCTCGGGCTACGGCATGATCGGCTTCGGTCACGGCCTCAGTTCGAGTGCGGCAATTCTCGAAAGTGTGTGGCAATGATGATCGATCGCACGACCTATCCCCAGCCTCGCCTCGACAGCGACAACGCCGAGTTTCTGCGGGCCTGGAAAGAACAGGGCAAGCTCTTGATACGCGCCTGCAAGAGCTGCGGGACCAAGTTCTACTATCCCCGCCCGATGTGCCCGAGCTGCTGGTCCGACGCTCTGGAATGGGTCGAGACCACGGGCAAGGCCAGCCTGGTTTCCTACGCCATCATCCATGTGCCGAACGATCCGGCCTTCCTGCCGGAAGTCCCCGCGGTCTTCGGCGAGGTCCGCCTCGACAATGGCACCGTGCTGCTGTCGCGCATCATTGCGGACGATCTGGACTCGGTAACGGAGGATTTGCCTCTCGAGCTGATCAGCGGGCCTGAGGCCAGGGAATTTCCGCTTCCGACTTTCAGGATTTCAAAGCCTCGCCAGGTGAGCCGGTAGAACAGGGAACCGATACGATGGCATCGATCACGACTTTGGCCCCGACCGGTGTTCTGGGCTACGGCTTCAACAAGGACTCCTTCGAACGCGGCATGTCGTTCAATCCGGACGTGATCGCGACCGATGCGGGGTCGACCGATCCGGGCCCGTACTATCTCGGTTCGGGCATGCCGCGCTGCCCGCGGGTTTCCTACGAGCGCGAGCTCAATACGCTGATCGGCACCGCGCTGGAGCGGAAAATCCCCTTCATCGTCGGCACCGCCGGCGGGACCGGCAGCGACACGGCCGTGGCCTGGACGACGGAGATCGTCAGGGAGCTGGCGAAAAAGAATGGCTGGCACTTCAAGATGGCGGTCATCAGCGGCCAGATACCCAACCAGACCGTGCTGAAGGCGCTGCGCGAAGGGCGCATCTCGGATTTCGAAGCGGGCAGCATGCCGACCGAAGAAGAGATTGCGTCCAGCATGATCGTGGCCCAGATGGGGCATGAACCCTTGGTCCGTGCGCTGGAGCAGGGGGCGCAGGTCATCATCGCCGGCCGCGCCTGCGACGACGCGGTTCTGGCCAGCATGGCGATCCACAAGGGCTTCGATCCCGGCCTTGCCATCCATATGGGGAAGATCCTGGAATGCGGCGCCTTCTGTTCGGAGCCGTTCGCCATGGACACCATGGTCGGCATCCTCGACGAGACCGGCTTCGCCCTGGAGCCGGGCAGTCTGGAGCGCAAATGCACCGTGGCGTCGGTCGCCGGCCATAGCCTGTACGAGCGGGTCGATCCGTTCATCCAGCATGGCCCCGGGCACGTCGTCGATATGACGGGCTCGCAGTTCGAGCAGCTCAGCGACCGGCGCGTGCGGGTCACCGGCACGAAGTTCACGGAAACCAGCCCCTACAAGGTGAAGCTGGAGGGTGTGCGGGCGGTGGGCTGCCGCACGATTTCGATCGCGGGGATCCGCTGTCCGACGCTGATCGCCAGTCTCGACAACGTGCTGCGCGACCTTCGCGCCTATGTCGAGAACTACTTCCGCGACGTTCCGTTCAAGCTTTCCTTCACCGTATATGGCCGGGACGGGGTGATGCGCGAGCTCGAGCCCAAGCGGCACCAGGTTCCGCATGAAGTGGCGCTCATGGTCGAGGCCGTGGCGGACAAGCAGGAGCTGGCGCATGCCATCTGCTATACGACGATCGGCAAGCTCCTGCACTTCAGCTATCCCGGCGTGAAGAACAACGCCGGCAATCTCGCCTTCCCGTTCTCGCCATCGGTATTCGATGTCGGGGAGGCGTACGAGTTCTCCGTCTACCACCTGATGGAGGTGAAGGATCCGTGCGAACACTTCCCCATGACGATGGAGACGCTGTGATGCCCATCACGCTCGGCGAGCTTGCGAAAGTCGTGCGCAGCAAGAATGCAAAGCCCTACCGGCTGACATTCGACATCATCTTCGACGATCGCGCCAAATACGACCGGGTGGTGACGCAGAAGGTCCTGACCGTGGACAGCGTGGCTAGTCTCTACGGGGTGCCGAAGGACCAGATCGTGTCGTTTATCGAATTTCCGGCCGGGCTTGCCATCAAATTCACCTTTCGACGACCCCGGACGCAATGCACCCTGGGCGAAACCGACGTGTATGGCTGCCAGCAGCATGCGCCCTTGCTCGATGTTATCGTGAACTGACCGGTCGTCCGTCCGGGGAGCGTGGGGAAATCAGGAATGGCTGACAGAGAGAAGAGTAGCGGCCCTCTTATCCAGGTCAGAAGCCTCGTCAAGAAATTTGGCTCGGTGGCGGCGCTGGACGACGTCTCCATGTCGATCGATCAGGGGGAGTTCATCGCCTTGCTCGGCCCCAGCGGCTGCGGCAAGACGACCCTGCTGCGGACCATCGCCGGCTTCATCGAGCCGACCGCCGGCGACATCCTGATCGAGGGCAAATCCGTCGTCGGCCTGCCGCCCAATCATCGCCCGGTCAACACGGTATTCCAGAACTACGCGCTGTTTCCCCATCATACCGTGTTCGACAACGTGGCGTTCGGGCCACGACGCCAGAAGCTGACGCGCCAAACCGTCAACGAGCAGGTGGCGGAGGCGCTGGCGATCGTCGGCATGGAAACCTTCGCCAAGCGGTACCCGGTGCAGCTTTCCGGCGGCCAACAGCAGCGCGTCGCATTGGCGCGCGCGATTGTCAACCGTCCCAAGGTTCTGTTGCTCGACGAGCCCTTGGGGGCGCTCGATCTCCAGCTGCGGCGGCGCATGCAGCTCGAGCTCAAGCGTCTGCATGAGCGTCTGAACATCACGTTCCTGCTGGTGACGCACGATCAGGACGAGGCCATGGCCATGGCCGACCGCATCGCGGTCATGGACGCGGGAAAGATCATACAGGTGGGCACCGGGGCCGAAATCTATAACAACCCGAATAGCCGCTTCGTCGGCGAATTCATCGGCGAGGCGAATTTCCTGGAATGCGAACCGATCGAGGGCGGGCGTCTGCAGCTCAAGAACGAGCGCGTGGCTCTGCCCTATACCCATGTCGGGCCGGCGGCGGAACGGATCTCCCTGCTGGTGCGACCGGAGAACATCGAACTGAATACGGCGAAGGACGGCGACAATGCCGTGTTTCTCGATCTCATGGTGCGCGACAAGGTCGTCTTGGGCAGCGCGGTCAAGATATACACCTCGACGGCTGCCGGAACCGAGGTCGTAATCCAAACGACGCAGCGCGAGGATCTTAGTGGGATTTCCGGCGGCGTGGTGGTGCGGGCGTGCTGGAAGCCGTCAGACGGCAAGGTTCTGGTGCAGTAATGCCCGCCAAGTACCGAAACTACACGATCTATCTGCTTCTGGTGCCGGTTTGCGCCTTCATGCTGGCCTTCTTCGTGCTGCCGCTGTGCATTGTCGCCTTCGAGAGTTTCAAGACCAAAGGAGTAGCTTGGACGCTGACGAACTATGCGACGATTTTCGGGCAGTCGTACTACTGGCATGCGTTGTGGAATACGTTCTATCTGTCTTTCCTGTCGACGGTCATCACTTTCATCATCGGTTATCCGCTCGCCTACTACATGATGATCGTCGAGAAGAACGTGGCCATTCGCAGGTTGTTCTACATCCTGACCGTGATCCCGCTGTTTACGAGTAACATCGTCCGATCGTTCGGCTGGGTTGTCCTGCTGGGGCGGCAGGGGCTCACCAACGAATTCCTGATGTTCATTGGGATCATCGAGACGCCGTTGCCGCTGCTCTACACGACCACCAGCATCGTCATCGGCCTCAGTTACGTCATGCTGCCGTTCATGGTTCTGAGCGTTGCCAGCGTGCTGAAAGCCATTGATCCGGCGTTGACGAGCGCGGCGAGAGACCTCGGCGCCAACGGCTGGACGGCGTTCCAGAAGATCGTCTTCCCCTTGAGCCTGCCCGGAGTCGTGGCCGGCTCCTTGATCGTCTTCACCTTGAGCGTCAGCGCCTATGTTACGCCGAGCGTCATGAGCGGCGGCAAGACGATGGTGATGTCGATGCTCATCTATTCCGAATACGCCACCATCTTCAACTTCGGCATGGGCGCCGCTCTTGCCATGGTCCTCCTGGTTTCGACCCTGATGATCGTGACCGGCTACCGGTTCATGCTTGAGGGGCGCAGCAGCGCGGGAGCCGTTGCAAGATGAAAACCATCGGCAGGATCCTGTTCTCTCTCTCGTCCTGGCTCATTCTCTGCTACCTGATGCTGCCGCTCGTTGTTGTGATCGGCGCTTCGTTGACGAGTTCGGGTTTCCTGTCGTTCCCACCGGAAGGGCTTTCCGGGCAGTGGTACGTGAAGTTCCTGCAGGACCCGTCCTACGTATCGGCGATTGTCCTCAGCATGTCGTTGGCGGCGCTTTCGACGATTCTGTCGCTGGCTCTGGGTGTTCCAGCGTCTCTCGTTCTGGCCAGAAAGGATTTCTTCGGCGCCAAGTTTCTCAGCACCTTGTTCCTGTCGCCGCTGATCCTGCCGGGTATCGTCATCGGGGCGGGCCTTCTGCAGTATGCCAGCGCCCTTGGCTTTGCCCGGACCTATGCGGTGATCCTGATCGGCCATATGGTCGTTGTGATACCTTACGTCATTCGTTCGACGCTGGCCTCTTTGGTCAGGTTTCCCGTTTCGCTCGAAGAGGCGGCCCGGGATTTGGGCGCTGGCCCTTTTTGCGCCTTTTTCAAGGTGACGCTGCCTACCATCAAGCCCGGGATAATCGCCGGCGGTCTGTTCGCGTTCATCATGTCCTGGATCAATGTCGAGGTGACGATTTTCAATGCCACCGCCAACCTGACGACGGTGCCCGTTAAGCTCTTCAACTACATTCAATACTCGATCGATCCAATGATCGCCGCCGTATCTGCGGCCACGATTTACGTGGCGATCGTGGTCGTTGTCCTTCTCGACCTGACCGTGGGGATCGAAAGATCGATGATCTCCGACAAGTAGCGCGACGTGTTACGGCCGTCGCCCGACTGTTCGATGCCGGGTGGCGGCCATCAGGGATTTTTGCGTATGGACAATGTGCTCTTCGAGCATCGCCACGGCCTTGTTGACGTCGCCATTTCGGCAGGTGTCGAGCAAGGCATGGTGTTCCGACTGCGGACGTTCCTTGCCGGCCGCCAGCGAAACCTGAAGGCGCGTGAAGCGACTGACATGCCCGTAATTGGCCTCGATCATCGCGATGAGCTTGGGGCGATCGCACGGCGCATAGAGTGCCCGGTGGAAACTCCAGTTCATTTCGCCCCATTTCTGAGGTTGCGGCTCGTTGTCGTAGCTGCGCAGCAGTTCGGCGGCGCGATCCAGGTCCTCCTCGGCCATATTCGGGATGGCAAGCCGGAGAGCCCTGCATTCCAGGGCGATGCGGATCTCCAGCATCTCGAGAACTTCTTCGAGAGAGAGGGACGACACGATCGCGCCGCGATTGGGCTGGATCGTCACCAGGCCTTCGGCTTCGAGTTGGCGAAGTGCTTCGCGAACTGGGATGCGGCTGGTGCCATAGCGCTCGGCCAGCTCGTCCTGGCGAAGCTGGGCGCCCGGCTCGATCGCGCCGGAAAAGATCGCCCGCCGCAATTGCTCGCCGACGACCTTCGGCGCCGTGCCCGAACTGCGGAGTTCGTCGCTGTCTTTTGAAGTCGCCTCGACGGTTTTTTTGCTTTTCATGGAGTTCTCTGCAAACTAATGGATATAATTTAGATTAAATTGTATAAAATCGCAAAGTTACTTATTCAATCAATCGACCGCGTGAACATCAGGAGAGAGTAATGCCCGCTGGCATCCTTGGCGTCGACCATCCCGTCATCGCTGTCGAAAATATGGATGCGGCCGAAATAACCTATAGGAATCTTGGCTTTACCATTCCGCCGCGCGGCAGTCACATGGAGTGGGGCACCGGCAACTGGTGCATCATGTTCGCGGACGACTATCTGGAGCTGCGCGGCATCGCCGACGCCAGCCGCTACACGCACCATCTCGACGAATTCCTGGCCGAGCGCGGGGAAGGCCTCATGGGCCTGGCTTTCGCCACCGCCGATGCCGAGCGCAGCTACAAGACCGCTTTGGAATCGGGCCTGAAGCCGGTTGCTCTCAAGGATCTGACGCGGCGCTTCCATCTCGACACCGGCGATGCGTTTCCGAAATTCCGCATCGTGTATCTCAGCGAGAGCAATGCTCCGGGCCTTTTGACATCCGTCATTTGCGGCCACATGACGCCGGAGATCATTCGGCGCAAGGAATGGCTCGCTCATCCGAATGCCGTCGTCGGCGTCTCCTCCATCACCGTCGTCGTCGCCGACCCGATGGAATGCCGTGGCGCCTATGAAAAGCTGTTCGGCGCGGACAAGGTCGGCGAGGCCGATGACGCTCTGTATGTCGACTTCCCGCGCGGGGCGCGGCTGGAGATTCTTTCACCCAAGGCAGCTGCTAAGCGTGGCGTTGCATTGCCGAACGGCAAGCTACCTTACCTTCCGGCGATGAGCCTGAGCGTTGCGGATATCGCGCAGACGAAAACGATCCTTGCGACGAATGGGGTAGCCTTCGAAACCGCCGATGATGGAGCGGCGATAACCGTCGCCCCAGACTTCACCTGCGGCGTGATCGTGACCTTCGCTACCGCCCGCCATGCCTGAGGGGAGGCCATCGGAGGTCCGGCAAGGGGCGGCGTTTCCGCCGTCATTGTGGGCGGCGACGGCTATCGCACCGCCTGCGACCGGCGTCCTCAATGGCCAGAAACGCGCCGATATCGCGATCGTCGGGGCCGGATATAGCGGGCTTTCCGCAGCGATCCATCTCGCCGAAGGCGGTTGCAATGTCGCGGTCGTCGACGCCACAGGCCCGGGCTGGGGCGCCTCGGGCAGGAACAACGGCCAGGTCATTCCGGGACTCAAATTCGACCCCGATGAGATCGAACGGAGATTCGGCCACGATATTGGCCGACGTATGGTGATGTGGGCCGGCAATGCCCCCTCGCTGGTGTTCGATCTCATTGAAAAATTCGATATTGAATGCGCGCCAGTGCGCAACGGCTGGGTCCAGCCGGCCTATACACGCCAATCCGTGGCGGTCATCGAAAGCAGATACGCGCAGTGGGCGGCCCGTGGAGCCGACGTCCGGATGATTCTCGCGAAGGACCTGCCGGCAATGCTGGGCACGCCCGCTTTCTTCGGCGGCTGGTTCGACGGCCGCGGCGGGTCGATTCAGCCGCTGAGCTACGCCCGAGGCCTGGCCCATGCCGCCAAGTCGCTCGGCGTGGAGATCTACACGGAGACGGCGGTGCGACGGCTCGAGCGCCGCAATTCCGGCTGGCTGTTGCAGACGGACCATGGTGGCATCGCCGCCGCCCGGATCATCGTTGCCACGAACGCCTATTCCGGCGCCCTAGTCCCCGGGCTGGAACAAAGCGTGGTTCCGGTCCGCACCGCCCAGGTGGCCACCCGGCCGCTGAGCGAGAATCTGCTCAAGACGATTCTTCCCGGACGGCAAGTGGCTTCGGACACCAGGCGCCTGCTTACCTCGTTCCGGATTTCACCCGATAACCGGCTTGTCATGGGCGGTTCCGGCGCCACTGGCGGCGAACATCACATTTCCCTGGAGCGCTATCTTCACGCCGCTGGCGCGGAGCTGTTCGGCCATCTCGCCGATCTCGAGTGGGAATATGGCTGGAGTGGCCACCTGGCGGTGACGTCGGATCACGTTCCGCACATCCATGAGCCGGATCCGTCGATCCTGGTTTCCCTCGGCTGCAACGGCCGCGGTATCGCCATTTCCACCGCCATGGGCAAGCTGCTGGCGGAGCGTTTCCTGGGCAAGCGCGCGGAAGACATGGAGCTTGGGATCTCGCGCATCCGCCCCTACGCCTTCCACGGTTTGCGCAATATCGGGATCGCCGTCGCCACGCAGTGGAAGCGAATGCAGGACCGGCATGAGCGGGTCCGCAGCCTCAAAAGCAGAGACGCAAGCTGATGCGAGCAGCCATGACCAAGCAGATCGTCAAGACCGACCAGGCTCCAGCCGCCATCGGGCCGTATTCCCAAGCCGTGGCGTTCGACCGGATTATCTTCTGCTCCGGGCAGATCGCGTTGTCCCCCGCGGGCGAGCCAATTCCCGACTCCGTGATCGACCAGACCCACCGTGTTCTGAGGAACCTGCAGGCGGTTCTGCAAGCGGCAAACGCCGAACTGTCCGACGTTGTGAAAACGACGGTGTTTGTAAGGGACATGGGCGACTTCAACGCCATCAATGCCGTCTACGCGGAGTACTTCAAGGTCGATCCGCCGGCGCGCTCGACGGTGGAGGTTTCGCGGCTGCCGCGCGATGTCCGCGTCGAGATCGAAGCCATTGCCATTCACTCATAGCGGCGGGAAGCGACATGAAGTTCGATGTGGTTGTCGTCGGCGGTGGCGCCATCGGTTCGAGCGTTGCCTACTACCTTCGCTCGCACCCCAAGCCGTGCTCGGTGGCGGTTGTCGAGCGGGACCCGACCTACGAGCTGGCGTCGACCCCGCGCGCGTCGGGAGGCGTGCGGCGCCTCTTCGCATGCCCTGAGAACATTCACCTTTCGAACTACAGCATTCCCTTCTTCGAAAACTTTCCGACGGCGATGGCGGTGGCGGGGGAACCCGTCGATATCGGCTTCAAGAAGAACGGTTATCTGTTCGTCGTGCAGCAAAAGCATAGGGCCGATCTGGAGCGGAACTATCGCACCCAGAAATCCCTCGGCGTCAATGTCGAGATGCTGGATACGGCCGAACTGAAGCGACGCTATCCTTCGATGAACGTGGCGGACCTCGCCGGGGCCGTGTCGTCGCCCGACGACGGCTGGCTCGATCCGTATAGCGTGCTGCAGGGCTTTCGCCGCAAGGCCCGCTCGCTTGGAGTCGAGTATGTCAATGATGAAGTGGTCAGCATCGAAGTCGCCAACGGCTTGGCCCGCAGCGTCGGGCTCAAGTCGGGGCAGACGATTGACGCCGATATCGTCGTGAACGCGGCGGGCGCCTGGGCGAAAGACATCTGCGGCATGGTCGGCATGAGCGTTCCGATCGAACCGCTGCGACGCTACGAATATTATTTCGAGTGCCAGAATCCGATCGAGCCGCTGCCCTATTTGAAGGACCCAGACAGGCTGGCTTTCCGGCCGGAAGGCAAAGGATACTCCGGTGGCGTGCCTGACCTGGACGAAACGCGCGGCTACAGATTCGACATCGATCACGGTTACTTCGAGCGCGTCGTATGGCCAGCGCTTGCCCATCGTTTCCAGGCATTCGAACAAACCAAATGCAAGAACACCCTGCCTGGCCTTTACGATCAGAACGATTTCGACGGCAACGTGATCATCGGTCCTTGGGCCGGCAAGATTGACAATTTCTATCTGCTGGCAGGCTTCTCCGGCCATGGTCTGATGCACGCCCCGGGTTGCGGTCGTGCCATGGCGGAGCTTGTTCTGGATGGCGGCTATCGGACGATAGATCTCACGGCCTTCGGTTGGCAGCGAGTCGTCGACAACAAGCCATATCCCGAGAGGGGAATTATCTAAAGCAAGTTTCCAGATTTGCTTCGCAGTTTTTGCAGAATTCTGTGGAATCAATACTTCTCAATATACGAAGCTTATGTTAAATGGTTGATTATACTGAATAAAAAGCCCATCTGAAAATCGCAGTGTCGCTGGTTCGATTCCGGCTCTGGGCACTATCGACGCTTCAGCGATTCCCCTGCGATTTCGACTTCTGATCAGAGCGACGGTTTTTACACTCCCTGTCACCTCCGGTTTGCAGTTCTGTTTTTTCGTCCCGCTCCGCGTCCTGAGCCGCGTCGCCATGCGCGGTCATTGTTCCATCCGCGCTGTCGCGCCGCTCTCGCCGGCCATTTTCCGGCGGAGTCGATCGCCGTCGCCGTCATTTTCTTGGTTCTGTCATCGTTTCTGAGGACAGACCTGCCCGGATGTTTCTGTGACAATCGGTCGCTCGAGTGACACGGGAGCGCTTGATGAGTAGCGGAAAAACGGAAAGCCGGCCCGAACCCATCCGCGGTCTGCATCACTTCGCCTATCGCTGCCGCGACGCGGAAGAAACCCGTCATTTCTACGAGGACATTCTCGGGCTGCCCCTGACCATGCTGGTGCGGGCCGAGCACGTGCCGAGCACCGGCGAGTTCTGTCCCCACGTCCATATCTTCTTCCAGCTGAGCGAAGGCGCCTATCTGGCGTTCTTCGACCTCGGCGACAACGAGAAGGCGCTGCCTTCGCCCAACACCCCGGCCTGGGTCAACCACCTGGCGCTGGAGGTCGCCTCGAAGGAGGCGCTGCTGAACATGAAGGCGCATCTTGAAGTCCACGGCATCGATGTCCTGGGCGTCACCGACCACGAGGTCATCGAGTCGATCTATTTCTTCGATCCGAACGGCATCCGCCTCGAACTGGCGGTTCGCACCGCCACCCCGGACGAACTGCAGCCCTATGGCCGCGAAGCGCACGGCCAATTGCGCTCATGGGTAATCGAGAAGGCGAGCCGGCTCGGCCACGCGGGCGCGTCGTCACATGATTCTTGAGCACATCGCCCTCGACATAAAGACGGGCGGGGCGGCCGAGAGCCAGTCCGGCTTGCAGAATCTCAATCCCCGCATCTACGGCGTCCTCGCCACGCCGCCAGGCGGGGCGCGCATCGCCACGATCGTCATGCATCCCGCCAGCAACTTCATGGGCCACTACCTGCTCAAGCCGCTGGTCGAGCGCGGCATCGCCTGCCTGGCGCTCAACAGCCGCTATGTCGGCAACGACGTGCTGCTGCAGATGGAACTGGTGCTGCAGGACCTCGGGGCGGGCGTGCGCTTTCTGCGCCAAAGAGGCTATCGCTACGTCTTTCTCATCGGCAATTCCGGCGGGGCGGCGCTGGCCGCCTTCTACCAGGCCGAGGCGGAGCATCTGACCGCGACGGAATTTCTCGACGGCAGCCCGACCCATCTCGAGGCGAGCCAGCTCCCGCCGGCCGACGGGCTGGTGCTGAGCGCGGCGCATACCGGGCGGGCGCAATTCCTGCTCGACTGGATCGATCCGGCGGTGGTCGACGAGAGCGACCTCCTGGCCACGGACCTGTCCGTCGACATGTATGACGGCGGGCATGCCGCACCCTATGCGGCCGAGTTCGTGGCGCTCTACCGGCGACGGCAGAAGGAGCGCCGCGACAGGATAGAAGCCTGGGTCTGGGAGCGGCTGGGTCAACTGAAGAAGCTTCCCGCCGGGCCGCGCGACCATGCCTTCATCATCCATCGCACCCATGCCGACCTGCGCTTCCTCGACCTGACCCTGGAGCCCAATGGCCGCTCGCTCGGCGGCATCTGGACCGACCCGCGCTCGTTCAACTACGCCCCCAACGCCATCGGCCGCTTCTCGTCATTGCGATCCTTCCTGTCGCAATGGTCGTCGCGCTCCCGCGCCGAAGGGCCGGTCAACCTGGCGCGAACCAGTGTCGAGGTCCTGCACTTCTATCACGCCGCCGACGCCTCGACCTTCGACAGCACCAAGGCCGCCTGGCTGGGGGCCGCACCCGGGCGGATCGAGAATGTCGATCTTGCCGGCGCCAGCCACTACCTCACCGGCCAGCCGGAGCTGGTCGAGAAGAGTGCGGATGCCATGGCGGGATGGATGGAGCGGCAATGCAGCTAGTGGCCGACAATGCCGGGAGCGCAACGGTGGCCTACGCCCCCGGCGCGCCGCGCATCGCGCTGCTGCAGGCCGGCAGCGGTGCGGCCATCGTCTTCCTGCACGGGCTGGGCGCGGGCAAGGAGATCTGGGCGCCCCAGCTCGCGCATTTCTCCACGACGCACCGGGCGATCGCCTGGGACGTGCGCGGCTACGGCGACAGCGGCGATTTCGACGGGCCGATGCGGTTCGCCGCCGACGTGGCCGACGATCTGCTGCGGGTCCTGGCGACGCTGCACCTTTCGCGGGCGCATCTGGTCGGGCTGTCGATGGGCGGTTTCATCGCCCAGTGCTTCTATCACCGCTATCCCGAACGGGTGCGTAGCCTGGTGCTGGCGGACAGTTTCGAGTCTTTCCCCCGGCTGCTGCCGCCCGAACGGCTGGCCGGCTTCCTCAAGGCGCGGCGCGATCCGCTGCTGGCCGGCGGCCATCCGCGCGACATGGCGGAGGAAACCGCCGCCTCGCTGATGGGGCGCGATCCCGATCCCGAAGCCAGGCGCCTGTTCCTCGGCATCCTCTCTTCCTTGCGCACCCGATCCTACATCAAGGCGATGGAGGCGCTGGTGGCGGAGGATTGCGTCCGGCCGGCGAACGAGATCGACGTGCCGACCTGCGTCATCGTCGGCGAAGAAGATCGTCTGACGCCGCCCGAATCCTGCCGCGCCCTGGCCGACCGGATTCCGGGCGCCGAGTTCCACACGATTGCCGATGCCGGGCACATGAGCAGCCTGGAACGGCCGCGACTCTTCAACCAGATCGTCGAGAGGTTTCTTGAACGCCACGCACGGTAAGCCGCCGCACCCTGCGCCAGCCGGACAGCCTCCCTTGCACGGGACGGCCGGTTCGTCGCCGGTCCGCGCCC
>JBBCJW010000007.1:0-20950 GCA_037190765.1 Alphaproteobacteria bacterium
GCGGATTCACACGATTGGACGTAAGCGGGCCCGCTTCCGTCCAATCGTGATCCGCTCTACCGTCCCGCCATCGCTCTATCGCACTCCTCGCGCGCCAGCAGGGCGGGGCGCAGGCCGTTGAGGGCGGCGGCGATGATGGCGCTGCCGCCCTGGCCGGAGAGTTCCAGTTTGATCTGGTCCGCATGCATCAGATCGCCCAGCAGCTCGCCGTCGGCGTCGAACCACAGCACGCCGACATAGGCGCCGCGGTTGGCGCCGGTCATGCTGGCGCGCCGCTCCGGTGCCGGCGCCAGGTGCAGCGCCACCGGCACGCGGCCGCCATCCTCGATCCAGCGCCACTGCGCGTTGAACGCCATCAGATAGGGCATCGAGGCGCCGTCGCGATCGTAGCGGCCGATCACCAGCCGCAGCTCGTTGATGCGGCGCATCACCGAGCAGGCGCCGAAACGCGGCTCATAATAGACGGTCCAGCCCGCCACGCTGCGGAACACCTGCAATGGCAGCGGCTGTGGCTGCGCCTGCGCCGGCTGTGTCGACAACGGCAGCGCCACCAGCAGCGCCAGCAGCAGGACGCCGATCTGCCGCTGCACTGGAGTGCCGTGATTGTCGCCACCGATATTCATGTGTGAATGCCCATGACGTGCCCGTTCTGCACAATGTCGCCGCATTGTCCCGGTCGACGCGGCGTCCGACAAGTCTTGTCACAGGTGTATCGGAACAAGGCGCCCGGCGCTGGCGTTGGCGGTACAGGAGCCAACGGCAGAGGAGCAGGGCGATGGCGAGACAGCAGGCAAGACGGTACCGGCCGATGGCGCAGGGCGCGGCGGGACATGCCAGCTGCTGCCTGCCGCAGCCTGGCGCCGCCCGCGAGGCCGCCCGCGAGGGTCATGGCGAGGATCGCGACGATCTGGCGCGGGACGACCTGAAGCCGCAGGGGCCGCGCGACGCGCGCGGCGAGCCGCAACAGGGCAACGCCTCGTCGGTGCCGCAACCGGGCCGATTGGCCGATGGCGAAAAGCCGGGCGGGAAGCTGGCCATGCCGCACGATGCCGAACCACGGGGCGTGCGGTAGAGCAAATCACGTTTTGACGGTATCGCCTGCGATGTCGCCAAACGTATGAATCCGCTTGGCGCGGATGGCGCGGTTTCACGGGATCGGATGGAAACGCGAACCGCTTCCGTCCGGTCTCAAGCCTTGCGCCGGCGGAACGGTGGCGGCATCGGCGCGTTTTTACCGCAGGAACCGGAGGAACCATGGGCTCGCACTACGATTCGATGCGCTACGGCCAAGGTTACGATCAGGGCGGTTACGATCATGGCCGCGGCAAGGACCGGAAATCGGGCGCGGCGGATCGCGCGCTGGCGCGGGCGCAGCGGCAGGCGCGCGAGCAGGCCTGGGAGGCGGAGCGCCGCCGCCAGGCGGTGCTGGACGAGGACGAATACCCCACGCCGCAATCGCTGCGCAGCGGCCGGCCGTTGCTGCTGCTGGCCGCCGTCGCCGTCATCGCGCTGGTCGGCTGGCTCGGCCTGATGGCGCTGATCGCCTGAGCGGTCGACAGATAGAAATCGACGGAGGTCGTTTCCGCCCTGACCTGACCGCCCTGACCTGACCACATGGCTGGTCACCGAAATGCCCCGGGAACAATCGCGGAAGCTCGCGGGTTGGTCTGGCATGGAACGGTCTGGCAGAGGCCGTTCCGGTCCGCCGCTCCCTCGACATCTCCCCCAACCCCAGAGCCGGAGCGGCGGACCTCGCCGCCTTCTGCGCGCGCCGGAACCGGCCGTGCGCCCTGCGGGGCTTGGCTGGCGGCGTCGCGAAAAGGAGGTTTGCGCTATGACCAATGTTTCCATGACCGATGTCAGGCTGCATCGCTACGAGGTCGACGGCGAGCGGCTGGTCGAAAAGAAGGGGCTGTTCGGCCGCGGCCGCGAGCTGGCCAATCCGCCGCCGCCGCCGCAGGCGGTGTCCGAGACCTGGAGCCGCACCGTGCGCAAGGCGCCGGAGGAGGAGAAGGAATCCTTCTGGATGGTGCATCTGGGTGCGCTGATGCTGGGCATCGGCGCACTGGGCGTCGGCATGATCATCGTCGCCATGGTGTAGGGCCGGGCCCCGCTGGCCGCATAGGGCGGCTCATTCGACGCGAATGCGGCGGGGACAGGAATACGGCGGGCCGCGGGAACGTGAAGCCGGCGGCGGTAGTTGCCGAACAGGCAATGTCGCCGCCGCCCGCGCCTTTTCCTGCCGGCGTGCGTGGCGCCCGACCGGAGGAGGCGGCGAGCATGGTGAACCAGCACAGCGACCGCCAGCGCATACCGCATGTGGTGATCTGCGGCGCCGGTTTCGGCGGGCTGGCGGCGGCGCGCGCTCTGCGTCCTGCGCGCGTGCGCGTGACGGTGATCGACCGCGCCAACCATCATCTGTTCCAGCCGCTGCTCTACCAGGTCGCCACCGCCGGGCTGGCGGCGGGCGAGGTGGCGCAGCCGATCCGCCACGTGCTGCGCGCCCAGGAGAACGCCACGGTGGTGATGGCGCAGGTCGTCGGCGTCGACACGGCGCGGCACTGCGTCAAGGTCGATGGCGGCGGCGAGATTCCCTACGACGAACTGGTGCTGGCGCTGGGCGCGCGCCATTCCTATTTCGGCAACGACGCGTGGGAGGCGCATGCGCCGGGGCTGAAGACGCTGGACGACGCCACCCGCATCCGCAATTCGGTGCTGCTGTGCTTCGAGCGCGCCGAGCGCGAGCCCGACGAACGCCGCCGCGCCGCCCTGATGACGGTGGCGGTGGTGGGCGGCGGCCCCACCGGCGTCGAAATGGCCGGCGCCCTGGCCGAGCTGCTGCGCGATTCTTTCCGCCGTGAGTTCCGCCACATCCAGCCGCGCCGCGCCCGCATCGTGCTGCTGGAGGCCGGGCCGGCGCTGCTGCCGCCGTTCGGCGGGCAATCGCAGGCCTACGCGCTGCAGTCGCTGCGGCGGCTGGGTGTGGAGGTGCGGCTTGAGGCGCGGGTCGAGCACATCGAGCGCGGCCTGGTGCGCACCAGCCACGGCACGCTGCTGGCCGGCACGGTGGTGTGGGCGGCGGGCGTGCAGGCGCAGGCGGTGGGCGAGTGGCTGGGCGTCGAGACCGACAAGACCGGCCGCATTCCCGTCACGCCGGCGCTGAGCCTGCCCGAGCTGTCCAACGTGCACGTGCTGGGCGATCTCGCCAAGGTCGAGGACGGGCGCGGCGGCGCGCTGCCCGGCCTGGCGCAGGTGGCGCAGCAGCAGGGTTCCTATGTCGGGCGCAAGCTGGCGCGCCGCGCCGCGCGCCAGGGTGCGCCCGCAGGCGAAGACGAACCCTTCGTCTGGCGCAACCGCGGCAATCTCGCCACCATCGGCCGCAACCAGGCGATTGCCGAATGGGGCAGCGATGGCACGCGCTTCGCCCTGCGCGGCTCCTTCGCCGCCGCGCTGTGGTCGATGGTGCACATCGCCATGCTGTCCGGCTCCGACAACCGGCTGCTGGCGCTGATGCGGCTGGGCTGGAACTGGATCACGCGCCGGCGCAGCGTGCGCATCCTGACCGGCTGCGGCATTCCCGACGACCCGTTCGCGCCCGACGCCTTCGACCACATCGCCAACGACGACGCCGACATTCCCGACGAGATGCCCGCCCCCGACGGGATGCCCGCCGAGGCGCCGGACGAGATGCCGCAGGAACGCCGCCGCGTCTGACGGTCCCGCGCCGTTCTCGCGTTCGCCCGCGCCGTTCTCGCGTTCGGAAGCGATCCGGGCCCGATCCGTGATAGGATCGCCGCCGGTGACGGGGATGGTCCCGCGGGCGGAAGGAGCAGGGCATGAAGTGGCTGGCGCTGGCGATCGTGGTGGGCAGCGCGCTGATCGCGGGCGGCCAGTTCCAGCTCTACGAGGTGGTCAATACCGGCCGCGAGTGGGTCTACCGCGTCAACCGGCTGACCGGGGCGATGTATTTCTGCCATACGCAGGAATGCGTGCGCATCAGGGAATGCCGGCTGGCGGCGCCGGCCGGGCAGAACCTCGACCTCAATGCCCCGCGCGAGGCGCCGGCCGAGTCGCCGCGCCCGGAACAGGCCGGCGCGCCGCTGGAGAAGATCTGCGAGTTGGAATAGGACAAATCGCGTTCTGACGGAATCGCCCGCGATCCCGTCAGGACGTGCGACTTTGCTCTGAACATCAAGGAATGGAGCGGTCGCCGGCGGCAGCGCCGCGATCCGCTGCCGTCGAGGCGCGGGCTCAGCCGGCGGGCTGACGCTGGAACGCTTCGTGGTGGCGGATCACTTCGCGGATGACGAAGGTCAGGAACTTCTCGGCGAATTCGGGATCGAGCTGGGCGGTCTGGGCGAGCTGGCGCAGGCGGGCGATCTGCACCGCCTCGCGCTGCGGATCGGCCGGCGGCAGATCGTGCCGCGCCTTCAGCGCGCCGACGCGCTGGGTGCAGCGGAACCGCTCGGCCAGCATGTGGATGATGGCGGCGTCGATGTTGTCGATGCTGCTGCGCAGCTCCTGCAGTTCCGCCAGCGCCTGCGTCTTGTCGGCCATTGTTCCGTTCCCTGTTCGTCCGCAGCTTCCCCGACGCGCGCCGCGCCGGGTGGTTTCCTATAGCAGCTAGGACGGCGTCTTGCGAAGTCCCGCGTTCCCAACTATGCCCGCTGCAGCGATTGGTCGAGCGCGGCCTGCAGGCAGTCGAGCAGGCGTGCGCGCGGTGGTGCGGTGAGGGAGGCGGCCAGGCCGGCCAGGCCGGCGCCGCCGATGATGATGGTGTCGGCGCGGTCGCTAGCAGCGCAGGCGTCGACCGCATCCTGCAGCTCGGCGATGGCGGCCTGCGGGTTGGCGGCGATGATGGTGCCGGTGGCGGCGATGGTGCGGACGGCGACCAGGTCGGTTGCCGCGCGCGTGCGCGCCACCATGGGCGGCAGCATGTCCCGCCATTGCGCGCCGGCGGTGACGATGGCGGTGCGGCCTCTCGCCATCGCCAGCGAGGCCGAGAGCAGGGTGCAGACCGGCAGGGTGGTGCGTTCGGCCACGGCCTTGAGGCCGAGATCGGCGAAGCAGCCGAGGATGAGGGCGTCGGGCTTCGCCGTTTCCCGCAGCCGCGCGTCGATCGTGGCCAGCGCCGCCGCCTCGCCCGCGCGCATGGTCGCCTCGTCGCCGAGATAGGACGGGCCGTCGTGGCAGGTGACGACCTCGATCCGCGCCCGCCCGCCGGCCAGCAGCGTCGCGGTGGCGCGCAGGCGTTCGCTGACCGCGTCCGAGCTGTTGGGATTGACGATCAGAATCCTAGCGCGCGACATTGCCCAGCAGGCGCCGGTCGAGCAGCAGGATGACGAGCAGGGTGATCGCCACGATGACGCCGGAGATCGAGGCCACGCGCACGTCGAGATTGGTGTCGAGCAGGATCCACATGTTGACCGGCAGGGTCTCGATGCGCGGGTCGGACAGCATCAGCGACACCGGCACGTGGTCGATCGACGACAGGAAGGCGATGACGCCGCCGCCGACCAGGCCGGGCCGGATCAGCGGCAGGGTGACGTGGAAGAAGGTGAAGAGCTTGCCGGCGCCGAGGCTGGAGGAAGCGTCGAGCAGCGAACGGTTGAGCTGCTGCACCGAGGCCGACACCATACGGATGACGAAGGGCGTGACGATCACCGTGTGGCCGATCGCCAGCGCCCATAGTGCGGGCCGCATGCCTAGTGCTGAGAGCAGCAGCAGCATCGCCAGGCCCAGCGACATGGCGGGGAACACCATGGGGGACATGAAGAAGGCGTCCAGCGCCACCGCCCAGTTGGAACGCTTGCCGGCGATGGCCAGGGCGGCCAGCGTGCCCAAGGTGCCGGCGGCGATGGTGGCGATCAGCGCCACCTGGATGCTGACCCAGGCCGAGGCCAGGAGCTGCGGCGAGTTCTCCACCAGTTCCAGGTACCAGCGGCCCGACCACGAGCGCGGCGGGAAGCGCAGCAGCATGTCGCCGGTGAAGGACATCACCAGGATGATCAGGGTGGGCGCCACCAGCAGCAGCACCGAGGCCAGCGCCAGCAGCCCGATGACGCTTTCGTAGCCCAGGTTGCGCAGGGCGCGCGGGGTCAGGCGCGGATTGGGTTCAGGCATCGACCCCTCGCAGCAGGCGGCGGGAGAAGCGGTTGATCAGGAACACCAGCACGATGATGGCGACCGCGAACACCACGGAGAGGGCGGCGGCCTCGTTCATCTTCTGCACCCCGATCGCCTGTTGGTAGATCAGCAGCGGCATGAAGATCTGCCGACCGCCGCCGACCAGGGTCTGCGACACGAAGGCGGTGCAGGAGCCGGCGAAGGTGAGCAGGAAGCCGGCGATGGCGCCGGGCAGCGACAGCGGCAATATGACGGTGCGGAAGACGTAGAAGCGGGAGCCGCCCAGCCCTTCCGCCGCCTTCAGCACGTTGTCGTTGATGCGCGCCAGCGAGGCGTTGATCGGCAGCGCCATCAGCGGCAGGAAGATCTGCACCAGCGCCACGATCAGTCCGCCGCGGGTGTAGAGCAGGGTCAGCGGCGCCTCGATCCAGCCCAGCGACAGGAAGGCGGAGTTGATGACGCCCTCGCGGCCCAGGATGATCATCCAGGCGAAGGTGCGGACCACGGTGTTGGTCAGCATCGGCAGCAGGATCAGGAACAGCAGCAGCGCCCGCCCGCGCCGGCCGCAGCGCATGTAGAGCAGGCCCAGCGGATAGGCCGCCAGCATGGTGAAGAACGACACCTGCAGGCCCAGCCACAACGTGTCGCCCAGTATGCCGGCGTTGAAGCCGGAGGTCAGCGCACTGGCGTAGTTGTCGAGGGTGAAGACGAAGCCGGTGGTCGAGGACGACAGCGACACGATGGCGAGAATGACCACCGGCACCAGATAGGCGATGACGAACAGCAGGGCGAGCGGCGCCGCCGCGAGATAGGGGGAGGAGCCGCCCGCCTGCCGCATGGATCAGATCCTGATCTCGCGGTTGAAGCGCTCGACCCAGCCCGGCCGCAGGGCGACGAACTTGGTCCAGTCGAGGAAGGCGCCGCGCTTGAGCACCTCCTCCACCGTGGCGCCCAGCACGGTGTTGAAGCCGGTCAGCTTCACCGACGGGTGCGCCGGCATCATGCTCCACGGCGCCGCCTCCAGCTTGGTCTGGATTTCCGGATCGATCATGATGTCGATCACCTTGTGCGCGATCTCGGGGTTGCGCGCGTTCTTGATCACCGCCGCCGTCACGGTCTGCATCGGCAGGCCCGACTCGGGCACGGCGAAGGCGATGTCGGCGCCGCGCGCCTTAAGCGCGGCCACGTTGTTGAAGAAGTTGGGCGCGATGTCGACCTGGCCCTGCGCCAGGGCGGTGGTCAGCGCGCCGGGATTGGGCGGGATGGCGCCGACGGCGGGGATCAGCTCCTTCAGCGCGGCGAAACCGGGCTCGACATTGGTTTCCGAGCCGCCGCGCAGCTTGGAGATTTCCACCAGGAAGGTGGTGCCCAGGGTCGAGGCCGGACCGACCACGCCGACCCGGCCCTTGTACTCGGGCTTCCACAGATCGTTCCACGAGGTCGGCGGCGTCTTGATCTTGGTCGGGTTGTAGGCGATGCCGATCGAGGTCAGCGCCATGGCCGGGCCGAAGCCATCGGGATCGCGCAAATTGACCGGGATGTCGTTGTAGTTCTTGCTGCCGGCGACGTTGAACTTCTCCAGCAGCCCGTCCTGCTTGGCGGTGATGATCGGCCCGTTGTCCCAGATCGCCAGGTCGAAGGGCGGCGTCGAGCGCGCCGCCTGGATGCGGCCGATCAGATCGGCGTTCAGCATCGGCGAGAAAGTCGGGGTGGCCTGCAGGGCCGAGCGGATCTGCGGGCCGATCACGGCCTTGAAGCCCTCGTCGACGCTGCCGGGATAGGTGGCGATATAGACTTCCTTCGACTGCGCGCGGGCAGGGAAGGCGGCCGAGGCGGCGGTCCCCGCCAGCAGGGCCAGGAAGGTGCGACGGTCTGTCATCATCTCGATCTCCTTCACGCTGTTTGACTCGTTGTGTCTTGACTCGACGGGATGCCGGGTGCGTTGCCGGCGGAGTAGAGGCCGCAGGCGGCCGGATCGCGGATCGCCAGGCCGGTGACGTCGCCCGGCCGCAGCGCGATGCCGCCGCGCCGGTGCGGCTGGGTGATCTTCAGCGCGGTGCCGTCGGCGGCGACCGCCTCGATCACGTCCTGCGAGCCCAGCGGCAGCACCTGCCGCACCGTGGCCTGCAGCAGGGCGGCGCCATTGGCGGCCTGCGCCAGGTTCTCCGGCCGCACCGAGAGGAAGACGCCGGTGCCGGTGGCGATCTCCTTGTCGGACGGGATCTCGACCTGGGTGCCGGTGGCCAGCTCCAGCCGCGTGATGCCGCCTTCGCGCGCCAGCAGTTTTCCGGGCAGCAGGTTGGCGTGGCCCAGGAACTGGTTGACGAACAGGCTGCGCGGCCGGTCGTAGAGTTCGGCCGGACTGCCGATCTGCTCGATCTGGCCCTGGTGCAGCACCACCACCTGGTCGGCCATCGACAGCGCCTCCTCCTGGTCGTGCGTGACCAGGATGGAGGTGACGCCGGTGCGCTTCAGCAGCGCGCGCACCTCGATCTGCATGTCCAGCCGCAGCCCCTTGTCGAGGGCGGAGAACGGCTCGTCCAGCAGCATGATGCGCGGCTCGACCGCCAGCGCGCGGGCCAGCGCGATGCGCTGCTGCTGGCCGCCGGAGAGTTCGCCCGGCAGGCGGGCGGCGAAGCGCTCCATCTGCACCAGCTTCAGCATCTCGCTGACGCGCTCGGTGACGGCGGCGGCCGCCATGCCGCGCGCCCGCAAGCCGTAGCCGACGTTGCGCGTCACGTTCATGTGCGGGAACAGCGCATAGTTCTGGAACACGATGCCGATGCGCCGCTCCGCCGCCGCCACGTCGTCGATCGCCGCCCCATCGACGAGCACCGAGCCCTCGGTCTGGCGGATGAAGCCGGCGATCACCCGCAGCAGGGTGGTCTTGCCGCAGCCGGACGGGCCCAGCAGCGCGGTCAGGCTGCCGGCGGGGATGTCGAGGGTGATGTCGGACAGGGCGGGCACGCCGGCATAGGCGTGCGAGACGCGCGCGATGGCGAGGTGGTGGCCGCGTGGCGCGGTGCTGGCGGTGGCGGCGCTCATGCCGCACCTGCCGGCGGGCCATCGACGCGGCCGACGATGTTGTTGCCCATGATCGCGGCGGCGAAATGGTCCTGCGCGATGGGGCAGGACAGCGATTTCAGGTACACCGCCTCCAGCGCGTTCCTGAACGGGGCGGTGTCGTCCTGCGACACGCTGAGCTGGCCGATCAGCTCGGCATGGGCGGCCTGCGCCTCGCGCAGCAGGGCGATCTCGTCCACCGTGACGAACCTGCCGTCCTGCAGCACCAGCCCGCCATCGACCATCACCAGCGACACGTTCAGGCCGCGCTCGGCATAGACGATCTGGCGCACCGGATCGTTCAGCGGCGTGAACACCGTCGAGTCGAGACGGTAGCCGACCAGGTCCGCCTTCATGCCCGGCGCCAGCACGCCCAGCCGGTCGCCCAGCCCCAGCGCCTGCGCCCCGCCGCGCGTCGCCGCCGTCATCACCTCGCGCGCCGTCAGCCACTTGTCCATGTCGGGCGAGGCGAGATTGGGCAGCACGGCGCCGGCGCCCATGGCGTTGAGCATGTTGACGCCGAAGATCAGCCCGACCCCGTCGGTGCCCATCGCGACGTTGATGCCGGCATCGAGGCAGGCGCGCACCGGCGCGATGCCCGCCCCGATGATGGCGTTGCTCCACGGGTTGTACTGCACGGTGGCGCCGGCGCGGGCGATGATGTCGATGTCGCGCCGCGACAGCCACACGCCATGGATCAGCGTCGTGTCCTCGCGCAGGAAGCCGAGATCGGCCAGGTGCGCCACCAGCGACTTGCCGTAGAATTGCTGGCCGGTGACGATCTGCAGCCGCGTCTCCTGGCAATGGGTCATCAGCGGCAGCGCGAAATCGTCGGCCAGCTTGCGGCAGGCGCGCAGGAAATCGTCGGTGCAGCGATGCGGCGCGGAGGGCGCCACCACCACGCCGATGCGCGAGGTCTGCGGATGGCGGCTCTTCGCCAGATCGGCCACCAGCCCGAGCAGCTCGTCCGCCTGCGGCCGCGGCAGGGCGCGCAGCTCGCCGAGCAGGTCGTCGGGGAAGCACTCGGCGATGAAGGGGTAGGAATCGACCACCGCGCGATCGATCATCGAGAAGCCGACCAGCCCGCGCACGCCGGAATCCTCGTAGGCCTGCAGGGCGGCATCGACATGCTCGCGCGAGAAGGTCTGGCCCAGCGAGAGATCGTCGACCAGGGTGGTGGCGCCGGTGCGCAAGCATTCCAGCGCCCCGATCATGGTGCGCAGGTACATCTGCCGGGGCGTGATGCTGACCGGGCGGCGCGGGCGGATCACCGCCATCGCCACTTCCATGGTCAGGTTCTCCATGCAGCCCTTCAGGTAATGGTCCCAGGAATGCAGATGGCCGTTGACCAGGCCGGGCGCGATCAGCAGCCGCTGGGCGTCGATCACCCTGTCGGCGCGCTCGGCCGGGATGGCGCCGGCGGGCTCGACGGCGGCGATGCGGTCGGCCTCGATCAGCAGGTCGGCCTCGGCCAGGGTGGCGCGGCTATGCGCCAGCAGCCGGGCGCGCGAGATGAGGGTGCGGCGTGCCATGCTCATTCCGCCGCCTGGATTGCGACCTTGTTGGCCTTGGCGAATTTCATGCGCTTGTGGTCGCCCGAGGTGATGGGCGCGTAGCGCGGGGCTTCGCCGGGCTGCAGGCAGCTTGGGATGCACTCGATCAGCGCGTCGTAATTGGGCTGGTGGAAGAAGGGCACCGACAGCCGGCGCGTGCCGTAGCCGGCGTCGAGCGGCGGGTTGACGACGCGATGCAGGGTCGAGACCCAGCGGTCGTTGGTCCATTGCGCCATCAGATCGCCGATGTTGATCATGAAGCCGCCGTCGGGAATGGCGGCGTCGATCCAGTCGCCGCCCCGGGTCTTGACCTGCAGCCCGCCCGGCGCGGCATCGCCGCGCAATATGGTCAGCGCGCCGTAGTCGGAATGGGCGCCGGCGCGTAGCTGGCCGGGCTCCGGTGGCATCGGCTGCTCGGGATAGTTCTGCGCCCGCAGCAGGCTGATGCATTTGTCGGTCTTGTCGGCGAACCAGGACTCGGGCAGCGCCAGCGCCACGGCGAAGATACGCATGATGTCGTCGGCCAGCCGGTGCATGGTACGGAAATACTGCGTCCACACCGGCTGCAGCGCGGCCGGCCGCAGCGGCCAGACATTGGGCACGAAATGCGGATAGGAGCGCGGCCCGGCATAGTCGGGATCGTCCGGCAGGTCGACCGGGCCGATGGCGAAGGTCTCCTTCAGGTCGTGCGGGGCGGCGACGTCGAGCGAATAGGCCAGCGCCTCGCGCCCGACCGCGTTCCAGCCGCGGCTGGCCTCCGGCGAGGGCCGGCGCACCAGGTCCTTCTCCTCACGCGGCAGGTCGAAGAAGCGCCAGGCCGCGTCGTAGGCGGCGCGATAGTCGTCGTCGGGCACGCCATGCCCGGTGATGGCGAAGAAGCCGATGCTCTCGTTGGCCGCCGCCACCTGGGCGGCGATCCAGCGCTTGTCCTCGCCGTCGCCGGCCAGGAAGGGCGCGATGTCGATGGTGGGGATGATCTGTCCGCTCATGCCGCGGGCTCCGTTGCCAGTTGACGCTCGGATTGGGGGCCGGATTGGGAAATAGGACGCAGGGCGGGCGGAAACTGCTCGCTCCACAGCCGCGCCAGGTCGATGCGCCGCGTCACCCAGACCTGCTCGCCGTAGCGGTCGAGCAGGTCGAGGATGCCGCGGAAGGCGGCGAAGCGGGCCGGCCGGCCGACGATGCGCAGATGGAAGCCGATGTTCAGCAGCTTGGGGTGGCCGGCGCGGCCTTCCTCCAGCAGCACCTCGATGGCGTCGCGCACGTAGTCGACCATCTCCTGCGCCCGCACGAAGCCGTTGGGATGGAAGAACTTCATGTCGTTGGTGTCGAAGGAATAGGGCACGACCAGCAGCGGCGAGGCATTGCCGGCTTCGTCCCAGTAGGGCAAATCGTCGTCGAGCCCGTTGCTGGTGTAGGCGAAGCCCAGCTCGCGCAGCAGGGTGCGGGTGCGCGCACTCTCGCCGCCGCGGCAGAAGAAACCCAGCGGCCGCTGTCCCGTCGCCTTCTCGGTGACGGCGATGCAACGCTGCAGGTCGGCGCGCTCCTGCTCGACGGTGTCGTAAAGCGCATGCGGCAGCCAGCGCCAGCCATGGCAGGCCGCCTCGTGCCCGGCCTCGACGATGCGGCGGGCGATCTGCGGCGAGCGCTGCACGGCCCGTCCGCACATGTAGAAAGTGGCGGCGCGCTGATGCCGGCGCAGCGCGTCGAGGATGCGCCACACGCCCGCGCGCATGCCATAGGCGAACATCTGCTCGGTGCCCTGGTCCCAGGCGCCGTCGGGGATGATGGAGCCGACCTCGGCCTGCTTCTCGGTGCGGGCATCGCCGTCGCCCACCGCCAGCTCCGCCCCTTCCTCGAAATTCACCACCAGCGACACGGCCAGCTTGGCCCGGCCGGGCAGGGCGAGCACGGGCATGTCCGGGCCGTAGCCGTGCAGGTCGCGCGCCATGCTCATGAGCCCACCGCTTCTTTCTTCTCGCTGGCGAAATAGGGGCGGGCGAATTGCTGCTGCAGTTCGTAGATCATGCCCTTGCTGCGGCGCGGCCAGGGCAGGCGCACCGGCTCGCTGCCCAGCCGCGGCGTCAGGGTCGAGCGTCCGCGCACCATGCGGCTTTCGTATTCCTCCCACTCGACGCCGTAGAACAGCGGCCAGGCATCGGCGGCGGCGTATTCGAAGAACAGGATGCGGCGCGGCCCGCTGGAGCGGTTGTGGCCCGAGCCGTGCACGATCAGCGGATGGTGGATCGAGAGCGTGCCGGGCGGCCCCAGCAGCACCTGCGCCTTGCCGGTGTCGAGCTTCTCGGCCGCAACGTCGATGGCGCCGTCGAAGAAGCCGTCGTGATGGTGCTGGCGCAATCCCTGCCGGTGCGTGCCGGTGAGCAGGAACAGCGGCCCGTTCTGCGCGGTGCAGGCGTCGACGGCGATGGAGACGAAGGCCAGGTCGGGATTGGTGTGCGGCACGAAGGCCCAGTCCTGGTGCCATTCCAGCGGCGAGCCGACCTCCGGCATTTTCACGTTGACCTTGGAATGGTGCAGGCGGATGTCGGGTCCGATCAGTGCCTCGACCATGTCGAGGATTTCGGGCGACTTCGCCAGCTCGAACAGCGTCGGGCTGATCTCGTGCGGCCGCTTGATGCGCTGGATCGCCGGCTTGCCGTCGATGGTCTGCGGCTCGAAGTCGAAATGCGCATCGCCCGGCGCGCGGTCGGCCCCCAGCGCCATCAGCCGGTCGATCTCCGCCCGCATCGCCGCCACCGCCTCCTGCGGCAGGCGGTCGGCCAGCACCACCGCGCCGTCGCGCGCGAAATCGCCGCGCAGCGCCTGCAGGTCCAGCGGATCAGACATGGCTGCTTTCCTCCCGTGCGAAAATCGCCAGCACGCCGCCGCCCGGCGGCGCCTGGTGTTCGGCGCCGCCGGCGCAGAAGATGCGGGTATGGCCGATCAGACCGGCCAGCAGCCCGCCGACGGCGGCGCGCACGTGGCGCGGCGGCTGGATGTCGCTGTCGCGCCAGATGACGTGGCGGCTGCCGCGGATGTTCTCCTGCGGCGGCGGATCGCCCTTGAACAGCACCGCATCGATGCGCGTGGCCTCTCGCGGCGACAATTGCGGCGCCGGCGCGAACCCCAGCCGCTGCAGCAGCGCCGCCGCCGCCGGCAGGTCGATCAGGTCGGCCATGGTGGCGGTCCCGACCCGATGCGGCCCGGCCCAGCCGGCGGCGTGGCCGAAGGCGACGGCGTCGATGCGCAGATCGGTGTTGCCCGGCGTGACGATGGCGCGCGACGTGCGCAGGCGCTGGTCATCGGCATTGCCCAGCGCTTCTTCCGTTAGCGCGCCGGTCGCGATCTCGCCCAGCGCCAGCCCGACGCCGATGGCGCAGGCCGCGCGGGTCAGCGGCTTGGAGGCATGCGGGCGCGGCGCGCGCACGGCGATGCCGCGGCGGGCGGCGTCGGCAATGGCGGCGTCGGTCAGCAGCGGCGCCTTGACCTGCACGAAGGCCACGTCCTGGGGTGCCAGCCCGGCATCCGCCATCGCCGCCCGCGCCGTCTCGGCCATGGCCTGCGCCTGCGCCAGGGTGCCGATCTCCTCCGGCAGCAGGGTGCGACTGCGCGCATGGCCCACCGCCAGCGCCTTGGTTCCGTTCATCGCCGCGCCATTGCCCGTGGCGTCATCGCCCGCCGCGCCATCGACCGCCGCATCATCGACCGCGCGGCGCTGGATCACCGTGCAATGCGGCGACAGCACGCCCTCGCAGCCGCCGGACGCGATCAGCAACGGCGCCGCCTGGTGCGCGCCGAACAGGTCCTGCAGCGCGCGCACCGCCACGTCGCGGCTGAAATCGTTGTCCTGGCCGTTGCCCTCGCTCTTGACGTAGACGCAGACCGCGTCGGCCGGCCGCAGCATCCCGGCCGCGATCGCCGCTTCCAGCCCCGTCACGTCCGACGGCGCCGCCATGGCGAAACCGAAAACCTCCGCAAGCCGCGTCATGCCTTCTCTCTCCTCACCGGGGAGAGCAGCAATCGGCGTGCCAAATGTGCACAAGGGCGGATTCGCGCCGGATTCTCGGGATTTTCAGGTCAGGAAGCGATTGCGGGCGCAACGATGCGATTCCGCCTCGATGTACAATATGTGCACATTCGGATTTCGGATGTGCACATTTATCAAACATGCGGCCGCACTATCTTGCGGCGATTGCAGGCAAAGACGGTCTGCTTTCGCGGCACGCGGTTTGCAGGAGAGGGGCAGGAGGACTCCATGCCCGACGACGCTTCGCCTTCATCCGCGCTGGCCGCCGACCTGGCGGCGGAAACCGTGCTGGCCAACGAGCTGTTCGCCACCTTGCGCGCCCGCTCGGCCTCGCGGCTGGGCGTCACCCGCGCCTCCTATGGCGAGGGCGAGCAGATGGCGCATGATCTGATGAGCGCCCTGGGTGAGAAGCTGGGGCTGGAGCGCCGCCTCGACGCCGCCGGCAATCTCTATCTCACCCTGCCGGGTGCGGACCGCAGCCTGCCCGCCATCATGACCGGCTCGCATCTGGATTCGGTGCCGGAGGGCGGCAATTACGACGGCGCCGCCGGTGTGGTCGCCGGCCTGGCGCTGCTGGCGCGCTGGCGGCGGGCGGGGCGACAGCCGCGGCGCGACATCACGGTGATGGCGGTGCGGGCGGAGGAACTGTCGTGGTTTCCCGCCCCCTATATCGGCAGCCGCGCCGCCTTCGGTCAACTCGACGCCGCCAGCCTCGACGACACCAGACGCCACGACACCGGCAAGACCCTGGCCGAGCACATGGCGCTGGCCGGCTTCGAGCCGCAGCGCATCCGCGCCGGCGAGAAGCAGCTCGATGCGGCCCGCATCCACTGCTTCCTCGAATTGCATATCGAGCAGGGGCCGCTGCTGGTCGAGAAGCGGATCCCGGTCGGCATCGTCACCGGCATCCGCGGCAACCTGCGCTATCGGCACTGCCACGTGCTGGGCCGCTACGGCCATGCCGGCGCCGAGCCGCGCCTGTCGCGGCAGGATGCGCTGCTGGCCGGCGTCGCCTTCGTGGCGGAGCTTGAGCGACTGTGGCTGGCGGAGGAGGCGGCGGGACGCGACCTGGTCTGCACCGTCGGCCAGTTCCACACCGACACCGAGGTCCACACCCTGACCAAGATTCCGGGCGAGGTCTGGTTCACCCTCGACATCCGCAGCGAGGACAACGCGGTGCTGCTCGACATCGACCGCCGCCTGCGCGCGATCGCCGCCCGCATCGGGGCGGAGCGACGGGTGCAGATCGATCTTGGCCCCTACACCAACGCTTTGCCCGGCCCGATCGACCGCACCCGTTTCGCGCGGTTGACGCAACTGGCGCAGGCGCATGCCATCGCGGCCATTCCCATGTCGAGCGGCGCGGGCCATGATGCGGCGGTGTTCGGCAATGCAGGCGTGCCCACCGCCATGATCTTCGTCCGCAACGCCCATGGCAGCCACAACCCCGACGAGGCGATGGAGATTGCCGACTTCGCCCTGGCGTTGAAACTGCTGGTGGCGGCGGTGGAGGACATCGATGCCGCCGGCTAGAACCTTACGCAAGAAAGGCGACGTCGACACCGACGAGGCGATCTACAACGCCATCCGCCAGGCCATGCTGATGGGCCGGCTGCCGGCCGGGCTGAACCTGCAGGAGCCGCGGCTGGCCCGCGCGCTGGGCGTGTCGCGCGAGCGGGTGCGCAAGGCGCTGCACCGGCTGGCGCATGAACGCTGGCTCGACATGGTGCCCAACCGCGGCACCTTCGTGCCGACGCCCTCGATCGAGGAGCTGCACGAGATCTACGAGGCGCGCAAGATCCTGGAGGTCGGCATCACGCGCAAGCTGGCCGCCCGCCACGCCTTCATCGACGTCGACCGCCTGCTCGACCACGTGCGGACCGAGCGCCAGGCGATCCGCGCCAACGACCGCGGCAAGCTGTTCCGCCTCTCGGCCGAGTTCCACTACCTGATCGCCGAGCTGTCGGGCAACAAGCAGCTCTTCGACATGCTGCGCGGCCTGCTGACCCGCTCGTCGCTGCATTTCTCCCTGTTCGCGCCCAAGCGGCTGCACAACTGCGCCGGCCCGCACGAGCACGAGGACATCGCCAGCGCCATCCTCTCCGGCGACGTCGAGAAGGCGGCGACGCTGATGCTGGACCACCTGGTGGGGCTGGAGACGATGCTGTCGATGCGCGAGGAGCCGGCCGGCTTCACCTCGCTGGAAGAGGTGTTCGCCGACCGGCGCATCGGCGCGGCGCCGAAGCCGGCCAAACCCGCCAGATCCGCCAGATCCACCAGTCCCGCGCGCCGCAAGGCCTGAGCGGCCTTGTTCTTTCGGCTTCCCCCTTTGGTAGTGCATACCGGGGTGCCGTCCGGCGCTGCTATGCTTGCTCTAAGCATCAAGAAATAGAGCGGATTCACACGACTGGATGGAAGCGCTTGCGCTTCCATCCAGTCGTGATCCGCTCTAGACAGGGGGCGGAAGGAGAGAGCCTGCGATGCCGCGCTTCATCTTCGGCAGCCCGCACCGGCCCGGCCCGCGCCGGGTGGCGCTGCCCTGGTACCGGGTGGAGGACTGGGAGGATCTGCATGCGCTGTTCGTCGAGCGCGATGCGGTGCCGGCCGCCTACGGCACCTGGCTGGAGCGGGCGGTGCAGGCCGAAGCGCGCTACCGGGCGCTGGGCTACGACGTGGTGCGGGTGGTGGTGGCGCCCGACGAACTGGTCGACTGGTGCCTGGCCCGCCGCCGCCGCCCGACCATGAGCGCGCGCCACGAGTACGCCCAGTCGCTGCTGGCCCTGCAGGTGCCGTCGCGCCGCCGCCGCTCGTGAGCGGGCGGTTCCCGAAAATCGTTCCCCGCGCCGTCGCCCGCCGCCGCCATCCGGCGCCGGCTTGACACGCCCAATATTTCCATTATTCTGGAAATATGGAATCGATAACCGCCGTCGCGCATCTCGCCGCCCTGGCGCAGGACTCGCGGCTTGCCGTCTTCCGGCTGCTGGTGCAGGCGGGCGAGGAGGGCATGGCGGCGGGCGAACTGGTGGCGGCGCTCGACCTGCCCGGCCCGACCCTGTCCTTCCATCTGGCGCAGCTGAAGATGGCCGGGCTGGTGCAGTGCCGGCGCGCCAGCCGCTCGCTGATCTATTCCGCCGATTACGCGGCGATGAACGGGCTGCTGGCCTATCTCACCGAGAATTGCTGCGGCGGGGCGCCGGCCTGCGCGCCGGCTGTCGCGTGCAAACCCGTTGCCGCCAAGCGGGTCGCGAAACCGAAAGCCGGACGGAGAGCCCGATGAAGCGCCTGCACGTCAATGTCGGTGTGGCCGATCTCGACCGTTCGATCCGCTTCTATTCCACCCTGTTCGGCGTCGAACCGGCGGTGCGGCAGGCGGACTACGCCAAATGGATGCTGGAGGATCCGCGCGTGAACTTCGCCATCTCCACCCGCGGCGCGCCCGGGCTGGATCATCTGGGCATCCAGGCCGAGACGCCGGACGAGCTGGACGAGATCGCGCGGCGGCTGACGGCGGCCGGTCAGGCGGTGCTGGAGCAGAAGGACGCCGCCTGCTGCTATGCGCGTTCCGACAAGGCTTGGGTGCGCGATCCCTCCGGCCTGCCCTGGGAGACGTTCCACAGTTCGGGTCCGATCGCCACCTATGGCGAGGATACGCGCCACCCCGCCGCTTCCGTCGCCGCCGGTCCGACGCCCGCCGCCGCCTGCTGCGCTCCCGCCATGCCGGCGGCGGCGACGACGCAATCCTGCTGCGGTCCCAGGTCCGACGGTCCCAGGTCCGACGGTCCCAGGTCTGGCGGTCCCAGGTCTGGCGGTCCCAGGTCCGGCGGTCCCAGGTCCGGCGACTGAGGGAGACGAGCATGGGCCAGCGCCAGTACCACGTCCTCTTCCTCTGCACCGGCAATTCGGCGCGCTCCATTCTCGCCGAATCGCTGCTGCGCCACTGGTCGCGCGGGCATTTCGTGGCCCACAGCGCCGGCAGCCAGCCCCGGGGCGAGGTGCATGCCTACGCGCTCGACCTGCTGCGTGCGCTGAAGCTGCCGGTCGACGGTTTGCGCTCCAAGAGCTGGGACGAGTTCGCCCGTCCCGGCGCGCCCGGGCTGGATTTCGTCTTCACCGTCTGCGACAGCGCCGCCAGCGAGCCCTGCCCGGTATGGCCGGGCCAGCCGATGACGGCGCATTGGGGCGTGCCCGATCCCGCCGCCGCCAGCGGCAGCGAGATGCACAAGCGCCAGGCCTTCCGCGACGCGCTGCGCCAGCTCGAGAACCGCATCAAGGCCTTCACCGCCCTGCCGGTCGCCACGCTCGACCGTATCAGCCTCAAGCGCCGGCTGGACGAGATCGGCGCCACCACCCTGCCGATGGACACCGTCTCGGCGTGAGCGCGACCGTCACCCTCGGTCGCCGCCTGGCGGCCGAGGCGCTGGGCTCCGGCCTGCTGGCGGCGGCGGTGATCGGTTCCGGCGTCATGGCCCAGCGCCTCGCCGGCGGCAACCAGGCGGTGGCCTTGCTGGCCAACGCGCTGGCCACCATGGCGGCGCTCTACGTGCTGGTCGCGGTCTTCACGCCGCTGGGCGGCGCGCATTTCAATCCCGCCGTCACGCTCGCCCTGCGCCGCGCCGGTGGCCTTTCCGCGCGCGAGGCCGCTCTTTATATAAGTGCGCAGGTGGCGGCGATGGCGCTGGGCGCGCTGCTGGCGCATGCCATGTTCGGCCTGCCCCTGCTGCAGGTGGCGCAAAACAGCCGCGCCGGACGGCCGCTGCTGCTGGCCGAATTCGTCGCCACCTTCGGCCTGGTGCTGGCGATCATGCTGGCCGCCCGCTTCGCCCCGCAGCGCATTCCCGCCCTGGTGGCGTGCTGGATCGGTGCCGCCTACTGGTTCACCGCCTCGACCGCCTTCGCCAATCCCGCCATCACCGTCGCCCGCGCCCTGTCCGACACGTTCGCCGGCATCGCGCCGGCCGATGCGCCGGGTTTCATCGCCGCCCAGCTCGCCGGCGCGCTGGCCGCGTCGATGGTCGGCAACTGGCTGCTGCGGCCCGCCGCCGCGCCGCGCTGATTTTTCCCCAGCGAGCAGCATCGCCGCCTGTGGCATGATGCGGGGCAGGCGCGGCCCGCGCCTCCCACCCTCCGCCGGGGAAGCATCTCCCATGCCGGGCAGTTCCATCATCGCGACCGATCGTTCGGGCGGCAGCGCATAAGGAGGGGGTGCGTTCCATCGCCCGCAACGGAGGATTGCGATGAACCCATCGATGAAACTGTCGGCGCCGCTGTTCCGCCTCAAGCGCCAGGCCCGGCTCCTGGCCCGCGCCGAGAACATTCCCCTGCACGCCGCCCTCGACTGCATCGCCGCCAGCGAAGGCTTCGCCTCGTGGAGCCTGCTGGCGGCCAGGGCGGCCGCCCTGTCGCCGGCGGCGAAGCTTTGCGCGCGCCTGTCGCCGGGCGACATGCTGCTGCTGGGCGCGCGGCCGGGGCAGGGCAAGACGCTGCTGGGGCTGGAGCTGGCGGTCGAGGCGATGAAGGCGGGCAACAGCGCCTTCTTCTTCACGCTGGAATACACCGAAGCCCAGACCGAGGAGCGTCTGCGCGCCCTGGGCGTCGATCCCGCGCCGTGGCGCGCGCGCTTCGTGTTCGACGGCTCCGACGACATCAGCGCCGCTCACGTCATCGCCCGCCTGCACGATGCGCCCGCCGGCACGCTGGCCGTGATCGACTATCTGCAGCTGCTCGACCAGAAGCGCGCCAACCCCGACCTCGCCACCCAGCTGCGCGCCCTGCGCGACTTCGCGCGCGGGCATGGCGCGATCTTCGTCTTTCTGTCCCAGATCGACCGCCGCTTCGACCCCGCCACCCGGCCGGTGCCGACCCTGGCGGATGTGCGCCTGCCCAACCGGGTGGATTTGTCGCTGTTCAGCAAGACCTGCTTTCTGAACGAGGGCGAGGTGCGGTTCGCGGCGGTGGGGTAGAGGGCCGGAGCAGGAACGCGGACAAGCGCGCCGCCGTGTGATCTTTTCCTCTCCCCGTGACAACGGGGAGAGGGAGGGGCCCGTCGCCGAGGTCGATGGCCCGGCCGGCCTCTCCCGCCAGTTCCATGTCGTGGATGAAGACCGGCGCGGCATCCTCGTCGCCGGGAATCTCGAACGTCCGCTCGCTGATGACGCGAAAGCCCATGTTCTCCAGCAGCGGC
>JBBCJW010000008.1:0-15162 GCA_037190765.1 Alphaproteobacteria bacterium
CGACAGCGTGGTGTTCTCGCCGATCACCAGCGCGTGCGCGTTGGCGCCCGAGGTCGTGGCGGCCATGTAGGTCAGGGTCAGCAGGGCCGATGTGTTCAGGTCCGGTCGGTCGGTGCCCAGCCCCTCGCCGAGCACGATGCCATGCGCCCGCGCACCCGAAGTGCTGACCGAGGTATCGGCCATGATGGTCGTGATGACCGAATCGACTGCGCCGACGCTGCCGGCCTCGACGATCAGGCCGATGGCATCGTCTCCTGCGGTGGTGACGTAGATGTCGTCCGTCGTGACGACGATGGTCGATCCGTCCGCCACCGGCCCGCCCGCCACGAGGGTCAGGCCGGTGGCGCGATCTCCCGACGTGGCGACCGTGAAGTTGTCGATAGTGACAAACATCGATGAGCCGGCCATGCCCGCGCCGACTGTCTCGATGAGGACGCCGATGGCGTCGTCGCCGGTTGTCGTGATGCCGGTATTGGTGACGATCACGGCCATGTCCGAGCCGATGAAGTTGTTGCTCGGCCCCAGCCCGTCGCTGATGACGAGCCCGGCCGAGCCGACGCCGGCCGTATGCACGGAGTTGCTGTCCATGACGATGGTGATCGAGCTGAGGAAAGCATCCTGTCCCAGGACGTCGAACACCATGCCCGTCGCGTCGTCGCCCTGGGTCGAGATGTGGGTATTCGTGACGATGAGCGTGGAGTCGCTGGTTACGTGGTCGCCGAGACCGTAGATGGCGAGGCCCGTCGAACGGTCGCCCTCGGTGTCCACCGTGATCGCGTTGAGGGACCAATGGATGCTGCTGTTGTCCTGTTGTCCGGCGGGATCGCCGATGACGATGCCGGCCGAGTCGGCGCCGAGCGTTTCGACCACCGTCGAATCCATGTTCATGACGAAGACGCTGTTGCCACCGACGCCGGTCAGGCCCGCAACGATCAGGCCGGCGGCATTGTCGCCTTGCGTGCCCAGGCTGGTATTCGTCACGCTGACGGAGTTGGCGCTGCCGGCTCCCCCGACGCCGCCGATGAAGGTGGCCGTGGCGTCGTTGCCCTGCGTCGTCACCGTCAGATGGTCGATGGACGTCGTCGAGGCGGAATTGACGCCGATAGTCCCCACGAACAGCCCTGCCGACCCATGCCCCTCGGTCGAGATCGTTGTGTCCGTGGCGGTGACCTGCTGCGCGGAGCCGTCGCCCAGCCCGCCGACGTGGAAACCGGCGCTGTCGTCGCCGAGGGTCGAGAACGTGCTGGCGTCCACGACGATCGTGCGCACCGAGCTGACCCCGCCCTGCTCCTGCAGGAAGGCCGGTGCGTCGTTGCCACGTGTGACGACCGAGCTGCTGGCGATGAAGCTGATATCGGCGCTGTTGACGCCGCCGCCGGTCACCCGCTGGACGATGCCGCCGGAACCGTCCCCGGTCGCGTCGAAATCGACGCCGATGACGACCAGGTCGCTTACCGAGCTGGCGCCACGGGAGGTCTCCAGCAGCGTGGCGTCGGCGCCTTGCGAGGTAAGCGTCGTGTTCTGGAGAAACGTCAGCACGTCGCTGCCGTTGCCGGTCAGCAGCCGGATCACGCCCGAACCGTCGCCATAGGTGCCGAAGCTCGAATTCATCCCGACGAAGCTGAGGCTGGAGGCGGGGCCGAGATCGATGTCGAACAGGGTGGAATTGTCGCCACTGGTCTGCAGGCCGGGGCCGAAATCGGTGGCATAGACGTCCCTGACCTGCAGCGTAGCGCCCGAACTGCCGCCGCCATGCATGATCACGCCCGGCGAATTGTCGCCGAAGGTGGCGATCATCGGCCGGCCGTCGCTCGACAGGCCGCCGCGCGCCTCGAACGCCATCACGCTCGACGTGCCGGGCCCAACGATGGCCGCGGCGTTGTCGCCGGTAGTTATAATGTGGGCATCGCCCAGCAGGTAGACCGCCAGCGCGGATTCCCCGCCGCCGGCGTAGATTCCGGCCGAGCCGTCGCCGATGGTCAGGATGGTGCCGCCGCCGGGCGTCGCCGGCTCGAACTGCCCCAGCAGGACGGAAAGCGCGGACCGGTCGGCGATGGCGATCGCCGGCGCATTGTCGGCCAGCGACGCGATCATGCCGCCGTCGGTGACCCGCACTCCCAGGCTGCTCTCCTCCTCCAGGGTACGGATCGCGGCCGCGCCGCCCGACAGCAGCAGCCCGTCCGACACGTTCACCGAATTGCCGCCGGTTCCCGCATTCTCCGCGCCGTCGGGCAGTCCGGCGTTCGGGTTGAAGGAACTGGTGATGTACTGGGTGATGGCGTTCATGGCCTGATCGGCCATCCTGGCCTTCTGGACCGTGACCACGGCGGTGATCTCGTGGATGGCCGTCTGGGTGGCCGCGTTGTCGTTCAGGCCCAGTTCGATCGTGGCGTCGGGCGGGGCGACGATGGACGGGCCCGGCAGGCCGAGGAAGTCGCCCGCCAGCACATGGCCGAGGACCAGCGCCATCGTCGCCGGATCGACGTCGACCACCATCGCCTCGGTCATGTCGATCGAGGCCCCGCCGCCGAGATGGATCGCCGGGCTTCCCGGCGTCTGCATGAGGGCGCCGGGCAGGAAGTTCACCGTCACGTCCTGCGCGCCGGGCGCGATGATCGGGCTGGTTTGCAGATCGAGCGCGTCGCAGGTGACGGTCTGGCCGGAAGCCGGCGCGGTCGCGTCGCAGCCGGCCAGGGCGGGGCTCGCCGTGACCGCCATCATGCCGCCCGCCGCCAGCAGCAGCGCCAGCACCGATGTGCTGGCAAAAAGAGTTTGCAGTCTTCCTGTCGTGTTGCGGCGGTCACCCGTCATCGTCGCTCTCCCCCCTGCGGCCGGTCCCGGCGGCCCTGCTTCTCCTGTTCCGTCGCGACGGCGCGTCGCACGCGGCAGCCGAGGGATATCGGTCATCCACCGAATCCCTCCCCGGGATGAAGATTCACCGGAGGATAAGGAGGCGACAATCCACCGATCGGTGGGTCTGGGCCCGCTGCCTGCCGCAGGCCGGCATTGCGCGGGTGGGAATGCCCGACGCCGCGATCCCCGGACCGCGCGCGGGTTCAGGCCGTGGGATTGGGATTTTCCTTCAGCCAGCAGCGCTAGAGCGGATCACGATTGGATGGAAGCGTTTGCGCTTCCATCCAATCGTGTAAATCCGCTCTATTCTTTAATGTTTAGAGCAAATTCACACGTTTCGATGGAATCGCTCGCGATTCCATCGAAACGTGTGAATTTGCTCTAAGCGGAGCGCGCCGGCCGCGGTGCGTCAGTCGGCGCCGGTGATGGATTGCAGGATCGCGCGCTGCAGCGCCAGCCGCCCGGCAACGCCCAGACGCTTGTAGATTCCGATCGTGTGCTCGCGAACCGTCTGGGCGCCGACATCCAGAATGATGCTGATGGCGGCATTGCTCTTGCCCTTGAGCATCCAGAACGCGACTTCCGCCTGTCGCTGGCTCAATCCCAGCCGCATCATGTTCCGGCACAGTTCCGGCGACAGCGTCGCCGCCTCGAGCAGGTCGAACTGATGCTGGCTGCGCTTCAGCCGCACGACCGGCAGGGCGAGCTGCTGCAGCAGCGACAGCGACTGCATCTCCCGGTTGGAGAAATCGCCGCCGCTGCGGTTCAACGGCACGCCCAGCGTATTCGGCAGGGCGCCATCGGGGAGCTTGATCCTGGGGTCGTATCCCAGGTGCATCACCGCCTGGTACTCCGATCCCACTTCCCGGAAGAGTTCGTGGTAGAGGCCGGTCTGGCGGAAAGAGAGCGGCGAGACCAGGTCGGACAGGCGAACCACCCGGACGTCCGGGTTTTCGACCCGGAACCGGTAGACCGGATGCGTCGGCAGGAACCTGTTCCAGGTATCGGCGCGACGATGGGCCCACTCCGACACTTCCGGCTCGCTCGAGACGAACCCGAAGCGTCCGAAATGAAGATCGACCTCCGAGTATCCGCCGTGGTCGCAGGGAACCAGCTCCATCGCCGTGCGCACCAGTTCGCGCGTCAGCTCGTCCAGGGACGGCGCGCCCTGCATCTGGACGATACCCCGGCAGATCGTCCGATAATCCTCTTCCGTGACCTCTCTGAAAGCCATATCGCCGCCTCGTCAGGCATCCAGGGACCAGCCATGCCCGGTCATCACACGTTGGCACACCGACCTTTCCTGCAGCACCTTACGCGAATGTGACGGATAAGAAAGCCTGCGACGCCTGCGGCCGGCCCTCCTTCCGCCTTGCTTGGCGAAGAGCGCGATCCAGATACCGTCCGGCTGTCGATATTTTCGCCGCGCAGCCGTGGCCTTCTCGATGCGGGTATATGCACGCAATCATTCCGGGCTTCCGTTTCGAGCGAGTACTGGAAACGAATCCAGGCGACCGCCCAGTCGGGCGTGATGTCCGAAAGCTTCGAATGCTTCAGCTTCGATTCCTTCATATCGATCAACCGCGTCGAGCGGCGAGGACGTTCCCTGCGGCACCTCTTTCGCAGCGATCACAGAACTCTCAGGCACGAACTCCGATGGCGACGTTGGCGGCCTTCCTGATACGAACGAGGCTTTCGTTATCGACCATTCCCCTTCTACGGCCTTCCAGAATACGGTCGAGGCCAACTGCCAGGATGCGGGCCGGAACGCGGGCCAGCGGGTATCTTCCGGGACAGCCGCGCGTCGTGACTTGGCCGCGGGCGGTCTGTTAGTCTTGCCGTCGGAGATTCATGCGGGGGCGGGATGCGCTGGCCTGTTGGAATAGTTTTGTCTGCCGCGCTTCTGCTGGCCACGCCGGCCTTCGCCAGCCAGAAGGACAGTGAGGAGTGCGCCAAAAGCCGCGGCTTCAATGCCATCGCCGCCTGCACGCGCGTCCTGGACGACCCCGGCGCCAGCGCTCGCGACCGTGCCCTGGCCCACAACAACCGCGGCGCCGTCTGGCACGGAAGGAAGGATTTCAACAGCGCGATGGCCGACTTCGACGCGGCGATCCGGCTCGATCCGAATTTCGCCCGGGCCTACGGCAACCGCGCCCACACCTGGGTGGCCAAGCGCGAGTACAGCCGCGCCATCGCCGACTTCGACGCCGCGATCCGGCTCGATCCGAAGAACGCCGCGTTCTATAACAACCGCGGCCACGTCCATCGCCTTACCGGCCAACTGGACCGCGCCATGGCCGACTTCGACGCCGCGATCCGGGTCGATCCGAAATACAGCTATGCCTACGGCAACCGCGGCGCCCTCCATTACCTTGCCGGTCGGCTCGACCGCGCCATCGCCGATTTCAGCGAGGCGATCCGGCTCAATCCGAACGACGCCATGAATTACAACGAACGCGGCACCGCCTTATTGCGCAAGGGCGAGTACAGCCGCGCCATCGCCGACTTCGACGCGGCGATCCGGCTCGATCCAAAATACATCGCTGCCTACGGCAACCGCGGCGCCGTCCATCTCCATATCGGCCGGCTCGACCGCGCCATCGCCGATTTCAGCGAGGCGATCCAGCTCGACCCGAAGAATCCCCAGAACTACTCCGACCGTGGCTACACCTGGTTCGCCAGCGGCAATCGCGAGCGCGCCATGGCCGATTTCAATTCGGCGATCCGGCTCGACCCGAGATTTGCCCCGGCCTACTTCAACCGCGGCTCAGCCCATCGTCTTGCCGGCCAGGTCGACCCCGCCATCGCCGATTTCACTGAGGCGATCCGGCTCAATCCGAAGGCTGCCCGGTACTACGCCGATCGCGGCCTCACCTGGTTCGCCAAAGGCGATCGCGCACGCGCCCTGGCCGATTTCGACCAGGCCATCCAGCTCGACCCGAAGGATGCTCCCGTTCATGGCAGTCGCGGCCTGCTCCATCTCGCTGCCGGCCGACCCGACCGCGCCGGCGCCGATTTCGACACCGCGCTCCGGCTCGATCCGAAGAATCCCACCGCCCTTTACGGCCGCGGGCTGCTCAGGCTGCAGCGGGGGGACGCGGCCGGCGGCAATGCCGACATCGCGACGGCCAAAGCCGTCGAGCCGCGCATCGCCGAGCGGTTCGTCGACGCCGGGATCGACCCCAACCGCATGGCGGCAGCGCCGGCCGCCGCCGCACCTGCGGCCGCCGTAGCCCCCGCCGCCGACTGCGCCCAGGCCGAGACCCACTGGAAGAGCGCGGAGAGCATCGGCGTCGTCGAAGTCTACGAGGATCACCTCAAGCGCTTTCCCGGCTGCGCGTTCGCCGTGCTGGCCAGGGCGAGGATCGCGGCGCTGAGGAAATAGGCCGGCGGCGGAAGGGAGCGGCCAGCGTGGCGCTGAGGGGCGCGATCCTGATGAGCGTGGCCCCGATGAGCGTGGCCCTGATGAGCGTGGCCCTGATGAGCATGGGCGCAACCACTACATCTTCTTCAACCACCTGCGCTGCTCCTGGGCCATCGCGCCGGGCTGGAACAAATCGCGTTCCGACGCAATCGCCAGCGATCCCGTCAGGACGTGTGACTCTGCCCTGAATATCGAGGAAATGGAGCGGATCCGCGCGTTTCGACGGAAGCGCCCGCGCTTCCATCGAATCGCGATCCGCTTTACCCTTGCCGCTGGAGATCCATGCGGGGGCGGGATGCGCTGGCCTGTTGGAATAATCATGTCTGCCGCACTTCTGCTGGCCGCGCCGGCCTTCGCCAGCCAGAAGGACCGTGACGAGTGCCTCAGGAGCAGCGGATTGAACGCGATCGCCGCCTGCACGCGCGTCGTGGACGACCCCGGCGCCAGCGCCCGCGACCGGGCCAGCGCCCACAACAATCGCGGCACCGTCCTGTACGAAAGGAAGGATTTCGACCGCGCCATGGCCGACTTCGACGCGGCGATCCGGCTCGATCCGAAGAACGCCCGGGCCTACGGCAACCGCGCCACCGCCTGGTTGGCCAAGCGCGAGTACAGCCGCGCCATCGCCGATCTCAGCGAGGCGATCCGGCTCAATCCGAAGAACGCCCTGTACTACCACGACCGCGGCTACGTCCACCTCTCTGCCCGCCAGTTCGACCGCGCCCTGGCCGACTTCGACGCGGCGATCCGGCTCGACCCGAACCACAGCCATGCCTATGGCAACCGCGGCGTCCTCCATCATCTTGCCGGCCGGCTCGACTCCGCCATCGCCGATCTCGGCGAGGCGATCCGGCTCAATCCGAAGGGCGCTGCGATATACAACGAACGCGGCGCCGTCTGGTCCCGCAAGGGCGATTACAGCCGCGCCATCGCCGACTTCGACGCGGCGATCCGGCTCGACCCGAAATACGTCGCCGCCTACGACAACCGCGGCTACGCCCACCTCTCCGCCCGCCAGTTCGACCGCGCCATCGCCGATTTCAGCGAGACCATCCGGCTCGAGCCGAAGAATCCCAAGAACTACGCCGACCGCGGCTATGCCTGGTTCGCCAGCGGCAATCGCGAGCGCGCCATGGCCGATCTCAACGCGGCGATCGGGCTCGACCCGAGATACGCCCTGGCCTACCTCTATCGCGGCTACGTTCATCGCCTTGCCGGCCAGTTCGACCGCGCCATCGCCGAGTTCGACGCCGCGATCCGGCTCTATCCGAAGGTTGCCCCGTACTACGACGAGCGCGGTTACACCTGGTTGGCCAAAGGCGATCGCGCGCGCGCCCTGGCCGATTTCGACCAGGCGATCCAGCTCGACCCGATGGCCTCTTCCGCTCATGGCCATCGCGGCCTGCTTCATCTCGTTGCCGGCCGGCCCGACCGCGCCGGCGCCGATTTCGACACCGCGCTCCGGCTCGATCCGAAGAACCCCACCGCCCTCTACGGCCGCGGGCTGCTCAGGCTGCGGCAGGGAGACGCAACCGGCGGCAATGCCGACATCGCGGCGGTCAAAGCCGTCAAGCCGGACATCGCCGAGAAGTTCGTCCGCGTCGGGATCGACCCCAACCGCATGGCGGGAGCGCCGGCCGCTGCCGCTCCCGGCAAAGACGCCACCGAGTTCTTGAAGCAGTGGGGCTGGGACGAAGCGGATATCGCCGCCTATGGGGGAGCACTCAACGAAGGTCGCCAGCGCCCCCGACCGGCGCAGGCGGCGGCCGGTGCGCCCTCGGCAACCGTGGCGCCCGCCGCCGACTGCGCCCAGGCCGAGACCCATTGGAAGAGCGCGGAGAGCATCGGCGTCGTCGAGGTCTACGAGGATCACCTCAAGCGCTTTCCCGACTGCGCCTTCGCCGTCCTGGCCAAGGTGCGGATCGAGGCGCTGAGGAAATAGGCCGGCGGCGGAAGGCAGCGGCCAGCGTGGCGCTGAGGGGCGCAGCCCTGATGAGCGTGGTGCGCACAACCACTGCACCTTCTTCAACCACCTGCGCTGGTCCTGGGCCATCGCGCTGGGCTACGTCGCCAGCATCGCGACGCATCTCTGTGGGTGAACGCTGGAGTGATGTAGGGCGGCGCCGACGCGCCTAAAACCACAGGTCGCGCACGCAGCGCCCGTCACGCGGCAGGTCGTCGAACGTGTCGAGCCCGTCGAAACGGTCGATCGGCAGATGCGCCACCGCTTCCGGCGGCGCCAGCCGCACATTCACCGCCATGCGCCGCCGCCCGTCCTCCTCCAGCCGCAACCCGCGCCAGGCGAGCACGCAGCCGCAGGTCGGACAGAAGCGGATTTCCAGCACCGGATTTTCCTTGCCGGCGCGGGTGTAGATGGCGGTCGGCCCGGAGAGACGGATGCGCTCGTTCTCGTAGTCGTATGCCCACAGCGCACCGTAGCGCCGGCAGAGGGTGCAGTTGCAGGCAGTGATGCCGCCGGGGTCGCCGGTGAGAGTCCAGGAGGCGGCGGCGCAGTGGCAGGTGCCGGTGAGCATGGGTTATCCTTCATGCCTGGGTTGACGGCGGCGCAGTCCGCTTATCAGAAATTCCTTTCCATTGGACAGGTTTTTGCCAATGGCGACACACGCCTATCGAAAAGCGAGCCGGCAGATGGGGCTCCAGTGGATTCTGCTGCCGCTCTTTGCCGCCGTGCCTTTTCTGATTGGCTGGGGACCCCATTATCTGTTCGGCGAGTTCGACTGGTACAGCCCCGTGCTCGTGCTGGGGGCGGTGGGCGGCATTCTCCTTGCCACGTTCTTGTGGAGCGGGCGCAAGCAGGGAGCGCGACGGAAGGAGGCGGTGGCGCGGCTGGAAGCGCTGGGCTTTCGCTGTTCGCTGCAGCCGGACGACGCGGAAAAGGCGGCGTTCTTTGCCCCGCTGCAGCCTCTCGCGGGGTGGATCGGTCTGCGCAACGCGCCCGGCTGCATCAAATGGCTGGCGCAGCGGAACGTATCGGGCGCCCAGGTGCTGCTGTTCGAGGCGGCGTACCTGACGGGCGGCCGCCAGGTCACGGAGCATCCGCGCACGATCCTCGCCATCCCGGTGGCGCTGGCGGAAATCGGCGGACTGCCCGGCCTGATGGTTGCGCGCCTGCCCCGGCTCGAGCGGCACGCGTTGCGGCAATCCGAGCTGCGGGATGCGCGGTTTGCCGACTGCGCGAAGGACTGGCGGCTGCAGGGCGACGCGAAAACGGCCGCGCGCTTTCTCACGCCGGCGACGCAGGTGGAACTGGCGCGTTCGCCGATGGGCGAAATGTGGTGCCTGGGCGGCGGCTGGGCGTGCTGCGTTTTTCGGGGGTTTCTTGATGCGGAGAATCTTGATGCGTTCCAGGAACGGGCGATGCGGGTGCTGAGGGCGGGAAAGTGAGGACGACAGGTTTCACCCGTTGCGGGGATTGTCAGCACTAACGATCTGGGACCCGATACGGCGATGTACGTGGCGCGTGGCGAGATCCTGGCGATCGGCGCGCAACTGCCCTTACGACCTCGGCATCGCCGAAGCCAATGCCGCAGCCTCGCCCTGCTCGGCAAACCCGTGCCGCCCTATATCTCGCTGCCGTGCTCAGGGTGAAGAAGGCGAACCTGCTCTCCGCGCTGGAGCTGGTTACCAAGACGCCCGCGCCGCAACAGATGCGGGAGGCGTGTCGGTGAGGGAGGCAGACGCTAGATCGGCGTCGAGTTATGGACTTCTTTCCGAGCACATAATTCGCTTCGCCAGCGGGGACATAACGTCAAGCTCGTCACTTTGGCACCGATAACGCTTCAATGAAAGCCTTGTTGGGAAGGTGATTTAATTACTCGACGTTTTAGTCGGATTTCCCTGTGGCTGTAAAAATCGACCCAAAAGTCATTATTTGATCCAGCTTTTCAGCCGCAAGTCGCGATCTATCTAGTTTAGACTAAGATTGCGGTCGTTAACCATTAGTTCGAGATAGTGGATCATGTCTTGAAATCCAAGCTTCATTAGTTTTCGAGCTTTGCATCCATGGAAATTAAGTGTGCCGATGAAGAAGCCTCCAAGAGACTCTTGCGGGACAATATGCAATATGGGTGGCAACCCAACCATGCTCTCGTAAGGGATAATCGCCGGCCTCCCTGTGCGAAGAAGATCCCAAGAGTTAAACACTCTCCATCTTCTGCTCCGATTTTTATTATAATATTCTGCATCGATTTTATTTAGATTAGAAGCGATAAGAGAGATAAAAAAATGGGATACGTCCCAGGCACTATCCATTCTACGGAAATTATTGACCTTTATTCTATAATCTTTTGTATCGCTAACTGGATTTTTGTGAAAGGTTTTTAACTTATGCTTTAGCCACTTAATGTAAATAGCATGGAGATATTTTTGATCAGAGTTCGCGAGCTTCAAAGCTCGCATAATTCGTTGTGCATCCTTAAAAATTATACTGGAATTTTGTTTGTGCGACAAGTGGATGATCCAGATTTCATCACACCCTTTATTCAAAACTGGTAGAAGAGGGACGTTATCTGCCACTCCTCCGTCAGTCGTACGGTAACTGATATAGTTTGAATACTGAAAGATAATTGGTAGCGCAGTAGTTTCCATCAAAATCTGTAGGGTGTTTTCCGGATCCAGTTCTCGCAGGTCCCTATATTCTGGGATCCACTTATGGGTAGATCGAGGGCGATCAATTGCATAATGGATATCTCGATCGCCAGGTTTAGGGCCCACAACTTCGAAGGTTGGAAAATCGGGATCGAACCAACGCCCCTCTCTGGCAACTGTGACGAAGACGGAACATCGCATATTAGCGGGTTGCCCGTTTTCTAGAAGAATATTTGCGACCTCAGTCTTTAAACGTTTCTGACTTGCAAGAGACCATCGGGAATTACTAGCGCGAATGAGCCTTCGGCCTATCTTAGCCGTGGCATGATTAGATCTTTCACCCCCCAAAAGCAAAAATACTGGAATTAGACAGAAAAATAAAATGGCGCTTGAGAACAAAAGTCCGACCATTAACAATAACGCCAATATTCCCAAATTAATATAAACACCCACAATCTTATTGCGAACACTCAAGAACCAAGCCAACGCTGATATTGGAAATAGTGCCAAAAGCCCCCCAGAAAGTCGCAAAACTTTCCAAGGGGCTATAGATCTCCAGAATTGCTTGGTTTGATGGAATTTTGACGAAGCGATTGCCGCAGCATTAAGTGCGCCAACTGAGGTGCCCGAGATCACATGAAAAGTCGTTATGCCTAGAGACCTCAGCGCCTGCAAACAACCGATCTGGTAAGCGCCCTTCGCGCCCCCGCCGGCAAGCACTAGACCAATCTTCTTGCTTTTAATTTCAGCAAAGCGTTCATGCTTACGAAGGGCTCGAATTCGATTGGTCAGCTCTGACATGTCTTTGTTTATCTTCAAAGACGACCCTCTGAAAATTTTCATCGGAAACTAAGATTTCTCTTCAAAGAACTGAGTAAGAATTGCACCACTTGCGGCCGCCCGCACATAAGTTGCAATAGTATAATTCTTCTCTATTCCAGTGAAAATGATAGACATGGTGGCGGAGAGGGTGGGATTCGAACCCACGGTACCCGTGAAGGCACAACGGTTTTCGAGACCGTCCCGATCGACCACTCCGGCACCTCTCCGCATGAGGCTCTTTGAGGCCAAAAACCGCTGCAGGATCAGCGGCCCGGTCGAAAGGCGGCGGACTATAACCGCCGATCCCCGGGGTCGCAAGGATGGCGGCCAGAGCGGATCACGATTGGATGGAAGCGCAAGCGATTCCATCCAATCGTGTGAATCCGCTCAAATCCTTAACGTCTAGCGCCGGCACCAATTGCCCCTGGACGGGCGGGCGCTCCCGCGGGGCCAGCCCTGGCTCCATATATGGCGGTCGAGCGGGTCGGCACCCGCCATATCTCCGATTCGCCGGCCGGGCCGGAAATCGGGCGGAAATCCCATGCGGATCAAGGTCTTGGCGGGCGTTGACTTCGCCTCGCGCCTGAGTATAGTCCGGCGCTTCCGGATTTCCGGGCGCGGCCATCGGCCCGCCTCCTGTATCAAGCGCCGGTCGGTCCGGCCAAACGAAACGGTTGTGTCATGTTCGCAGTCATTCGCACCGGCGGTAAGCAGTATCGCGTTGCCGCCAACCAGACCATCACGGTCGAGCGCGTCGAGGGCGACGCCGGCGCGAGCGTCGAGTTCGGCGACGTGCTGATGGCCGGCGACAAGGTCGGCGCGCCGCTGGTTTCCGGCGCCAAGGTCACCGGCACCATCGTCGAGCACAAGCGCGCCGACACCGTGCTGGTGTTCAAGAAGAAGCGTCGCCAGAACTATCGCCGCAAGAACGGCCACCGCCAGGGCCTTTCGGTGGTGCGCATCGACAGCATCGTCGGCGCCTGAGCCCGGCACGGAACTGGCACAGAAGGAGTAATTCGTCATGGCACACAAGAAAGCAGGCGGCTCCTCGCGCAACGGGCGCGACAGCGCCGGCAAGCGTCTGGGCGTCAAGCGCTTCGGCGGCCAGGAAGTGCTGGCCGGCAACATCCTGGTCCGCCAGCGCGGCACGCAGTTCTATCCCGGCGTCAATGTCGGCATCGGCCGCGACCACACGCTGTTCGCCAAGGAGACCGGCATCGTGTCGTTCCGCCGCAAGAGCGAGGGCAAGGTCTACGTCAACATCGAGCCGCTCCCGTCGGGCGCCAAGACCGCGGCCGAGTAACCGTCCCCATCTTCTTTTCCGATTTCGCAGGGGGAATGGTTCCGGCCATTCCCCCTGTTGCTTTGCCGGGGGACGGCCCTTCCCCCTGAAGATACCATCCGGGCAACCGCCATGAAGTTCCTCGACCAGGCCAAGATCCACATCCGCTCCGGCGCGGGTGGCGACGGCTGCGTCTCCTTCCGCCGCGAGAAGTTCATCGAATATGGCGGGCCGGACGGCGGCGACGGCGGGCGCGGCGGCGACGTGGTCTTCGAATGCGTCCCCGGGCTGAACACGCTGATCGATTTCCGCTACACCCAGCATTTCAAAGCCGAGCGCGGCCATCACGGCATGGGCGAGAACCGCACCGGGCGGGCCGGCAAACCGCTGGTCATCAAGGTGCCGCTGGGTACCCAGATCATCGACGACGACGGCGAGACGCTGCTGGCCGACCTGACCGAGATCGGCCAGAAGGTCACCCTGCTGCAGGGCGGCCATGGCGGGCATGGCAACACGCATTTCAAGTCCTCGACCAACCGCGCGCCGCGCCGCTTCGGCAAGGGCGGCGAGGCGCAGGAAATGTCGGTATGGCTGCGGCTGAAGCTGCTGGCCGATGCCGGGCTGGCCGGCCTGCCCAATGCCGGCAAATCGACCTTCCTGGCCGCCGTCACCCGCGCCAAGCCGAAGATCGCCGACTATCCCTTCACCACGCTGGTGCCGCAGCTCGGCGTGGTGAAGGTCGACGAGCGCGAATTCGTGCTGGCCGACATTCCCGGCCTGATCGCAGGCGCGCATGAGGGCGCCGGCCTGGGCACCCGCTTCCTGGGCCATATCGAGCGCTGCCGCGTGCTGCTGCATCTGGTCGACGCCACGCAGGACGAGGTGGTCGGCAACTGGCGCACTGTGCGCCGCGAGCTGAAAGCCTATGGGCACGGGCTGGACCGCAAGCCCGAAATCCTGGCGCTGAACAAGATCGACGCCGTGCCCGAGGACGAGCTGGCGGCAAAGCAGGCGAAACTGGCGAAGGCGGCGCGCAAGAAGGTGCTGCTGGTCTCCGGCGCCACCGGCATGAACGTTCAGGACGTGCTGCGGCAATTGCTGAAGAGCGTCGATGCCGCCAAGGCGAAGCGCGGCCAAAAGGCCCCGGAGAAGGCCCCAGGGAAGGCCCGGCCATGAGCACGCCCAATCCCCTGCTGAAGGCGAAGCGGGTCATCGTCAAGATCGGCTCCGCCCTGCTGGTCGACCAGGACAGCGGCCAGATGCGGCGCAAATGGCTCGACGCGCTGGGCGACGACATCGCCCTGCTGCGCAACAAAGGCGCCGAGGTGATCGTGGTGTCCTCCGGCGCCATCGCCGTCGGCCGCACGCATTTGAAGCTGCCCAAGGGCCCGCTGCCGCTGGAAGAGAAGCAGGCGGCGGCCGCCACCGGCCAGATCCGGCTGGCGCATGCCTATCAGGAGACGCTGGCGCGGCACGACATCACCGTGGCCCAGGTGCTGCTCACGCTCGACGACAGCGAAGACCGCCGCCGCTACCTCAACGCCTCCTCCACCTTGCGCGCCTTGCTGCGGCTGGGGGCGGTGCCGGTCATCAACGAGAACGACACGGTCGCCACCGCCGAGATCCGCTTCGGCGACAACGACCGGCTGGCGGCGCGGGTGGCGCAGATGACCACGGCCGACGCGCTGGTGCTGCTGTCCGACATCGACGGGCTCTACACCGCCGATCCGCGCTCCAATCCCGACGCGCGGCATCTGCCGGTGGTGAGCGAGATCACGCCGCAGATCGAGGCCATGGCCGGCAAGGCGCCGGACGGTTTCTCCTCCGGCGGCATGGTGACCAAGCTGATCGCCGCCCGCATCGCCGTCGGCGCCGGCTGCCCCATGGTGATCGCCCAGGGCAAGATCGCCCATCCGCTGCGCACGGTCCTGGAGGGCGGGCGCTGCACCTGGTTCCTGCCGCGCGCCACCCCGCGCACCGCGCGCAAGGAATGGATCGCCGGCGCCCTGGGGGCGCTGGGCACGCTGGTGGTCGATGACGGGGCGGCACGGGCGCTGGCTTCCGGCCAGAGCCTGCTGCCGGCCGGCGTGAAGAAGGTGGAAGGCGAGTTCCAGCGCGGCGATGCGGTGCGCATCGTCAACGGCGGCGGCAAGGTGCTGGCGCGCGGGCTGGT
>JBBCJW010000009.1:0-41897 GCA_037190765.1 Alphaproteobacteria bacterium
CCCCCTGGGGCGGCGACGACCGCAAGATCTCGCTGGCGCATGCGGTGCGCATCCTGGTCGTGATCATGACGGTGCCGATCTGGTTCCGGCTGCATGACGGGGTGCAGCCGGGCGGCGGCTCCGGCGTGCATTTCGGCGACGTGGCGCTGATCGACTACGGCGTGCTGATCGCCTGCGGCGTCATCGGCGCGCCGCTGGGCGCGCTGGTCCGCCTGCCGGCGGCGGCGATGCTGGGGCCGATGATCCTGTCGGCGCTGGCGCATTATTTCGGCCTGACCCGGACGCAGCCGCCGACCGAGATGGTGGCGGCGGCGCAGATCGTAATCGGCACCGCCATCGGCTGCCGTTTCATCGGCGTCCATATACGGGAAGTCGGCCGCAGCCTGGTGATGTCGGTCGGCGGTGGCCTGATCGGCGTCGGCATGGCGGTGCTGTTCACCGTCATCGCCGCCCAGATCATCGACCTGCCGATGCCGGCCCTGCTGCTGTCCTTCTCGCCCGGCGGCGTGGCGGAAATGAGCCTGGTGGCGCTGGCGCTGAACGTCGATACGGCGATGGTGGCGGCCCACCACCTGTTCCGCATCTTCTTCGTCGTGCTGATGGCGCCGATCGCCTTCCGGCTGTGGAAGCGACTAAGCCCCTGAACGATCAGGCGGTCGCGATCAGGCCGCCATCGACCACCAGTGCATGGCCGTTGACGTATTTCGACTCGTCGCTGGCCAGGAACAGCGCGCAATTGGCCACGTCCCAGGCCGTGCCCATCTTGCCGGTCGGGCTGGCCTTGTCGCGGATGGCGATCATCTTCTCGTAGTCGCCTTGGGAATAGGAGCTGGCCAGCGGCGCGATCATCGGCGTGTGCATCAGGCCCGGCAGGATGGCGTTGCAGCGTATGCCCCGGCCCGCGTACTGCACCGCCACCGCCTGGGTCAGCCCGTTCACGCCCGCCTTGCTGGCATTGTAAGCGACGTAGGAAATGCCTCGCGGCACGCGGATGGCGGCGATCGACGAGACGTTGATGATCGAACCGCCGCCCTGGCGTTCCATGATCGGCAGGGCGTATTTGCAGGTCAGGAAGAAGCTCTTCAGGTTGACGTCCAGCACCAGGTCCCAGTCGTCCTCCGCCAGTTCGACCGGCCCGCCGGTGCGGGCGATGCCGACATTGTTGTGCAGCACGTCGATGCGGCCCCAGTCGGTGGCGCAAGTCTCGATCATGCGCTGCACCTCGGCGGCGTTGGCGACGTTGCACAGATGGGCGTGCGCGGTGCCGCCCTCGCCCTTGACGATCTCGACCGTCTCCTGCGCCGCCTTGATGTTGGCGTCGACGCAGAACACCTTCGCCCCTTCGCGCGCGAAGGTCACAGCAGTGGCCTTGCCGTTACCCCAGCCGGGGCCGGACGAGCCGGCGCCGACCACGATGGCAACCTTGTCCTTCAGACGCTCTCCCATGGCCCCTCCCGCTCGACCGCCGCTTGCGCGATCGTTGTCATTTGCTCCGGGCTAATCTAAACCTTGGCTTCCTCAGGCGGTCAATCCACGTGCGCAAGACCAGAACAGCCAAACCGAAGAAATCGTCCCCGCAGAACGGCAGCGGGCTGACGCCGCCGCTCTATCACCAGGTCTATTCCGTGCTGCGCAACCGGGTGATCGCCGGCGAATACCAGAAGGACACGCCGATCCCCGGCGAGCACGACCTGGCGCGCGATTTCGACGTTTCGCGCGTGACGGTGCGCAAGGCGCTGGACGTGCTGGAACGCGAAGGGCTGATCCGCCGCGTGCACGGCTCGGGCACCTTCGCCAATCCGATGCCGTCCTTCGAGCCCTATGCCAATCTGAGCCGCTTCCGCGACATGTCGGACTGGATCATGCGCTCGACCAGGATCCGGATGCTCGATTTCGCCTATGTCGAGCCGCCGTCGGACGTGCGCAAGGCGCTGCGTCTGCCCAAGGGGGCGCTGGCGCAGCGGTCGGTGCGCGTGCGCTCGATCCAGGGCACGCCGATTTTCCACCTCACCGCCTACGTGCCCGAGGATATCGGCCGCACCTGGTCGCGCACCGACATGCGCGGGACGCCGCTGACCAAGCTGCTGCGCCGGGCCGGGATCGTGTTCTCGGCGGTGGAGCAGATCGTCACCGCCGTGCTGGCGCAGCCGAGCGAGGCGCAGGCGCTGGACATCGCCATCGGCGCGCCGCTGCTCAGCATCAACTGGGTCATGTCCGACCAGAACGGGCGGGCGGTGCATCACAGCGTCTGCCTCGCCCGTCCCGACATGTACCACCTGCACACCAGCCTGCTGGACAGCGAGGTCGACGACCATCACCCGCTCAACATGCTGCGCTCGCACGGCCCCGGCGGTCAGCCGCGGTAGCGCGTGCGCATCGGCTCCCAGTCCTTGGCGCCGGCGCGCTCGAAGATGGCGATCGGCGGCAGCTCCTTGCGCGGCACCGGATGGGTCATGGTCGATTTCAGCGCCTCCAGCACCTCCTCGACGGCGCTGATGGCGGTGGTGATGACGATGCCCGGCACGATGGCGATCTTGTAGCCCGCCTGCTTGGCCTCGTCGAAGCCGATATCCGGCGTCTTGCCGCCGCGGATGACGTTGAGCAGGCACGGCCCCCTGACCAGCTTGGGCGTGTTCTTCACCTCGTCCAAGGTCTGCGGCGCTTCCAGGAACACCACGTCCGCACCGGCCTCCAACGCCATGTTGGAACGCGCGATGGCCTCCTCGAAGCCCAGCCGGGCGCGCGAATCGGTGCGGGCGATGATGAGGAAATCCTTGCTGCGGCGCGCATCGGCGGCGGCCCGCATCTTGGCGGCGAAGTCCTCGCGCGAGATCAGCTCCTTGTCGTCGAGATGGCCGCAGCGCTTGGGCGAGACCTGGTCCTCGATATGGATGGCCGAAACGCCGGCCTTCTCGAAGGCCTGCACGGTGCGGTAGACGTTCAGCTCGTTGCCGTAGCCGGTATCGGCGTCGGAGATCACCGGCACGTCGACCGCATCGGCGATGCGCCCGGCATTCTCCACCATCTCGCTCATGGTCAGCAGCCCGAAATCGGGATAGCCGTAGCCGGCCGAGGTGCTGCCGCCGCTCATGTAGACGCAGGAAAACCCGGCGTTGCGGATCAGCTTGGCGGTCAGGCCATCGTAGCAGCCCGGCGCCACCACCATGCCTTCCTTCTGCATCAGTTCCTTCAGTGTCATCTTGGCAGACATTCGTTCGTCTCCTTGCAAACGCATTCTTGATCGATCAGGTGGACGGCACGTGCTTGGGCTCCGGCTCGATCCAGCCCTCGCGGATCAGCATCGGGATCGAGCCGCCGCCGATCACCAGGTCCTGGAACAGCAGCGGCAGCGGCTCGGCCTGGGCGTGCTTGCCGGTGGTCAGGTTGTCGATGCGGCCGGTGGCGTAGTCGACCCGCATCGTCTGGCCCTCCTCGAACAGGTCGAGAATGCCGGCGAAGGCCAGGATGGGAAAACCGAAGGTGACGCAGTTGCGCAGGCACAGCCCGTTGATCGAGGTGGCGACCACGCCGCCAATGCCGCATTCGCCCAGCAGGCGCCCGACCGGCCGGCCCGAACCCATGCCGAAATCGTCGCCGGCGACGATCAGGTCGCCTTTCTGCACCTGGTCGACCCAGCCCGGCCGGTTGGCCGAGAACACCAGCTTGTACTGCTCGGCGATCGGCAGGCGGAACGCGCGGTTGGGGAAGATCAGGTCGGTGTTGATGGCGTCGCCGAATTTCCAGACGCGGCCTTCGCGCACGAGACTCATGGCGGTTCCTTTCAGTGGCTGAGGCTGCGCGGGTCGGTGATGACCCCAGCCAGGGCCGAGGCGGCCACCGTGGCGGGCGAGCCCATGTAGACCTTGGCGTCGGGGCTGCCCATGCGGCCCTTGAAGTTGCGGGTCGAGGCGGTGATGCACACCTCACCCGGCGCCAGCACGCCCATGTGGTAGCCGAAGCAGGCGCCGCAGGTGGAATTGGTCACCACCGCGCCGGCCTCGACGATGTCCTGCAGCAGACCTTCCTTGGCCGCCTGGATGTAGACGTCCTGCGAGCCCGGCGTGACGATGAAACGCACGCCCGGCGCCACCTTGCGGCCGCGGATGATATCGGCGACGACGCGCAGATCCTCGATCTTGCCGTTGGCGCAGGAGCCGACGAAAGCCTGGTCGATGCGCACGTCCTTCTCGAAGCTCGAGATGCGCGCGCCGTTGTTGGGCACCGCGTCGGGATACATGACGTAGGGCTCCAGGGTCGACAGGTCGACGTGGCGCACCTCGGCATAGGTCGCGTCCGGATCGGGGTTGACCGGCGTCAGTTTTTTGTCCGTGCGGCCGCGCAGATATTCTTCCGTCAGTTGGTCGAACTCGAAGATGGCGAATTCGGCCGAGACCTCGGCGCACATGGTGGCGATGGTGCGCCGGTCGGTCATCGGCAGGTCCTTCAGCCCCGGCCCGCCGAACTCCATCGAATAGCCGGAATGGCCGCCATATTCCTGGGCGATGTGGAAGAACACGTCCTTGCCGCTGACATGCGGCGGCATCTTGCCGGTGAACTCGTAGCGGATGGTCTGCGACACCGGATACCAGATCACGCCCTTGGTCATCGCCTGCACCGTATCGATCGGGCCGGCGCCGCGGCCGGCGCAGTTCAGCGCGCCGGAAGCGCAGGTATGGGAATCCGGGCAGACCAGCAATTCGCCCGGCCGCGCCAGCCCGTTCTCGGCGATCACCACGTGGCAGATGCCGTGCTTGCCGACGTCGTAGAAGTTCTTCAGCCCGAACTGCTTGGCGAAGCTCCGTCCCTCGACCATGCCCGCCGCGTCCTTGATCGAGGGCGCGGGAATGGCGTGGTCGAACACCAGCGCCACGCGGTCGAGGTCGAAGATTTTCTTCGGCCGGTACCACATGCCGTCGATGGTGATGGTGAGGTCGAGCTGCACCACCATATCTGGCGTGCATACCGCGATGTCGCCCGGCCGGACCGAGGTCTTGCCCGACGCACGCGCAAGAATCTTTTCGATGATGGTCATGCCCATCGCGCCGTCTCCATTTCTTCCCTTCAGGTTGCCGGCTTGACCGCCTCGGCGATTGCCGCAATACTTGTATGTAAGTTAATACAACTAAAAAACAGGAGGAACGCAACATGATTCGTCGCAAGGAGTTCCTGCGCTTCGCGGTGGGTGGCGCGGTAGCCGCCGCAGCGAGCGCTTCGGGCGTGCGCAGCGCCTTCGCGCAGTCGCAGGAGATCGTCATCACGCACTGGGGTGCCGCGCTCTACGGCGTGCCCTACGCCATCGCCATCGAGAAGAAGTTCTTCCAGGAGGCGGGCGTCGAGATCAGCGGCGTGCTGCGCTCCACCGGCGGCGGCACCTCGGTGCGCAACGTGTTGGCGGCCGGCACCGGCTACGGCGAAGTGGCGCTGCCCGCCGCCATTTCCGGCATCCGCGAAGGGCTGGATTTCAAGATCATCCATGCCGGCGTGGTCGGCTACGACATGCTGTACGTCGCCAAGCCGGGCTCGCCGGTGAAGTCGGTCAACGACCTCAAGGGACGCAAGGTCGGCTACACGCGGCCGAAATCGGTCACCGAGAGCTTCCTCATCATGCTGGCCGAAAAGCTCAACCTGAAGCGCGACGAGTTCCAGATGGTGTCGATCGGCGGCGTCGGCGCCGGCCTGACCGCGCTGGAGCAGGGCGGCGTTGACACCACCGTCATCGTCGAGCCGGTGCTGTCGCAGCGGCTGAAGGCGGGCGCCAAGTACCAGGAGGTGTTCTGGTGCGCCGACGTGCTGCCGCCGGTGACGCAGACGGTCGGCATCGTCACCGGCGACTACGCCCGCAAGTCGCCCGACAAGGTGAAGGCAATCGTCTCCGGCCGCCGCAAGGCGGTGGACTACCTCTACGCCAACCCGGTCGAGGCCGGCGAGATCATCGGCCGCGCCTACGACCTGGACCGCGACGTGGCGGTCAGCTCGGTCGACAACATGATCAAGCGCGTCGGCAAATGGTGGAGCCCGGGCAATTTCGATCTCGCCTCGATGAACGAGATGGTGCGCGGCCTGCAACTGGTCGGCGAAGTCGAGGGCAACGTCGACTGGGACAAGGTCATCGACCGCAGCTACCTGCCGGACGATCTGAAGGCGTGATGGACCGGGTCGAGGCCGGCGCCGACGAGCGCCACGCCTCGCTGTCGGGTGTCACGAAGGTCTACGAGGCGCGCGCCGGGCTCGGCCCGGTGCCCGCTCTCGGACCGATCGACCTGCACCTGAAGCGCGGCGAATTCTTCTCCGTCGTCGGCCCGTCGGGCTGCGGCAAGTCGACCCTGCTCGAGGTCATGGCGGGGCTGATTCCCGCTACCGAGGGGGAGATCACCTTCGAGGGCAAGCCCGTCGTCGGGGTGCCCGAATCGATCGGCGTGGTGTTCCAGGAGGATTCCTCCTTTCCCTGGCTGACCGTAACCGACAACGTCGCCTTCGGCCTGCGCCGCGCCGGCGTCGATGCCGCCGAGACCCGGCGGCGCGTCGAGCACGCGCTGAGCTTCATGGGCCTGACCCAGTTCGCCCGCGCCTACCCCGCCCAGCTTTCCGGCGGCATGCGCCAGCGCGTCTGCATCGCCCGCACCCTGGTGCTGCGCCCGCGCCTGATCCTGCTCGACGAGCCGTTTGGCGCGCTCGACCAGCAGACCCGGCTGCTGATGGGCGACGAATTGCTGCGGCTGTGGCGCGAAACCGGCGCCACCATCCTGCTGATCACCCACGCGCTGGACGAGGCGGCGATGCTGTCCGACCGGGTCGGCGTGATGTCGGCGCGGCCCGGCCGCTTCATCGAGATCATCGACACCGGCTGGCCGCGCGAGCGCGACAGCCGCATCGCCTCCGACCAGAGCTTCGGCGCCCTGACCGGCCGGCTGTGGACGCTGCTGCGCGGCGAATCGATGAAGGCCATCGGCCTGACGGCGACGACGCCATGAGCAGGCAGGGCTTCATCCGCCTGATCGTGCTGGTCGTAGCCGTGGGATTGCTGGAGATCCTCTGCCGCAGCGGCGTGATCCCGCGCACCACCGTACTGCCGCCCAGCCAGATGGCGACGGCGCTGTGGGACATCCTGGTCGCCGGCAAGTACGTCGTCGACATGGGCAAGACCGCCAGCAACGTGCTGCTGGCCGCCGCCAGCGCCATTGCCGGCGGCGCCATCATCGCCGCCTGGCTGCGCAGCCTGCCCCGCCTGCGCGGCATGCTGGCGCCGCTCTTCGCCTCCTACTATGCCATCCCGCATTTCGTCTTCTACCCGCTGCTGATCGTGATCTTCGGCATGAACGACTGGCCGCTGATCGCCATCGGCTTCCTGTTCGGCCTGGTGGTGATGATCGTCAACGCGCTGGACGGGTTCGACCGCATCCCGCGCGTGCTGCTCAAGGTCGGCCGCATCCATCGCCTGGGGCCGGTGCGCGAGTTCCTGCTCATCAAGCTGCCGGCGGCGGCGCCCGGCCTGCTGACTGGCGCCAAGCTGGCCATCGCCTATTCGGTGATCGGCGTGGTGGCGGGCGAGTTCATCCTGTCGACCGCCGGAATGGGCTACCGCATCGCCCAGTCCTACGACAGTTTCCACATCCGCGACATGTACGGGCTGCTGCTCCTGCTGCTGGGCACGGTGACCGTCATCAACATGACGCTGCACTACATCGAACAGCGCATCGAACGGCGGTGGCGGCGATGATGAAGCGGCGCTGGTTCGATCCCATCCTGGTGCTGATCGGGCTGGTCGCAGCCTGGCAGTTCTGCCACGAGATCGCCGGCGACATCGCCGTCACGGCGCCATGGCCGACCTTCCTGCACCTGACCAGCATGTTCGAGTCCGGCCGCATCTGGCCGCATCTGCTGGAAACCCTGCACGCCTTCGCCGTCGCGCTGCTGATCTCGATCGGCGGCGGCATCGGCATCGGCGTGCTGATCGGCAGCCGGCGGATGGCGCTGGACGTGTCGGAGCCGATCCTGATCGCGCTCTATTCGCTGCCCAAGATCACCCTCTACCCGGTGATCCTGCTGTGCTTCGGGCTGGGCCTGTCGGCCAAGATCGCCTTCGGCGCCCTGCACGGCATCATCCCGGTCATCCTGTTCACCCTGGCGGCGATCAAGGGCATCAACGCCATCTATTTCCGCCTGTCGCGCAGCATGCGGCTGTCGACCGCCGACACGATCCGCCACGTCATCATCCCGGCCGCCCTGCCCGGCGTGTTCTCGGGCGTCAGGATCGGCTTTTCCCTGACCTTCCTCGGCACGATGATCAGCGAGATGTTCGCCGCCCAGCGCGGGCTGGGCTACATGATCATCATCGCCGTCGAACTGGCGGACGCCCGGACGATCCTGGCCGTCATCCTGCTGGTGTCGGTGTTCGCCATCGCCGCCAATATGGGATTGCTGGCGATCGAACGCCGCCTCAATCGCGGCGCGCAGGCGCGATAGGCTCGGCCTTTCCCAACACCCGTCATCGCCCGGCTCGACCGGGCGACCCATGGCGCAACCCCCCCGCTCTCGCCAATTGGAGACGCTACCGGCCCAGACATGGGTGCCCCGGTCGAGCCGGAGCATGACGGGGAATGAGAATGGGTAAAACGAAACCACGCAGCTCGGTCTTCGGCACCTTGCCGTAGTTGTTCTGCGGCGGCGCGATAGGCTCGGCCTTTTCCAACACCCGTCATCGCCCGGCTCGACCGGGCGACCCATGGCGCAACCACTCCGCTCTCGCCAGTTGAAGACGCAACCGGCCTAAGCATGGGTGCTCCGGTCAAGCCGGAGCATGACGGGGAATGAGAATGGGTAAAACGAAACCACGCAGCTCGGTCTTCGGCACCTTGCCGTAGTTGTTCTGCGGCGGCGCGATAGGCTCAGCCTTTTCCAACACCCGTCATCGCCCGGCTCGACCGGGCGACCCATGGCGCAACCACCCCGCTCTGGCCAATTGAAGACGCAACCGGCCCAGACATGGGTGCTCCGGTCGAGCCGGAGCATGACGGAAAATGAGAATGGGTAAAACGAAACCACAGAGACGCAGAGGCACAGGGGCGCAGAGGCACAGAGAGGATCGATCTCCTCTGTGTCTCTGTGGTTAAACTCTTTTCACCGGACTACACCAGCTTGCGCAGCTCCGTCTTCAGCACCTTGCCGTAGTTGTTCTTGGGCAGGCTGGGCACGAACTTGTAGTCTTTCGGCCGCTTGAAGCGGGCGATGCTGTCGAGGCAGAGCCGGTCGAGCTCGGCCGGCGCCACGGAACGGCCCTCGCCGGCGACCACGAAGGCCACCACCTCCTCGCCCCATTCGGGATGCGGGCGGCCGACTACCGAGACCTCCAGCACAGCAGGATGGCGCAGCAGCACCTCCTCGATCTCGCGCGGATAGATGTTGGTGCCGCCGGAGATGATCATGTCCTTGGAGCGGTCCTTCAGGGTCAGAAAGCCGTCGGCATCGACGCTGCCCATGTCGCCGGTGAACAGCCAGCCGTCGCGCAGCGCCTTGCCGGTCGCTTCCGGATCGTTCCAGTAGCCGGCCATCACCACGTCGCCGCGCACCACGATCTCGCCGATCTCGCCTTCGGGCAGGTCGATCCCCTCGGCATCGGTGATGCGCACCTCGACACTCGATTGCGGCCGCCCGACCGAGGCCAGCCGCTCCTCCCAGCGCGGGTGCGAGCGGTTCATGTGCTCGGCGCGGGTCAGGGCGGTGATGGTCATGGGCGATTCGCCCTGGCCATAGATCTGGGCGAAGACATCGCCCAGCCGGTCCATGCCCTGCTTGATGTCGGCCACGTACATCGGCCCGCCGCCATAGACGATGGTGCGGATGGCGCCTGGCTTCAGTTCGGAGGCGCTGGGATGCTCGACCAGCCGCTTCACCATGGTCGGGGCCAGAAACACGCTCAGGCCGCGCCAGTGATTGGCCAGCGCCACCGTCTCGTCCGGCTCGTAGCGGCCGCTTTCGGGGATCACCTGCACGCCGGCGCGCAGCAGGATGGGGAAGTTGTAGAGGCCGGAGCCGTGGCTGACCGGCGCGGCATGCAGGATCGGCGCGCCGATGCCCGGATCGTCGACGTCGGTCAGGTAGCCCTGCGTCATGGCGATCAGGTTGCGATGCGACAGGGTGGCGCCCTTGGGCCGTCCGGTGGTGCCCGAAGTGTAGAACAGCCAGGCCGGATCGGTGGCCGCACGGTCCTGCAGCCCGACCGGATCGCCGACGCCCAGACGCTGGTAGTCCCTGCTGCCGGCGACGATGACGGCGCGCAGGCCGGGGCAGTCGGCGCGCACGCTCTCGATGTCCTCGGCCAGGTCCTCGGTGCACAGGCACAAAGCGGCGCCGGAATTCTCCAGGATGTAGGCGAATTCGCGCGGATGCAGCTTGGCATTCATCGGCACGGCGACCAGACCGGCATGCCAGATGGCATAGAAGGTCTCGATCGCCTCGACGCAGTTGGTCATCGTCACCGCGACGCGGTCGCCCGGTTCGAGGCGATAGCGGTGGCGCAGGCCGCAGGCCATGAAGGAGACGCGCCGCAGCAGCGAGCGATAGGTGTGATGCACCGACGGGCCGCGCGCCAGGGCGGCGGCGTCGGGATGGTAGCGCGCGGCGCGCTCCAGCCAGCGGACGATGTTCATGGTTCCTCCCGCCGCATTGTGGCGCGGCGGGCGGGGATCAGGCAATCGGCTCTGTTCTTGAAGGGCGGAGCAAATCCACAGGTTTCGATGGCCGCGCGGGCGATGCCGTCGAAACCCGATCCGCTCTACCGCCGCTGCTCGCGCAGCCGCAAATCCTCCAGCAGGCGCAGATCCTGCTGCTGCCGCTCGCGCCGCTCTTCCATGTCGCGGCGCAGGCGCTCGCGCTCGGCTTCGGCGCGGGCGCGTTCCTCGGCCCGGCGGCGCGCGGTCTCCTCATCGTAGCGCTGCTGTGGCGGCGTTTCGCTGTTCTGCACGAACCGGCCCTGGCCGCCGTTGAAGTCCAGCCGCGAATCGCGGTCGAGATCGCGATTGCCCCGCCGGGGCGTCCGGTCCTGGTCGGGGGGCGGACCGTCCCAGCGCAGGTCGACCTGCGGCTCGGCCTGGGGATTGATCGGCCCGGTCAGGATGCGCGGCCGGCCCATCTGGTCGCGCGTCACGGTGCGGCCGAACACCGGCCCCTGCGGCACGCCGCCGGGATAGCGCTGCATCTGCTCCTCGCGCGCCCGCTGCTCGGCCTCCAGCCGCGCCTGTTCCCGCGCCTGCCGCTCGGCCTCCTGGCGACGGGCTTCCGCCTCGGCCAGCGCCTTGCGCCTCTGCTCCTCGCTCTCGCGGGCGCGCCGCGCCTGCTCGGCCTGACGCGCCTTCTCGGCCGCCGCCCGCGCCGCCTCTTCGGCTTTCTTCTCCTCTTCCAGCCGCGCCCGTTCGGCGGCTTCCTCGTTGGCCCGGCGCAGGCGCTCGGCGTCCTCGCGCGCCTCGATCTCGCGCGCCAGGGCCGCCGCCTGCAGTTCGGCGGCATGCTCGGCATCGCGCCGCATCTCCTGCCGCGCCACCTCCTGGCGTTCGGCCTCCGCCTGCCGGGCGCGATACTCGACCACGCCGAAGGAAGTGCCCGACGCCACCAGCACGGCGGCAACCGATGCCGCGATCAGCAGGCCGCGCCGGCGCGGCGGTTTCTCCGGTGGTGCGCCGATCCGATCCTGTCGCGCAGCGGCCAGCGGCGCGGCGGGTACCGCCGCCTGCCCGACCAGCGCCCGGCGCCACTCGGCGACGCTTTGCGGCCGGCGCGTCTCGTCGAAGGCCAGCGCCCAGTCGATGGCGGCCAGCATCGCTTCCGGATAGCGGCCGGCGCCCAGGCTGCGGGCCGGCGGCAGCGGATCGTTCTTGATCCGCGCCGGCGCCTCGACCGGCGGCTTGCCGGCGACGATCTGGTGCATTATGGCGCCCAGCGCGTAGATGTCGGTCCACGGCCCCTGGTTGCCGTCGTTGTAGTACTGCTCGTAGGGCGCATAGCCGGGCGTGACCAGGCTGGTCACCGTGCGCGTGCCACGCCCCAGCGCCGAGCGCGCCGAGCCGAAATCCAGCAGCACCGGGCTGCCGTCCGGCCGCAGCATGATGTTGGACGGCTTGATGTCGCGATGCAGGTAGCCGGCGCGGTGCACCGTCTCCAGCCCGTCCAGCAGCGGCAGCACCAGCGCCCGCAGGGCGGCGGCGTCGAAGGTCACGCCGCGGCGGAAAGCCTGCGCCAGCGTGTCGCCGGCGATGAACTCCATCACCATGTAGGCCGTGCCGTTGGCCTCGAAATAGCGATGCACGCCGACCAGGTTGGGATGGTGGAACCGGGCCAGGATGCGCGCTTCTTCCAGGAAACGCTCCAGCCCCCAGTGGAACGGATCGGCGTCGGCGTCGGATTTCGGCGCCACCTCGACCATGCCCTCGCGCAGGGCGAACTCGCCCGGCAGGTATTCCTTGATGGCGACGGTCTTGCCCAGCCCGGCGTCGTGGGCGCTGTAGGTGATGCCGAATCCGCCATGGCCGAGCACGCCGGTAAGGCGGTACTCGTGCAGACCGTATCCGACGGGCAGCGCGGCCCTATGTTCGATGCGGTTGCTCATGCCTTCCGGCCCCGGGAAAAGTCCCGCTCCTGACCATACGGGCGAACGGCGGAATCATCCCCGCTGAGGCCCGCTTACGCAAGGAATGGGGCCGAATCGTGACCTCAGGCCGCGCCGGACGCAGGCGCCGCCGCACTGCGGGTCCGCCGCAGGCGCTGCAGCCCATAGACGCCGGCCAGGAGCAGGCCGGCCGGCAGGCACAGCCACAGGGCCGACGGGCGGTCGGCCGCCGGAACGTCGATGGCGATGATCCTGTAGCCCGGCTCCATCCCCACGCGCTTGGCGGCGCTGCCGAAGCGGACGGTGCCGACCCGCATCTCCTCGCCGGCGCCGACCACCTGCAGCCCGGCCGCCGTCAGCCGCTCACGGGCCGGCCCGGCCTTGCCGAGATTCAGGCTCACCGTCTTGGTGATCTCGTCGCCGTTGAGATCGACGCCTTCCAGCACCAGCATGACCCGGCCATTGTCCGGCGTGGCGTCGACGACTTCGTAGAGCGCCGCCGGCGGCCGCTGGTCGTAGCGGGGATAGGCGAAATCCAGCCAGTAATCGGGCCGCAGCAGCGTGAAGGAGGCCAGCAGCAGCAGCGCGGTCTCGTACCAGCGGTTGCGCAGGATCATGAAGTTCATGGTCGCGGCGGCGAAGGCCATCATCGCCAGGATCGCGGCAATGACGATAATGGCCAGCTCGAACAGCGAATGCACGTCGATCAGCAGGATCTGCGGGCTGAAGATGAAGATGAACGGCAGCAGCGCGGTGCGCAGGCTGTAGACCGATCCCTGCAGGGCGGTCTTGATCGGGTCCTCGCCCGATATAGCGGCGGCCGCATAGGCGGCCAGCCCGACCGGCGGCGTCACGTCGGCCATGATGCCAAAATAGAACACGAAGAGATGGACCGAGATCAGCGGGATCGCCAGCCCCGCCTGGGCGCCCAACTCCACCACCACCGGCGCCATCAGGGTGGCGACCAGGATGTAGTTGGCGGTGGTGGGGATGCCCATGCCCAGGATCAGGCTGATCATGGCGGTGAAGATCAGCATCAGGATGATGCTGCCGCCGGAGATCAGCTCGACGAACTCGGTCATCATCAGGCCCATGCCGGTGAGCGTGATGGTGCCGACCACGATGCCGGCGGTGGCGGTCGCCACGCCCAGCGAGATCATGTTGCGCGCGCCCAGCGCCAGCGCCTCGAGCAGCTCGCCAAAGCCACGGCGCAGCGGCGTGAACAGGTCGCGCTGGCGGCGGAACAGGGCGATCAGCGGCCGCTGCGTCAGCAGGATGGCGCCGATCGTCACCGTGGCCCAGAACGCCGACAGGCCGGGGGACAGCTGGTCCACCATCAGGCACCACAGCAGCACCACCAGCGGCAGCACGAATTGCAGGCCGGTGCGCGCCACCTCCCAGGTCTCGGGCAGGTCGATCGCCGGCCGGTCGGCGTCCTCCGGCTCGGGATCGGGAAACTGCGCGCTGTAGGCCAGCATGCCGACATAGGCGGCGATGCCGGCGATCGCGACCACCCAGGGCGCATAGCTGCCGAACAGCGCCTCGGCGCCGAGGATGCCGTAATAGAGGATGGCGCAGAAGCCCACCGTGCCGGACAGCCCCAGCCCCCAGCGCAGCATGCGCTGCGGCATCGGGCGACGGAACGTGCGTTTCAGCAGCGGCGTGTCGAGCTTCACCGCCTCGATATGCACGATGTAGAACAGCGCGATATAGGAGATGATGGCGGGTAGCGCCGCGTGCTTGATGATGTCGGCATAGGGAATGCCGACATACTCGACCATCAGGAAGGCGGCCGCGCCCATGACCGGCGGCATGATCTGGCCGTTGATCGAGGAGGCGGTCTCGATGGCGCCGGCCTTCACCCCGCTCAGGCCGGTACGCTTCATCAGCTTGATGGTGAAGATGCCGCCGGACACCACGTTGGAGATCGACGAGCCCGACACCACCCCGTTCAGCGCCGAGGACACCACCGCCACCTTGGCCGGCCCGCCGCGCATGTGGCCCAGCAGCGCCAGGGACAGGCGCAGCATCCAGTCGCCCGCGCCGGCCTTGTCGAGCATGGCGCCGAACAGCACGAACAGGAACACGAAGCTGGTCGACACGCCCAGCGCCACGCCGAACACGCCTTCGGTGGTCAGCCACTGGTGGTTCAGCAGCTTGGTAAGCGACGCACCCTTGTGCTGCAGCACCTCCGGCATCCACGGGCCGGCGAAGGTGTAGAAGATGAAGCCGAGCGAGATGATCACCATCGGCAGGCCCAGCGAGCGGCGCGTGGCTTCCAGCAGCAGCACGATGCCGGTCGCGGCGGTGATCAGGTCCAGCGTCGTCGGCTGGCTGGGCCGGGTCGAGAGTTCGACGTAGAAAAGATAGAGATAGGCGCCGCAGAAGGCGCCCACCACGGCCAGTATCCAGTCCTGCAGCGGCACCCGGTCGCGCGGCGAACGCTTCAGCGCCGGGTAGGCGGTGAAGGCCAGGAACAGGGCGAAGCCGAGATGGATGGAGCGGGCTTCGGTGTCGTTGAGCACGAAGAAGCCGAACTCGAACGGCAGCGGCGAGGCGTACCAGACCTGGAACAGGCTCCAAGTGATGGCGACCGCGGTGAGGAAGCCGCCGACCGCGCTGCCCGGCTTGCGCGCGCCCAGATCGGTCGCCTGGACGAATTCCTGCATTTCCTCGGCTGTCGCCTCGCGGCGCGGAGCTTCCATTCTTTCGACCTCCGTTTGCAAGAGCTTGCCGCAATCCCGGCTCGACCCGAAAGGTAAATATTTCAACCTTGCCAGCCTGGCTTTTTCGCGATCTAGTATACCAGTTGTTTTTCACGAGTCACGAAATGCAGCCCCAGACCGTCCTTGTCGAGCGCGACGGCGGCATCGCCACCGTCCGCATGAATCGGCCGCAGGCACTGAATGCCTGCAACACCGTGTTGTGGCGCGAACTGCGCGAGGCGTTCGAGGCATTGCGCCAGGACCGGACGGTCCGCGCCATCATTCTCACTGGAACCGGCCGGGCGTTCTCGGTCGGCGCCGACCTGAAGGAAACGGCGTGGAACAACGAAACGGCGGCGGAAAGCCATCTTCGCATCGAGCGCCACCAGCAGGATCTGGCGCGGTTGCTGCTCTCTGTTCCCGTGCCGGTGGTGGCGGCGATCAACGGCTACGCGCTGGGAGGCGGGCTGGAGATGGCGCTGGCCTGCGACCTGCGCCTGGCGGCGGCGACGGCGAAGCTGGGATTTCCCGAAAGCCGCGTCGGATCGTTCATCACCGGCGGCGCCTCGATCCTGCTGCCGCGTCTGGTCGGACTTGCGGCGGCCAAGAACATGCTGTTCACAGCCCGGCATCTCGACGCCGGCGAGGCGCAAGGCATCGGCCTGGTCGATGAAGTGGTGCCGCCGGACGGGCTGATGGAGCGGGCGGTTTCACTGTGCCGGGAGATCGCCCGCAATGCACCGCTTTCCATACGGGCGGCGAAATCGACGCTCAACCGGCTGGTTCTGGGGGACATCGAAACCGCCCTGGCGACGGAAACCCTGACCCTGCTGTCGCTCTACGGCACCGAGGACCATCGCGAGGGCTCGAGCGCCTTTTCGCAGCGGCGGGACCCGGTCTTCCGCGGCCGGTGACGGAGATACGCGCATGGACGAAGCGTATGTTCTCGACCGGCCGCCGACCAGCGACGACGCCATGCGTCGCCTGTTCGAGCCGCGCAGCATTGCGTTCGTCGGCGCCAGCGAATCCCAGGAGAAGATCGGCGGGCGCCGGTGGAAGTCGCTGATCGAGGGCGGTTTTGCCGGACGGCTCTACGCGGTCAACCCGCGGGCGACGCACGTACTGGGCTATCGCGCCTACGACTCCGTCGCCAGCCTGCCCGAAACGCCGGACCTGGCGATCGTGGCCGTAGCCGCCGGGCTGGTTCCCGCGGCTGTCGCCCAATGCGCCGCCTTGGGCGTTGGCGCCGTCATGATCATAACGGGCGGCTTCGGCGAGATCGGAGACGAGGGGCGGCGGATCGAGCGGGAGATGGCGGCGCTACTGGCTGGTCGCGGTGCGCGGCTGGTCGGGCCCAATTGCGCCGCCCTGTTCAGCGCTTCGGCGCGCGTCGACGTCGGCGGCTGGCCGATGACAGCGGGGCCGGTCGCGCTGGTCTCGCAGAGCGGCAACATGGCGATCGATTTCGCCCGTTACGCCGCGCAAACCGGTTGCGGTTTCAGCCGCAGCATCACGGTCGGCAACGCCGCCGATCTCGGCGTCGCCGACTTCGTCGCCTATTTCCTCGATGATCCGCAGACCAAGGTCGTGCTCTGCTACGTCGAGGGGTTCCGGCCCGGCGAAGGCCGCCGCCTCGTCGACGCCACACGCGGCCGCATGCGCCGTAAGCCGGTGATCTTGCTCAAACCCGGCCGCAGCGAAGCGGGACGACGTGCTGCTCTGTCCCATACCGGCGCCCTTGCCGGCGAGGATGCCGTGGTCGATGCCGCAATGCGCGAAGCGGGCATCGTGCGGGTCGATACCGTCGAGGCGGCCTGGCATATCGCCCGTGGCCTCGCCCGGCAACCGTCCTGCTCTCGGCCGCAGGTCGCGGTGCTGACGGATGGCGGCGGACACGCGACCATGGCGTGCGACGCGCTGGGATCGGCCGGGCTGGCAATGGCCGACTTCACGGCGGAAACCCGGCAGGCGCTGAAGGCGCTCCTGCCCCCGCGCTGTCCACAGGACAATCCGATCGACTTCGCCGGCGAAGCCGAAGGAAATCCCGACGTCATTGCCGAAGCGCTGGCCCTGGCCCTGGCGGATGAAACAGTAGGCGCGGCCGTGCTCGTGGGACATTTCGGCGGCTATCACCTGATAGGCGGCGAGTCGCTGGCTCCCAGGGAGATGGCCGCCGCGCAGAAGATCGTTCGCATCGCAACGCAGGCTGGAAAGCCGGTTCTGGTTCACAGCGTCCACGCCGACCGCGGGCTTCCTGCCCTTTCCAGTCTCGAAGCCGGCGGCCTGCCGGTGTTCCGTCGCATCGAAATGCCGGCAATCGTCCTGCGGGGAATGAACGATGCGGCCCGTTTCAGCGCGCTGCCGCCAAGACCGCCAAGCGGCCTCGCCAGCCGGCAAGCCCCCTCCTCGCCTTCCCAGCCGGCCGCCGAAAGGCAGCGGCGTTTTCTGTCGGAGCCGCAGGCGCGGGCGCTTCTGGCGGCCGAAGGGTTCACCCTCCCGCCGGCCCGAGTGGTCGCTTCCCCCGAAGAATGCCGTGCGGCAGTGGAAGAATTCGGCCAGGCCTGCGCACTGAAAATAGCGCCGCCCGAAGCGATTCATAAATCGGAACTCGGGGGCGTGCTGCTGAATGTCGCCGCCGCGGACGCAGAAGCCGGCTTTTCCCGCCTGGCGGCGCAGATGCGGCGGCTGGCCCCGCAGCCGAGCGTGCTGGTGATGCCGATGGCGCGGGGCGAGGCCGAATGCGTCATCGGCGCCTTCCGCGACCCGCAGTTCGGCCCCGTCGTGATGGCGGGGCTGGGTGGCACGCGTATCGAACTGCTGCGGGATGTCGCCTTCAGGCTGGCCCCGGTCGCGGGCGAGGACGTGGACGCGATGCTCGCCGAAACCAGCCTGGGACGGATCTTCCAGGGCCACAGAGGAGCGGCGGCGCTCGCTACCGATTCCTTTGCCGCGCTGCTTCGCGGCATCGGAGATCTGATGTGCCGCCGCAACGGGATCGCGGAAATCGATCTCAATCCGGTGCTGGTGAATTCCCGGGCGGCCGTCGTGGTGGACGTGCGGATCGCCGTTGAAACCGACGCTGGCGACAGCCCGGAAGGCTGCTAGCCGTCCCGACCGCCGCCGACGGCGCAACAACAACAAAAGCGTCGACAAGGAGTATCACGCAACCCAAGCAAGGAGACGGAAGATGAAATGGGATTTGAAGATGGCTGCCTTCGCGGCCGCAGTCGTCGCATTCGGCGGCGCCATCCCCGACATGGCGGTGGCCCAGCAGCAATTCACCACCGTGGGTACGGCCGGCGTGACCGGCGTCTATTATGCGGTCGGCGGCGCCATCTGCCGCTTGATGAACAAGGAGCGCAAGCAGCACAACATCCGTTGCTCGGTCGAATCGACCGGCGGCTCTGTGGCGAACATCAATTCGATAAAGGCCGGCGAGCTCGACTTCGGCATGGCGCAGTCGGACGCGCAGTACTACGCCTACAATGGCGGCGGCGCTTTCAAGGAAACGGGACCGTACAAAGATCTGCGCGCGGTGTTCTCCCTGCACGCCGAACCGGTAACCATCGTGGCCCGCAAGGATTCCAAGATCCAGTCGCTGGCCGATATCAGGGGCAAGAGATTCAATATCGGCAATCCCGGCGCCGCCACCAATGCCTTCAGCAAGGAGCTGATCGCCGAGCTCGGCTGGCAGATGTCGGACTTCTCGCTGGTTTCCGAGCTGAAGGCTGACGAGCAGGCGCCGGCGCTGTGCGACAACAAGATCGATGCGTTTCTCTATCCCGTCGGTCATCCCGCCTCGAACATCTCGGACGCGACGGTGACGTGCGACGGTGTCATCATTCCGGTGGTGGGTCCGGCGGTCGACCGGCTGCTGGCGAAATTCCCGTTCTACGCCCGATCGACGATTCCCGGCGGCATGTACAAGAACAATCCCGCCGACGTCGGCACCTATGGTCCCCGGGCGACGCTGGTGACCTCGTCGAAGGTCAGCCCCGATTTCGTCTATGCGCTGGTGAAAGCGGTATTCGAGAACTTCGACGAGTTCAGGAAATTCCACCCGGCTTTCGCCAATTTCGATCCCAAGGAAATGACGCGGGCTGGCCTGTCGGTGCCGCTGCACGACGGCGCCGTGCGCTACTACAAGGAAATGGGCTGGATGTAGAAATGGCAGGGCGGGCACCGACGCCCGCCCTCGCGCAGGCTGTCCTTGCCTGTGGAGGTGGCCTTCACTATAAGTCGTTCGCCGCCGCCGCAGAACCGGCGGCGAACCCCGCCTCGATGCGAAGGGCAGACAGCGTGCCGGCCAGTCAGGCAATACGGGAAAAGAAGACGGCGGAACGCGCCAAACCGCCGACCAGCCTTGTCGAGCTGGCATACAAGGAGCTCGAGAGGCAGATCGTCACCGCCGAGCTCGCGCCCGGCGACTGGATTACCGAATCGGAAATCGGCGCCAGGCTCGGCATCAGCCGTACCCCGGTGCGCGAAGCCATTCGCCGCCTGGCCCGCGCCAAGCTGATCGAGATCGAACCACGGCGCGGCTTGCGCATCACCACCATCAATGTTTTCGACCAGCTTACTCTGCTTCGCTTTCGCCGCGTCGTCGAACACTTCATCACCCGCGAGGTCGCAAGACGGGCCGATGACGAGGACCGGCAGGGATTCCTGGCGCTTGCCGAAGAAATGGAACGCGGCAGCAATGCCGGAAACTACGCCGAACACTACCGGGTCGATCTCGACTACAAGCTGCTGCTGCTGAAATGCGTGCGCAACGAGTACGCGGCGACAGCGATCGAACCGCTATGGGCCGCATCGCGCCGATTCGCCTGGGTGACCAGGCATAGTCGCGACATCCCCAGAGTGGGACGCCTGACCGCCGCCATGATGCGGGCCATCGCCGCGGGCGACCTTCGGAAGACAGCATCGGCGACGACCGCCTTCATCGACTGTCTCGAGATGCTGGCGCGGCGAAAGCTGAAGGAAGACGACGCCCGCTAAAACCGGTCTGGCGACGCCCATTTAGCCGGCAGGACCCCCGCCGCCGCCGCGGCGGGGGCCTGGATCATCGGGCGGCGATCACATCCACCCCTTCTCCTTGTAGTACTTGATGGCGCCCGGATGCAGCGGCGCGGAGTTGCCGTCCTGGATCATGTTCTTGGGATCGAGGTTGGCGAAGGCGGGATGCAGCTTCTTGAACTCGTCGAAGTTCTCGAACACCGCCTTGACCAGGATGTAGACGGTCTGCTCCGGCGTCTTGGCCGAGGTCACCATGGTCGCCAGCACGCCGTAGGTCTGGGTCGGCTCGGGATTGCCGCTGTACAGGCCGCCGGGGATGGTGGCCTTGGCGTAGTAGCTGTTCTTGCTCACCAGGCTGTCAACCGCCGCACCGGTCAGCGACACCAGCTTGGCGCCGCAGGTGGTGGTCGGGTCCTGGATGTTGGCGGAAGGATGGCCGACGGCGTAGAAGAAGCCGTCGATCTTGTTGTCGCACAGCGCCGGGCCGTGCTCGTCGGCCTTCAGCTCCGAGGCCAGGCCGAAATCGGACAGTTTCCAGCCCATCTCGGCCAGCAGCTCCTCCATCGAGTTGCGGGTGCCGGAGCCGGGATTGCCGACGTTGAAGCGCTTGCCCTTGAAGTCCTCGAACTTGGTCACGTTGACTTCCTTGCGCGCCAGCACGGTGAACGGCTCGGGATGGACCGAGAACACCGCCCGCAGGTCGCCATAGGCGCCGGCATCCTTGAACGCGCCCGCGCCCTTGAAGGCGTTGAACTGCACATCCGACTGCGACATGCCGAAATCCAGCTCGCCACCCTTCAACGAATTGATGTTGGCGGTCGAGCCACCGGTCGATTCGACCGAGCAGCGGATGTTGTGCTGCTTGCGGTCCTTGTTCATCAGCCGGCAGACCGCGCCGCCAACGGCGTAGTACACGCCGGTGACGCCGCCAGTGCCGACCGTCACGAACTGCTGCTGCGCCTGGGCGGGCACCGGCAGCGCCACGGCAGCCGCCAGAAGCGCGCCTGCCGCCAAACCAAGTAGGGTTTTCATTGAAGCCTCCTTCATTTGACCGTCCACGCGCCGGCAACCGGCCATGGGCCATGCCCGACTCATAGCCCAATCGCATCGGGGCTGAAAAGCGCAACCAACGCTGGCAGTATGAATAGGTTGTGGGAATGCGTTGCAGCAAATGCGCGGCAGGGTCGTGACCCGCAGGTGGTAGCGGAGCGAAAACGAATGCATGTGGCGGTAATCGGCGCCGGGGTGGTGGGCATGACCTCGGCCTGGGCGCTGGCGCGCGAGGGGCATCGCGTCACGGTGGTCGATGCGGCGGACGGACCGGCCGCTGGCGCCAGCCACGGCAACGGCGCCCAGCTCAGCTATTCCTATGTCGCGCCACTGGCCGGCCCATCGATCTGGCGCGACCTGCCGGGCCTGCTGTTCCGCCCCGACGCGCCGGTCCGCTTCCGTCCCACGCTCGATCCGTTCCAGTATCGCTGGGGCCTGCGATTCCTCGCCCATTGCAACGCCAGGGCCGCGCGCGACACCACCGCCGCCCTGCTGCGACTGGCCTTCCTCAGCCGCGACACGGTCAAGGCGGCCGAGGACGTCGGCGGGCTCGACTTCGACTGGCGCGAATCGGGCAAACTGGTGGTCTATTCGACGCCGCAAAGCCTCGCCGCCGCCCGCGCCCAGGTCGCGCTGCAGGCCGGGCTGGGCTGCCGGCAGACGGTGCTGGACCGCGACGCCTGCCTGGCGCACGAGCCGGCGCTGGCCGCCATTGCCCACCGGCTGGCCGGCGGCATCCATACCGCCGACGATGCCGCCGCCGATCCGGTGCGGCTGTGCCAGGGCCTGCGCGCCCTGCTTTCGGCCGGCAATGCGGCGGTCGATTTCCTTTTCGACACGCGCGTGCGCAGGCTGGTGCGGCAGGGCCGCACGCTCAAAGCGCTGGAAACGACCGCCGGCCCGGTCGAGGCCGACGCCTATGTGCTGGCCGGCGGCTACGAAAGCCGGAAACTGGCGCGCGATGTCGGGATCGACCTGCCGATCTATCCCATCAAGGGCTACAGCCTGACGGTGGATGTCGGCGACGAGAGCGCCGCGCCGATCGCCTCCATCACCGACTACGCCAACAAGGTCGTCTATGCCCGGCTGGGAACGAAAATGCGCATCGCCGGCATGGCCGACATCGTCGGGCCAAGCCGCGACCTGGCCCCCGAGCGCGTGGCCCAGCTCGTCCGCCAGGCCAAGGCGACATTCCCCGGTGCCGCGGAGTGGAGCGGCGAATTGAACGCCTGGACCGGCATGCGCCCGGCCACGCCCAGCGGCCGGCCGATCATCGGCTCAAGCGGCATCGACAATCTGGCGCTGAACGTCGGTCACGGCCCGCTGGGCTTCACCCTGGGCTTCGGGTCCGCCGTGATGCTGGCCGCCCATCTGGCCGGCCGCACCCCGCCGGTGGCGTTGGAAGAGTTCGCGCTCGACCGCGCCTGATCCTCAGGCGGTCTCGGCCAAGGCCTGGTCCACCGCGCGGCTGAGCTTGTCGACGATCTCGTCGAGCTGCGCGTCCTGGAGGATGAACGGCGGCGCCAGCAGCACGTGATCGCCGCGCACGCCGTCCAGGGTGCCGCCCATCGGGTAGCACATCAGCCCCTCGCCCATCGCCAGCGCCTTGATGCGCGCATTGAGCTTCAGCTTGGGATCGAACGGCTCCTTGCTCAGCCGGTCGCGCACCAGTTCGATCGACCAGAACAGGCCGCGGCCGCGAATGTCGCCGACATGGGCGTGGTTGCCGAAACGCGCCCGCAGCCGCTCCTCCAGCCCCTTGCCCAGGGTCTTGACCCTGGCCAGCAGGTTGCGTTCGCGGATCGCCTGCTGCACCGCCAGCGCCCCGGCGCAGGCGGCGGCATGGCCGAGATAGGTGTGGCCGTGCTGGAAGAAGCCGGAACCGCCGACGATGGCGTCGTAGATCCTGGCGCTGGTCAGCATGGCGCCGATCGGCTGGTAGCCTGCCCCCAGCCCCTTGGCGATGCAGACGATGTCGGGCACCACCCCGTCCTGCTCGCAGGCATAGAGCGTGCCGGTGCGGCCCATGCCGCACATCACCTCGTCCAGGATCAGCAGCACGCCATGGCGGTCGCAGATGTCGCGGATGCGCCTGAAATATCCCGGCGCGGCCGGCACCGACCCCAGGGTCGCACCCACCACCGGCTCGGCGATGAAGGCGATGACCTGGTCCGGCCCCAGCCGCAGGATCTCCGCCTCCAATTCGTCGGCCGTCCGTCGACCATAGGCTTCCAGGGTCTCGCCGTCGCGCTGGCCGCGATAGGCGTAGCACGGCGCGATATGGCTGACCTCGATCAATAGCGGCGCGAACTGCGTGCGCCGCCATTCGTTGCCGCCCACCGCCAGCGCCCCCAGCGTGTTGCCGTGATAGCTCTGCTGGCGGGCGATGACGTGCCGGCGCTGGCCCTGCCCGGTCTCGACGAAATACTGGCGCGCCAGTTTCAGCGCCGCCTCGATCGCCTCCGAGCCGCCGGACAGGAAATAGACCTTGTCCATGCCCGATGGCGCATCGGCGACCAGCCGGTCGGCCAGCGCCTCCATCGGCTCGTTGGTGAAGAACGAGGTGTGGGCGAAGGGGATGCGGTCGAGCTGCGCCTTGATCGCCTCGGTCACGGTGCGGTCGGAATGGCCCAGGCAGGAGACGGCGGCGCCGCCGGAAGCGTCGAGATAGCGCTTGCCGGCGCCGTCGATGATGTAGGGGCCGTCGCCCGCGACGGCGACCGGATAGGTCTGGCGCGGGTTGCGGTGGAAGACATGGGTGGTCGTCATGCACCGATGGTTGCGCAGGCCGGCGACGGACACAAGGCAAAGCGCGCCAACCCATGGTAGCGTGGCACATGGCTTGCAGGACGATCCTGCAGGGCGGCAGGACGGAGACAGCGGACGTGAGCGTGGAAGAAGCCGATTTCCTGGTGGTGGGTGCGGGCATCGCCGGCGCCTCGGTGGGCTACTGGCTGGCGCAGAACGCCAAGGTCATCGTGCTGGAGCGCGAAAGCCAGCCCGGCTACCACTCCACCGGCCGCTCCGCCGCCCTGTTCAGCGAGACCTACGGCAACTTCGCCATCCGCGCCATCACCGTCTGCAGCGGCGATTTCTTCGAGAGCCCGCCGCCGGGCTTCACCGATCACAAGCTGGTCAGCCCGCGCGGGGCGCTGATCTTCGGCAATGAGACGCAGCTGCCCAAGCTCGACCGCATGTATGCCGACTGGATCAAGCTGGTCGACACGGTGCAGCGGCTGGACAAGGCGCAGACCTTGCAAACCTGCCCCCTGCTCAACCCCGACAAGGTGGCGGGCGCGGTGTTCGAACCCGACGCGCGCGACATCGACGTGCACGCCACGCATCAGGGCTTCCTGCGCGCCCTGCGCGGGCACGGCGGACACGTGCAGAACAAGGCCGAGGTGCTGAGCGCCACTCACAGCGGCGGCAAGTGGCTGGTCAAGACCACCAGCGGCGATTTCGCCGCCCCGGTGCTGGTCAACGCCGCCGGCGCCTGGTGCGACGTGCTGGCGGGCATCGCCGGCGCCAAGCCGGTCGGGCTGGTGCCCAAGCGGCGCACCGCCTTCACCTTCTCCGGCCCGCCCGATCTCGACTACCACCACCTGCCAATGGTGCTGGATGCCGACGAGGAATTCTATTTCAAGCCCGAGGTCGGCCAGTTCCTGGCCTCGCCGGCCGACGAGACCCCGGTCGAGCCCTGCGACGTGCAGCCGGAGGAATACGACATCGCCGAAGCCGCCGCCCAGATCGAGGAATACACTTCGCTGCGCATCCGCCGCATCAACAACAAATGGGCCGGTCTGCGCAGCTTCGTCGCCGACCGCTCGCCGGTGGTCGGCTTCGACGACAAGGTGCCGGGCTTCTTCTGGCTGGCCGGCCAGGGCGGCTACGGCATCCAGACCTCGCCGGCCATGGGCGAAGTCGCCGCCGCCCTGACGATGCGCCAGCCCTTGCCGGCCCGGGTCGCCGCCCTGGGCGTGACGCCGGAGTTCCTCGCCCCCGACCGGCTGCGCCCATAGCGCCTCGGGACGCACGCTGCCGCGTTGGCGGCGGCGGCTCACTGCTGCTCGGTCGGGTCGAAATTCATCTGCAGCGCGGCGCGGCCGATGCCCTGCGCCGTGTTGTACAGGTTGGCGTGGGTGCTGTGGACGTGGATGTCGCGGGCGAAGCGGTGGAGGGGATATTCCTCCAGCAGGGCGGTCGAGCCGACCACGCGGATCGTCTCGTTGACCATCCATTCGGCGGTCGAGATCGCCGCCAGCTTGGCCATCAGCGAATACTCGGCCGCCTCCGGGCGCGGCGTGCCATCCCACAGCAGGGCTGCCCGATAGACCATGCGGCGCGCCGCCTCGACCTGCATGCGCATCTCGCCCACGGCGCGCTGGCTGTGCGGATTGCCGGCTGTGCCGCGCTTGGGCAGGTAGGCGATGGTGAAGTCGAGCAGCCCCTGCGCCGCTCCCAGGTGATTGGCGGCGAACCCCAGATGCAGGCGGGCGCCGAACTGGGACTTGGGATAGAAGCCCGGCCCCTGGATGACGTCGCGATCGGCGACCTGCACGTCGGTCAGTTTCAGCTTGGGGCTGACCGCACCGCGCATGCCGGTCGGCCGCCACCAGGCCTCGTCGATCTCGAAGCCTTCGGCGCCCTGCGGGATCATCACCAGGAGGAAGTTCTGCGGCGAGGGCATGTCGGCCACGGTCACCGCCACCACGTTCCAGTCGGCCTTGTTGGCCAGGGTGGCGAAGTTCTTCACCCCGTTCAGCACGTAGCCCTTGCCCTCCCGCCGGGCTTCCGAGATCAGCGTGTACTGTCCGCGCGCCGTGCGGCCGGGCTCGCTGCCGGTCCAGGAATACAGCACCAGGCGCTCCATGGCGGGCGCCAGGTAGCGCTGCTTCTGCTCGTCGGTGCCGGCGGCGGTCAGCATCTGGCTGGTATGGGCGACGATCTGGTAGCAATGGGCCGCCGACATGTCGACGCGGCCCAGTTCCTCGATCACCAGCAGATAGGCCAGCGGATCGACGCCGGTCAGCATCCCCGCGCCGTGGCCGCCCAGCCGCTTGTCGATGCAAAGCCGCATCACACCAGCCTCGTGCAGCGCCTGCAGCGTTTCCATCGGCACGCTGTAATCGGCATCGTGCCGCGCGGCATGCCTGGCCGTCACCTCCTGCGCCACGGCGCGGGCGCTGCCGCGTATTTCTTCCTGCAACGGCGTGAACTCGTTCGACATCGTCTATCGCTCCTGTATCCCTTCAGCCGGACCGCCCGGCAACGGCGCCTGGCCCGGATCGTCGTAAAGATGGCAGCGCACGAAATGGTCGGGCGCAATGCGGCGCAGTTGCGGCGCCTCGGTGCGGCAGCGCGCCATCGCCTGGCCGCAGCGCGTGTTGAAGCGGCAGCCCGGCGGCAGCGCGGTGGGCGACGGGATTTCCGCCAGGGCTTCCTCCTCCTCGTCCACCTCGTGCCTGGCCTGCGGCCGCGCCGCCGCCATCAGAAGCTGGGTGTAGGGATGCAGCGGCGTGGCGAACAGCGTATCGGTCGGCGCCAGCTCCACGATCTGCCCCAGATACATGACGGCGACGCGGGCGCACAGGAAATGCACCGTCGCCAGGCTGTGGGAGATCAGCACGTAGCTGACGCCGGTGCGCTCCTGCACGTCCTTCAGCAGGTTGATGATCTGGGCCTGCACCGACACGTCCAGCGCCGACACCGGCTCGTCCAGCACGATCAGGCGCGGCTCGACCGACAGGGCACGCGCGATACACAGCCGCTGCCGCTGCCCGCCGCTGAACTCGTGCGGGAACAGGCCGGCCTGCCACGGCTGCAGCCCCACTTCTTCCAGCAGTTGCGCCGCGCGCTGGGCCCGCGCCGCCACCGACAGATGGCCATGCACCAGCATGGGCTCGGCGATCAGGCTGCCCACCCGCGAGCGCGGCGACAGCGAACTCCACGGGTCCTGCAGCACCGCCTGCACGGCGGCGCGGAAGCGTTTCATCCGGGCTCGGTTGAAGGTGGCGATGTCCTGGCCCTCGAACAGGACCTGGCCGGCGGTGGGCCGCTCCAGGCCCAGCAGCGCCATCGCCAGGGTGGTCTTGCCGCAACCCGATTCGCCCACCAGGCCCAGCGTTTCGCCGGCGGCGACGGCGAGATCGACCCCATCGACCGCCCACAGCGTCTGCCGGCCGGCGAACATCATGCCGGCCGTCTTGACCGAGAAGCTGATGCGCAGGCCGCGCAGCTCGATCAGCGGCGCGCTCATGCCAGCAACCAGCAGCTTGCGGCGTGGTCGGCGCTGACGGCGACCCGCGGCGGCTCTTCCTGGCGGCAACGCGTCTGGACGTGTTCGCAGCGGGGCGCGAAGGGACAGCCCTGGCGTGGCTCGAAAATCGACGGCGGCGTGCCCTCGATCGACTTCAGCCGCGCGGTGCGGTCGGGATTGTCGGACAGGGCCGAGCGCAGCAGCGCCTGCGTGTAGGGATGCCGGGGAGCCTTGAACAGGACGGCGGTGGGCGCCTGCTCGACGATACGTCCGGCATACATGACGGCGATGCGGTCGCACATGCGCGCCACCACCACCAGGTCGTGCGTGATGAAGATGATGGCCAGGCCGCGCTCGCGCTGGATGCGGTTGAGCAGCCGCAGATACTGGTCCTGCACGGTGACGTCGAGCGCGGTGGTCGGCTCGTCGGCGATCAGCAGCTCCGGCCGGCAGGCCAGCGCGATCGCCCCCACCACGCGCTGGCGCATGCCGCCGCTGAACTCGTGCGGATAGCTGTCCAGCCGCTTGGCCGCCGCCGGCACCCGCAGCAGCTCCAGCATCTCGACCGCCTGCCGCCGCGCCGCCTGCCGCGACACCGGCTGGTGGGTGCGGATCGCCTCGGCGATCTGGTCGCCGATGGTGAGGACGGGGTTGAGCGCCGTCATCGGGTCCTGCAGCACCATGGAGATGCGCCGGCCGCGATACTGCCGCATGCCCCGCTCGCTCTGGCGCACCAGATCGACGCCGTGGAACAGGATCTCGCCGCCGGCGATGCGCCCGAACGGCCGCGGCAGCAGGCGCAGGATGGAAAGCGCCATGATGCTCTTGCCGGAGCCCGATTCGCCCACGATGCCCAGCGTCTCGCCCTGGCGCAGCGCGAAGGAGACGCCGTCCACCGCCCGGCCGATGCGGCCGCCGATCTCGAACTGGGTGCGCAGGTCGCGCACCTCGAGCATGGCCGGCGCCGATTGCGCGCCGTCCCTCGCCTGCCCTGCGCCGTGATGCGGAACGCTCATCGCTTCAGTCCTGGCGCAGCTTGGGATCGAAGACGTCGCGCAGCCAGTCGCCGATCAGGTTGAACGACAGCACCGTCAGCATCAGCGCGATGCCCGGCATGGTGCAGACCCACCAGGCGCGCACCAGGCTGGAGCGGCCCTCCGCTATCATCGAGCCCCAGGCCGGGGTCGGCGGCGGGATGCCGGCGCCGAGAAAGGACAGCGAGGATTCGACGATGATGACCCAGCCCAGCTGCAGCGTCAGCAGCACCACGATGGTATTGATGACGTTGGGCAGGATGTGCACCCACAGGATGCGCGGCGTGCTGCAGCCGGCGATGCGCGCCAGCTTGACGAAATTGCGCTCGCGCAGGCTGAGGACCTCGCCGCGCACCACGCGCGCGAACCGCGCCCAGATCACCAGCGCCACCGCCGCCACCACCGTCCCCAGGCTGGCGCCGACCGTCACCGCCAGCAGGAAGGCCAGCAGGATCATCGGGAAGGCCAGCATGCTGTCGGCCAGCCGCATCAGCACCGCATCGACCCAGCCGCCGGCATAGCCGCTGATCAGTCCCAGCCCGCCGCCGATGACGCCGCCCACCAGCAGCGCCAGCACCGCCACGATCAGCGAGATGCGCGTGCCGTGGACGATGCGGGAAAGGATGTCGCGGCCCAGCCCGTCGGTGCCCAGCGGATACTCAAGCCGCCCGCCTTCGAGCCAGAAAGGCGGCACGAACCGGGCGACCAGGGTCTGCACGTTGGGATCGTGGGGCGCTAGCAGGTCGGGCGCCAGCGCCATGGCCAGCACCACCACGACCGTCAGCAGGGCCAGCCACGGCGGACGGCGCGCGGCGAAGGCGCGCCAGCGCCGGATCAGGCCCCGGCGGCCTTGACTGTGGCCGGCGACCGCGCTCATGCCCTCACCGGCCCGCGCTCCGGTTCAGCCGGATGCGCGGATCGAGCCAGGCATAGAGGAAATCGACCAGCAGGTTGATGGTCACCACCAGCACCGCCGTCACCAGCACGACCGCCTGCGTCACCGGAAAGTCGCGGAAGCGCAGCGCGTCATAGGCCAGCCGGCCCAGGCCGGGCCAGGCGAACACCGTCTCGACGATGACGGCGGTCGACAGCAGCAGGGCGAAATAGACGCCGCCCAGCGTCACCACCGAGAGCATGGCGTTGCGCAGCGCATGCTTCCACACCACCACGTATTCGGGCACGCCCTTGATGCGGGCCAGCTTGACGAACTCGCTGTCCAGCACCTCGAGCAGGCTGGAGCGCAGCAGCCGCATCATGCCGGCGACCACGAACCAGCCCAGCGTGATGCTGGGCAGCACGTAACTCTGCCAGCCGTCCATGCCCCCGGCCGGCAGCCAGCCCAGCCGGCCGGACACGACGATGATCAGCACCAGCCCGACGAAGAAGGTCGGCAGCGACTGGCCCAGCACGGCGACGTAGCGCGCCAGGGAGTCGATCACCGTGCCCTTCCAAACCGCGGCGGCGACCGCCAGGGGAATGGCGAGGCTGAGTGCGACGCTCATCGCCACCAGCGCCAGCCCGGCGGAATTGGACAGCCGCTCGAACACCAGTTCAAGGGCGGAGCGGCGCTCGCGGATCGAGACGCCGAGATCGCCGACCACCGCGCCCTTCAGGAACGCCAGGTACTGCTCGCCCAGCGAACGGTCGAGGCCCAGCGTCTGGCGCAGCATTTCGCGCGCTTCCTGGGTGGCGTCGACCGGCAGCATCAGCTCGACCGGATCGCCCGAGGCGCGCGACAGGGCGAACACCACCGCCGAGAGCAGCAGCAGGGCGACGCAGGACTGCAGCAGCCGGGCCAGGATCAGGGCCAGCATCTGGCCCGGCCGTGGCGGTGGAACCCGGCGCGCGCTATCGCCATCGAGCCGATCACCGCGCCTTGAACAGACTGTCGAAGTTCAGGTTGTTCGGCAGGTAGCCCGGGTCCCAGCCCTTGGCGGTCGGCGCGATGGCGTAGGCGGCGTCGTATTCCAGCAGCGGGATGGCGAGGTGGTTGGTGCGCACGAACCGGATCGCCTGCTTCAGCCTCTCTCGCGCCACCTCCGGCTGGATGGCGCTGGCACCCTCGTCCAGGATCTTGTCGAGTTCGGGAATCTTCACATGCCCGAACGTGCCGCTGGAATGCATGAAATTGCGATAGGCTCCCAGCGCTCCCTGCCACGGCCGCGCCGGGATCGGGAAATAGCCGATGGCGCCCGGCATCTCGCCCTTGACCAGCTTGGAACGCACCACGCCGTATTCGGTGGCGATGATCTTCGGCCGCACGCCGACCGCGGTCCACATGCCGATCGCGGCCTGCATGATGTTCGGCCCCTCGAGCAGCCCGACATAGGGATAGCTGTAGATGTCGAGCTCGAGCCCGTTGGCATAGCCCGCCTCCGCCAGCAGTTCGCGGGCGCGCTTGGGATCGTAGGGATAGAGATCGGCCTTCCAGTCGTAGCCGATGCCTTCCAGCACCGGCGACTGCACCCAGTACGATCCCAGCGGCCGGCCCTGCCCCTCGAAGATCGCGTCGACCACCGCCTGGCGGTCGAGCGCCAGGTTGAGCGCCTCGCGCACCTTGGGATTGCCCACCGCCACGTTGGGCGCGAACTGGTCGTCCATGTAGATCATGATCGAGTAGGCGCTTTTCTGGATGGCGACGTCGACGCCCGCGTCGCGCAGCCGCTTGACGTTCTGCGGCGTGATCGGCAGCAGATCGACGTCGCCCCGCCGCAGCATGGCGATGCCGGTCTCCTCCTCCGGCACGGCGACCAGCGTCACCGTGGGAAAGCGCGGCGTTCCCACGCGCCAGTGATTGGCCACCGCCTTCAGTTCGATGCTCTGGCCGCCGATATGGCGGACGAACTCGTAGGGGCCGGAGCCGACCGGATTGCGCGAGAAACCTTCCTCGCCCAGCGCTTCGACGGCTTTCTTCGACACCACGAAGCGCTCCGGCGAAGCCTGCAGCGGCGATACGGTGGTCAGCAGGTCCGGAATCGGGTCCTTGGCGGCATGCACCACCACCGTGTAGGGATCGGGCACCTCGATGCGGCCGATCTTGTTCCTGAAATAGGCCTTCATCTGCACGGTCGAGCGCTCCGAGACGATGCGCTCGAGGCTGAACTTCACGTCCTCCGCCGTCAGCTCGCCAAAGCCGCGATGGAACTGGATGCCGCGCCGGATCTTGAAGGTCCAGCTCATGGCGTCCGGGCTCATCGACCAGTCCTCGGCAATGCCGGTGGTCTTGGAGAAATCGCTGCCGTCGGGCTGGGCGCCGACCAGATCGTCGTACATCGCCGCCAGGCCCAGCGTGCCCGCGCCGCTGGTCAGGATCGGATCGAGCGTGTCGTTCCACAGCGAGGGAAAGACGATGCGGAAACTCTTCTGCGCCGTCTGCGCCAAAGCCGCGGGGGCCTGCAGGAAAAAGGCGATTGCCAGAATGCCCAGCATCAGGCGGGCCATGCTTCGACCATTCATGTCTGCCTCCCGGATTGCTTTATTATTTAATGTCAAGCGTGATGCAATTCACGGCCAGATGGTTTGTCATGTCAATACAATTTTAACTCTTTGTACCTATTCAATTCGTGCAAGCGATGGTGATAACCGGCAAATTGATGCAATTGCAGCGATGACCCGAAGGCGTGCTGCCGGCCTCTTCCGGTCGATCGCTCCGTCGCCGGACGGGTGCTTCCACAGGCCGGCGGGTTCGTGCTTCATTGCCGTCCCATTCCAGCGGGCGTGGCGTAACTGGTAGCCGCAAGCGACTTAAAATCGCTTGGTCTTCGACCGTGCCGGTTCGAGTCCGGCCGCCCGCACCATCTCACGATCCTGCGGCACGCTGCGCGGCTACAGCCGTCCCACCGGCACCGCACGGCCGCGGCGCGCGGGCGGACCTTTCACGATCATGTCGCGGATCGCCGCCAGTGGCGCGCCGTCGCGATAGACGATCATGCCGTCGCGCAGTTCGACCCCCAGGTCGCGCCACAGGCCGGGCAGGTCGAGCGGCGAGCCGGCGTCGACGTGGCGGCGCGCCAGTTGGCGCAGCAGCGGCTTGCCGGTGAGCCGGTCGCAGGCATCCAGCATCTCCTTCACCGACCAGCGCTCGACCGCGTTGCCGCCGCCGGCCAAAGTGGCGCGCAGACAGTCCTCCAGCCCCAGGCGCAGGCCGGTGGCGCGGCGGATCTCGATATCGGCCAGCAGCATGAACAGCGCGCCGCCCCAGTAGGGCGAACCGCCATGGCGCAGGCCGGTCTCGGTCAGCCCCGCCAGGCCACGATCCATGTTGTCGATCCATTCGCGCCAGACATCGGCCTCGCTCTTCCAGCCGGCGCGGTGGCGGATGATCGGCTCCAGATAGGTCGCCGCCCCTTCCATCAGCCAGGTGGCGCGGTCGTACACGAACGGCATGGCGGTGTGGATCATCTCGTGGATCAGCACCCATTCGTTGTAGAGCCCGCGCGCGGAGGCCGACTGGCCGACCAGCACCACCATGGAGACGCCGCCGCCGGGCACGACGCGGCCGAACGGCACGCCGCCGCCGGGGGCAGGCATCACCACCAGCAGCGAATCGGCGGCGGAATAGCCGTCGAAGAAACCGGCGACCGCGGTGGCGCTCTGGCGCACCCAGTCGGCAAGCTGCGGCAGGCCGATCTCCAGCGCGCCGTCGACCACCACCATGTCGATCTGCGCCGGTGCGGTCGGGGCGGAACCGAGCGCCGCGCCCGGTCCCAGCGAGCCCGGCGGCGGCACCGCGATGCTCTCGCGGCGGAAACCGCCGAACACGGTGTAGCCGGCGAAGCGCACCGGCACGTCGGCCAGCCGCCAGGCGCCATCGCCGAATTGCAGGCCGGTGGCGAAGCCCGTCTCGGGCGTCTGCCGCACGCTGATGGCCAGCGGCAGGGCCAGGCCGGCCGACATCGGCTGCAGCAACCAGGTGTCGAGCAGCGCCAGCCGCGTGTCGCCGCGGCGCAGGCCCGCCGTGACCCGATCGGTGTCGTCGAGGAAGCGGTCGAGTTCGAAGCGGTAGGACAGGCTCGCCATGCCGGCCTGCGCCGGCGTGGTCCAGTCGCGCGCCACCGGCGTCACCCGCTGCCCCGCACCGTCGCGCATGGCCGAGACGAAGCCGGCCATGCGCCCGCCGCTGGAGCGCAGGGTCAGTTCCTCCGGCACGCTGCAGGACACCGACACGTCCAGCACCATGCGCGGCAGGCGCAAAGGCGTGACATCGACTTTGCAGGAATTCGCCGCCGGTGCAATCTCCTGCTGCGCCATGGCCGGCGCGCCGGCCGCAAGGGCCGCCAGAAGCGAGAATCGAGCCGCGATCGTGCCTGCACCGGAGAACATCCGCCGATGATAGCCGCTCCACCCCCCGGCCGGTCCTTTATGCGAAAGCACATGGTCGTTCCGGCGCGGGACGGCCGGTGATGCTGCGGCTGCTCGAGTTCCTGGCGGCAAAGGCGATGTTCGTGCTGCCCTGCAGCGTGGCGATCGGCCTGCTGCTGCCCGACCTGGCCCGCTTCCTGCGTCCCGCCATCACGCCGCTGGTCTGGGGCCTGCTGATCGTGGCGATGATCCGCACCGACTGGCCGGGACTGCGCCGCCTGACGACCCGGCCGCTGCGGATCGCCGTCGCCTTCGCCTTCCTGATGATGGGAATGGGCGCTTTGATGACGCCCGTCGTCTACTGGCTCGGCCTGCCGGCCGGCATGGCGCTGTCGGTCGCCATCATGTGCCTGTGTCCGCCGACCACCTCCGCACCGGCGCTGGCGCCGATCCTGGGACTGAACCAGCCGCTCAGCCTGGTTGCCGTCGTGGCTGGCCTGCTGCTGGCGCCGCTGACCCTGCCGCCGCTGGCCCTGTTCCTGCTGGGCCTCGATCTCGATATCGGCGTGCTCGAACTGATGGGCCGGCTGGGGGCGCTGGTCGGCTCCGCGCTGGTCGCGGCGCTGATCGTGCGGCGCTGGCTGGGACCGCTGCGGCTGCAGCGGGCGGCGCGGCCGCTGGACGGGCTGGGCATGGTGTTGCTGATCGTGTTCGCCATCGCCATTTTCGATGGCGTGACGGCACAGTTTCTCGCCGACCCGTTCCACGTGCTGGCCTTCGTCCTGGCCGCCTTCGCCGCCCATGCCGCCTACCAGCTCATCGCCATCGCCTGCTTCCTGTGGATGGGACGGCGCGATGCGCTGACCATGGGATTCCTTGCCGGCACGCGCAATATGGGCATTTTGCTGGCGGTGCTGCCGGCGACCGCCGAGCCGGGACTGCTGCTCTATATCGCCACCACCCAGTTCCCGATCTACCTGATGCCGAGCCTGCTGCGCCCAATTTACCGGCGTCTGCTGCCGCAAAACTGAGCGCCCGGGCTTCTTGCCAAGGTTGTGTAGGGTCGGTAACAATTCCGCCAAGCAATAATGCTGAGGAGGCTTCGATGAGGAAGATACTGGCCGGCGCCGTGACAACCGGCGCACTCATGCTGGCGCAGGGCGCCCTGGCGCAGACGAAATGGGATCTGCCGGCGGCCTATCCGGCCACCAACTTCCACACCGTCACTCTCCAGAAATTCGCCGACGGCGTCAAAGCCGCGACCGGCGGCAAGCTGGAGATCACCATCCATGCCAACGGCTCGCTGTTCAAGGCGCCCGAGATCAAGCGCGCGGTGCAGACCGCGCAGGCGCCGATCGGCGAAGTGCTGATGGTCAACCTGGAGAACGAGGACGCCGTGTTCGGCGTCGACGGCGTGCCCTTCCTCGCCACCTCCTACGAGGCGTCGAAGAAGCTGGCGGCGGCACAGAAGCCGGTGGTGGAAAAGAAGCTGGGCGGCCAGGGCATCGTGCTGCTCTACACCTGCGCCTGGCCGCCGCAGGGCATCTACGCCAAGAAGGACCTCAACGCCCTGGCCGACATGGAAGGCCTGAAGTGGCGCGCCTATAGCCCGGCCACCTCGCGCCTGGCGGAGCTGGTGAAGGCGCAGCCGATCACCATCCAGGCCGCCGAGCTGAGCCAGGCGCTGGCCACCGGCAAGGTCGATTCCTTCATGTCCTCCGGCGCCACCGGCGTCGACAGCAAGGTGTGGGAGCAGCTCACCCATTTTTACGACACGCAGGGCTGGCTGCCGAAGAACATGGTCATCATCAACAAGGCCGCCTACGACAAGCTCGACAAGGCGGCGCAGGACGCGGTGATGGCCGAAGGCAAGAAGGCGGAAGCCGCCTGCTGGGCCGAAAGCGAGAAGCTGACCGGCGGCTTCCTCGAGACCCTGGCCAAGAACGGCATGAAGGTGCAGAAGCCGAGCGAGAAGTTCGCCGCCGAGCTGGCCGGGCTGGGCAAGACCATGACCGACGACTGGGCCAAGAAAGCCGGACCCGACGGCCAGGCGATCCTCGACGCCTACAACAAGTAGCAAGCCGCCAGGGGCCGATCCGCCGGATCGGCCCCTTCTCTTTCGCTGGACATCATTTCCAGCTCGCAATGGGGGAAGCCGATCGATGCAGCGCATCCTGCAGCGGCTCTACGATGTCTCGGCCGCCCTTGCCGGTCTTTTCCTGATCGCATTGCTCTGCTTCGTTCTCTATTCGGTCGGCCCCGGCATCGGCGGATGGCTGCAGAGCGTGCTGTGCGGACCGGGCTCGCTGCTGGGCGGCGCCTTCTGCATGGGCAATCCAATCACCTATGTCGCCCGCTCCGCCGACGAGTTCGCCGGCTATTGCATGGCGGCGTCGGCGTTTCTGGCGCTGGCGGCGACCTTCGGGCGCGGCGAGCACATCCGCGTCACGCTGATCCTGCAGCGCTTCACCGGCAGCCGGCGGCGGGCGATGGAGCTGTGGTGCCTGGGCATGGGCACGCTGCTGAGCCTCTACCTCGCCTGGTACATGGTGAAGAACTGCTACGTGAGCTGGCAGCTTGGCGACATGTCGACCGGGCTGGTGGCGACGCCGCTGTGGATTCCGCAGCTCGGGCTGGCGATCGGCAGCATCATCTTCCTGATCGCCCTCGTCGAGAAGCTGGTCGTCGTGGCGCGCGGCGGCGATTGGGTGCGGGAAATCGGCGCCGACGACTCGCACATGGAACGGTGAACCGACATGAGTGGTGATATCTGGGTCGCCGTCTTCCTCATCGGCGTTCTGTTCTTCCTGTTCGGCACCGGCATCTGGATCGGGCTCAGCCTGGTCGGCGTCGGCGCGGTGGCGATGTGGCTGTTCGTGCCGGCGCGGCCGGCGGGGGACGCCATGGCGACCACCATGTTCGGCTCGGTCTCGTCCTGGACGCTGACGGCGCTGCCGCTGTTCATCTGGATGGGCGAGATCCTGTTCCGAACCGCGATCTCGCAATCCATGTTCACCAGCCTGGCGCCGTGGATGACCCGCTTCCCCGGCCGCCTGCTGCACACCAACATCATCGGCTGCGCCATCTTCGCCGCCGTCTCCGGCTCCTCCGCCGCCACCTGCGCCACCATCGGCAAGATGACGATTCCGGAGCTGAAGAAGCGCGGCTATCCCGACGAGCTGGCGATCGGCAGCCTGGCCGGGGCCGGCACGCTGGGCCTGCTGATCCCGCCCTCGATCATCATGATCGTCTATGGCGTGGCGGCCGAAGTCTCGATCGCCAAGCTGTTCATCGCCGGCATCATCCCCGGCATCATCCTGGCGGCGCTGTTCTCAGGCTACGTCGCGGTCTGGGCCCTGCTCAATCCCTCCAAAGTGCCGCCCGCCGACATCGTCATGACGTTCGGCCGCAAGCTGTGGGAGACGCGGGCGCTCATTCCGGTGGTGCTGCTGATCGGGCTGGTGCTGGGCTCGATCTATTCCGGCGTGGCGACGGCGACGGAATCGGCGGCGCTGGGCGTGGTCGGCTCCTTCCTGATCGCCTTCTTCCAGAGACGGCTGACCTGGGCCACGTTCTGGGACAGCGTCATGGGCGCCACGCGGCTGAGCTCGATGATCATGCTGATCCTGGCCGGCTCCGCCTTTCTCAGCCTGGCCATGGGTTTCACCGGCCTGCCGCGGCACCTGGCGGAGTGGATCGGCACGCTCGGCCTGTCGCCGGCGATGCTGATCGTGGCGCTGACCATCTTCTTCATCATCCTGGGCTGCTTCCTCGACGGCATCTCGATGGTGGTGCTGACCATCGCCATCCTGCTGCCGGTGGTGCAGCAGGCCGGGTTCGACCTGATCTGGTTCGGCATCTTCATCGTGCTGGTGGTGGAGATGGCGCAGATCACCCCGCCGGTCGGCTTCAACCTGTTCGTCCTGCAAGGCATGACCGGCCGCTCGATCTTCTGGATCGCCAAGGTGGCGCTGCCCTTCTTCTTCCTGATGGTGGCGGCGGTGGCGATCACCTACGTCTTCCCCGAGACCGTCACCTGGCTGCCCGACCGGATGATGAGCGCCCCGCGCTAAAGAGCGATGCCGCCGACCGAGCGCTGCGGCCGCAGCCCGGCCTGGAACCAGTGCAGGAAGCCGCGCGCGTCGTAGACCGGCAGCTTCAGCGCCTCGTGCAGGGCCCGCGCATAGGGCGGCAGGTTGGTGCATTCCAGTACGATGGCGCCGATGCCCGCATGGCGGGCCAGCAGGTCGCGCCCGGCGGCGATCAGTTCGCGCTGCACGGCGCGATGGTCGAGATCGGGATTGTTGCCCAGGAAAGTGTGCGCGAAGCTGCCGCCGGCCGGCATGCCGACCACCGGCGTCGCGGGATCGACCCCCACCGCCTCCAGATGGGCCCGCGTCAGGCTCTGCGCCTCGGCGGTGACGATGCCGACCCGGCAACCCGGCGGCAGCAGGCGCTGCACCAGCGGCACCTGCAGCAGGCTGGAGGTGGCGACCGGCACCGCGCAGCGCGCCGCCAGTTCCGGCTGCAGCAAGGCGAGGAAGCCGCAACTGGTGGCGATGCCCGCCGCGCCGCGCTGCACCAGCCGGTCCGCCGCCGCCGCCAGTTCGTCGATCAGGCCCGCCCGGCCCGGCGCATCGCGTACCGCCTGCTGCGGGCCGATGCCCGGCAGCCGCTCGAAGATCACCGGGAAGGAGAAACTGTCGGGATTGCCGACATCGCCGGCCAGGCGCGGAAAGCGCGTGTCGAGGATCAGCATGCCGAGCGTAGCCGTCATTTCGTCCCGTCGCGCCGTCAGCGCGCCTCCAGAAGCACCGGCGGACCGAAATCCAGTCCCGCGCGCGGCCGCAGCGCCTCGCCATCGGCGCTCAGCCGGCCAAGCTGCCGGTAATAGGGATCGTACCAGATCGCCCAGCCCTGGCTCAGCACTTCATCCAGCACCACCGAGGCATAGCGCTTCTCCCGCATGGCCGCCTCCAGCGCAGCAAGATAGCGGCGGCGCAGCGCGGCATCGGCCTGGTAGACGTCGTTGACCGCCATCGGATCGGCGCCGGCGACGCGCCCGACCAGATAGCCCATGCCCGGCAGCAGCATCGGCTGCGGCGCTGCCGCCAGCCGCGCGCCGATCTCCGCCCGCACCGCTTCGCCATTGGCGGCGGGCAGGAACCGGCGCGGGTCGTAGGACAGAAGCCCAAGCTGCAGCAGGACCAGCCCGGCCAGCGCGGCTCGCACAGCAGGCGTCGCCGTGACCGATATACGCCCCTGCCACACCATGCCGACGCCCGCGCCCAGCCCCAGCGCCATCAGCCACATCGCCGGCAGCAGCGTGTTGACGTGCCCGCCCGGATGCGACCGTCCCAGCGCCGCGGTGCCGAACAGGCACAATGCCAGCGCCGCCAACCGCAGCGCCGCTTCGCGCCGGCCCTCGCGCCACAGCCGCCACAGCACGAACAACGCGACGAGAAAGGATGGCGCCAGCCACGGCATGTCGCGCGCCAGCATGGCGAGGAAGGCCAGCGGCTGCAGGCCGAAATGCGCCGGTATGGCGAAGGCGTAGAAGCCGAACCAACCGTCGCTCTCATGCTGCAGCAGCACGACGCCGGGCGCGATGCCGATCCCCATGCCGGCCAGGATGGCCAGCGACCGCCGCCCGTCGAGCAGCACCATGGCGGCGGCGTAGAACACACCGGCGGCCAGCCCGATCTGCTTGCACCAGAAGGCGGCGGCGAAGATCAGGCCGACCAGCAGGAAGCGACGGGCATTGTCGGCGAACTGTCCGGTCGTGACGGCCAGCGCCAGGCAGAACAGGAACAGATTGTCCACCTGCGCCAGCGCGTACCAGGCCTCGACCCGCGATGCCGCCAGCGCGAAGGCGCCGACCGCCACCGCGCTCCAGACCAGGCTGCCGCCCAGCCGCCGCACCAGGAACGCCAGACAGGCCATCGAGCCCAGCGTGGCGGCGGCCGACACGCCGCGCGGCACCACGAAGGCCAGGTCGCCCGCCCAGGCAAAAGCGGCACAGACCAGGTAATAGCCCGGCGTGTAGAGAAAGGGCACGAATTCCAGCTCGGGCGGACCGTAAAGCGGCTGGCCATCGAGCAGCCGGCGCACGTGATCGACAATGGCGCCTTCATGGCCGAACAGTTCGAGCGGATAGACGATCTGCCGCCAGGCCAGGAACAGCCACAGCGCCAGCCCGGCGATCGCAAGACCGGCCAGCAGCACGGGCGCCAGGCGCGGCAGCAAGCGGGTCAGTCCGGCAGCGACAGCGCGGCGAAGGCGTCGGCGCGCGCCAGCAGGCGGCGGGCGTTGAGGTAGGTCGGCAGTTCGACGAGATTGCCGTCGAGTTCGACATTGCCCGCGCCGCGCGCCTGCGCCGCCTCGAACGCCTCGACGATGCGCCGCGCCGCGGCCACTTTCGCCGGCGCCGGCGTGAAGAGCGCGTTCAGGTACGGCACGTGCGTCGGAGACACCAGGCTCTTGGCGCGATAACCAAGCCGGCGGGCCCATTCGCCTTCCCGCACCGCGCCCTCGACGTCGGACCAGGTATAGGGACAGTCGATCGCCAGCACGCCGGCGGCGGTGCATTCGACCAGGAAGCGCTGGCGGGCATAGTCCAGCTCCTGCCCGTCCGGCGCCCGCTCCGCGCCGAGATCGGCCGCCATGTCCTCGCTGGCCACCAGGCAGGCGGTCACGCGCGGCGTGGCGGTGGCGATCGACAGCGTGTTGGTCAGCGCCCGCGCCGTTTCGATGTTGGGCACCAGCTCGACCGCGCCCTCGGGCCGGCCCAGCGCGCGCTCCCAGCGCGTCATCGCCTGATCCAGCGCCACGATGTCCTCGGCGTTGCGCGTCTTGGGCAGCAGCACCGCTTCGGCGCCGGCCTGCATCGCCGCCGCCAGGTCGGCCGCGCCCTCGGGTCCGGACAGCGGGTTGATGCGCACCGCGGCGATGGCGCCGGTCTCCTTCCATGCCGCCATGGTCGGCGCCAGCAGCTCGCGCGCCGCCTGCTTGCGCTGCGGCGGCACGAAATCCTCCAGCTCCTGGATCAGCACGTCCGCACCGGATTGCGCCGCCGCCTGCAAGGCCGCCGCATCGCCGCCGGGCACGAACAGCCAGGTGCGGCGCAGCTCGACGGGCCGGCGCGGGCGCAAGGTCAGGCTTCCAGCAGGTCGGGCTCACCGCCCATAGCGTGCAGGATGCCGACCAGCTCGTGCGCGCCCTGGTCGAGGCGCACCGCATCGACGCCGCGCAGCACCAGCCCGGTGCTGATCTTGCCCTGGCGGAACGAGGGATAGGAGCCGATCTCCAGATCGGCATAGCGCACCTGCAGGGCGGCCAGCGGCTCGGCGATGGTGCCCTCGGGCAGCGAGGTGCGCACGGTGCGGCTGAGCACCGGGGCGCCGCCGACCAGCCGGTGCTTCAAGCTCTGGAACATGGCCTGCACGATCATCGGCACGCCGGCCAGCACGAAGACGTTGCCGATCTGGAAGCCGGGCGCCACCGAGACCGGATTGTCGATCAGGGTCGCCGTGTCGGGAATGCGCGCCATGCGCTGGCGGGCGGGGGTGAACAGGGCCGGATCGCCGTAATGGCGCAGCAGCCGATCGTAGGCTTCCTTGTGCAGGCCGATGCCGACGCCGAACGCCTTGGCCACCGCATCGGCGGTGATGTCGTCGTGGGTCGGCCCGATGCCGCCGGTGGTCAGCACGTAGTCGAACTTGGCCCGGCATTCGTTGACCGCCGCGACGATGTTGTCCTCGATGTCGGGAATGACCCGCGCCTCGCGCAGCCGCACCCCGATCTCGTTCAGGCTGACCGCCAGGAAACCCAGATTGGCGTCCTTGGTGCGGCCCGAGAGGATCTCGTTGCCGATGATGATCAGGCAGGCGGTTACTTCTTTGGCGGTCATGGAACTGGTCGATCCGGGAACTGGGGCC
>JBBCJW010000010.1:0-17145 GCA_037190765.1 Alphaproteobacteria bacterium
TGCGGAGGACGAGGTGATGCTGAGCGTGGTGCTGGCGGCGGGCTCGACCTTGGACGAGCGCGGCCTGATCGAGTTCTGCCAGCCGCTGATGCCGTATTTCATGGTGCCGCGCTTCGTGTCGCTGGTCGGCGAGCTGCCCAAGACGCAGACGCAGAAGGTGGAGAAGTACAAGCTGCGCGCTGCGGCCGAAGCCGATCTCGCCCGGGTCTGGGATCGCGAGAAGGCCGGCATCAGAATTGAGAAATAGGGCGGAAAGGAGCAAACGCCATGTCGGATCGTCCCGATCTGCTGATCAGGAATGCCACTATTGCCGACGGCACCGGCGCACCGCTCTACGAGGCCGACGTGGCGGTGAGCGGTGGCCAGATTGCCGCCATCGGTCCCAAGCTGGCGCAATCAGGCCGGGAGGAGATCGACGCCCGCGGCAAGCTGCTGACGCCGGGGTTCATCGACATCCACACCCACTATGACGGCCAGTCGGTATGGGATTCGCAGCTGGCTTCCTCGAGCTGGCATGGCGTGACCACGGCGGTGATGGGCAATTGCGGCGTCGGTTTCGCGCCGGTGCGGCAAGATGATCGCCAACGGTTGATCGAGTTGATGGAGGGCGTCGAGGACATTCCCGGCGTCGCCCTGCACGAGGGGCTGGACTGGGGCTGGGAATCCTTCGCCGACTACATGGACGTGCTGGAGCGGCGCAAGCGCGACATCGACATCTGCGCCCAGCTCCCACACGCGCCGCTGCGGCTCTACGTGATGGGCGAGCGCGCCACCCGGCTGGAGCCGGCGACCGAAGACGATATTGCCAGGATGAAGACGCTGACGGCGGACGCCATGCGCGCCGGCGCCATCGGTTTCACCACCTCGCGCACGCTGAACCATCGCACCAGCGCCGGCGAATACACTTTCGCGCTGAAGGCCAGCGAGGCGGAGCTGGCTGCCATCGCCCAGGGCATGCGCGAGGCCGGCTCCGGCGTCATCGAATTCATCTCCGACTGGGACACGCCCAGCCTGGAAGCGGAATTCGCGATGGTGCGCCGGGTCGTGCGCCAGGCTGGGCGGCCCTTCTCCTTTTCTCTGGCGCAGCGCCATGCCACCCCCAATGTCTGGCGCACCCTGCTGGGCCTGGCCAACGATGCGGTGAATGAAGGCCTGGCGATTCGGGGCCAGGTGGCGCCGCGTCCGATTGCGGTGCTGATGGGTCTGCAGGGCAGCCGCAATCCGTTCTCCGACTATCCGTCCTACAGGGCCATCGCCGACAAGCCGCTGGTCGAGCGTCTGGCGATCATGCGCGATCCCGCCTTCCGCGCCCGGCTGCTGGACGAGCGCAAGATCGACACCAACGATCCGATCGCGCGGCGGCTGGAATCCTTCGACATGATTTTTCCACTGGGCAATCCGCCCAACTATTCGCCGTCGCGCGAGGATTCCATCGCCGCCGAGGCGGCGCGGCTGGGCCGCAGCCCGCAGGATGTCGTCTACGATCGCCTGCTCGAGGACGAAGGCCGCAACTTCCTTTTCGCTCCCGTCGCCAACTACCAGGCCTACACGCTCGACGTCTGCCGCGAGATGCTGGCGAGCGACAACACGCTGGTCGGGCTGGGCGACGGCGGCGCGCATGTCTCCTTCATCGCCGATGCCAGCAATCCCACCTACCTGTTGAGCTACTGGGGCCGCGACCGCGGCGCCGACCGTTTCGACCTGCCGTGGCTGGTCAAGCGCCAGACCTGCGACAGCGCCCGCGCCATGGGACTGGCGGATCGCGGCACCATCGCGCCCGGCATGAAGGCCGACCTCAACGTCATCGACTTCGACCGGCTGGACGTCGACCGTCCAGTCATGGTGCCGGATCTGCCGGCCGGCGGCAGCCGCCTGCTGCAGAAGGCCCGGGGCTATGTCGCCACCGTGGTATCGGGCGTCGTGACCTATCGCGACGGCGAGGCCACTGGGACCTTGCCTGGCCGCGTGGTGCGGGCCGGGCGCGACGTTGCGTGAGGCGAGCCAACCACAGATCGGGGAGCGAACCATGCCGGACGGAAGCAACGAGAACGTCATTTTCGGCGCGCCGCCGCCGCGCAGCGGCGACGTCGAAAGCGTCACCCGCGCGCTGCAGATGCTGCAGGTCATTGCCAGTTGCAACGACGGCGGCATCCGCTTCTCCGACCTGTGCAAGGCGGCGGGTCTTTCCAACGCCACCGCCCATCGCCTGCTGCGCACCCTGATTCACGAGGGCTTCGCCGAGCAATGCACCTCGACCAAGCACTACAATCTGGGCTTCCGGTTCCTGACCCTGGGGGCGACGGCGGCCAACCGCTTCAACATGCGCGACGTGGCGCGCGCCTCGCTGCAGCGGCTGGCCAAGGACACCGGCGACACGGTGTTCCTGTGCATTCCCAGCTACTACGACAGCGTCGTAGTCGATCGCGTCGAGGGCAGCTATCCCATCAAGGCGCTGGCCGCGACGGTCGGCACGCGCCGGCCGCTGGGCGTCGGCTCGGCGGCGCTGGCGCTGCTGGCTTTCATGTCGGAAGAGAGATGCAAGGACGTCATCCAGCGCAACGCCGATCGCAAGGACGTCTATCCGCAGCTCGATCCCACGCTGCTGCGGGCGGCGATCGAGGAAACCCGCGCCAAGGGCTATGCCTATCTCGATGGCATGATCCTGAAGGGCATGTCGTCGGTATCGGGGGTGGTGCGCGGATTGAAGGGCGAACCGCTGGCCTCGATAAGCGTTGCCGCCACCAGCGACCGCCTCTCGCCGCATCGCCGCGCCATGGTGGTGGAGGAAATCCGCCGCGAGGCGCGCCGCATCGAGAACGCGCTGGGCCAGAGTGCGGCTCTTCCGGCCGCCTGACTTACCGCTAAGGCCGGACCGCAGGGCGCTGCGTTTCGCACCCGCGAAGGAAATGCTGCGGTTGCGGCTTTCGGCCGGCGAACTTCCGCTTCCATGCGCCGGAAAAGATCGCATCCGGCTGCCGAAATCCGTTGAGCGAACCGTACACCCTTCCAAACTCTCGCTCGCGATCGGGTGCATCAGGCCGGCCACACGTTGTCGGCGTTTCAGAAACGCACCCCTTGGGAGGGAAGAATGATTTCACGCCGCCAGACTCTTGTTGCGTCCTTCGCCGCCGTGCTGGCTGTCGCCGCCGGGGCCGGCATCGGCCAGGCGCAGGACAAGCCTTATGTTGTCGGCACGCTGTTCCCGATGGCCGGGCCGGGTGCGGAGAACGGGCTGATGTTCACAGCCGGCGCCAACCTGGCCCTGGAACATCTGCGCGCCGACAAGACGCTGAAGCGTCCGATCGAGCTGCGCGCCGAGGACAGCCGCGCCACCCCGCAGGGGGGCGCCACCGGCATGACCAAGCTGGTCAATGTCGATGAGGCGCTCTGGGTGCTGATCGGTTTCACCGGCGTCTCCAAGGCGGCCGCACCGATCAGCGAGCGCGCCAAGGTCGTCACCGTCAACGGCGGCGGCACCGGTCCCGACCTTGCCGGCCTGTCGCCCTATTTCTGGAACGTCATCCCGCTTCTCACCAACGAGATCCAGGCCGTCATCCCCTGGATGGGCCAGCAGAACTACAAGCGCGTCGGGCTGATCTATCTCGACGATCCCGCCGGCCAGGGCACCAGGAAGGAGCTGGAGGCCGGCCTGCCCAAGATCGGCGCTGCGCTGGTGGGCGAGTACGCCATTGCCGCCACCGCGCAGCAGTTCGGCGCCATCGCCGCCAGGCTGCGCGAGGACAAGCCGGACGTGATCTACGTGCTAACCTACGGCATCCAGCACGCCCAGATCTTCAAGCAACTGCGCGACAATGGCCTGACGCAGCCGTTCGTTTCGTCCGCCTCCTCGGGCATCCCCTCGGTATTCGGCACGCCCGAGGCCGAAGGCCTGGTCTACACCAGCCAGGTGTCGAAATGGGATTCGGAGGATCCGGTCACCAAGCGCTTCGTCGCCGACTGGCGCGCCAAGTACAACGCCGATCCAAACATCTACAATCAGAACTACTACAACGCGCTGCGCCTCTTTGGCCTGCTGGCCGCCAACCTCGAACAGGCGGGCAAGCCGGTGAACGGCGAAAATCTGCGCGAGGAGATGCTGCGCGTGCGCACCTTCCCGCTGGTGGGCGGCAATGGCACTTTCGACGACAAGGGTTCGATCTCGATGCCGATCCAGATCAACCAGATCAAGGACGGCAAGCCCGCGATCATCGTGTCGGGCAGCTAGGACAAGGCCGGAACGGAACTCCCCGCCGCTTTCCCCCAGGGAAGCGGCGGGGAAATCCGGGCGGACATCACGATGCTCTATCTCCAGCTACTCGCCTCCGGCATCCAGACGGGCGCGCTCTATGCGCTGACTGCCGCCGGTTTCTCCCTGATCTTCGGCGCTACCCGCACGTTCCACGCCGCGCATGGCGCCACCTACGCGTTGGCCGGCTATTCCTTCGTCGAGTGCATTAGCCGCGGCTGGCACTGGGCGATCGCGCTGCTGGTCGCCACCATCGTCGCGGTTGCGTTCGGCCTGCTGGTCGAGCGCTACGTCTATCGCCAGATACAGAAACACCGCGGCGGCTTCTTCACCGTCTTCGTCGCCTCCTTCGGCATCCTGATCATGGTGCAGAGCTTCGTCGAGATCGTCTTCGGCCGCGGTTTCACCACCATCACCACCCCGCTGACCCGCTCGCAGGAAGTCCTGCCCGGCCTGTACCTGGCGCCGGTGTTCTGGCTGGCGACGGCGATGGCGCTCGTGCTGTTCGGTCTGCTGGGCCTGTTCCTGACGCGGGCCAGGGCCGGCATCGGCCTGCGCGCCCTGTCGGAGAATCCCGAACTGCTCCGCGGCTTCGGCCTGTCGTCGGCGCGTCTGTCGCAGCTTGCCTTCGGCGTCGGTTCGGCGCTGGCGGTGCCCGGCGCGGTGCTGGGCGCCGCCACGGTCGGCCTGCAGCCCATCGTCGGCGCGCATGTGATGCTGATCAGCATGGCGGCCACCATCGTCGGCGGTGTCGGCAGCGTGCGCGGCGCCGCCATCGCCGGCCTGATACTGGGCGTGGTCGAGAACGTGATCGTCGCCGTGCTCGACACGCAGTGGAGCGAGTCCGCCGGCTTCGTCGTCATGTTCGCTTTCATTCTGATGCGGCCGAACGGGCTGTTCGCGGTGCGGGTGACGCGATGATCGCCTACATCGTCAACCTTCTGACGCTGATCGCCATCTTCGCGATCCTGTCCTCCAGCATGAACGTGCTGCTGGGCTATGGCGGCATCTTCTCCGCCGCCCATGCGGTGTTCATGGGGCTGGGCGCCTATGCTGCGGCGCAGATCGCGCTCAGCTTCACGCCCGATATCCTGATCGGCTGCCTGGTCGCCGCCGTTCTCTCCGCACTGCTGTCGGTATGCCTGGCGCTGCCCGCCCTGCGCGTGCGCGGCGAGTATTTCGTCGCCGCCAGCCTTGGCTTGCAGATGCTGGCGACGACGGTGTTCTCCGAGGCCAAAAGCCTGACCGGCGGCATCGGTGGACTGACCGGCATTCCCCAGGCGACGCTGTTCGGCTTCAATCTGGGCAATGGCGGGCTGTTCCTCGTCTTCTGCCTTGTGGTGCTGGCGGGGGTCATGGCGGTGATCGTGCTGCTGATGCGCGGCAGCTTCGGCCGCTCGCTGATGGCGCTGCGCGACAACGAGTCCGCCGCCGAAGCCCTGGGCAAGAACGTGGCGCTGCTGAAGACGCTGGCGACGGTCGCCGGCTGCGCCATGGCCGGCGTGGCGGGGGCGCTGTTCGCGTTCTACATGCAGTTCGTCAACGGCGAGAGCTTCACGCTGGACCAGTCGATCCTGATCGTGGCCATGCTGATCATCGGCGGCACCGGCACCCTGAGCGGCCCGCTCGTGGGCGCCGTAGCCCTGCTGCTGCTGCCCGCCGCGCTTTCCTTCATTCCCGGCTTGCCGCCCGAGCATATCGGCGCAGTGCAGCAGATGATCTACGGCTTCCTGATGATGGTGCTGATGATGTTCCGGCCCGGCGGGCTGATGGGGCGCGCATGACCCAGCCGCTCCTGACAATGCACAACATGACGCGCCGGTTTGGCGGCATCGCCGCCGTCTCCGACGTCTCGCTGGACCTGCAGCCTGGCATCGTCACGGCGCTGGTCGGGCCCAACGGGGCGGGCAAGACCACCCTGTTCAACCTGGTGACGGGCAATCTGCGCGCCGATGGCGGGCGGGTCGAGCATGCGGGCGAGGACATTACCGGCCTGCGGCCGCACCGCGTCGCCCAGCGCGGCATCGCCCGCAGCTTCCAGGATCTGCGGCTGTTCACCCACATGACGGTGCGAGAGAACGTGCTGACCGCCACCGAGCCCGGTTCCTGGTTCTGGCAGCGCGGCCGGGGGACCGAGCGGCTGGCGCGGGTCGAGGAAGCGCTGGCCAAGACCTCGCTCGACACCATGACCGAGGTGCGGGCGGTCACGCTGGGCTATGCGGCCCAGAAATTCCTTTCGATGGCCCGTATCATCGCCTCCGGCGCGCGCATCTGGCTGCTGGACGAGCCGGCCTCGGGCCTCGATCCGTCCTCGCGCCGGCGGTTCGTCGAACTGCTGCGCGGGGCCACCGCTTCGGGCATCGCCGTCTGCCTGATCGAACACAATCTCGACATCGTCATCGAACTGGCCGATCGCATCGTGTTCCTCGATCAGGGCAAGGTGCTGGCCGAAGGCGAGCCGCAGCAGATCCTGAACGATCCGGCGTTGACGGCGATCTATTTCGGGGATCGGCCGCAATGAGCGAGGTGCTGACCGCCAAGGGCGTTTCCGCCGGCTATGACGGCCGCGATGTGATGACCGGGTTGGATTTCACGCTGCGCGCCAACGAGATGCTTTGCCTGGTGGGCCATAACGGGGCGGGCAAGTCCACTCTGCTCAAGGTCTTTTTCGGGCTTGTCGCCGCGCGCGAGGGACAGGTGCTACTGCTGGGCGAGAAGGTGAGGCCGCAGCCGGCCGCCATGGCCAGGGCCGGCATTTCCTACCTGCCCGAAGGCCGCGGCGTTTTCCCCGGCCTGACGGTGAAGGACATCTTCACCCTGGCGCTGTGGTCGGCCGGCATCGAGGGCGGCGAGGCGACGGCGCGCACCGAGGAAGTCTTCGGCCTGCTGCCGCTGTTGCCCAATTTCTGGCAGCGCCGCGCCGGCACTCTGTCCGGCGGGCAGCAGCAGATGGTGTCGCTGGGCCGCGCCCTGCTGTCGCGGCCGAAGATCCTGCTGCTGGACGAGCCGTCGATCGGGCTGGCGCCGAAGCTGTTCCAGGACCTGCTGGCGCCCATCCGCGCCCTGCAGATCGAGCGCCAGCTTTCCATCCTGCTGGTCGAACAGAACATCCGCGAGGCCTTCGCGGTGTCCGACCGGGTCGTGGTGATGAAATCGGGGAGCATCGTATTCGAGGGCCTGCCGGGCGAGCTGGACGACCGGGCGCGGCTGCTCGAACTGTTCTGAGTTGAGGAAGAAGCGCATGCAACAGCAACGCAAGGGCCGGCTCGACGGCAAGATCGTGTTGATGGGCGGGGCGGGCACGTCGGCGCCCGGCATGAGCATCGGCAAGGCCACCTCGCTGCATTTTGCCCGCGAGGGCGCCACCGTCTTCGCCGTCGACGTCAATCTCGATGCGGCGCAGGAAGTCTGCGAGCTGATCGCCGAGGAGGGATTCAAGGCCGTGCCCTTCCAGGCCAATCTCGCCGAAGCGCGCGACATCGAGGCCATGACGCAGGCCTGCATCGCCCGGTTCGGCCGCATCGACGTGCTGAACTACAACGTCGGCATCGGCACCATCGGCGGACCGGTCGAGCTGCCGGTCGAGGAATGGGACCGGATTTCCGACCTCAACTGCCGCGGCCTCTATCTGGCGTGCAAGTCGATCCTGCCGCATATGGTCAAGCAGGGCGGCGGCAGCATCGTCGCCATCTCCTCCATCGCCGGCATGCGCTATCCCGGCTTCCCGCACATGGCCTATGGCGTGTCGAAGGCGGCGATGATCCACCTCACGCGCTACATCGCGCTGCAATACGCCCGGCAGGGCATCCGCGCCAATTCCGTGCTGCCGGGCATGATCGACACGCCGCGCATCGCGCGCGTCACTTCGGCCTGGTCGGACCGCGACTTCGACGACGCCCGCCGGGTGCGCGACGGCAAATGTCCGATGGGCCACACCGGCTCGCCCTGGGACATCGCCTATGCTGCCGCGTTCCTGGCCTCGGACGAGGCCCGCTACATCACCGCCACCGAGTTGCTGGTCGACGGCGGCCTCAGCGGCATCTTCACCACGCCCAACGCGGCGTGAGCGAAAGCGAAGGAGAAGCACCATGGCCATGGCAATGCGCATTCTGATCACCGGTGGCGCCAGCGGCATCGGTCTGGGTACCGCGGAACGCATGATGGCCGGCGGCCATCACGTCATCATCCTCGACCGGCAGAAGCCGCCGTCCTCTTGTAAGGCCGACTATATCGAGGCCGACCTCTCCGATACCGGATCGACCGGGCGGGCGCTGGAGAAGGCGCAGGCCGGCGGCACCATCAACGGGCTGGTCAACAACGTCGCCACCACGCGCGCCGCCCTGCTGGAGGACGTCAAGTTCGACGACATCGATGCGGTAATGGCGCTGAACATCCGCTGCCCGATCCAGTGCGCCCAGGCGCTGCTGCCGGGCATGCGCAAGGCCAAGTTCGGCCGCATCGTGAACATTTCCAGCCGCGCCGCGCTGGGCAAGCATCTGCGCACCACCTACGCCGCCAGCAAGGCGGGCATTCATGGCATGACGCGGGTCTGGGCGCTGGAGCTGGCGCAGGACGGCATCACCGTCAACACGGTGGCGCCGGGACCGATCGACACGCCGCTGTTCCGCCAGGTCAACACCATGGACAACCCGCGTACGCGCTCGCTGATCGCCTCGATCCCGGTGCAGCGCATGGGCCAGCCGGCCGACATCGCCAACGCCGTGGCGTTCTTCCTCGATCCGGCCAGTTCCTTCGTCACCGGCCAAATGATCTTCGTCGATGGCGGCATGTCGGTGGCGCTGGCCGGGGCCGACGGCTACATGCCCGAGGTCGAGAAGGTGTTGCGCTCGGCGGCGGCGTCCTAGCGGTTCGTCGAGGCACATAGTTCGAAGGAGAGTGGTATGGCGCGTTTCGGCATGGTGCCGATGGACACCAAGGATCCGGTCCTCAGCAAGATCTTCGCCGATGTCCGCGGCTACGGCATCGAGGTTCCCAATCTCTACCGCACGCTCGGCCTGTCGCCGACCATGCTGCGGGCCTGGGTGGATTTCGCCTGGATCATGCGGCTGCAGTCCACGACCTCGCGCGCGCTGCGCGAGATCATGATCCTGCGCTCGGCCCAAGTGTCGGAAACCGACTACGAATGGGTCCACCACGTGCCCATGGGGCTGGAGGCGGGACTGTCGCAGGAGAAGATCGACGCCATCGCCGGGTGGCGGCAGAGCGAACTGTTCGACGAGAAGGAGCGGGCGGCACTTGTGGTCAGCGAGGAGATCACGCGCGGCCCGGGCGCCTCGGCCGAGGCGATGGCGCGGCTGGGCGAGTTCTTTCCGCCGCGCGAGGTGATGGAACTGGTGCTGACCTTGAGCCTCTATGCCTGCGTCAGCCGCATCATCAACACCATGGGCGTGGATATCGAGGACGATTTCCGTCATCTCATCCCCAGGCGCGGGTGAGGACGGGATGCTGTTCGAGCCTTTTGAACTGCGCCAGACTGCGCTGCCCAACCGCATCGTGCTGGGGCCGATGCAGATGTACATGGCCAAGGACGGGTTCGCCAACGACTGGCATTTCACCCATCTCAACACCTATGCCCGGGGCGGCTTCGGCACCGTGTTCACCGAGGCGCTGGCGGTCGATCCGGTCGGCCGCGCCACCTATGGCGACATGGGCGCCTGGTCCGACGAACACCTGCCCGGCCTGACGCAACTGGCGGCGGCGATCCGCCGGGGCGGCGGCGTGCCCGCGGCCCAGCTCTGGCATGCCGGCGCCAAGGCGTCGCGGCGGCGGCAATGGAACGGGCCCGCGCCGCTCGATCACGAGGACGCTGCCAAGGGCGAGCCACCGTGGCAGCCGGTGGGACCTAGTGCGGCGTCGAAGGTCGAAGGCTGGCGCGGCATTCACCCGCTGACCCTGGAGGAGATCGCCCAGGTGAAGCGCAAATACGTCGAGGCGGCGCGCCGTTGCGACGCCGCCGGCTTCGACGTCGTCGAACTGCACGGCGCGCACGGCTATCTGCTGCACGAGTTCTACTCGCCACTGGGCAACAGCCGCACCGACGCCTATGGCGGCGACCGGGCCGGCCGCATGCGCCTGGCGCTGGAAGTGGCGGCCGAGGTGCGGGCGGTGCTGCCGGCGCGCAAGCTGCTGTTCGTGCGCGTCTCCTGCATCGACGACGAGGATGCCGAGGGCTGGACCCTGGACGATACGGTGGTGCTGGCGAAGGCGCTGAAGGAGAAGGGGGTCGACGTCATCGACTGCTCTTCCGGCGGCATCGGCATGTCGCCCGGTCTGAAGGCCAAGAAGCGCGGCGCCGGTTTCCAGGTGCCGATGGCGGCGCGGGTGAAGAAGGAGGCGGGCATCGCCACCATGGCGGTCGGCATGATCCGCCGGCCGGAGCATGCCGACGGCATTCTCGCCGCGGGCAATGCCGACCTGATCTGCATCGCGCGCGAGGCGCTGTTCAACCCGTTCTGGGGACTGCATGCCAAGGCGGCGCTGCAGGGTGATGCAGCGTTCGGTAACTGGCCGCACCAATACGGTCCCTGGCTGGTGCGCCGCTCCAAGACCTTCGACGAAACCATTCCGCCGCAAGGGCTTTCGGCGTGAAGCGAGGCAGGCCATGAGCAAGCCGACGGAACTGCTGACCGCGAAGTTTCCCCATCCCACGGTGCGCGAGGACTGGCTGGCCCAGCACAGCGAAGAGATCATCGATCCAGCACTGCCGATCGTCGATGCGCATCATCACCTCTGGGACCGGCCCAACTGGCCCTATCTGCTGCCCGAACTGCTGCGCGATACGAAGGGGCACAACGTCGTCGCCACCGTTTTCGTCCAGTGCGGCGCCATGTACCGGCAGGACGGGCCGGTGGAACTGCGGCCGATCGGCGAGGTGGAATTCGTCAACGGCATCGCCGCCATGAGCGCCAGCGGGCTGTACGGTCCGATGCGCGCCTGCGCCGCCATCGTCGGCCATGCCGATCTGATGCTGGGCGCCAGGGCGGCGGCGGTGCTGGAAAAGCTGCAGGCCGCCGCGCCCGACCGTTTCCGCGGCATCCGCCACATCACCGCCTGGCATCCCGATCCGGCGGTGAAGGCCACGATCTACGATCCTTTGCCGCAGCAGATGCTGGATGCGACATTCCAGCAAGGCTTCGCCTGCCTCAAGCCGCTCGGCCTGTCCTTCGACGCGTTCGTCTATCACACCCAGATCGCCGACGTCGCGGCCCTGGCCGACCGGTTCCCCGATACGCCGATCGTGCTCAACCACGTCGGCGGCCCGGTCGGCGTCGGACCCTTCGAGGGCGGGCAGGCGGAGGTGCTGGCGCAACTGCGCCGTGACCTGCTCGATCTCGGCAAACGCGCCAACGTGACGATGAAGATCGGCGGGCTGGGCATGCGCCTGCCGGGGTTCGGCCTGCACGAGCGAGCCAGGCCGCTCGACTCCGCCGCGCTGGCGCAAGTCTGGCGGCCCTATTTCGCTGCCTGCATCGAGGCTTTCGGCGTCGAACGCTGCATGTTCGAGAGCAATTTCCCGGTCGACAAGATCAGCACCAGCTACGCGGTGCTGTGGAATGCGTTCAAGCGGCTGGCGCAGGAATCTTCCCCGGCCGAGAAAGCGGCGCTGTTCAGCGACACGGCGGCGCGCGTCTATCGCATCGCGATTTGAGTGGAGGTGGATATGGCCGAGCTTGATCTGGTGATCCGCAACGCCACTGTGGTGGACGGCGCCGGCCGTCCGCCGTTCGCCGCGCATATCGGGATTGCCGGCGATCGCATCGTCGAAGTCGGCCCCGATGTCGGCCGCGGCCGGCGCGAGATCGATGCCAAGGGCAAGCTGGTGACGCCCGGCTTCGTCGACATTCATACCCATTACGACAGCCAGGTGACGTGGAGTTCCAGGCTCGATCCCTCGTCGCTGATGGGCGTGACCACGGTGGTGATGGGCAATTGCGGCGTCGGCTTCGCGCCCTGCCGGCCGGATGACCGCGACACGCTGATTCGGCTGATGGAAGGGGTCGAGGACATTCCCGAGGCGGTGATGGCCGAGGGGCTGAAATGGAACTGGCTCAGCTTTCCCGATTACCTCGACGCGCTGGACCGCAATCGCTACGACATCGACGTCGCGACGCAGGTGGCGCATGCGCCGATGCGCGTTTACGTCATGGGCGAACGCGGCGTCAACCGCGAGGCGGCGACCGAAGCCGATCGGCGGGAAATGGCGCGGCTGACGGCCGAAGGCATCAGGGCCGGCGCGCTAGGTTTCTCCACCTCGCGCACCATCCTGCACAAGACCAGCGACGGCAAGCAGACGCCGATGTTCGACGCCGCCGAGGAGGAACTGCTGGCGATCGCGCAGGCGATCGCCGCAACCGGCCAGGGCGCGATCGAGCTGGTGTCCGATTTCGACGATGCCGCGGCCGATTGCGGCTTCTGCTGGCGCATCGCCAAGAAGTCGGGCCTGCAGATCTCCATGGCGCTCACCCAGCGCGAGGACCGGCCGGCGCGCTGGCGTGAAGTGCTCGATCTGGTGGACGCGGCCAACAGGGACGGGGCGGCGCTGCGGGTGCAGGTCGGCACGCGCGGCATCGGCGTGATGATGGGGCTGGAGCTGACGCGCCATCCCTTCTCCTGGCAGCCATCCTACCGCGCCATCGCGCATCTGCCGCTGGCCGAGCGCCTCAAGCGCCTGCGCGATCCCGAACTGCGGCGCAGGATCCTTACCGAACCGGCGGTCGATCCCGCCGAGCGGGCGCGCAACATCAACTACGAGCGCACTTTTCCGGTGGCGGACGTGCCGGATTACGAGCCGCGCCCCGCCGACAGTCTCGGCGCCATGGCGCGGGCCAGGGGCGTGCCGGCCGACGAGTTCACCTACGATCTGCTGATCGAGGGCGACGGGCGGCTGCTGCTCTATCGTCCGTTGCACAATTACGTCGCCGACAATCTCGACGTGGTGCGCGAAATGCTGTGCGATCCGCATTCGCTGATCGGGCTGGGCGACGGCGGCGCGCATTGCGGCGTGATCGCCGACGCCAGCTTCGCGCCTTTCATGCTCACCCACTGGGCGCGCGACCGCCGTCGCGGCGCCATGATCGGCCTGCCGCAGGCGGTGAAGATGCTGACCAGCGATGCCGCCGGCGCCGTCGGCCTGCTGGATCGCGGCATCGTCGCCCCCGGTTACAAGGCCGATCTCAACCTCATCGATTTCGATCGCCTGCGCATTCTGGCGCCGCAGGTGGTCTACGACATGCCGCTCAACGGCCGCCGCCTGGTGCAGCGCACCGAGGGCATCGTCTCGACCATCGTCAGCGGCAAGGTCATCGCCGAGGACGGCGCGCCGACCGACGAGCTGCCTGGCCGGCTGATCCGCGGCGCCAAGTCCGCGCCGGCGGCGCGATAGCAGGGAGGGAGCCATGACAGCAACCGCCGGATCGCCGCGCTGGAAGAACCGCCCGGAAGGCTCGAACTGGGGCGATTTCGGCGCCGACGACCAGATCGGCCGCCTCAATCTGCTGACGCCGGAAAAAGTGCTGCAGGGCGTCGCCGAGGTTCGCGTCGGCAGGAAATTCTGCCTCAGCCTGCCGCTCGACTATCCCGGCGGCATGGTGCTGCATTCCCGCCGCCGTCCGCCGCAGCTCAGGCCGGTGATGCACGGCGAGGAACCGTTCTTCAACTATGCGCTGAACCAGTGGGACAAGCGCTATACCGATGTGGCCTGCGACGACGCAGCACTCATCCATCTGCAGTATTCGACCCAGTGGGACAGCCTGGCGCATATCGGCCAGATGTTCGATGCCGATGGCGACGGGGTGCCGGAAAAGGTGTTCTACAACGGCTATCGCGGCGGCGCCGACATCCTGCCGCCCGGGGCCGACCCGGAGGCTCCGGAGGCCAGCGCCGCCCGCTCGCTCGGCATCGAGACCATGGCCGAGGCCTGCATCCAGGGCCGCGGGGTGATGGTCGACCTGCACGCCCATTTCGGCCGCGCGGAGAAGTTCGTCGGCTACGACGATCTGATGCGCGTTTTCGACGCGGACAGGATCGAGGTCGAAGCGGGAGACATGATGTGCTTCCACACAGGCTTTGCCCAGATGCTGGTCGAAGCCAACAGGCGGCCCACGCCCGATCTGCATCACGCCTGCTCCGCGCTGGACGGGCGCGACAAGAGGCTGTTGCGCTGGATCAGCGACAGCAACGTCGTGGCCATGATCGCCGACAATTTCGGCGTCGAGAAAATACCCGGTCGCGACTGCTCCGATGCTGCGCATGCCTTTGTGCCCATGCACGAGCATTGCCTGTTCAAGCTCGGCATTCCGTTGGGCGAGCTCTGGTACCTGACGCCGCTGGCCGACTGGCTGCGCGAGAACGGGCGCTATCGCTTTCTGCTGACGGCGCCGCCATTGCGGCTGCCCGGTGCGGTGGGATCGCCCGCCAACCCGATCGGCACCGTCTGAAACATATCCGAAGTCGGAGCGGGCGCGGTTGACAGCCGCAAAGCCCGCTGTGAAGATGAATTACAGAATGAATTATTGTCTCATTAAATGAGACATAGGAAAGGGAGGAACGATGCGTGGATTTCTGTCGGGCTGCGCGGTTCTGGGCGTGGCGGCGATGCTGGCGGGCTCGGCGATGGCTGCCGAACCGGGGGTCAGCGACAAGGAGATCGTGCTGGGCGGCACCAACGCGCTGACCGGCCCGATCGCGTCGGCCTGTTCGCTGGTGTCGAACGGGGCCGCCGCCTATCTCGAAGCGGTCAACGCGCAAGGCGGCGTGCACGGGCGCACCATCCGGTACGACCTGCTGGACGACAATTATTCCGCCCAGCGCGCCATCGCCAACGTGCGGCGCCTGGTCGACCAGGCCGGGGTCTTCGCCATATTCGGCGGCTGCGGCACGGCGACCTCGGCGGCGGCGCTGTCGGCGCTGGAAAGGACCGATGTTCCCTATCTCTTTCCCTTCGCCGGCATGGAGGCGCTGATCCAGCCGGTGAAGAAGAACGTCTTCGCGCTGCTGCCGCTCTATTCGGCGCAGCTCGAGACCACCATCCCCTTCGTGCTGCAGCGGCAGCAGATCGCCACCGCCGCCATCTTCTCCAACAACGTGCCGGGCCACGCCGAATGGCGCGCCGCCTCGCGCAAAGCGCTGGAGGCAGGCGGCGTGAAAGTGGTGGCCGACGAGATGATTGACGTGACCTCGCCCGAACGCGCTTCCTTCGTTCTGACGGCGAAGAACGCCAATCCCGACCTGCTGGTGATGGTCGATTCGGCGCCGGGCGCGGCCCGTTTCTTCATCGAGATGCAGCGCCAGGGCTGGAAGCCGAAGGCCGTGCTGGGCCCGGCGCAGATGTCGGACAGTTCGTTCCTGCGCGCCGCCGAGGGCACCGACACCAGCAATCTGACGGTGGTCGGCGTCACCCTGCCGGTGACCGATCCGGCGATGAAGGAATGCAACGATGCGCTGGCGGCCCATCGCAAGGAGACGCCCGCCAGCAGCCTGACCGCCTATGGCTGCCTCACCGCCAAGGTCATGGTCGAAGGCCTGCGCCGCGCCGGCCGCGACCTGACGCGCGCCAAGCTGATTGCCGCGCTGGAGGACGGCCAGCCGATCGACACCGGCATCAGCGGTCCGGTCAGCTTCACGCCGGAGCGGCGCATGGGGCTGACCTCGTTCTATCCGCTGGCGGTCGACGGCTCGACCTTCAAGACGCTGGGCGCGCCGCTCTCCGCCAAGTAATGGACGGCGTGGAGCGGAGCAGTCGGATGCCGTTCGACCTGCGTGAGAGGACCATCGCCAACGTGGTTCGCACGCAGGCCGCCCGCTTCGGTGGCAAGCCCTTCCTGCTGTTCGAAGGCAGGAGCTTCAGCTACGCCGAGTTCGACCGCATCACCGATGTCGTGGCCAACGGGCTGAAGCGGCTGGGCGTCGGCGCCGGCACGCATGTCGCGGTGATGATGGAGAACAAGCCGGAGGCGCTCTTCGTCTATTTCGCGCTGGGCAAGCTGGGGGCGGTCGGGGTCGCCATCAACGTGGCGATGAAGGGCTCGCTGCTGAAATACTTCCTGGAGAATTCCGATTCTACGCACCTGATCGCCGATGCCGGCCTGCTCGAACGTGTCGATCCGGTGCTGGGAGAACTGCCGCAACTGCAGACGCTGCTGCGTTTCGGCGCAGGGCCGGCAAGCCTGCACGGCAGGGTCGTGCACGACTACGTCACGCTGCTGCAGGCCGACGCGACGCCGGTCGATGGCGGTTCGACCCTGGCTGACCTGTTTCTCATTCTCTACACCTCCGGCACCACCGGCCCGTCCAAGGGCGTGCTGTCGACCCATTGCCATGCCATCACCGTCGGCGTCGAGATGATGCGCGGCTTCGACTACCGCGAGGACGACGTGCTTTACGTCTGCCTGCCGCTGTTCCATGCCAATGCGCTGCTGAACAGTTGCATGGCCGCGTTCGTGGCCGGCGCCTCCGTCGCCCTGGCACGGCGTTTCTCGGTCAGCGGCTTCTGGAACGATGTGCGCAAGACCGGCGCCACCCAGTTCAACCTGCTGGGCGCCATGGCCGATTTCCTGTGGAACGCGCCGCCCGATGCGCGCGACCGCAGCCACAAGGTGAAGCAGTGCCTGATCGTGCCGGCGCCCAGGCACAATTACGAGGCGTTCGAAGAGCGTTTCGGCCTGCGTCTGGCGACGCTCTACGGTATCACCGACGTATCGCTGGTCACCACAAGGTCCATCGACGAAAAATCCGAATACCGCTGGTCGGTGGGAAGGCCGCGGCCGCATTTCGAGGTGAAGATTCTGGACGAGGACGATTTCGAGCTGCCGCACGGCACGCCGGGGGAAATCTGCGTCCGCCCGCTCGAGCCGTGGGTGGCCGCACCCGGCTACTACAGG
>JBBCJW010000011.1:0-250804 GCA_037190765.1 Alphaproteobacteria bacterium
TGGGCGAGGAACCCGCCGCCGCGGCCGGCATGCAGGACGGGGAGGGCGGCGCTTTCGACCTGGTGACGGACGCCCTGTTCCGGCCGGCGCCGAACGCGACGCCGCCGGCGCCCGATCCCAATGCCGCCGGCCCGTCGCGCGGCGAGATGCGCGACGAGGTCGACCGCTTGCTGGCGCGCGGCATTGCCCGCGGCGAGATCGTGGCCGAGGATCGCAGCTACGTGGCGCAGCTCGTGGCGCGGGAGACCGGCATGCCGCAGGCGGAAGCCGAGGCGCGGGTCAACACGGTGATCGATCGCACTGTCGAGGAGGCCAAGCGCGCCGCCGACATCGCGCGCAAGACCGCAATCCTGATCGCCTGCCTTACCGCCACGACATTGCTGGTCTGCGCCGTCGGCGCATTCTGGGCGGCCGTGCGCGGCGGCGACCATCGCGACAACAATCGCGACCTGGGACCGTTGTGGTCCTGATCGCCTTGTAAAGAAAGCCAATGGGCGAGGAACCCGCCGCCGCGGCCGGCGGGTTCTTTTTTTGATGGTGGAGCACTCCCTTGGTAAGGGAGTGGTCGACAGTCGAACCACCTTCCTTCCCATCCGGCAGCGGCGTAGTCTCGCCATCGATCAGGGATGGCCGGGGGGAGCCGATGCTTTTTCGCAATTTGAAGGCCGAGCTGAAGGCCGGCAGGAAATTGCTCGGCTGCTGGGCCAGCCTGGGCAGCGTGGCCGCGGTCGAATGCGCCGCGCTGGGCGGCTTCGACGTCATCGTGCTCGACTGGGAGCACGGCATGGTCGATCGCTCCAACGCGCTGCCGCTGCTGCTGGCGGCGCGGGCGCATGGCTGCGGCGTCATCGTGCGCGTGCCCGACCAGCGCGTGGCCGAATTCAAGTTCTGCCTCGACATGGGCGTCGACGGCGTGATCGTCCCGATGACGGCCAACGCCGCCGAAGCCAAGGTCATCGTCGATGCCTGCCGCTATCCGCCGCACGGCACGCGCGGCGCCGCGCCCGGCGTCATTCGCGCCTCCGACTACGGCCTGCAGGCCAGGGCCTACATCGAAAGCCATGCCAGCGACCTGCTGATCATTCCCCAGATCGAGCATGTCGACGCCATCGAAGAGATCGCCGCCATGGGCGCGATCGACGGCGTCGACATGCTGTTCATCGGCCCGTCCGATCTTTCCGCCTCCATGCACATGCTGGGCACGGAGGATTTCCAGCCGGTCATGGCTCAGGTCGAGCGGGCGGCCAAGGCGATCAAGCAGGCCGGGCTCTATCTCGCCTCGATCCAGGTGCCGACCATGGATCCGGCCGGCATGTTCAAGGCCGGCTACGACATGGTGGTGGGCGCTTCCGACGCGACGCTGCTGCGCACCGCGGCGCAGAGCTATGTCAGGGCGTCGGGCAGGGGGCACTAGCTTCTCCCGTCGTTTTCCGGCCACGCCCGAACTTGCGCGCCTGCTGCGTCGCGCAGCGGATCCGCGCGATGCCGCCTGATCGCGATCATGGTCCCTGCGCGGAGCGTCGTCACATTCCGCTTCGGCGGGGAGGTTTTCCGCATCGAGGAACGACTGTCCCCCTCGCCGCAGACCTGCCATGACGCTGGCCGCGCCCCTGCCAGCGCTTTCTTGCCGCCGAATGGCCGCATTTCCTCCGCACGTTTCAAAATAAGGAAGCGCCGCCGCGAAAAGCGCCATTTGAGGGGATCGTTTCGTCGCGCTGGATCGTTCCACCCCGAGGCATAAAGGGTCGAAGGCTGGCATGCTTGATCGTTTTCTTGGCGCACTCGTTCCGGTATGGCTGGTTTTGGCGCTGATGCTCCTGATGATTTCCAGCGCCGTGGTGTTCGGCTGGCTGGTCAGGGAAGCGGTGCTGCATGAGGACGAGGGCCGCCTGAGCCGGGCGGCGGTCAAGGTGGCGGCCTTTCCCTCGGACGTGAAGCGGGTGGCGGCGGAGGTCGACCGGGCGCTGACGCGCTCGACCGACTACAGCGGCCTCTACGCCGTGCCGCACGACGACGCCTGGAAATCGGCGGTCGCGGTGCCGTCGGCGACGCCGGTGGGCATCGAGGGCATCATGGTCAGGCGCGGCACGGCGACGCCGGTGCCGGGCTGGCGCGTGCTGGTCGGCGCCTTTCGCATCGACGGGGAGATTCGCAATGCCGCGGTGATGATCTCGCCCGACCTGCGCATCGTCCACCACTGGCCGCTGGAGGAGGACGGCGCCGTCGCCACGCGGCCGCAGCCGATCCAGCACAAGTTCATCCACGGCTTCGCCATCCTGCCCGACGGCTCGGCGATCTATTCCTTCGACAACGGCGTGTCGCTGCACAAGAAGGATCTGTGCGGCCGCACCGAATGGGTGGTGGACGGCAGCTATCACCACGCCGTCACCGCCGACGACGAGGGCCGCACCGTCTGGACGCTGCGCGACGAACCCGAGGGCGAGCCGCCGGCCAAGAACCGGCTGGTGCAGATCGACGTCGAGGAGGGGCGCATCCTGCGCGACATCTCGCTGGCCGACATCATCGCCGCCAATCCCGATATCGACGTGCTGGAGCTGCGCCGCCCGCACGGCAACGATCCCGGCGGCAACAGCGCCGAGCTGCCCGGGCGCTGGCTGGAGGATCCCTTCCATCTCAACGACGTCGACCCGCTGCCCGCGGCCCTGGCCGACCGCTTCCCCATGTTCGCCGCCGGCGACCTGCTGGTCAGCGCGCGCGAAATCAACCTGGTGTTCGTGGTCGATCCGCAGACCCTGGCGCTGAAATGGTGGCGGGTGGGCGCCACCATCCGCCAGCACGATCCCGACTGGCAGCCCAACGGACGCATTACCGTCTACAACAACCGCATGACGCGCGGCTACAGCGAGATCGTCGAGATCGATCCCGTCACCTTCGCCCGCACCGTGCTGGTCGATGGCCGCCAGCACGGCTTCTATTCGCGCATTCGCGGCAAGCACCAGGTGCTGCCCGATGGCGGCATGCTGATCACCGCGTCGCAGCAGGGCCGTACTCTGGAATTGTCGGCCGACGGCGAGATGGCGCTGGAGTTCCACAATGTGCTGGACGAGGCCAAGCCGGTGCTGGGCGCGCTGTCGGAAGCCATGTTCTTTCCCGCAGACGCATTCGACATCGGAGGGTTCAGATGCCGCGTATCCTGAGTTTCTCGCTCTGCCTGCTGCTGTTGGCTTCGCCCGCCGCCGCCTATATCGGCCCCGGCGTCGGGGCCGGCGTCATTGCCACCGTGCTGGGCATCCTGGGCGCGCTGGCACTATTCGTCGTCGCCGTGTTCTGGTTCCCGATCAAGCGGCTGCTGGCCAGGCGCCGCGGCAATGCCCGGCAGAACGCCGCCCCGGCATCCAGCGTGCGGGCTGATATGCAGCCCGACGCGCGATCCGGCCCGGCCCAGGACCGGCGGTGAACAATGTGTCTTTCCTGGCGGCCGCAGCACTTGTCCTTGCCGCCATTGCCGTCGCCGAAGCCGCGCTGCGCCTGCCGCTGGTGAAGGTGGCGCGGCGCTTCGCCGGCATCTGGCCGCGGGCGCGGCGCACCATGGGCCGCCAGGGAGCCTCCGACCATTGGAAGGAGAAGGCGCTGCTCAAGCTGGCGCGCCGGTCGCTGGCCGCCTCGTTCTGCACCGCCGCCATGATCGCCGCTTTGGTGGCCGCGTTCCTCGCCATCGTGTTCGGCCTCAGCCTGCTGTCGCCGCCAATATGGGAATTCGCGCTCAGTCCGGTAGGGCTGGGCATCGTCACCATCGCCGCGATACTGCACCTGGTCGTTCGCCCGCATGCCTGCCGCCTCCTACAGCGCCCTTGAGCGCCTCCTGCACCATCTGGCGCTGGGATCGCGCGCTGTCGCCGAGTTCAGCTTCGATCTCGACCGGCAGTTCCTGCCGCCTGCCTTGGCCGACGGCGAGGATGCCGCATCCGACGGGCGGCACGTCTTCGTCTGCGGCCTGGCGCGAGCCGGCACCACCATCGTCATGCGCCGCCTGCACGCCACCGGCCTGTTCCGCTCGCTGACCTATCGCGACATGCCCTTCGTGCTGGCGCCCAATCTGTGGCGGCGCCTCTCCCGCCTGGCGCCGCGCGACATCGCCGCCGCCGAGCGCGCCCATGGCGACCGGCTGACCGTCGATGCCGACAGCCCGGAGGCGCTGGACGAGGTGTTCTGGCGCGTCTTCGCCGGGTCCGACTACATCGCGCCCGACCATCTGCATCCGCACCATGTCGAGGAGCCCGTCCTGGCGCGGTTCCGCCGCTACGTCGCCGCCATCCTGGCGTCGCGTCGCGACGGCGATAGCCCGCGCCGCTATTTGTCGAAGAACAACAACGCCATCCTGCGCCTTGACGCCCTGCAACGCGCCTTTCCGCGCGCCGCCATCGTCATCCCGTTCCGCGATCCGCTGCAGCACGCCCAGTCGCTGCGCGCCCAGCATCGGCGCTTCTCGCGCCTGCAGGCGGAGGACAAGTTCGCCCGCGCCTATATGGGCTGGCTGGCGCATCACGAATTCGGCCTCGACCATCGGCCGTTCCGCTTCGCCGCGTCGCTGGCGGATGCCGGCGAGGCCGACACCGCGCGCCTGGACTACTGGCTCGACCTGTGGCTGGACACTTATGCGTGGCTGTTGCGGACGCGACCGGCCAACGCGTTTTTCGTCGGCTACGAAACCCTGTGCGCCGATCCGCTGGCCTGGGACCGTATCCTCGCCCGCCTCGATATCGCGCCGGGCCATCCCTCGGGCGAGCCCTTCGCGCCGGCTGCGCCGCGGCCGGTCGCCGAGGCCGATCCCGCGCGCGCCGCCCGGGCGCGCGACCTCTACCGCGAACTCGCCGCTGCTTCCCGCATCGTTCTCGATGCGCCGGCCCGCGCCGCAGGCTGAGCTTGGCCTACACCACGCCCAGCGCGGTCTTCAGCGCGTTCTCCAGGTCGAGCATGTCGAACGGCTTCTGCACGATCGGATAGCCCTGCCATTTGGACAGGACCTCGGAGCGGCCATAGCCGGTGGCGAAGGCGAAGGGGATGCCGGCATTGGCCAGTTTCTCGGCCACCGGCAGCACCAGCTCGCCGCGCAGGTTGACGTCCAGCACCGCCAGGTCCGGCGGTGCCTCGTCGATGAAGGCGAGCGCCTGCGGCACCGATCCGGCGATGCGGATCTGGTTGCAGCCCATCTCGGCCAGCATGCTTTCGGTCAGCATGGCGATGACGGATTCGTCCTCGACCAGCAGCACGCGCAGGCCGCTGCAGAAACTTTCCCCCATGATCTCCATCGCGTGCGTCAGATCAGCCTGGCGCTGATTGCCACGTGAAGCCCCCGGGCAAGATAATCGAAACGGGCGCTGCCGTTCAAATCATTGCTGGCCGCGCGCTCGACAAAAGCCGTGCCGAAGCCCTTGCGCGGCGGCGCCGTGGCGGCCGGGCCGCCCGATTCGATCCAGTCGAACCGCAGCCCGTCGCCGCCGGTCGGCTGCCATTCGACATCGATCCGGCCGGCGGGATCGGACAGCGCCCCGTACTTGGCCGCGTTGGTCGCCAGCTCGTGGACGATCATGCCCCAGGTAATGACCTGCCGGGCCGGCAGCGTCACCGGCGGGCCGCGCAGCGAGACGCGGGCGGCGAAGGGCTGCAGCGTCTCGCGCACCACCGCGTCGAGCGACGCGCTCTGCCAGGAATTGCGCGAGAGATGGTCGTGGGTGGCGCTCAGCGCCATCAGCCGGCCCTGGAAGATCTCGCGCGCCTCCGACAGACTGCGCTCGCCGCGAAATGTCTGCATCGCCAGCGCCTGCACGGTCGCCAGCGTGTTCTTGACGCGATGGTTCAGCTCGTCGAACAGGGTGCGCTGCAATTCCTCGTGCCGCTTGCGGTCGGTGACGTCGCGCGCCACCTTGGAGGCGCCGATGACGCGGCCGGCCGAATCGCGGATCGGCGATACGGTGATCGACAGGTGCACCCTGGTGCCGTTCTTGCGCATGCGCACCGTATCGAAATGCTCGATGCGCTCGCCCTGGCGCAGCTTGCCGATGATGACTTCCTCTTCCGGCCACAGTTCCTGGGGAATGATGCGGGTGATGTGCTGGCCGATCATCTCCTCCGGCGCGTAGCCGAAGATGCGGCTGGCCGAGGCGTTCCAGGAGGTGATGATGCCGTCCAGTGTCTTGCTGATGATGGCGTCGTCGGAGGAGGAAACGATCGCCGCGAGGCGCGCCGCCTCGAATTCGGCATCGTAATGCGGGGCGGACAAGATTCTTGCGCTTTCCTGGAGGGTCGCTGCAGCCAGAGTGTCAGGCAACATCAAACCCGCACAAGGATTTTGGTTCCCTGTCTCATGCTGCAAAAGCGAACGGCATCGCCATCCGGCGATCCCGGGTAGTAAGGTAGCGCCGTGGCAAGAGAGTTGCGCGACATCACTGCCGATCCCGCCCTGGCGCTGCTGAGCGTGTCGCAGATGGCGGCGGCCGACGCTGCGGCGATGGCCGGCGGTATTGCCGGTACCCGCCTGATGGCGGCGGCGGGCAACGCGGTGTTCGAGGCCATGGTCAACCGCTTCCCGCCGCAGCCGACGATCGTGCTGGCCGGGCCGGGGAACAATGGCGGCGACGCCTATGTCGTGGCGGAAAAGCTGCGCCGCGCCGACTGGCCGGTCACGCTGGCCGCCCTGACGCCGCCGGCCACTCTGAAAGGCGATGCGGCGTGGGCGGCGGCGCAATTCAAAGGTCCGGTAACGGTGGCGACCGGGCAGGGCGATCTCGCCGGCCATACGCTGGTCGTCGACGGGCTATTCGGGGCGGGGCTGGCGCGGCCGCTCGACGGCGTGGCCCGGGCGCTGGTCGAGGCGATCAACCGCAGCAATCTCGACTGTATCGGCATCGACGTTCCCTCCGGTGTCGATGGTGACAGCGGACAGGTTCTCGGCGCGGCGCCCGCCTGCCGGCTGTCGGTGACGTTCTTCCGGCCCAAGCCGGGCCATCTTTTGCTGCCCGGCCGCGCGCTGTGCGGCGAACTGGTGGTTGCCGATATCGGCATTCCGGCCCCGACGCTGGACGCGATCCGGCCAATGGCGTTCCGCAACGGGCCGGGATTGTGGCGACGGGCATGGCCAACCGCCGGCGTGAGCGACCACAAATACACGCGCGGCGCGGTGCTGGTGGTGGCCGGCGCGGGAATGACCGGGGCGGCCCGGCTGGCGGCGGCGGCGGCCCGACGGATCGGCGCCGGGCTGCTCAGCATCGCCGCGCCCGATGCCACGACGGCGGCCGTCCTGCGGGCGGCGGAGCCGGGTGTCATCGTGCGCGAGACGAAGCTTGGCGACCAACTCGGCGACGGACGGTTGCGGGGGGTGCTGCTGGGGCCCGGCGGCGGTGCGACACACAGTCTGCGGGAGAATGTTCTGGCGGCCCTCAGCACGGGGGTACCGACCGTCCTCGATGCCGACGCGCTGACCGTTTTTGCCGACGAACCGCAGGCATTGTTCAATGCCATAAGCGGCCCCTGTCTTCTGACACCACATGAAGGAGAATTTGAAAGGATTTTTAAAGAGATAAATAATATTCGTAATAAATTAGATAAGGTCAGGAAAGCCGCTGAAAAAGCCAGGGCGACGGTGCTGCTGAAAGGGGCCGATACCGTGATCGCCGATCCGTCGGGGATGGCGGTTATCAACGACAATGCACCCCCCAGCCTGGCGACCGCCGGATCCGGCGATGTGCTGGCTGGCTTCGCCATCGGTCTCATTGCCCAAGGGTTGACGCCGCTGGCCGCCGCCTCGGCCGCCGCCTGGGTTCATGGCGTCTCCGCCCGCAGTGGTCCGCAGTGGCTGATTGCCGAGGACCTGGTGACCGGTTCTGCGCACACCCCCCTGTAGACAAGTCAGATTCGATATTGATTTCAGAACCTTCTTGAGATTTCCCGAGATTTTCCCCAAACTGTCCAGGACAGAGAGCCCAAACCAGTAGGGTTTCTGTGATTACAGAAGGACGGGCGGGGGATACGCCTGGGATATGGGGGTTGTCATGTGGTTTCGACGCTCGGATAGCGCCTCGTCGGTGGAGCCTGGCTCCGTCTTTCGTCGCGATGGCGACGAACGCAACCTGGTCGAGACGGCTAGCGTCCTGAAAGTAAAACCGGATTCCTTCGGGATTCCGCATGTCCATTACAACATCGTCTATGAGCGCCCGCACGAGACCATCGCCGATGGTCCGCGCATCCTGTCGCTGGAGACGTTCCGCAAGCGCTATCGCCGGCGGGTCGATCACTGAAGCGGGCGCGGACGGTAAACAGCCGCCAAGGCGTTTTGGCGGCTGGGTTTTTCTTTGACCTGCTATTGTGCCTGCGATAGAAAGCGCGACCGCGAAGGCGGCCGGCGTCGATGCCGCTTGGCTGCCCGGGATGCGGAGCAGTCGGGGCGGGCGTGGTGGAATTGGTAGACACGCGAGATTTAGGTTCTCGTGCCGCGAGGCGTGTGGGTTCAAGTCCCTCCGCCCGCACCATCCGGCTCTAGTCAAAGCGGGTAGAATTCGGCAGCGTCGCGTCCCCTCGGGCGTGGCGCAGATCACATGGGTTGAAAGATGCAGGTCACGGAAACCGCCAACGAAGGGCTGAAGCGCCAGTTCAAGATCCAGATCCCCGCCAGCGACATCAGCGGCGAGGTCGAGAAGCGTCTGGACGAAATGGGCAAGACTGCCCGCATGCCGGGCTTCCGTCCGGGCAAGGTGCCGAAGTCGCTGCTGAAGAAGCAGTACGGCCAGGCGCTGATGGGCGAGATCGTCGAGCGGCGGGTGAACGAGTCCTCGCAAAAGACCATCGACGAGCGCGGCCTGCGTCCGGCCAGCCAGCCGCGGGTGGAGATCACCAAGTTCGAGGAAGGCCAGGACCTGGAGTTCTCGGTCGATCTCGAGGTGCTGCCCGAGATCGTCCAGCCGGATTACGCCAGCATCGAACTGGAGCGCATGAAGGTTGAGCCGACCGACGAGATGGTCGACGAAACCCTCGAGCGCATGGCCAAGCAGAACCGCGAGCGCAAGCCGGCGGCCGACGACAAGGCGGCGGCCAAGGGCGACGCGGTGGTGATGGATTTCGTCGGCAAGATCGACGGCACCCCGTTCGAGAACGGCAGCGCCAATGACTTCGAGCTGGAGCTGGGCTCCAACACCTTCATCCCCGGTTTTGAGGACCAGCTGGTCGGCGCCAAGGCGGGCGAAAACCGCGAGGTGAAGGTCAATTTCCCGGCCGATTACGGCGCCACCGACCTGGCCGGCAAGGAAGCCACCTTCGAGTGCACCGTGAAGCAGGTGATGGAGTTCACCGACCGGCCGGTCGACGACGAGCTGGCCAAGGCCAACGGCTTCGATTCGCTCGATGCGCTGAAGAAGGCAGTGCGCGAGCGGCTGGAGCAGGAATTCGCCATGGTGGCGCGCGCGCGCACCAAGCGGCAGCTGCTCGACATCCTGGCCGCCAAGGCCGATTTCGCCGCGCCCCCCAGCCTGATCGAGACCGAGTTCAACGCCATCTGGCAGCGGGTCGAGGAAGCGCGCAAGGCCGGCGAGAAGGTCGGCGAGGGCGACGACGACAAGCTGAAGCAGGATTACCTCGACATCGCCACCCGCCGCGTCAAGCTGGGGCTGCTCCTTGCGGAAATCGGTCGGCTGAACAACATTCAGGTCAGCCAGGACGAGATGAACCGGGCGGTCATGATGGAAGCCCAGAAGTATCCGGGCCAGGAGCGGCAGGTGTTCGAGTTCTTCCAGAACAATGCCAACGCCCGGGCCACGCTGCGGGCGCCGATCTTCGAGGACAAGACCGTCGACTTCATCATCGAGATGGCCAAGGTTACCGACCGTCCCGTCAGCCGCGACGAGCTGCTGAAGGAGCCGGAGGAGGACGAGGCGGCCAGGGCCTGACGGTCAGCGTCGGGCCAGGGAAGCGGTCGGGCAAGTGGGTGCAGCGTAGAGCGAAAGGCCGGGCAAGATGGGCGAGCGCGATCCGTACGACGTCTACATGAACACGCTGGTGCCGATGGTGGTCGAGCAGACCTCCCGCGGCGAGCGCGCCTTCGACATCTATTCGCGCCTGCTGAAGGAGCGCATCATCTTCCTGACCGGGCCGGTGCACGACCACGTCGCCAGCCTGATCTGCGCCCAGCTGCTGTTCCTGGAGTCGGAGAACCCGTCCAAGGACATCGCCTTCTACATCAACTCGCCCGGCGGCGTGGTGACGTCCGGCCTGTCGATCTACGACACCATGCGCTACATCCACTCCGACGTGGCGACGCTGTGCGTCGGCCAGGCCTCGTCGATGGGCTCGCTGCTGCTGACCGCCGGCCAGAAGGGCAAGCGCTACTCCCTGCCCAACAGCCGCATCATGATCCACCAGCCCTCCGGCGGCGCCCAGGGCCAGGCCACCGACATCGAGATCCAGGCGCGCGAGATCCTTTCCCTGCGCCACCGGCTGAACCAGATGTATGTCGAACATACCGGCCAGCCGCTGGACGTGATCGAGCGGGCGGTCGAGCGCGACAAGTTCATGAGTGCGCTGGAAGCCAAGGATTTCGGCCTGATCGACGAGGTCGTGCAGAGCCGGCCCAAGCCGGCCTGATGGGGCGACCGGGGCGAAAAATTCGCCGGCGCCGGGCGGCAAAACGCCCACCGCGCACCAATATGTAAGGTGCGCTGACCGTTCGGGGGCGTAATCGCACCAATGGCGGTGCGGTATCGTCCAGTATACACAATATTTTGATATTGTGCCCTGCGGAAAGCCGGGTCTAACATACCAATCGCGCCAGTTTGCGCGGGTTTTGTGAGGACAAGTGTCCATGAGCAAGTCCGGGGGCGACTCCCGCAACACTTTGTATTGCAGCTTCTGCGGCAAGAGCCAGCACGAGGTTCGCAAGCTGATCGCCGGGCCGACCGTGTTCATCTGCGATGAATGCGTCGAGCTGTGCATGGACATCATCCGCGAAGAGAACAAGACGACGCTGGTGAAGTCGCGCGACGGCGTGCCGACCCCGAAGGAAATCCGCACCGTCCTCGACGACTACGTGATCGGCCAGGATCACGCCAAAAAGGTTCTGTCGGTCGCCGTGCACAATCACTACAAGCGGCTGGCGCACACCACCAAGTCGGGCGAGGTCGAGCTCGCCAAGTCGAACATCCTGCTGGTCGGGCCGACCGGCTGCGGCAAGACGCTGCTGGCCCAGACCCTGGCCCGCATGCTCGACGTGCCCTTCACCATGGCCGACGCCACGACGCTGACCGAAGCCGGCTACGTCGGCGAGGACGTCGAGAACATCATCCTCAAGCTGCTGCAGGCGGCCGACTACAACGTCGAGCGCGCCCAGCGCGGCATCGTCTACATCGACGAGGTCGACAAGATCAGCCGCAAGTCCGACAACCCGTCGATCACCCGCGACGTGTCGGGCGAGGGCGTGCAGCAGGCGCTGCTGAAGATCATGGAAGGCACCGTCGCCTCCGTGCCGCCGCAGGGCGGGCGCAAGCATCCGCAGCAGGAATTCCTGCAGGTCGACACGACCAACATCCTGTTCATCTGCGGCGGCGCCTTCGCCGGGCTGGAGAAGATCATCTCCTCGCGCCGCCAGGGCACCTCGATCGGCTTCGGCGCCGAGGTGCGCGGCCCCGACGAGCGGCGCACCGGCGAAATCCTGCGCGACCTGGAGCCGGAGGACCTGCTGAAGTTCGGCCTGATCCCCGAGTTCGTCGGCCGCCTGCCGGTGATCGCGACCCTGGAGGACCTGGACGAGCACGCCCTGATCGACATCCTGACCAAGCCGAAGAACGCGCTGATGAAGCAGTACCAGCGGCTGTTCGAGATGGAGAACGTGTCGCTGAGCTTCGCCGACGACGCCCTGCGCGCGGTCGCCCACAAGGCGATCCAGCGCAAGACCGGCGCCCGCGGCCTGCGCTCGATCATGGAAGCGATCCTGCTGGACACCATGTTCGAGCTGCCGGGCCTGAACGGGGTGGAGGAGATCGTCGTCAACAAGGAGGTCGTCGAGGGCCGCGTGCCGCCGCTCTACATCTACAGCGAGCGGCAGGGCGAGGTCCCCGCTCCAGCCTGAAAAACGACCGGCAGGCCAGTAACTTGAAGCGGGCCTGCCGGATGCCCATGTCTCCCAAACGGGCGGAATGCCGCACAGGCCGGGCACAGGCGTCAGCCGGTCCGGCCGGGTTCCGCCGGCTGCGGTCCTCCGACGCAGCGTAACAAGGATGAGGCCTATGTCCGATACCAGCCGTGGCGCCCTGTACCCGGTTCTTCCGCTCCGGGACATCGTCGTATTCCCCCACATGATCGTCCCGCTCTTCGTCGGCCGCGAGAAGTCCGTCCGCGCCCTCGAGGACGTGATGAAGGAAGACAAGCAGATCCTGCTGCTGGCCCAGAAGAGCGCCGGCCAGGACGATCCCACCGTCGACGACATCAATACCGTGGGCACGGTCGGTACGGTGCTGCAGCTGCTGAAGCTGCCCGACGAGACCGTCAAGGTGCTGGTCGAAGGCGGCAAGCGCGCCAAGGTGCTGCGCTTCACCGACAAGCCGGAATTCTTCCAGGCCTATGCCGAGATCGTCGAGGACAAGCTGGCGCCGCTGCCGGAGCTGGAGGCGCTGACCCGCTCGGTGGTGGCCCAGTTCGAGCAGTACGTGAAGCTGAACAAGAAGGTGCCGCCGGAAGTGCTGGTGTCGATCAACAAGATCGACGAGCCGGGCAAGCTGGCCGACACCGTCGCTTCGCACCTGGCGCTGAAGATCGCCGATAAGCAGGCGCTGCTGGAGATCGATTCGGTCGCCGAGCGGTTGGAGCGCGTCTATGCCCTGATGGAGGGCGAGATCAACGTGCTGCAGGTCGAGAAGCGCATCCGCAACCGCGTCAAGCGGCAGATGGAGAAGACCCAGCGCGAGTACTACCTCAACGAACAGCTCAAGGCGATCCAGAAGGAGCTGGGCGAGGGCGAGGACGGCCGCGACGAGGCCTCCGAGCTGGAAGCCCGCATCAAGAAGACCCGCCTGACCAAGGAAGCGCGCGAGAAGGCGCTGAACGAGGTCAAGAAGCTGCGCACCATGAGCCCGATGTCGGCCGAGGCGACGGTAGTGCGCAACTATCTCGACTGGATGCTGTCGATTCCCTGGAAGAAGCGCACCAAGATCAAGAAGGACATCCGGCTGGCGGAGAAGGTCCTCAACGACGACCACTATTCGCTCGACAAGGTCAAGGAGCGCATCCTCGAGTACCTGGCGGTGCAGCAGCGCACCGATCACATGAAGGGCCCGATCCTGTGCCTGGTCGGCCCGCCGGGTGTCGGCAAGACCTCGCTGGGCAAGTCGATCGCCAAGGCGACGGGGCGCAACTTCGTGCGCATGTCGCTGGGCGGCGTGCGCGACGAGGCCGAGATCCGCGGCCATCGCCGCACCTATATCGGCTCCATGCCGGGCAAGATCATCCAGGCGATGCGCAAGGCCAAGTCGTCCAACCCGCTGATCCTGCTCGACGAGATCGACAAGCTGGGCGCCGATTTCCGCGGCGATCCGGCCTCGGCCCTGCTCGAGGTGCTGGACCCGGAGCAGAACACCACGTTCAACGACCACTATCTCGAAGTCGACTACGACCTGTCGGACGTGATGTTCATCACCACGGCCAACACGCTGCGCATGCCGCAGCCGCTGCTGGACCGCATGGAGATCATCCGCCTGGCCGGCTACACCGAGGACGAGAAGGTCGAGATCGCCAAGCAGCACCTGCTCGAGAAGCAGGTCAAGGCCAACGGCCTGAAGCCGGGCGAGTTCGAGATCACCGAGGACGCGCTGCGCGACCTGATCCGCTACTACACGCGCGAAGCGGGCGTGCGCAATCTCGAGCGCGAGATCGCCAACCTGGCGCGCAAGGCGACCAAGGAAATCCTGCTCAAAGGCGACGACGCCAAGGCCGGCGCCAAGGTCAAGGTCACGCGCAAGAACCTCGACAAGTACGCCGGCGTGCGCCGCTTCCGCTTCGGCGAGGCCGAGCTGGAGGACCTGATCGGCGTCACCACCGGCCTGGCCTGGACCGAGGTCGGCGGCGAGCTGCTGTCGATCGAGGCGGTGATGGTGCCGGGCAAGGGCAAGATGACCATCACCGGCAAGCTGGGCGACGTGATGCAGGAATCGGTGCAGGCGGCGGCGTCCTACGTGCGCTCGCGGGCGGTGGCGTTCGGCATCAAGCCGACCATCTTCGACCGGCGCGACATCCACATCCACGTGCCCGAGGGCGCCACGCCCAAGGACGGCCCGTCGGCCGGCGTGGCGATGCTGACCTCGATCGTCTCGATTCTGACCGGCATCGCCGTGCGCAAGGACGTGGCGATGACCGGCGAAATCTCGCTGCGCGGGCGGGTGCTGCCGATTGGCGGCCTGAAGGAGAAGCTGCTGGCCGCCCTGCGCGGCGGCATCAAGACGGTGCTGATCCCGAAGGAGAACGAGAAGGACCTGGCCGAGATTCCGGACAACGTGAAGAAGGGTCTGGAGATCATCCCGGTGGCGCATGCCGACGAGGTGCTGCAGCGCGCCCTGGTCTCGCCGCTGGTCGCCATCGAGTGGAAGGAAGAGGACGAGCCGGCCGCCGTGTCCAAGGACAAGGCGGAAGGCGTCGGCGGCCTGGTTACCCACTGACAAGACGGGGACGGGCGCAAATTCCTGTTGACTTTGCGCCCGTTCCGCCTGTTTCTGAAATCGTCACAAGCCTGAAAAACCGCGTATTTGCTGCGCTTTTCGTTGACGCAGTCGAGCGCGGCTCTACACTTTGCGAAGTTCCTGCGTGAACCTCGTTCCACCCGGATATCGTCGTGCCTAAGGGGAGCAAACCGTGAGCAACTCCGTTAACAAAGCCGATCTGGTCGGCATGGTCGCAGACAAGACCGAGATGTCGAAGACCGATGCCGCGGCTGCCGTCGACGCCATGCTGGAAGCCATCACCGGCGTGCTGCAGAAGGGCATGGAAGTCCGCCTCGTCGGCTTCGGCACGTTCCACGTGACGCGGCGCAAGGAAGGCGAGGGGCGCAACCCGCAGACCGGCGAGGCGATCAAGATTCCCGCCTCCAACCAGCCCAAGTTCAAGGCCGGCAAGGCGCTGAAGGATGCGCTGAACTGAGCCATCCGCTTTCGCAATGACAGCCGGCCGGCCGCAGCGATCCTGCGGCCGGTTTGCTTTGGTGCCGGCCGAGGCGTTGAGACGATGCGGCGATTGCACTATGGTCGCGCCGGTTCCGCTGCGGCGGTACGGTCGGGCGGGCGATTAGCTCAGCGGTAGAGCGTCTCGTTTACACCGAGAATGTCGGCGGTTCGATCCCGTCATCGCCCACCATCCGATCCAGCGACAGGCCGGCAATGTCCAGCAGCAGTTTCGGCGACTGGCACTTCACCTTCGATCGCGAGGCGACGGCCGCAGCCTATCGACGGGCCGGCACCGGCTGGTGCGATGCCTGCGGCTGCAAGGGGTGCCGCAACTTCGTCGCCGCCCGCGCCCGGGCCTTCCCCGAACCCTTCCTGCGCCTGCTCGAGTCGCTCGGCATCGACCCATGCAAGGACGGGGAAATCTATCACCTGGGCTGCGAACGGCCCGGCCGGCACGTTTACGAGGGCTGGTTCCACTTTGTCGGCGAGTTGCACGAGGCCGGCGATTTCGCCGTGGTCGAGCTTGGCGACGGCTGCGTGGCCTGGCTGTGCCGCGCCGGAGCGCCGCGGCTGGCGGCGCTGCAGGATTTGCCAGTGGTTCAGCTCGAGTTTCATATCTCGGGCGTCCCCTGGCTGCTGGACGAGCCGGAACCGGCCTGAATTGCCGCAGTCCGGGGCGGGAACGGTCCGCCGCCCCCCGCGTATCCCCGGCATTGGCGGTTTGCGAAACGAACGCCCGAAATTTCAACAAGTTGGGCCGGGGGTTGCTTGACACCCAAGGGCGGGTGTTTTAAACCCACGCGGCCTTTCGGGGCTGCCGAGGGGGCGTAGTTCAGTTGGTTAGAACGCCGGCCTGTCACGCCGGAGGTCGCGGGTTCGAGTCCCGTCGCTCCCGCCATTCCTCGGAAGCGTCGTCCGCCCGGACGGCGATCAGCCCCAACCTCGGTCGAACGCGGCGTTTTGCGCTGTGCCGACCGTTTTTCGCTGCCGCGAAAAGGGGCTAGGATGCCGCGTGGCGGCCCGGGGGTTGGCCGCTGCAGGGCGCGTAGGTCGTGCTGCTGAGGGACGGGGCCATGGAAAGTCTGCTGCAGGAATACCTGCCGATCCTCATCTTCATGGGTATCGCGGTAGGGCTTACGGCCGCCATGGTTGGCGGTTCCTACCTGGTAGCCCGGCAGAACCCCGACTCCGAGAAACTCACCTCCTTCGAGAGCGGGTTCGATCCGTTCGACGATGCGCGTGGGCGGTTCGACGTGCGTTTCTACCTGGTCGCCATCCTGTTCATCATCTTCGACCTCGAGGTCGCCTTCCTGTTCCCGTGGGCGGTGGCCCTGGGCGATATCGGCGTCTTCGGCTTCTGGTCGATGATGCTGTTCCTGGGGGTGCTGACCGTGGGCTTCATCTACGAGTGGAAAAAGGGAGCGCTGGAATGGGAGTGAGTACCCACGCTGGCGCCACGGCGCCCGGAAGCGTCGCCTCCGCGCCATCGGGCAATGAGGCGCTGAGCCGCGCGCTCAGCAACGAGCTGGCCGACAAGGGCTTCGTGGTCTCGCAGGTCGACAAGCTGGTGAGCTGGGCCCGGTCCGGGTCGCTCTGGGGCCTGACCTTCGGGCTGGCCTGCTGCGGCGTGGAGATGATCCACACCTGGATGAGCCGCTACGATCTCGACCGCTTCGGCGTGGCGCCGATGCCCAGCCCGCGCTCGGCCGACATCATGATCGTGGCCGGCACGCTGACCAACAAGATGGCGCCCGCCCTGCGCCGCGTCTACGACCAGATGGCCGAGCCGCGCTACGTCATCTCCATGGGCTCCTGCGCCAATGGCGGCGGCTACTACCACTATTCCTACTCGGTGGTGCGCGGCTGCGACCGCATCGTGCCGGTCGACATCTACGTGCCCGGCTGCCCGCCGACCGCCGAGGCGCTGCTCTACGGCATCCTGCAGTTGCAGAAGAAGATCCGGCGCACCGGATCCATCGTGCGCTAGCGGGGCCGGTCATGAGTGAAGCACTGCGCGAACTGGGCGAATATGTCGGCAATACGCTGGGCGAGCAGGTCGCGGCCCAGCAGATCATCCGCGAGGAGCTGATCCTCAGCGTCGCGGCCAGGCACCTGCTGCGCGTGCTGACTTTCCTGCGCGACGACGCCAACTGCCTGTTCCAGCAGCTTATCACCATCGCTGGCGTCGATTTCCCCGAGCGCGAGAAGCGCTTCGAGGTCGTCTACTGCCTGCTCAGCCTGCGCCACAACCAGCGCATCCGCGTCCGCGTGGCGGCGGGCGAGGGCGAAACGGTGCCCAGCGCCACCGGCGTGTTCAGCTCGGCCAACTGGTTCGAGCGCGAGGTGTGGGATCTCTACGGCGTGTGGTTCGCCGACCATCCCGACCTGCGCCGCCTGCTGAGCGACTACGGTTTCGAGGGTCATCCGCTGCGCAAGGATTTCCCGCTTACCGGCTATGTCGAGCTGCGCTACGACGACGAGCAGAAACGCGTCGTCTACGAGCCCGTCAAGCTGACACAGGAATTCCGTAACTTCGACTTCTTGAGCCCGTGGGAAGGCATGACCCGCCTGCCCGGGGACGAGAAGGCGACGAAGAACTAGGAGTCTCCGTCGATGGGCGACGTCGAGATCAAGAACCTGACGCTGAATTTCGGCCCGCAGCACCCGGCCGCGCATGGCGTGCTGCGCCTGGTGGTCGAGATGGACGGCGAGATCGTCGAGCGCTGCGATCCGCATATCGGCCTCCTGCATCGCGGCACGGAGAAGCTGATCGAGTACAAGAGCTACCTGCAGGCGGTGCCGTATTTCGACCGGCTCGACTACGTCTCGCCGATGTGCCAGGAGCACGCCTTCGCGCTGGCGGTCGAGAAGCTGCTGGGCATCACCGCCCCGCCGCGGGCGCAGTACATCCGTGTGCTGTTCTCCGAGATCACGCGCATCCTCAACCACATCCTGAACGTCACGACCTTCGCCATGGACGTGGGCGCGCTGTCGCCGACCCTGTGGGGCTTCGAGCAGCGCGAGCTGCTGATGGAATTCTACGAGGGCGTGTCCGGCTCGCGCATGCATGCGGCCTATTTCCGGCCCGGCGGCGTGCATCAGGACCTGCCGGCGGGCATGGCCGACCGCATCTGGGAGTGGACTGAGCAGTTCCCCGCCTTCATGGCCGACCTGGAGACGCTGCTGAACGAGAACCGCATCTTCAAGCAGCGCACCGTCGACATCGGCATCGTCTCGCCGGACCAGGCAATGGACTGGGCCTTCTCCGGCCCCATGCTGCGCGGCTGTGGCGTGGCCTGGGACCTGCGCAAGGCGCAGCCTTACGACGCCTACGAGGCGATGGATTTCGACATTCCGGTCGGCAAGACCGGCGACTGCTACGCGCGCTACCTGGTGCGCATCGAGGAGATGAAGCAGAGCGTCAGGATCATGCGCCAGGCGCTGAAGGAAATGCCGCCCGGACCGGTCAAGGTGCAGGATACCAAGATCGCGCCGCCGAAGCGGGGCGAGATGAAGACCTCGATGGAAGCGCTGATCCATCACTTCAAGCTCTACACCGAGGGCTACCATGTGCCGCCGGGCGAGACCTACACCGCGGTCGAGGCGCCCAAGGGCGAGTTCGGCGTCTATCTGGTGTCCGACGGCACCAACCGCCCGTATCGCTGCCACATCCGCGCGCCGGGCGTGCCGCACCTGCAGGCGCTCGACATGATGAGCAAGGGCCACATGCTGGCCGACCTATCGGCCAATATCGGCTCGCTGGACATCGTGTTCGGCGAGATCGACCGGTAAGAGGGAAGGCGTCTTCATGGCCATGATCACTGCCGATCCGCAGGACGTGCCGAAGGTCGAGAGCTTCGCCTTCACGCCGGAGAACCTGGAGAAGGCGAAAGGGCTGATGGCCCAGTACCCGGCCGGCCGCCAAGCCAGTGCGGTGATCGGCTTGCTCTATCTGGCCCAGGAACAGGGCGACGGCTGGCTGCCGCGCGTGGCGATGGATTACGTGGCGACGCTGCTGGAGATGGCGCCGATCCGCGTCTACGAGGTCGCCAGCTTCTACACCATGTTCAACCTGCGCCCGGTCGGCAAACACCACCTGCAGGTCTGCACCACCACGCCGTGCTGGCTGCGCGGCTCGGACGCGGTGCTGAAGGCGTGCAAGGAAGCCGCCGGCTGCGACGTCGGCGAGGTCAGTGCCGACGGCCTGTTCTCGATCGTCGAGGTCGAGTGCCTGGGCGCTTGCGTGAACGCGCCGATGCTGCAGATCAACAACGCCGAGTTCTACGAGGACCTTGACGCCAATTCGACCCGCGCGCTGATCGAGACGCTGCGCCGCGGCGAGAAGCCGAAAATGGGCACCCAGATCGCGCGCCAGACCTCGGCGCCGATCGGCGGGCCGACCACCCTCAAGTCGCAACCGGCGAAGGGCTGACCAATGCTGCGCGACGAAGACCGCATCTTCCAGAACCTCTACGGCTTCCACGATCCGAAGCTGGCCGGCGCCCGCGCCCGCGGCATCTGGGACAATACCAAGGACATCCTCGACAAGGGCCGCGACTGGATCATCGACGAGATGAAGAAGTCGGGCCTGCGCGGCCGCGGCGGTGCGGGCTTCCCGACCGGCGTGAAGTGGTCGTTCATGCCCAAGCAGGTCGGCGACAAGCCGCATTACCTGGTGGTCAACGCCGACGAATCGGAGCCCGGCACCTGCAAGGACCGCGACATCATGCGCCACGATCCGCATACGCTGATCGAAGGCTGCCTGGTGGCCGGCTTCGCCATGGGCGCGCATGCCGCCTACATCTACATCCGCGGCGAGTTCTGGTACGAGGCGCAGTGCCTGGTCGAGGCGGCGCGCGAGGCGCGCGAGGCGGGGCTGATCGGTCCCAACGCCTGCGGCTCGGGCTGGGATTTCGAGGTCTATGTCCATCGCGGCGCCGGCGCCTATATCTGCGGCGAGGAGACCGCGCTGTTGGAGAGCCTCGAGGGCAAGAAGGGCATGCCGCGGCTGAAGCCGCCGTTCCCGGCCGGCGCCGGCCTCTATGGCTGCCCGACCACCGTCAACAACGTCGAATCGATCGCCGTGGCGCCGACCATCCTGCGCCGTGGTGCTACCTGGTTCGCCGGCATCGGCCGGCCCAACAACACCGGCACCAAGGTGTTCTGCATCTCGGGCCACGTGAACCAGCCCTGCAACGTCGAAGAGTCGATGGGCATCTCGCTGCGCGAGCTGATCGACAAGCATGCCGGCGGCGTGCGCGGCGGCTGGGACAATCTGCTGGCCGTCATTCCCGGTGGCGCCTCGGTGCCGCTGATCCCCAAGTCGATCTGCGACACGGTGCTGATGGATTTCGACAGCCTGCGCGAGGTGCGCTCGGGCCTGGGCACTGCCGCCGTCATCGTCATGGACAAGTCGACCGACGTGGTGAAGGCCATTGCGCGGCTGAGCAAGTTCTACATGCATGAAAGCTGCGGCCAGTGCACGCCCTGCCGCGAGGGCACCGGCTGGATGTGGCGGGTGATGGAGCGCATGGTGCGGGGTGATGCGCGCATCGACGAGATCGACATGCTGGAAGACGTCACGCGCCAGGTCGAAGGCCACACGATCTGCGCCCTGGGCGATGCGGCGGCCTGGCCGATCCAGGGCCTGATCCGCCATTTCCGCCCGGAGATGGAGCGGCGCATCAACGAATACGCCGGCCGGCGTCAGGCGGCGGAGTAGACCATGCCCAAGATGACCATCGACGGCGTCGAGATCGAGGTGCCTGCCGGCATCACCGTGCTGCAGGCCTGCGAGCTGGCCGGCAAGGAAATCCCGCGCTTCTGCTACCACGAGCGCCTGTCGATCGCCGGCAATTGCCGCATGTGCCTGGTCGAGCAGGAGAAGGCGCCCAAGCCGATCGCCTCCTGCGCCATGCCGGTGGCCGAGGGCATGGTGATCAAGACCGACACGCCGGTGGTGCAGAAGGCGCGCAAGGGCGTGATGGAGTTCCTGCTGATCAACCATCCGCTCGATTGCCCGATCTGCGACCAGGGCGGCGAGTGCGACCTGCAGGACCAGGCCATGGCCTATGGCTTCGACCGCAGCCGCTACCACGAGAACAAGCGGGCGGTTCCGGACAAGAACCTGGGGCCGCTGATCAAAACCTCGATGAATCGCTGCATCCACTGCACCCGCTGCATCCGCTTCGCCACCGAAGTGGCGGGCGTCGAGGAGCTGGGCGCCACCGGCCGTGGCGAGCTGATGGAGGTCACCAACTACGTTTCCCGCGTCCTGACCTCGGAAATGTCGGGCAACATAATCGATCTGTGCCCGGTCGGCGCGCTGACGTCGAAGCCCTACGAATTCACCGCCCGGCCCTGGGAGCTGCGCAAGACCGAATCGATCGACGCTATGGATGCGGTCGGCTCCAGCATCCGCGTCGACGCGCGCGGCGCGGAAGTCATGCGCATCCTGCCGCGGCTGAACGAGGACGTGAACGAGGAGTGGATCTCTGATAAGAGCCGCTTCGCCTGCGACGGGCTGAAGCGCCAGCGTCTGGACCGCCCCTATATCCGCCGCAACGGCAAGCTGCAGCCCGCCACCTGGGGCGAGGCGCTGACCGCCGTGGCGTGGAAGCTGCGCGGCACCTCGCCGGAGCGCATTGCCGCCCTGTCGGGCGACTTGGCCGATGCCGAAAGCCAGTATGCGCTGAAGGAACTGCTGTCCGGCATGGGGGTGAAGAACCTCGACTGCCGCCAGGACGGCGCCAAGGTCGATCCCGCGGTCCGCGCCTCCTATCTTTTCAACAGTACCATCGCCGGCATCGACCAGGCCGACGTGATCCTGCTGGTCGGCACCGATCCGCGCCGCGAGGCGCCGATCATCAATTCACGCATCCGCCGCCGCTACCTGACCGGCGCGCTGACCGTGGCCTCGATCGGCCCGATGGCCAGCCCAACCTATGGCGTCGTTTCGCTGGGCATGTCGCCGTCGGTGCTGCAGGCGCTGGTCGACGGCCAGGGCGACTTCGCCGCCAGGCTAAAGGCCGCCAAGAACCCGATGATCGTCCTCGGCATGGGGGCGCTGGCGTGCGCGGACGGCGCGGCCATCCTGGCGCTGGCGCGGCAGCTCGCCGAGAGCTGCAACGCGGTGCGCGAGGACTGGAACGGCTTCAACGTACTGCACACCGCCGCCGGCCGCGTCGGCGGCCTCGATGCCGGCTTCGTGCCGGGCGAGGGCGGGCTGGACCGCGACGGCATCCTGGCACAGGCGCAGGCGGGCGGGATCGAGGTCGTGTACCTGCTGGGTGCGGACGAGATCGACATGACCAGGCTGGGCAAGGCCTTCGTCGTTTACCAGGGCCATCACGGCGATGCCGGCGCCCATCGCGCCGATGTCATCCTGCCCGGCGCCGCGTATACCGAGAAGGACGCCATCTACGTCAACACCGAAGGCCGCGTGCAGCTTGCCCGGCGCGCCGTGCAGCCGCCGGGCGAGGCGCGCGAGGACTGGGCCATCGTACGCGCCCTGTCCGAGGTGCTGAACCGCAAGCTCCCGTTCGACACGCTGGCGCAGCTGCGGTCGAAGCTGGTCGCGGCCAATCCGGTCTTCGCCGGTATCGACCGGGTCCGGCCGGCGGCCTGGGGTGCCTTCGGTGCGGCGGGCGCGGTGGCCGACCGGCCCTTCGTCCAGACCATCGACAACTTCTACATGACCGACCCGATCAGCCGCAGCTCGCCCACCATGGCGCGTTGCACGGCCGAGATACTGGGCGGCGTCACGCAAGTGGCGGCGGAATAGGCGGGGGCAGGGACCGTGTTCGAAAGCGCCTTCTTCACCGGCTATGTCTGGCCCGGCATCATCATCGTGGCGCAGTGCCTGGCGGTGACCGTGCCGCTGCTGGTCGCCGTGGCCTACATGACCTATGTCGACCGCAAGGTGTGGGCGGCGATCCAGCTGCGCCGCGGCCCCAACGTGGTCGGCCCGTTCGGCCTGCTGCAGCCCTTCGCCGACGGGCTGAAGCTGGTGCTGAAGGAAACCATCATCCCGGCCGCCGCCAACCGCTTCCTCTTCATCCTGGCGCCGATGATCACCTTCATCACCGCCCTGATCGCCTGGGCGGTGGTGCCGTTCGACGACGGCTGGGTGATCGCCGACATCAATGTCGGCATCCTCTACCTGTTCGCCATCTCCTCGCTGGGCGTCTACGGCATCATCATCGCCGGCTGGGCCTCGAACTCGAAATACGCCTTCCTCGGCGCGCTGCGCTCGGCGGCGCAGATGGTGTCCTACGAGGTCTCCATCGGCTTCGTGCTGATCACCGTGCTGCTGTGCGCCGGTTCGCTGAACCTGTCGGAGATCGTCAAAGCCCAGAGCGGCGGCTTCTGGCACTGGTACTTCATCCCGCTGCTGCCGATGTTCGTGATCTTCTTCGTCTCGGCGCTGGCGGAGACCAACCGCACCCCGTTCGACCTGCCGATGTCGGAAGCCGAGCTGGTGGCCGGCTTCCACACCGAGTACTCGGCCATGGCCTTCGGCCTGTTCTTCCTCGGCGAGTACGCCAACATGATCCTGCTGTCGGCGCTGGGCGCGGTGCTGTTCCTGGGCGGCTGGCACGCGCCGTTCGACTTCGCGCCGTTCACCTGGGTGCCGGGCGTGGTGTGGTTCGCGCTGAAGATCGCGTTCCTGCTGTTCGTCTTCTCGTGGACCAAGGGCACCCTGCCGCGCTACCGCTACGACCAGCTCATGCGGCTGGGCTGGAAAGTGTTTCTGCCGATCTCCCTGTTCTGGGTGGTGCTGACGGCCGGCGTCCTGGTGGCGTTCGGCTGGGTGCCCAAGGCATAGGGAAGGGAGGACGTCATGGCATTTCTCGACCGCACCGCCCGCTCCCTGTTCCTCAGCGAACTGGTGACCGGCTTCGCGCTCACCTTCAAGTACATGTTCAAGCCCAAGGTGACGGTGAACTACCCCTACGAGAAGGGACCGCTCAGCCCGCGCTTCCGCGGCGAGCACGCCCTGCGCCGCTACGCCAACGGCGAGGAACGCTGCATCGCGTGCAAGCTGTGCGAGGCGATCTGCCCGGCGCAGGCCATCACCATCGAGGCCGAACCGCGCGAGGACGGCTCCCGCCGCACCACGCGCTACGACATCGACATGACGAAGTGCATCTATTGCGGCTTCTGCCAGGAAGCCTGCCCGGTGGACGCCATCGTCGAGGGGCCGAACTTCGAGTTCTCGACCGAGACCCGCGAGGAGCTGCTCTACAACAAGGACAAGCTGCTGGCCAACGGCGAGCGCTGGGAGGCGGAGATTGCCGCCAACCTGGCCGCCGATGCGCCGTATCGGTAGGCCGGGGGAGACGATGGTTATCCAGGCGCTGGCCTTTTACCTGTTCGCCGCGGTGACGGTCGCGGCCGCCACCATGGTGGTCGTATCGCGCAACCCCGTGCACTCGGTGCTCTACCTGATCCTGGCCTTCTTCAACGCCGCCGCCCTGTTCCTGCTGATGGGCGCGGAGTTCCTGGCCATGATTCTGGTCGTGGTCTATGTCGGCGCCGTGGCGGTGCTGTTCCTGTTCGTCGTCATGATGCTCGACATCAACGTTTCGGCCATGCGCGAGGGATTCCTGCGCTACCTGCCGATCGGTGGGCTGATCGGGCTGATCCTGTTCGTCGAGCTGGTGCTGATCCTGGGCGCCTGGGTGATCGCGCCGGAAGCGGGGGCGGCGTTGGTGGCCAAGACTCCGGCGCCGGACCAGGTCGACAACACCCGCGCCCTTGGTCAGCTCGTCTACACGAAATACGTCTACGTGTTCCAGGCCGCCGGCCTGGTGCTGCTGGTGGCCATGATTGGCGCCATCGTGCTGACCCTGCGCAGCCGTCCGGGCGTGCGCCGCCAGAACATCGCCGACCAGGTCAACCGCAAGCGCGAGGACGTGGTCGAGGTCGTCAAGGTGCCGACGCGGGGAGGGATCTGACATGTGGGAGATCGGCCTGGGGCACTACCTGACGGTCGCCGCCATCCTGTTCACGCTGGGGATTTTCGGCATCTTCCTGAACCGCAAGAACATCATCGTCATCCTGATGTCGGTGGAACTGATGCTGCTGGCGGTGAACATCAACCTGGTGGCCTTCTCCGCCGCGCTGGGCGACCTGGTCGGCCAGGTGTTCGCGCTGCTGGTGCTGACCGTGGCGGCGGCCGAGGCGGCGATCGGGCTGGCCATCCTGGTGGTCTATTTCCGTAACCGCGGTTCCATCGCGGTCGAAGACATCAACATGATGAAGGGCTGAGCGGCCCCGCGCAGAAGAGATAAAAGACATGTCCGCAGCCATCGTCCTCATCGTCTTCCTGCCGCTGGCAGCCGCGTTCGTCGCCGGCTTCTTCGGCCGTTGGATCGGCTATCGCGGCGCCCAGATCGTGACTTGCACGGCGGTGCTGATCGCCGCCGCCCTGTCGGTCTTCGCCTTCGTCCGCATCGGCTTCGGCGGCGAGCAGGGCGTGGTCGAGCTGTCGCGCTGGATCTTCTCCGGCGGCTTCGAGGTCAACTGGGCGCTGCGCTACGACACGCTGACCGCCGTCATGCTGGTGGTCGTCACCGGCGTGTCGTCGATGGTGCACGTCTATTCCGTCGGCTACATGCACGAGGACCCGCACAAGCCGCGCTTCATGGCCTATCTCAGCCTGTTCACCTTCTTCATGCTGAGCCTGGTCACCGCCGACAACTTCGTGCAGATGTTCTTCGGCTGGGAAGGGGTGGGCCTGGCCTCCTACCTGCTGATCGGCTTCTGGTACGACAAGCCCTCGGCCAACGCCGCCGCCATCAAGGCCTTCCTGGTCAACCGGGTCGGCGATTTCGGCTTCGCGCTGGGCATCATGGCGACCTTCGTGATCTTCGGCGCCGTGGGCTTCGACCAGGTGTTCGCCGCGACGCCCGAGAAGGCGGCGATGACCTTCACCTTCCTCGGCATGGAGGTGAACGCGCTGACCACCGCCTGCCTGCTGCTGTTCGTCGGCGCCATGGGCAAGTCGGCGCAGCTGCTGCTGCACACCTGGCTGCCGGACGCCATGGAGGGCCCGACCCCGGTCTCGGCCTTGATCCATGCCGCCACCATGGTGACCGCCGGCGTGTTCATGGTCTGCCGCCTGTCGCCGATGTTCGAATACGCGCCGACGGCGCTGATGGTGGTGACCATCGTCGGCGGCCTGACGGCGTTCTTCGCCGCCACGGTCGGCCTGACCCAGTTCGACATCAAGCGGGTGATCGCCTATTCGACCTGCAGCCAGCTCGGCTACATGTTCTTCGCCGCCGGCGTCTCGGCCTACCAGGCGGCCATGTTCCATCTGATGACCCACGCCTTCTTCAAGGCGCTGCTGTTCCTGGGCGCCGGCTCGGTGATCCATGCCCTGCACCACGAGCAGGACATGCGCAACATGGGCGGGGTGTGGAAGAAGATTCCGTACACCTACACGCTGATGTGGATCGGCTCGCTGGCGCTGGCCGGCATCGGCATTCCCGGCGTGTTCGGCTTCGCCGGCTTCTATTCCAAGGACATCATCCTGGAATCGGCCTTCGCCGCCCATACCGGCGTCGGTATGTTCGCCTTCTGGCTCGGCATTGCCGCCGCCCTGATGACCGCCTTCTATTCCTGGCGCCTGCTGTTCCTGACCTTCCACGGCACCTATCGCGGCGACCACCACACCTACGATCATGCCCACGAATCGCCGCTCAGCATGATGATCCCGCTGGTGGTGCTGGCGATCGGCGCGCTGTTCTCCGGCTTCGTCGCCTACGAATGGTTCGTCGGCCACGAGCTGGAGGCGTTCTGGCGCGATTCGATCAAGGTGCTGCCCGAGCATCCCGCGTTGCATCACGCGCATGACGTGCCGCTATGGGTGAAGCTGGCGCCGCTGGTGGTGGGCGTCGCCGGCATCGCGCTGGCCTGGCTGTTCTACATCCGCCGGCCCGACCTGCCGGCCAGGACGGTGGCGACTTTCGGGCCGATCCATCGCTTCTTCTACAACAAATGGTACTTCGACGAGCTTTACGACTTCCTGTTCGTGCGGCCGGCCAAGCGGCTGGGTCACGTGCTGTGGAAGAAGGGCGACGGCGGCATCATCGACGGGCTGGGGCCCGACGGTTTGGCTCAGGGCTCGCGTGGCATTGCCCGCTTCGTCGGCCGGCTGCAGAGCGGCTACATCTACCATTACGCGTTCGCCATGCTGATCGGGGTCGTGGTGCTCGTCAGCCTCTACCTCGTGGCGCGGGGAGTCCGGTAATGGGCACCTGGCCGCTCCTTTCCCTGGTCACCTTCCTGCCCCTGCTGGGGGCGGCGATCATCTTCTGCATCACCGGCCGCAAGGAGATGGTGGCGCGCAACGCGCGCTGGGCGGCGCTGTGGGTGTCGCTGTTCACCTTTGCGGTGTCGCTGATCCTGTGGATCGAGTTCGACCGCAGCTCGGCCGATTTCCAGTTCGTCGAGAAGGCGGCCTGGATCCCCGAATTCGGGATCAACTACCACATGGGCGTGGACGGCATCTCGATGTTCTTCGTCCTGCTCTCCACCTTCCTGACGCCGATCTGCGTGCTGGCGTCGTGGAAGGCGGTCGAGACCCGGGTCAAGGAATACATGATCGCGTTCCTGGTGCTGGAAACGCTCATGGTCGGCATGTTCTGCGCGCTGGACCTGGTGCTGTTCTACATCTTCTTCGAAGGCGTCCTGATCCCGATGTTCCTCATCATCGGCGTCTGGGGCGGCGCCCGGCGCGTCTATGCCGCCTTCAAGTTCTTCCTCTATACGCTGCTCGGCTCGGTGCTGATGCTGCTGGCCATCATCTACCTCTACTACCAGGCCGGCACCACCGACCTGCCGACGGTGATGGGGCTTGACCTGCCGCTGGCGGTGCAGATCCCGCTGTGGCTGGCCTTCTTCGCCTCCTTCGCGGTCAAGGTGCCGATGTGGCCGGTCCATACCTGGCTGCCCGATGCCCATGTCGAGGCGCCGACGGCGGGCTCGGTCATCCTGGCCGGCGTGCTGCTGAAGATGGGCGCCTACGGCTTCCTGCGCTTCTCGCTGCCGATCATGCCGCTGGCGTCGGAGTATTTCGCGCCGCTGGTCTTCGTGCTGAGCTGCGTCGCCGTGGTCTACACCTCGCTGGTGGCGCTGGCGCAGGAAGACATGAAGAAGCTGATCGCCTATTCGTCGGTCGCCCATATGGGCTTCGTGACCATCGGCATCTTCACCTTCAACACCCAGGGCATCGAGGGCGCCATCTACCAGATGCTCAGCCACGGCATCGTGTCGGCCGCGCTGTTCCTCTGCGTCGGCGTGGTCTACGACCGCATCCACAGCCGCGAGATCGCCCGTTACGGCGGGCTGGTGCATCGCATGCCGAAATACGCCGTGGTGTTCATGATCTTCACCCTGGCCTCGGTCGGCCTGCCGGGCTTGTCCGGCTTCGTCGGCGAGATGCTGGTGCTGATCGGCGCCTACCAGGCCAATACCTGGGTGGCGCTGTTCGCCACCTCCGGCCTGATCCTGGGCGCGGCCTATTCGCTGTGGCTCTATCGCCGGGTGATCTTCGGCGAACTGACCAAGGAAGACCTGAAGTCGATCCTCGATCTGGACTGGCGCGAGGTGGCGATCTTCGTGCCGCTGATCGCCATGACCTTGTGGATGGGCGTCTATCCATCCTCTTTCCTCGACCTGATCGCTCCATCGGTCGAGAAGCTGATCGCCAACTATCAGACGGCGCTGGACGGAGCCAGGACCGCCGCCCTTGCCGTGGGACGCTGAGACATGACCGGGCTCGAAAACTGGACGGTTATCGTCCCCGAACTCTTCCTGGCCGGCGCGGCCATGGTGCTGCTGATCCTGGGCGTGATGCGCAAGGAGGAGGCGGCAACCACCGTCGCCTGGCTGGCCGTCGCGTCGCTGGTCGGCGCCGCCGTGCTGCTGTTCCTGGCCCCGACCGGCTCGGGCATGGGCGGCCAGTTCGCCAGCTCCGCCTTCAGCGTCTTCTGCAAGGTGCTGATCCTGGCCGGCTCGGCGCTGGCCATCGTCATGTCGCGCAGCTACATGCAGCGCGAGAACGCCTGGCGCTTCGAGTATCCGGTCCTGATCCTGCTGGCCACGGTCGGCATGATGATGATGGTGTCGGCCAACGACCTGATCGCGCTCTATCTCGGCCTGGAGCTGCAGTCGCTGGCGCTCTACGTCATCGCCGCCTTCCAGCGCGACACGGTGCGTTCGACCGAGGCGGGCCTGAAGTATTTCGTCCTCGGCGCGCTGTCCTCGGGCATGCTGCTCTACGGCGCGTCGCTGGTCTACGGCTTCGCCGGCACCACCAGCTTCGAGCGGCTGGCGACCGTGTTCGAAGGCGGCGATCCCTCGGTCGGCGCCGTGGTCGGCCTGGTGTTCGTGATCGCCGGCCTGGCTTTCAAGGTCTCGGCCGTGCCGTTCCACATGTGGACCCCGGACGTCTACGAAGGGGCGCCGACGCCGGTGACGGCGCTGTTCTCGGTGGCGCCCAAGATCGCCGCCATCGCGCTGTTCGTCTCGGTCATGGTCGGCCCGTTCCGCGAGCTGCTGCAGCAGTGGCAGCAGGTCGTGGTGCTGGTGTCGATCGCCTCCATGCTGCTGGGCGCCTTCGCCGCCATCGTGCAGACCAACATCAAGCGGCTGATGGCCTATTCCTCCATCGGCCATGTCGGCTACATCCTGCTCGGCCTGGCGGCCGGCACCGAGGATGGCGTGCGCGGCATCCTGATCTACGTCGCCATCTACATGGTGATGAACCTCGGCACCTTCGCCGTGATCCTCTCCATGCGCCGCCATAACGTCATGGTCGAGGAGATCAGCGACCTGGCCGGTCTCTCACGCAGCCAGCCGCTGATGGCGCTGGCGCTGGCGATCTTCATGTTCTCCATGGCCGGCATCCCGCCGCTGGCCGGCTTCTTCGGCAAGCTCTACATCTTCATGCCCGCCATCGACGCCGGACTGGTGATTCCGGCGGTGATCGGCGTGGTGTCGTCGGTGGTGTCGGCCTTCTACTACCTGCGCATCATCAAGATCGCCTATTTCGACCAGCCCAGCGAAACCTTCGACCGGCCGCTGGGCCGCGACATGGCGATCGTGATGGGGGCCTCGGCCATCCTGCTCAGCGTCTTCCTGGTGTTCATCGGGCCGGTCGTCAATGCCGCCGGGATCGCCGCGGCGGTGATGTTCAGGTAGATGGACGAGCCCGTCACCCGCACCGATCTGCGCCTGCCCGCGGGCTGGACGCTGATCGCCTACGAGACGGTTGGCAGCACCAACGACGAGGCCATGCAGCGCGCCGATCGCGGCGCCGCCGAGGGGCTGGTGGTGTGGGCCAGGCGGCAGGTCAGCGGCCGCGGCCGGCGCGGGCGCATCTGGCAGTCGCCCGAGGGCAATCTCTACAGCTCGATCCTGATCCGGCCCGAAACTTCCGCCGAAGTTGCCGCCCAGCTCAGCTTCGTCACCGCGCTGGCGGTGGGCGATGCGGTGGCGGCCCATATCCCGGCGGGCCGGCGGATCGGCTTCAAATGGCCCAACGACGTGCAGATCGACGGCGCCAAGATCTCCGGCATTCTGCTCGAATCGGCCGTCGGTGGGAGCGGGCTGGTGTCGCAGGTGGTGATCGGCACCGGCATCAATGTCGGCTGGCGGCCGGCGCCGGGCGAGACGCCCTATCCCGTGACCAGCCTGGCGGCGCTGGGCGGCGAGGGGCGGCTGGAGCCGGTGCTGGAATCCTACTGCGAGGCGCTGGCGCGTTGGGTCGGGCGCTGGCGCCAGCAGGGTTTCGCGGCCGTGCGCGACGCCTGGGTGGCGCAGGCCGGCAATATCGGGCAGATGATCGAGGTCAAGACCGGGCGCGAGGTGCTGAGTGGCCGTTTCGCGCATCTGGACGAGACCGGCGCCCTGATCCTCGAAGGGGCTGACGGGCGCACCACACGGGTAACGGCGGGCGAAATCTTTCCCGCCGCCGCATAGAGCGGATCATGGTTCGATGGAAGCGCTTCGGCTTTCCATCGAACCATGTGAATCCGCTCTATTTTTAAATATTTGGAGAGTTCGGGCGGGAGGGCGGCCATGCTGCTGGTGATCGACGTCGGCAATACCAATTCCAAGTTCGCCGTGTTCAAGGGCGACGAGGTCATCGGCGAATGGCGGCTGCAGACGCAGCACAACCGCACTGCCGACGAATACGCCGTGTCGCTGACCCAGCTCATGAAACTGAAGGGCGTCGAGCCCAAAGACGTGCGCGGCGCCATTATCGCCACCGTCGTGCCGCAGGCGCTGTTCAACCTGCGCCTGCTGTGCCAGAGCTACTTCGACGTCGAGCCACTGGTGGTGGGCGAGCCCAACGTCGATCTCGGCATGAAGGTGCTGCTGGAGCGGCCGCAGGATGCCGGCGCCGACCGCATCGTCGCCGCCGTCGCCGGCCACAAGCAGTTCGGCGGGCCGCTGATCTCGATCGATTTCGGCAGTGCCACCACCTTCGACATCGTCGACCGCGACGGCAATTTCATCGGCGGCGTGCTGGCGCCGGGAATTCAGCTCTCGATCGAGGCGTTCTACCTGATGACCGCCCGCCTGCCGCGCATCAAGGTCGAGAAGACCGAGAAGGTGATCGGCAAGGCGACGGTCCCGGCCATGCAGTCGGGCATTTTCTGGGGCTATGTCGGGCTGATCGAGAAGCTGGTGACGATGATCAAGGCCGAGCACGGAGAGCCGATGAAGGTGATCGCCACCGGCGGCCTGGCGCCGCTGTTCTTGGAGGCCACCGACGTGATCGACGACACCGTGCCCGACCTGATCCTGCGCGGCCTGCTGGAAATCTGGCGGCGGAACCGGCCCGATGCCTGAGCCGCAGGCGAGCGGCGAATTGCTGTTTCTCGCCCTGGGTGGGGCGGGCGAGATCGGCATGAATCTCAACCTCTACGCCTGGGACGACCAGTGGCTGATGCTCGACCTGGGCATCAGCTTCGGCGACGAGCAGGTGCCGGGCGTCGACGTGGTGATGCCCGATCCCGCCTTCATCGTCGAACGGCGCGACAGGCTGCTGGCGGTGGTCCTGACGCATGCGCACGAGGATCACCTGGGCGCGGTGGCGCATCTGTGGCCGCAACTGCGCTGTCCGATCTATGCCACGCCCTTCGCCGCCTCGGTGCTGCGGCGCAAGCTGGTCGATGCCGGCCTGGCCTACGACGCTCCCATCACCGAAGTGCCGCTGGGCGGCAAGTTCACGCTCGGCCCGTTCGAGCTTGAGCTGATCACCATGACGCATTCGATCCCCGAGCCGAACGCGGTGGCGATCCGCACCCCGGCCGGCACCATCCTGCATACCGGCGACTGGAAGATCGACCCCGAGCCGCTGCTGGGCGAGGTCACCGACGAGGCGGCGCTGCGTCAGTTGGGCGACGACGGTGTACTGGCCATGGTCTGCGACTCGACCAACGTCTTCGTGCCGGGCGAGGCGGGATCGGAAGCCGACGTGCGCCAGGCGTTGACCGAGCTGATCGGAAACTGCCACCAGCGCGTGGCGGTGACCTGCTTCGCCTCCAACCTGGCGCGGGTCGAAAGCATCGCCCATGCCGCCGACGCCAATGGCCGCCATCCGGTGCTGGTGGGACGGGCGCTGAACCGCATGGTCGAGGCGGCGCGGGAGAACGGCTATCTCGCCGCCATGCCGCGCACCATCGACGAGAAGGAGGCGGCGTGGCTGCCGCGCGAGAAGGTGCTGATGATCTGCACCGGCAGCCAGGGCGAGAACGGGGCGGCCATGCACCGGCTGGCCTATGACGAGCATCCCACCTTGCATCTGGAGCGCGGCGATACGGTGGTGTTCTCCTCGCGCATCATTCCCGGCAACGAGAAGTCGATCGGCCGCCTGCACAACCGGCTGGTAGCGCTGGGCGTGGAGGTGCTGACCGAGCGGGACGCTTTCGTCCACGTCTCGGGCCATCCGGCGCGGGACGAGCTGACCCGCCTCTACCAGTGGGTGCGGCCGAAAGTGGCGATCCCGGTGCATGGCGAATTGCGGCATCTGGAGGAGCACGCCCGGCTGGCCCGCACCGTGCAGGTGCCGGAAGCCATTCTGGCGCCCAACGGTACCCTGGTGCGCCTGTCGCCCGGTCCGGTGGGGATCGTCGATCACGTGCCGACCGGGCGGCTGGGGCTGGACGGCACGCGGTTGATCACGCTCAACACCGTCAGCCTGCGCCCGCGCAAGCAGATGATCTTCAACGGCGCGGCGACCGTCACCCTGGTGGTCGATGCCGGCGGCCGGCTGCTGGCCGCGCCACGGCTTTCCGTCCATGGCCTGCCCGAGGGCGAGGATCTGGACGAGGCGCAGGGCGAGGCCGTCGAGGCGGTCGCCAAGGTGTTCGAGAAGGAGCGTATCCGGGACGACGAGGGGGCCGGCCTGCTGGCCAGCCAGGCGGTGCGGCGGGTATTCAAGGCCCGGCTGGGCAAGCGGCCAGTGACCGACGTACAGATTGTGCGGATTTGACGCCGTCCAAACCCGCCCCTGAGGCGCTAGACAACGAAAAGAGGAGGGGCGCCTATGTCGGTGGTAACAGGGATCGCGGTCTATTTCGTTATTTGGTGGGTCGTGCTCTTTGCCGTGCTGCCCTGGGGCGTGAAGATTCCGGAGAACCCGGAGCCCGGCCATGCCACCAGCGCGCCGGAGAAGCCGGACCTGTGGCGCAAGGCGCTGTGGACGACCCTGATCGCGGCCGTGGTCTGGGCCGGCTATTTTGTCGTCACCTATTTTGAACTGTTCAGTTTCCGGGACTGGCGGTAGCAGGGCACAAATTCAGCCTAAAAAGCGGGCAATTTATGCCGTAACGGCCACAGGTTGTAGTTTAGGCAAAAAAATAGGCAACCCGGCTTTGAAACCGACTTGCCTTGCTGCACCGCAATAGATAGCTTTGATGCACGGGATTTTTCCCGTTTCGCCTATTCGGCGTTTCCTCCCTAAACTCGGGCCGCTTTCGCGGCCCCTCTTTTTTCGCACTATATCCATTCCGATATGGCGTGGCAAACGGACTTTTGCCGTTCCGTGTCGTTTTTCGCCGCCCGGGCGAAGCATCCTTGCTGCACTTGCACAAGCGGCGAAACGATCTGTCCTTTAGATCAGCGCGAACTTCAGGACGAACAGAACGGCGAGAATGGCGACCGCGGGGTGCAGTTCGCCGAAGCGTCCGGCAGCCACCTTGATGGCGGCATAGGCGATGAAGCCGAAGGCGATGCCCTCGGCGATCGAGTAGGTCAGCGGCATGGCGATGGCCGTCACCACCGCCGGCGCATATTCGGTCGGGTCCTCCCAGTCCACCTCCGTCAGGCCGCGCGCCATCATGCAGGCCACGAACAGCAGGGCGGGCGCTATGGCGAAAGCGGGCACCGACTTGGCCAGTGGCGAGAAGAACAGCATCAGCAGGAACAGCAGGCCGACGACGACGGCGGTCAGCCCGGTGCGGCCGCCGACCTTGATGCCCGCGGCGCTCTCGATATAGCTGGTGGTGGTCGAGGTGCCGAGCCCGGCGCCGGCCATCGCGGCGGAGGAAACGACGATCAGAGCGCGGCCCAGGCGCGGCATCTTGCCGTCCTTGTCGAGCATGCCGGCGCGATGGGCGATGCCGACTAGCGTGCCGGAATTTTCGAACATGTCGACGAACAGGAAGGCGAAGATGATGGTGATCAGCCCCACATCCAGCGCGCCTACGATGTCAAGCTGCAGCAGCACCGGCGAGGGATCGGGCGGCAGGGCGGCGATGCCCTCGAACTCGCTGTAGCCCAGCGCGATCGAGGCGAGCGTGACTGCCACTACGCTGATCATGATGCCGCCGCGCAGCCCGTAGCGGTCCAGCGCCACCATCAGCACGAAGCCGAGTGCCGCCAGGATAGCCGGTCCCCTGGTCAGGTCGCCGGCGGTGACCAGGGTGACCGGATGGTCGACCACGATGCCGGCCGACTGCAGGGCCATGAGGCCCAGGAACAGGCCGATGCCGGCGGAGATCGCCATTTTCAGCGACCGCGGGATGGCGTTGATGATGTATTCGCGCACCGGCAGCACGCTCAGGATGAAGAACAGGGCGCCGGAGACGAACACCGCGCCCAGCGCCACCTGCCAGGAGAAGCCCATCTGCTTCACCACGGTGAAGGCGAAATAGGCGTTCAGCCCCATGCCCGGCGCCAGCGCGATCGGGTAGTTGGCGAACAGGCCCATGAAGATGCTGCCGAAGGCGGCCGCCAGGCAGGTAGCGACGAACACGGCCCCCAGGTCCATGCCGGTGACGGACAGGATCTGCGGATTGACGAAGGCGATATACGCCATGGTGAGAAAGGTGGTCAGGCCGGCCAGCAGCTCGGTCCTGACATTGGTGCCGTTCTCGCTCAGCTTGAACAGACGCTCCAGCATCGGTCCCCGAAGTCTATGTCCCCGGCCGCATTCTGCGGCCGGTGCCTGTGGACAGCCAAGCCGGGCTTTGCGAATTTGCCTTTGCCACCACCCTTGCCTAAAGTCTCGCCGCACGCCGGTTTTGGCGGCGTTTTCAACAGGATCGTCCGGGTCTGCCATGCGTCTCAGCCAGTATTTCCTGCCCACGCTCAAGGAGAACCCCTCCGAGGCGCAGATCGTCTCGCACCGGCTGATGCTGCGGGCGGGCATGGTCCGCCAGGCCGCCGCCGGCATCTATTCCTGGCTGCCGCTGGGCCATCGCGTGCTGCGGAAGGTCGAGCAGATCGTGCGCGAGGAGCAGGATCGCGCCGGGGCGCAGGAACTGCTGATGCCGACCATCCAGTCGGCCGAGCTGTGGCGCGAAAGCGGCCGCTACGACGATTACGGCCAGGAGATGTTGCGCCTCAAGGACCGGCACGAGCGGGAGATGCTCTACGGGCCGACCAACGAGGAGCTGATCACCGACATCGTGCGCCAGTCGATCAAGACCTATCGCGACCTGCCCAAGAACCTCTATCACATCCAGTGGAAGTTCCGCGACGAGGTGCGGCCGCGCTTTGGCGTCATGCGCGGGCGCGAGTTCCTGATGAAGGACAATTATTCCTTCGACCTCGACCGCGACGGCGCCATCCGCTCCTACAACAGGATGTTCGTGGCCTATCTGCGCACCTTCGCCCGCATGGGGCTGAAGGCGATCCCGATGCGCGCCGATACCGGCCCGATCGGCGGCGACCACAGCCACGAATTCATCATCCTGGCCGATACCGGCGAGAGCCAGGTGTTCTGCCATCGCGACCTGGTCGATCTCGACATACTGGGCCGCGACGTCGATTACGACGCCGACCTGACGCCGCTGATCGGCGAATGGACCAGCCACTACGCCGCCACCGACGAGAAGCACGAGCCGGCGCGGTTCGAGCAGGAGGTGCCGGAAGCCAAGCGCATCTCCGCCCGCGGCATCGAGGTCGGTCATATCTTCTATTTCGGCACCAAGTATTCCAAGCCGATGAACGCCGTCGTCGCCGGTCCGGGCGGCGAGAGCCTCACCATCGAGATGGGTTCCTACGGCATCGGCGTGTCGCGGCTGGTCGGCGCCATCATCGAAGCCAGCCATGATGATGCCGGAATCATCTGGCCCCAATCCGTCGCGCCGTTCACGGTCGGGCTGGTCAACCTGAAGGCCGGGGACGGCGCGGTCGATGCCGCTTGCGCCAAACTGTACGGCGCGCTGCAGGCGGCCGGCGTCGAGGTGCTGTACGACGACCGCGACCTGCGGCCGGGCGGCAAGTTCGCCGACATGGACCTGATCGGCCTGCCCTGGCAGGTCATCGTCGGGCCGCGCGGGCTGGCCTCGGGCAAGGCCGAGATCAAGAACCGCGCCACCGGCGCGCGCGAGGAAATTCCGCTGGAAGACGTGATCGCACGCTTCGGCGGCTGAAGGAGCCAGGATGCGGCCTGCCGCCGTCGAATGGATGCTGGCGCTGCGCTATCTGGGGGCGCGGCGCGAGGAAGGGACGCTGTCGCTGATCGCCGGCTTCTCGCTGGTCGGCATCGCGCTGGGCGTCGCCACCCTGATCGTGGTGATGTCGGTGATGGGCGGCTTCCAGCAGGAGCTGCTGGGCCGCATCCTGACCTTGAACGGCCGGTTGGCGGTGCTGTCGGGCGACCAGGGCATTGCCGAATACGGGCCCAAGGTCGAGGCGCTGCGGCAGATTCCGGGCGTGGTCGGCGTCACCCCGATCCTCGAAGGCCAGGGCATCGCCACCTCCGGCGCCAAGACCCAGGGCATCCTGGCGCGCGGCATCGCCGCCGAGGATCTGGCGCGACGCGATTTCATCGCCGGACACATGACGGGCGGCGACCTGAAGGATTTCACCGGCCGGCGCAGCATCGTGGTCGGGCAGGGGCTGCTCGACGTGCTGGGGCTGAAGGTCGGCGACGATCTGACCATGATCTCCTCGCAGACCATCGCCACGCCGCTGGGCCTGCTGCCGCGCACCGCGCGCCTGACCATCGTCGGCTCCTTCGAGCTTGGCATGTACGAATACGATACCCGCTTCGTCTTCATGCCGCTGGAGGCGGCGCAGGCGCTGTTCGGCTTTCCCGACCGCATCACCCAGATCGAGGTGCGCACCGCCGGCGACGCCTCCCTGGCGCAGGTCGAGCGGGCGATGGTGGACCGGGCCAGCAGCTACGGCGTGGTGGTGAACTGGGAGCGCTCCAACCAGGGATATTTCTCCGTCGTGCGCACCCAGGCCAGCGTGCTGTTCCTGATCCTGGCGCTGATCGTCGTCGTCGCCGCCTTCAACATCGTTTCCAGCCTGTTCATCCTGGTGAAGACCAAGTCGGCCGAGATCGGCATCCTGCGCACCATCGGCGCCAGCCGCGCCACCATCAACCGCGTCTTCGTCATCGCCGGGCTGATCGTGGGCGGCATCGGCACCCTGGCCGGCACCATAATCGGCGTGCTGTTCAGCGCCAATATCGAGACCATCCGCCAGTGGCTGCAGAGCCTGCTGGGGGTGGAGTTGTTCTCGGCCAAGCTCTATTTGCTGACCGAGATGCCCTCGGTGATCGGCGTCGGCGACGTTATCGCCATCGTCGCCATGTCGCTGATCCTGTCGCTGCTGGCCGGGCTCTATCCCGCCTGGCGCGCCGGCCGGCTCGATCCGATCGACGCGCTGAAGGACGCCTGAGCGATGCCGGCGCTGTCGCAGCTCTCCCTCGAATGGCTGGTGGCGTGGCGGCTGCTGCGCGCGCGCCATCGCGACGGGTTCATTTCGGTCATCGCCGTCATCTCGCTGGTCGGCATCGCGCTGGGGGTCGGGGTGCTGATCGTCACCCTGTCGGTGATGAGTGGTTTCCGCAGCGAGCTCTATGGCCGCATCCTGGGGCTGAATGGCCATGTCGTGGTCAACGCCGCCGACGGCAACCTGCCGGATTTCGACGCGATCGTGGCGCGGATCAGGACGGTGCCCGGCGTGACTGCGGCGGTGCCGGTGGTCGAGGGCGAGGTGATGATCACCAACCGCGGCAATGCCCAGGGCGCCCTGGTGCGCGGCCTGCGCCTGCAGGACCTGGAGCGGCGCGACAATCTGGTCAACGGGCTGGTGACCGGCGGCCTGGCGCGGTTCGAGGAGGGCGGGCTGATCCTGGGCGAGCGGCTGCGCCGGCAACTGGCGGCGGGCATGGACGATTACCTGACGCTGCTGCTGCCGCGCGGCGGCGGCGACCGGCCGATCGAACCCGTCACCGGCGATTTCGACTTGGCCGGCAGCTTCAGCATCGGCATGGCCGAGATCGATTCCAGCTACGTTTTCATGCCGCTGGACGAGGCGCAGTATTTCTTCGAACTGGAACCGAACGAAGTCACCTCCATCGACGTGCTGACCGCCGAACCGCGCGACGCGCCCGAGGTCGCGGCCGCCATCCGCGCCGCGCTGGGCGAGGGCTACAGGGTCACCGACTGGCGCCAGCGCAACGCCGCCTTCGTCGGCGCGCTGGAGGTCGAGCGGGCGGTGATGTTCTTCATCCTGACCCTGATCGTGCTGGTGGCGGCGCTGAACGTGGTGGCGAGCTTCACCATGCTGGTGCGATCGAAGGCGCGCAGCATCGCCATCCTGCGCACCATGGGCGCCGGGCGCGGCGGCATCTTGCGTATCTTTCTGATGGCGGGTGGCTTCGTCGGCCTGGCCGGCACCGCCATTGGCGGCGCCATCGGCCTGCTGCTGGCCCTGAACGCCGCGACCGTCCGTGCCATTTTCGGCGGGCTGCAGTCGATCGGCATCGGCGGCGACACTTTCGCCTTCTTCGCTCGGCTGCCGGCGATCGTCAGCGCTGGCGAGGTCGCCTGGGTGCTGATCATCGCCGTCGTGCTGTCGCTGGCGGCGGCCGCCTATGTCGCCTTCCGCGCCGCCGCCCTCGAACCGGCCGAGGTGCTGCGCTATGAGTGAGACCATGACCGAGAACACCAACGGGCCGGTGCTGGCGCTGGACCGCATCGTGCGCACCTTCCACCAGGGCGACCGCACGCTGGAAGTGCTGAAGGGCGTCGATCTGGAACTGCAGCCGGGCCAGATCGTGGCTCTGGTCGGCCAGTCCGGCGCGGGCAAGTCGACGCTGCTGCACATCGCCGGGCTGCTGGAGCGGCCCGACGGCGGCGAGATCCGGCTCAACGGCATCCGCTGCAACGACCTCGACGATGGCGGCCGTACCGAGATGCGGCGCAAGACCATCGGTTTCGTCTACCAACATCACCATCTACTGGCCGAGTTCTCGGCCCTGGAGAACGTGATGCTGCCGCAGCTTCTCAACGGGCTCAGCAAGGCGGAAGCGCGCGAACGGGGCGAGCAGTTGCTGAAGATGGTGGGGCTGCAGGAGCGGGCCGATCACCGGCCGGGCAAGCTCTCCGGCGGCGAGCAGCAGCGCGTCGCCATCGCCCGCGCCGTCGCCAACGTGCCGCGCCTGCTGCTGGCCGACGAGCCGACCGGCAATCTCGACCAGCAGACCGCCGAGCGGGTCTTCACCGCGCTGGTGACCCTGGTACGCGGTACCGGCATCGCCGCCCTGGTCGCCACCCACAATCCCGAGCTGGCCGCCCGCATGGACCGCATCGTGCGCCTGCGCGATGGCGTGCTGAGCCAGGATTGACGGCGACTTTCCACAGGCTGCCGTGGCATCGTCGGTCCCGCCCATGAGCGAGACCTTCATCCATCTGCGCGTACGGTCGGCCTATTCGCTGTCGGAAGGCGCGATCAAGATCGACAAGCTGGTCGGGCTGGCGGTCGGGCACGGCATGCCGGCCGTCGCCATCTCCGACCGCAACAATCTCTTCGGCGCCCTGGAATTCTCGCAGGCCGCCAGCAAGGCCGGCGTGCAGCCGGTCATCGGCTGCGACCTGGGCATCCGACGCGAGGAGGAGGGCGGATTCGGCGCCGCCTCCCGCATGCAGGGGCCCGATTTCCTGCTGCTGCTGGTGCAGGACGAGACCGGCTATCGCAATCTCATGCACCTGGTCTCCGCTGCCTGGCTGTCGCCGGCGCCCGGCGAGCCGGCGCAGATTTCCATGGTGGCGCTGGCCGGCCATACCGAGGGCCTGATCTGTCTCGCCGGCGCACCGGGATCGACGCTGAACCGGCTGGCCGGCGAGAGCCAGGGCGATCTGGCCCGGGCGCATGTGCAGAAACTGGCGGAGCTGTTTCCCGGCCGTCTCTACATCGAGATTCAGCGCCACGGCATGGAGAGCGAGCGCCGGTCGGAGGCGATGCTGCTCGACCTCGCCTACGGGCTCGACATTCCCATCGTCGCCACCAACGACGCCCAGTTCGCCGACCGTGGGATGCACGAGGCGCACGATATCCTGCTGTGCATCGCCGACGGCGTGCATGTCGCCGATCCCAATCGCCGCCGCCTGACGCCGGAGCACTATTTCAAGTCGGCGGCGGAGATGCAGGCCGCCTTTGCCGATCTGCCGGAAGCCGTCGCCAACACGGTGGTGATCGCGCGCCGCTGCGCCTTCATGCCCGAGATGCGCAAGCCGATCCTGCCGGCCTACACCAAGCTGGCCGGCCGTACCGAGGCGCAGGCGCTGCGCGACCTGGCCACGGCAGGCATGGACCGGCTGATGAAGGAGGGCTACACCTCGCCCGACATTCCGGAGGAGAAGTATCGCGAGCGCGTCGATTACGAGCTGGCGATGATCGACCGCATGGGATTCTCCGGCTACTTCCTGATCGTCGCCGACTTCATCCAGTGGGCCAAGGCGCAGGACATTCCGGTCGGTCCCGGCCGCGGCTCCGGCGCGGGCTCGGCCGTCGCCTGGTCGCTGGGCATCACCGATCTCGATCCGCTGCGCTGGGGCCTGCTGTTCGAGCGTTTCCTCAATCCCGAGCGCGTGTCGATGCCCGACTTCGACATCGACTTCTGCCAGGACAAGCGCGACCGGGTCATTAGCTACGTGCAGAGCGAGTACGGCGCCGACCGCGTCGCCCAGATCATCACCTTCGGCAAGCTGCAGGCCCGCGCCGTGCTGCGCGACGTCGGCCGCGTGCTGGGCATGCCGTACGGCCAGGTCGACCGCATCTGCAAGCTGGTGCCCAACAATCCCGCCAAGCCGGTGACCCTGGCGCAGGCGATCGACACCGAACCGCTGCTGCAGCAGCAGATCGAAAGCGACGAGCAGATCAGGAAGCTGGTCGATATCGCGCTGAGGCTGGAGGGCCTCTACCGCCACGCCTCGACCCATGCCGCCGGCATCGTCATCGGCGACCGGCCGCTGGAGGAACTGGTGGCGCTGCATCGCGATCCGCGCTCGTCCATGCCGGCGACGCAGTTCAACATGAAATACGTCGAGCTGGCCGGGCTGGTGAAGTTCGACTTCCTGGGCCTGAAGACGCTGACGGTGCTGGAAAACGCCGTGCAGCTCATCGCCCAGCGCGGCATCAAGGTCGATCTGCGCAAGATCCCGCTCGACGATGCCAGGACCTTCGAGATGCTGACGCGCGGCGATGCCACCGGCGTGTTCCAGCTTGAAGGTAGCGGCATGCGCGACACACTGCGCAAGCTTCGGCCCAACCGCTTCGAGGACGTGATCGCGCTGGTGGCGCTCTATCGCCCCGGCCCGATGGACGACATCCCCAAATACATCGCCGTGAAGAACGGCGAGGAGGAGCCCGACTACCTGCATCCCAGCCTGAAGCCGATCCTGGAGGAGACCTTCGGCGTCATGGTCTACCAGGAGCAGGTGATGCAGATCGCCCAGGTGCTGTCGGGCTACAGCCTGGGCGGCGCCGACTTGCTGCGCCGCGCCATGGGCAAGAAGATCCAGGCGGAGATGGACGCCCAGCGCGCCGCGTTCATCGAGGGCGCGGTCGAGCGCAAGGTGGCGCCGCCGCAGGCGGCGATGATCTTCGAGCGCGTCAACAAATTTGCCGGCTACGGCTTCAACAAGTGCCACTCCGCGCCCTATGCCATGGTGGCCTACCAGACCGCCTATCTGAAGGCCAACTACCCGGTCGAGTTCTTCGCCGCCTCGATGACGCTCGACATGGGCAACACCGACAAGCTCTCGGTGTTCCGCCGCGAGCTGCAGCGCCAGGGCATTCCGCTGCTGGGGCCGGACATCAACAAGTCGCGCGAGGTGTTCTCGGTCGAGACCACGCCCGACGGTAAGCAGGCGATCCGCTACGCGTTGGCGGCGGTGCGCAATGTCGGCCGCGCCGCCATGAGCGAACTCTGCGCCGAGCGCGACCGCAACGGGCCCTACAAGGACCTGTTCGACCTGGCGCAGCGGCTGAACAACCAGATCCTGAACAAGCGCATGCTGGAAAGCCTGATCCGCACCGGCGCGCTGGACGGGCTCAATCCCAACCGGCAGCAGACCTTCCAGGCCGTGGAAATGCTGATCAAGCTGGCCGGCGCCGCCGCCGAGGAACGCGCCAGCAACCAGAGCAGCCTGTTCGGCAATGCCGCCGCGGCGCCCAAGCCCAAGCTGCCGGCCGTGCGCGACTGGGGCACGATGGAGAAGCTGCAGAACGAATTCGAGGCCATGGGTTTCTATTTCTCCTCGCACCCGCTGGAGGCGTTCGGCAAGAGCCTGGGCCGGCTGGGCGTGGTGAAGGCGGCCGAGTTGCCCGCCCTGATCGGCGGCAACGGCCAGGCGCGGGTGGCCCTGGCGGGCACGGTGGTGGACCGCCAGGAGCGCACCTCCGCGCGCGGCAACCGTTTTGCCTTCGTGCAGCTCTCCGACCAGAGCGGCTCGTTCGAGGTGATGGTCTTCTCCGAACTGCTGTCCTCGCGCCGCGATCTGCTGCAGTCGGGCAGCGCGGTGCTGATCAGGGCGGATGCCCGGATGGATGGCGACCAGGTCAAGCTCACCGGGCAGGCGATCGAGGATCTCGACAAGGCCCTGTCCAACACCGCCGCCGGCCTGCGCGTGGTGATGCGGGATGAAGAGGCGGTGAAGCCAATGCACGAGCTGATCGCCAGCCTCAGGGGGAGGGGTCGCATCACCTTGGCGCTGGAACTGGACGACCACGAGGTCGAGGTGGCGCTGCCCGGCGGCTTCAACGTGCCGCCCTCGGTGCGCCAGAAACTGGCCGACCTGCCGGGCGTGATGGCGGTCGAGGAAATCTAGCTTTCTTCCGGCGGCTTCACTTTCCGGAACATCGCCAGCAGGCCGGCATCGTAGGCGAGCTTGATGGCGCCGCCCAGGATCAGCGGCCAGCCGAAACCGCTCAGGCTCAGCATCCATCCCGACAGTACCGGGGCGATGGCCGTCGCCAGGCTGCGCGGGATGTTGGTGAAGGCGGCCGCCGCCGGCCGCTCTTCCGGCGTCACCACCGCCATGACGTAGGAGGTGCGGGCCGGCACGTCCATCTGCGACAGCAGCGCGCGCACCACGATCAGCGCCACCGCGATCTCCAGGGTCGGGGCGAAGGGCAGGGCAATCAGGCACAGATTGGCCGGGATATGGGTGAAGACCATGGTGTTGATCAGCCCGATGCGCCGCGACAGGGCGACGGCGGCGAGGAAGCTTGCCGCACTGGCCAGCCCGGCCCAGAAGAAGATGGCGCCGACGGTCGCAGGCTGCAGGCCGAAGCGGTCGAGCAGCCACAGCGCGAACAGCGACTGCACGAAGAAGCCGCTGCCGAAGGCGTCGACGGCGAAGAGGGCGGTCAGCCGGTGGACGATGCCGCGCGAGGGGCCCAGCGGGCGCGGCGGGCTGGTGGTGGCGACCGGCTTCTGCAGCCCGGCATAGAGGGCGGCGCAGACCAATCCGAGCCCGGCATAGAGCACGAACATCCAGCGCAACGCCTCGATCGCTGCGACGCCGAAGCCCTCGGCGGCCAGTTGCGGCAGGCCGATCGCCAGTGACCCCAGCGCCGCCATCAGGCTGCCGGCGATGCTGTAGCGGGCGAATAGCGCGGTGCGATGGCGGGCGGAGGTGGCGCCGGCCAGAGCAGACTGTTCCAGCGGCAGGAACAGGCTGACATCGCCGGCCGTCGGCGTCAGCGTGCCCACCGTGGCGATCAGCAGCAGTGGCCAGAACTCGGTCTGGGTGGCGAAGCCCAGCCCGGTGACCAGCGGCAGGACGGTGGCGGCCAGCAGGAGGCGGCGCACCCCCAGCCGGTGCGCGATCAGGCCTGACAGCCATACCAGCGCCGCCGAGCCCAGCAGCGCGGCGGTCGCCAGCGCGCCGATCTCGATGGCGTCGTAGCCGAGCAGGCTGAGATAGACCGGCAGCAGCAGGCTGGCCAGCCCGTCGCCAAAGGCCCGCACGCCGCGCGTCGCCAGCAGGCGGGCGGCATCGGGCGTGGTCTCGGGCGGCAGAAGGGGCAAAGCGATAATTCGTTTATCTATTTAATTCAATTAATTATATTCCATACTTAACGTTGGGAGGCAGACATTTTATCCTTGCCATCCCAAGCCGAAGCCCGTACAACCACGCCCACTTCGCACGCGGGTCTGCGACCAAAGGGGAGAAATCCCGGCGGTCGTTCCGGTGTCCGGACGTTCCGGACCAATCCCGCGGAGGCACAACCGGAGAAAGGACAAACGCATCATGGCGATGCCGTCGTTTACCATGCGCCAGCTTCTGGAAGCGGGCGTGCATTTCGGCCACCACACCCGCCGCTGGAATCCCAAGATGAAGCCGTACCTGTTCGGGGTGCGCAACGGGGTTCACATCATCGACCTGACCAAGTCCGTGCCGCTGCTGCATCGCGCCATGGAAGCGGTGCGCGACATCGTGGCCCAGAACGGCCGCGTGCTGTTCGTCGGCACCAAGAGCCAGGCTTCCGACCTGGTCGCCGAGGCGGCCAGGCGCTGCGGTCAGTACTACGTCAACCATCGCTGGCTGGGCGGCATGCTGACCAACTGGCAGACCATCTCGGTCTCGATCAAGCGCCTGCGCGAGCTGGACGAGAAGCTGGGCGGCGACCTGATCGGCCTGACCAAGAAGGAAACCCTGCAGCTCAGCCGCGAGCGCGACAAGCTCGAGCGCGCCATGGGCGGCATCAAGGAAATGGGCGGCGTGCCGGACATGCTGTTCGTCATCGACACGGTGAAGGAAGACATCGCCATCCTCGAGGCGCGCAAGCTCGGCATTCCCGTCGCCGCGGTGGTGGACAGCAATTCCGATCCCGAAGGCATCGCCTTCCCGATCCCGGGCAACGATGACGCCATCCGCGCCATCTCGCTCTATCTGGAACTGATCTCCGGTTCGGTGCTCGAGGGCATCCAGAAGTCGATGGGCTCCGCCGGCGTCGATCTGGGCGCCCAGGCCGAGCCGCTGGTCGAGGCCGTGCCGGAAGCCGAGGTCGAGGCCCCGGCGGAGGCCGCCACGGCCTGATTTTTTCAGCCGACGCCGCTTCGCAGTCGAAGCGGCGTCGCCTTGTCCCGCCGCCCCATGCGCGGGCCTTCCGAAACGACATCAGAGAGGACACCGCCATGGCTGAGATCACCGCGGCGCTTGTGAAGGAACTGCGCGAGAAATCCGGCGCCGGCATGATGGACTGCAAGAAGGCGCTGACCGAGACCGGCGGCGACCTGGAGCAGGCGATCGACTGGCTGCGCAAGAAGGGCCTATCGGCGGCCGCCAAGAAGGCCGGCAGGGTCGCTGCCGAAGGCCTGGTCGCCGTCGCCAGCGAGGGCAACAAGGCCGCCATCGTCGAGGTCAACGCCGAGACCGATTTCGTGGCCCGCAACGCCCAGTTCCAGGCCTATGCCGGCACGGTCGCGAAGCTGGCGCTGCAGGCGGGCGACAGCCTGGAGGCGCTGCAGGCGGCCAAGTATCCGGAAACCGGCCGCAATGCGCAGGAAGAGCTGACCCACCTGGTCGCCACCATCGGCGAGAACATGTCGCTGCGCCGTGTGAAGCAGCTTGCCGTGCCGCAGGGCGTGGTCGCCAGCTACATCCATAACGCGGTAGCGCCCAACGCCGGCAAGATCGGCGTGCTGGTGGCGCTGGAATCGGCCGGCGACGCCGCCAAGCTGGCGGCGCTGGGCAAGCAGATCGCCATGCATGTGGCGGCCACCAACCCGCAATCGGTCAGCACCGCCGATCTCGACCCGGCCGCCGTGGCGCGCGAGCGCACCGTGCTCGAGGACCAGGCAAAGGCCTCCGGCCGGCCGCCGGAAGTGATCGCCAAGATGGTCGAGGGCCGCCTGCGCAAGTTCTACGAGGAGGTCGTGCTCTCCGAGCAGGTCTTCGTCGTCGACGGCGAGACCAAGGTCGGCAAGGTTGTGGAAAACGCCGCCAAGGACGCCGGCGCGCCGATCAAGCTGGTCGGTTTCGTGCGCTTCGCCCTGGGCGAGGGCATCGAGAAGAAGGCCGACGACTTCGCCGCCGAGGTCGCCGCCCAGCTCCGGGCCTGAGATCGGATGTGAAAAAGCCCCTGCCTGGCCACGGCCGGGCAGGGTGGCGGGTGCGTTTCCTTGGTGTATGATGCGCCGCCGACAATCCTGATCGCGCCGCCGAGCCGCGCCGGCCCGGCGGTGATGCAAACCGCTTGAGCCAAGAGACCCAACGAATGTCCGCCGCTCCCGTCTTTCGCCGTGTTCTGCTGAAGCTGTCCGGCGAAGGGCTGATGGGGGAAAAGGATTACGGTCTCGATCCCCAGATGCTGGCCGTGGTGGCCGAGGAAATCCGCACCGTGCATGCGCTGGGCGTGCAGGTCTGCATCGTCATCGGCGGCGGCAACATCTACCGCGGCGTCTCGGGCGCGGCCGCCGGCATGGACCGGGCCAGCGCCGACTACATGGGCATGCTGGCCACCGTCATCAATTCGCTGGCGGTGCAGAACACGCTGGAGCGCATCGGCCTGCAGACCCGGGTGCTGTCCGCCATCCCCATGACCACCGTGTGCGAGCCCTATATCCGCCGCCGCGCCGTGCGCCACATGGAAAAGGGGCGGGTGGTGATCTTCGCCGCCGGCACCGGCAACCCGTTCTTCACCACCGACACCGCCGCCGCCCTGCGCGCCGCCGAGATGGGCTGCGATGCGCTGCTGAAGGGCACCCAGGTCGACGGCGTCTATTCCGACGACCCGCGCAAGGACGGCAATGCCCAGCGCTACGACCGGCTGACCTACATGGACGTGCTGTCGCGCGACCTGAAGGTGATGGACGCCTCGGCCATTTCGCTGGCGCGCGAGAACCGCATACCGATCGTGGTCTTTTCGCTGCATAATCCGGGCGCCTTCGCGCAGGTCATGCGCGGCGAAGGCCGGTTCACCATTATCACAGACGAGGCATAAGAATGGCCCAACCCGACCTGTCCGCGCTGGAGAAGCGCATGAACGGCGCGCTGGACGCGCTGAAGAAGGAATTCGCCGGGCTGCGCACCGGCCGCGCCTCGGCCAGCCTGCTGGAACCGATCCATGTCGACGCCTATGGCAGCTCCATGCCGCTGACCCAGGTCGGCACCATCAGCGTGCCCGAGCCGCGCATGCTGACCGTGCAGGTGTGGGACAAGGCGCTGGTGTCGCATGTCGACAAGGCCATCCGCGAGGCCGGTCTGGGCCTCAACCCGATGACCGACGGCCAGCTCGTGCGCGTGCCGATCCCGGCGCTGAACGAGGAACGCCGCAACGAATTGAAGAAGATCGCGCAGAAATACACCGAGCAGGCACGCGTCGCCGTGCGCAACGTGCGCCGCGACGGCATGGAAATGCTGAAGAAGATGGAGAAGGACGGCGAGCTGTCGCAGGACGACCAGCGCAAGCTGTCCGAAAAGGTGCAGCAGCTTACCGACTCCTATATCAAGAAGGCCGACGAGGCGCTGGCCCACAAGGAATCGGAGATCACCCAGGTCTGATCATGGAGCCCGCCCGCAACCCTGCCGCGCCTGCTGCACCGCTCCTGCATGTCGCCATCATCATGGATGGCAACGGACGCTGGGCGCTGGCGCGGGGATTGCCGCGCACGGCAGGGCACCGGCAGGGCGCGGAAGCCCTCAGGCGTACGGTGCGCGGCGCGGGCGAACTGGGCATCCGCTATCTGACGCTGTTCGGCTTTTCCTCCGAGAACTGGAAACGGCCGCAAGCGGAGGTCAGCGACCTGATGGGGCTGATGCGCCATTACCTGCGCACTGAACTGAAGGAGCTGGACCGCAACGGCGCCCGGCTGCGGGTGATCGGCGAGCGCCAGGGCCTGGCCGCCGACATCGTCGGCCTGATCGACGAGGCCGAACAGCGCACGGCCGGCAACTCGCGCATCTTCGTCACCATCGCGATCAACTACGGTTCGCGCTCGGAGATCGCCGCCGCTACCCGCCGGCTGGCGCAGGAAGCGCAGGAGGGACGGCTCGATCCGGCGTCGATCGACGAGCAGACGGTTTCGCGCACGCTGATGACCGCCGACATTCCCGATCCCGATCTCGTCATCCGCACCAGCGGCGAACAGCGGCTGAGCAATTTCATGCTCTGGCAGTCGGCCTATGCCGAACTGATGTTCGTCGACACGCTGTGGCCCGATTTCGGCAAACCCCATCTTGAGGCCGCCCTGGCCGATTTTGCCCGTCGTGAACGCCGGTACGGCGCCGTCTCCGGCTAAGAGGCGCGGTTTCGCGCAGCTTGGCTTGCGGATCGTCTCCGGCGTGGTGCTGGCGGCGATCGCCGGCCTTGCCGCCTGGCGCGGCTTTCCCTGGTACGATCTGCTGCTCGGCGTCGTCGCCGCCCTGGCCCTGGGCGAATGGCTGCGGCTGACTGGCGGCTGGCGGCGCATCTTCTGGGCGCTGGCGGGCATCGTCTACGTCGCCCTGCCGGTCGCCGCCCTGTTGTGGCTGCGCCACGACGCCCTTTGGGGCCTGGCGACCGTTTTGTGGCTGTTTGCCACAGTGGCGGCGGTCGATACCGGCGCCTACTTCGCCGGCAAGAGTATCGGCGGGCCGAAACTGGCGCCGCTGATCAGCCCGAACAAGACCTGGGCCGGGCTGGGCGGCGGTATCGTGGCGGCGGGCCTATGCGGCCTCATTGCGGCCATTATCCTTGGGACTGATATCCTTGCCGCGGTGGTTTTCAGCATGATCCTGGCGCCGGTGTCGCAGATCGGCGATATCGCGGAATCGGTGGTTAAGAGGTATTTCGGCGTGAAGGACAGCGGTTCGATCCTGCCCGGCCACGGCGGCATTCTCGACCGCATCGACGGGCTTGTCGCGGCCGCCGTTTTCGTCGCCGCCGTCCGGCTGCTGGGCGAGGGGGCCGCGCCGTGGCAATGAGCACAAGGCCCGCCCCCCAGCCGCAAGCCCGGCCGCGCCATGTCGCCATCCTGGGCACGACCGGGTCGGTCGGCTGCAGCACCGTCGACCTGCTGGAGCGCCAGCGCGACAGCTTCGTGGTCGAGGCGCTGACCGCCAATACCAATGTCGAACTGCTGGCCGACCAGGCCCGCCGGCTGCGCGCGAAGCTGGCCGTGGTCGCCGATCCCGATCGCTACAAGGCGCTGAAGGAAGCCCTGGCCGGCACATCCGTCGAAGCCGCCGCCGGGCCGCAGGCCGTGGTCGAGGCGGCGCGCCGGCCGGCCGACTGGGTGATGGCCGCCATCGTCGGCGCCGCCGGCCTGGCGTCCACCCTGGCGGCGCTGCAGCGTGGCGCCGTGGTCGGGCTGGCCAACAAGGAGACGCTGGTCTGCGCCGGCGATCTGGTGATGCAGACCTTGCGCGATTCGGGCGCGACCTTGCTGCCGGTCGACAGCGAGCATTCGGCGATCTTCCAGGTGTTCGATTTCGCCGAGCCCGGCCAGGTGCAGCGCATCGTGCTGACCTGTTCCGGCGGCCCGTTCCGCAACTGGAGCCTGGCCGACATGGCCGGCGCGACGGTCGAGCAGGCGGTGGCGCACCCGAACTGGGACATGGGCGCCAAGATCTCCGTCGATTCCGCCACCTTGATGAACAAGGGGCTGGAGATGATCGAGGCGGCCCATCTGTTCCCGGTGGCGCCCGAGCGGATCGAGATCATCGTCCATCCGCAGTCGGTGATCCATTCGATGGTCGCCTATGTCGACGGTTCGGTGCTGGCCCAGCTCGGCACGCCCGACATGCGCACGCCGATCGCCTATGCGCTGGCCTGGCCGCAACGCATGAAGACGCCGGCCGAGCAGCTCGACTTCACGCGGCTTGCCGCTCTGACCTTCGAGGCGCCGGACGCGGTGCGGTTTCCGGCCCTGCGCCTGGCGCGTGAGGCGCTGGCGGCGGGCGGCAGCGTGCCGGCGGTGCTGAACGCGGCCAACGAGGTGGCGGTGGCCGCCTTCCTGGCCCGCCGGATCGGTTTTCTCGACATTGCGCGGATCGTCGAGGATACCTTGGTGCGGCTGGGAGCGGAGCTGCGGATCAACGGCGTGCTGCGCAGCCTCGAGGACGTGTTCGCCGTCGATGCCCTGGCGCGGCAGCGGGCGAACGAGATCGTGGCGCGGCTTGGATAGGATGGCCGGCGGGCAGCGGCCGGGCAGGATGGAGCTATGGAAATCGTCGACTGGATCCTGAACAACATCGTGATGTTCCTGGTCATCATCACGATCCTGGTGTTCGTGCATGAGATGGGGCATTTCCTGATCGCCCGCCGCTGCGGCGTGCGGGTCGAGGTTTTCTCCATCGGCTTCGGCCCCGAGCTCTACGGCTGGACCGGCAAGGAAAGCGGCACCCGCTGGCGCATCAGCGCCCTGCCGCTGGGCGGCTACGTCAAGTTCTTCGGCGATGCCAACGCCGCTTCGGGACCGGCAGACCAGTCGGGGCTGACGGCCGAGGAGCGCCGCCATTCCTTCCACGCCAAATCGGTGTGGCAGCGCATGGCGATCGTGGCCGGCGGGCCGCTGGCGAACCTGCTGTTCGCCCTGATCGCCCTGATGGTCCTGTTCATGGTGCTGGGCCGTTCCTTCACGCCGCCGGTGATCGGCGTGGTCGATCCTGCCGGGCCGGCGGCGGCGGCGGGGCTGCAGGCGCATGATCGCATCCTGGCGGCCAACGGGCGCAGCGTGAACAGCTTCGAGGACGTGCTGCAGACCGCCCAGACCCGGCCCGGTATAGAAATACCGATCACCGTGCAGCGTGGCGACCGCAGCCTCGATGTCAGGGTGGCGCCGGCGGTGCGCGACATGGTCGACCGTTTCGGCAATCCGCATCGGCTGGGTGATCTTGGGGTCTACAGCCTCAACAGCCTGCCGGTGATCGGCACCGTCACCTCCGGCAGCGCGGCGGAACGGGCCGGGCTGCAGCCGGGCGACCGCATCCTGGCGGTGGACGGGCGGGAGGTCGCAAGCTTTGCCGCTCTGCGCGAAATCATCGTCGTCAGCCCGGAGAAGACGCTGGCCCTCGTCGTCGAGCGCCAGGGGCGGCAGGTCGCGCTTTCGGCGACGCCGGCCCGCGTCACCGCGACCGATGCCGAGGGCAGGTCGCAGGACATCGGCCAGCTCGGCTTCACCAACGCCGTGGTGACGGAGCACCAGCGCCTGGGCCCGGTCAGCGCGCTGGGCCATTCCGGCCAGCAGATCGTCTTCATGACCGAGACCATCTTCAACGTCGTCAAGCAGATCGTCCTGGGCCTGCGGCCGGCGAACGAGATCGGCGGACCGCTGCGCATCGCCAAGGTTTCGGGCGAGGCGACGCAGACCGGCTGGGAAGCGGTCGTGATGCTGATGATCGGCCTGTCGGTGACGCTCGGTGTCTTCAATCTTCTTCCAGTACCGATGCTGGATGGCGGCCATCTGGTATTCTACGCCTTCGAGGCGGTGCGTGGCCGGCCGCTCAGCCTGCGGACCCAGGAATACGCCCTGCGGTTCGGGCTGTTTTTGGTGCTTTGCCTTGTAGTTTTCGCTACCTGGAACGATCTGGTGCTGCTAAAAGTAACAGAACTGGTAGGAAAATTAGGGCAGTAGCCCAAATTCTTGTAACCCGGTATTTGGGGGAAACGTGCTCAGGTTCGTCACCGCGATCGTCGGCGCCGTTGCGCTGCTTATGGTCGGTCTGGCCGGCCCAGCACTGGCACAGGGCCAGCGTCAGCCGGGAGGTCTCATCACTACCGGGGTCATCCAGCGGATCATTGTCGAAGGCAACAATCGCGTCGAACCCGACACCGTCCGCTCCTACCTGACGGTCGCCACCGGCGACCCGTTCGATCCGGACAAGCTTGACGCCTCGCTGAAGACGCTGTTCGCCACCGGCCTGTTCGCCGACGTCACCTTCGCCCGCCAGGACGACGACCTGATCATCAAGGTGGTCGAGAACCCGATCATCAACCGCATCGCCTTCGAGGGCAATCGCCGGCTCGACGACGACGCGCTGCGCCAGGAAGTCCAGCTCCGCCCGCGCGTGGTGTTCACCCGCGCCAAGGTCCAGGCTGACGTCAAGCGCCTGCTCGAACTCTATCGCCGCAGCGGCCGCTTCGCCGTCCAGGTCGAGCCCAAGATCATCCAGCTCGAGCAGAACCGCATCGACCTCGTGTTCGAGATCGAGGAAGGCGAGCTGACCGGCATCCAGCGCATCAGCTTCATCGGCAACGAGAAATTCTCCGACGGTTCGCTGCGCGACGTCGTCCGCACCCAGGAATCGGCCTGGTATCGCGTGCTGTCGCAGGACGACCGCTACGATCCCGACCGCGTCAATTTCGACCGCGAGCTGCTGCGCCGCTTCTACCTGTCGGAGGGCTACGCCGATTTCCGCGTGGTATCGGCGGTGGCCGAGCTGACGCCCAACCGCGACGCCTTCTTCATCACCTACACGCTGAGCGAGGGCGAGCGCTACAGGTTCGGCAAGATCGACGTTTCCACCCGCTTCGACCAGCTCGACGTCGAGTCCCTCAAGCCGCTGGTCACGGTGCGCGAGGGCGACTGGTACAACGCCGAGGAGGTCGATGCCAGCATCGCCGCCCTGACCGAGGCGGTCGGCAATCTGGGCTATGCCTTCGTTGATATCCGCCCCAACGTGCGCCGCGACAAGGACAGCCTGACCATCGACCTGACCTTCGAGATCCAGGAAGGCCCGCGCGTCTATGTCGAGCGCATCAACATCTCGGGCAATTCGCGCACCCTCGACAAGGTGATCCGCCGCGAGTTCAGCGTCGTGGAGGGCGACGCCTTCAACAGCGCCAAGCTGCGCCGTTCCCAGCAGCGGCTGCGCAACCTGGGCTTCTTCGAAAAGGTCGACGTCGCCAACCAGCCGGGTTCGGCGCCCGACAAGACCATCATCGACGTTTCCGTCGTCGAGCAGAGCACGGGCGAACTCAGCTTCGGCGCCGGTTTCTCCTCGACCTCGGGCCTGCTGGGCGACGTCGCCATCCGCGAGCGCAACCTGCTCGGTCGCGGCCAGGATCTGCGCCTGGGATTCTCGATCGGCACCAAGTCGACCCAGATCGATTTGAGCTTCACCGAGCCCTATTTCCTCGATCGCGACGTTTCGGCCGGCTTCGACGTCTTCCGCATCGCCCGCACCAATGACGACGATTTCTCCTACGACCAGACCTCGATCGGCTTCTCGCTGCGCGCCGGCTATTCGCTGACCGAGAACACGCGGCACAACCTGCGCTACACGCTGCGCCAGGACGAGATCACCAACGTCGACAACAACGCCTCGGGCTTCATCAGGCAGCAGCAGGGCAAGGCGATCACCTCGGAGATCGGCTCGATCCTGTCCTACGACGTGCGCGACAACAGGCAGGTGCCGACCTCCGGCTACGTGCTGCGCCATTCGATCGACGTCGCCGGCCTGGGCGGCAACGAGCGCTATGTCCGCAACAAGCTGCAGGCGGCTTACTACTACCCGCTGTTCGAGCAGGTCGTCGTTTCGGCATCGGCCGAAGCCGGCGTGATCGTCCCGATCAACGACGACCTGCGGATTTCCAACCGCTTCTTCCTCGGCGGCGACAATCTGCGCGGTTTCGCCGTCGGCGGCGCCGGTCCGCGCGATACGGGCACCGACGACGCTCTGGGCGGCCGCTACTACTACGCCGGTTCGGCCGAACTCAGCTTCCCGCTCGGCCTGCCGCCCGAGTTCGGCATTTTCGGCAAGGCCTTCATCGACGCCGGTTCGTCCTGGGGCGCCGAATCGAAGGGGCCGAACATCGAGGACAAGCACGCGCTGCGCGTATCGGGCGGCCTTGGCCTGCAGTGGTTCTCGCCCTTCGGGCCGATCCGCGTCGACTACGCCATTCCGGTCATGAAGCAATCCTACGACGAGATCGAAAATTTCCGCTTCAGCTTCGGCACGCGGTTCTAGGCGTATGAACCTGCGCGCCATCGGCCTTGCCGCCGTTGTCGCCGGATTCCCCGTTTTCTGCGTCATGGCCCAGCAGCAGCCGGCGCAACCGGCTGCGCCGGCCCGGCCCGCACCCGGCCTGTCGGTGGGCGTGGTCGACATATCGGCCATCCTGCGCCACTCGACGGCGGCGCAGGGGCTGCAGCGGCAGTTGCAGGCCGAGCAGGAGCGCTACCAAGCCCTGACCGACCAGCAGCAGCGGGCGCTGCAGGCGGAGGAGGAGGGCATCGAGCGCCAGCGGACTGCCCTGCCGGCCGATGCCTATGCCCAGAAACGCCGCGAGTTCGAGGAGCGGGTGAACCGGCTCACGGCCGAGTTCCGCGCCCGACGGCGGCAGATCGACGATGCTTTCAACAACGCGTCGGGCGAGATAAACCGCACTTTGCAGCAGGTTATCGACGAACTGGCCCAGGCGCAGGGCATCCAGCTCGTGGTCCGGCGCGAGGCGGTGGTGTACCAGCAGTCGGTTTTCGATTTGACCGAGGCGGCCGGCGAGGTGCTCAACCGGCGGCTGCCGTCGGTCAGCGTGAATCTGCCGCCGCCATAAGGGGTTGGCCGGTCCGGTCGGCACCTCTCGTTCTAGGCGATTGAATTTCCAGCCGGTTTGGGGCAAAACTTGCAGGGGGCTCCCGTCCGGCGGGATGGAAAATAATTCGTCAATTCAAGGATTTAGGTAGGCATCGTGAGCCAGGCTGCCGAAAAACTGGACGAGGTCGCGACGGTCGATATCGGCCGCATCGTGCAAATGATCCCGCACCGCTATCCCTTCCTGCTGGTCGACCGGGTGATCGAACTGCGCAAGGACCAAAGCGCCATCGGCATCAAGAACGTCTCGATCAACGAACAGTTTTTCCAGGGCCACTTCCCCGGCATGCCGGTGATGCCCGGCGTGTTGATCATCGAATCGATGGCGCAGACGGCGGCGGTGCTGGTGGTGCAGACCCTGGGCGCGTCCTTCGAAGGCAAGAAGGTCTATTTCATGTCGATCGACCGCGCCCGCTTCCGCAAGCCGGTGGTGCCGGGCGACCGCATGGAAGTGCATGTGCGCAAGGAGCAGAGCCGCGGCCCGGTGTGGAAGTTCAGCGGCGAGAGCAAGGTCGACGGCAAGCTGGTGGCGGAGGCGACCTTCGCCGCCATGATTATCGATGGCTAGGAGGGCGCCGATGGAGGCGACGCAGACGGCGGAGGCCGTCCCCACCGCAGCGGATGCCCCGGGCTTTCGCATGCTGCACACCATGCTCCGCGTCAAGGATCTCGACAGGTCGCTGGATTTCTATACCCGCCTGCTGGGCATGAAGGTGCTGCGCAAGCGAGACGTGCCGGCGGGCAAGTATTCGCTGGCCTTCGTCGGCTACGGCGACGAGCGTAACAGTACCGTCATCGAACTGACCTACAACTGGGGCAGGGACGACGGTTACGAGCTGGGGACTGGCTTCGGCCATCTGGCGATCGGGGTGCCCGATGCCTATGCCGTCTGCGACAGGCTGGCGAAGGAAGGCGTGAAGATCCCGCGTCCGGCCGGGCCGGTGCAGCACGGCACCACGGTGATCGCCTTCATCGAGGACCCGGACGGCTACAAGATCGAACTGATCCAGACCGGCGGCCGCTGATCAGAGTCCGCCGGTTCCCAGCAGCAGAGCCACGGCGGCGCCGGTCGCCACCATGGCCAGCAGCAGACGCAGCCCGGTGAAGCGCAGCCGCCCCAGGTTGAGGCCATGGCTGCGGTTGTCGTTGGCTGGCGGCGCCATACGCACCAGCCGTTCCCGGCGCGCCGTCAAGCGCCGGCCCCGGTCGTCGGGCGGCCTGATGCCGGAGAAGCCCTGTCTGCCTGCCACTGCGCCCTCCGATGGCGTTCTCGTTGCCCGGAACGCTTCCGGACCAAGCATAGTCCCTGCGCCCCACCCATGCAAAGCGCGGCGCAAACGAAAACCGCGGCCTTCCGGCCGCGGTTCCGCCATGCGCCCCGGAAAAAGGGCCTATTTACGCTTCTTGACCGGCACGTAGGGACGCTGGTCGGCGCCGGTATAGAGCTGCCGCGGCCGGCCGATCTTCTGCGACGGGTCCTCGACCATTTCCGTCCACTGCGAGATCCAGCCGACGGTGCGGGCGACGGCGAACAGCACGGTGAACATGCTGACCGGGATGCCCATGGCGCGGAAGATGATGCCGGAATAGAAATCGACGTTCGGGTAGAGCTTCTTCTCGACGAAGTACTCGTCCTGCAGGGCGATGCGCTCCAGTTCGACCGCCAGCTCCAGCAGCGGGTCGTTCTTCACGCCCAGCTCGCCCAGCACCTCGTTGCAGGTCTTCTGCATCACCATGGCGCGCGGGTCGTAGTTCTTGTAGACGCGATGGCCGAAGCCCATCAGGCGGAAATTGTCCTTGGGATCCTTGGACCGCTTGATGAACTCGTTGATGTTCTTCTTGTCGCCGATCTGCATCAGCATGTTCAGCACCGCCTCGTTGGCGCCACCATGGGCGGGGCCCCACAGCGAGGCAATGCCGGCGGCGATGCAGGCGAACGGGTTGGCGCCGGAGGAGCCGGCCAGGCGCACGGTCGAGGTCGAGGCGTTCTGTTCGTGGTCGGCGTGCAGGATCAGGATGCGGTCCATGGCGCGCGCCAGCACCGGGCTGATCTTGTACGGCTCGGCCGGCACCGCGAACATCATGTGCAGGAAGTTGTCGGCGTATTTCAGGTCGTTGCGCGGATAGATGAAAGGCTGGCCCAGCGAGTACTTGTAGGCCATGGCGGCGATGGTCGGCATCTTGGCGATCAGCCGGTAGGAGGCGACCATGCGCTGGTGCGGATCGTTGATGTCCAGCGAGTCGTGGTAGAAGGCCGACAGCGCGCCGACGACGCCGCACATGATGGCCATCGGATGGGCGTCGCGCCGGAAGCCGCGATAGAAGAACGAGATCTGCTCGTGCAGCATCGTGTGGCGGGAGATGTCGTACTCGAACTTGGTCTTCTGCGCCTCGTTCGGCAGCTCGCCCTTCAGCAGCAGATAGGCGACTTCCATGAAGTCGGACCTCTCCGCCAGTTCGGCGATGTCGTAGCCGCGATGCAGCAGGATGCCTTCGTCGCCGTCGATGAAGGTGATCTTGGACTGGCAGGAGGCGGTCGAGGTGAAGCCCGGATCGTAGGTGAAGGCGCCGGTCTCGGCGTAGAGCTTGCGCACGTCGATGACGTCCGGTCCCAGCGTGCCCGACATGACCGGGAAGTCCCAGCTCTTGCCGGTGTTGGGATCGCTGAGCTTCATCGGTTTGCGGGGACTGGCGGCTGGCTTGCTGGCGGGCTTGGCTGCGGGAGCGGTCTTATTGGTCTTTGCCATGGTCTTCCTTCCTGACTTGATCCGGCAGCCCGACTGAGGCGGTTCGTCCGCCCGGTTGGCGCAGGTTTGATGCGATTTTGGGCGTTACCTTAGTGGGTTTGTTGCGTATTCGCAATTGCAGCAGAAGCGGGATTTTAACCGGCCGATGCGTTGATTCGCTTGACAGAATCTTCCTGCCCCAGCACGGCCAGCACCTCGAAAATCCCCGGCGAAACCGTACTGCCGGTCAGCGCCGCGCGCAGCGGCTGGGCGACCGCGCCCAGCTTCACGCCCCGGCTTTCGGCGAAGCCTTTCACCGCCGCCTCGATCGAGGTTTCCGACCAGTCGCTGACGCCTTCCAGCACCGGCGCCAGCGCCCCCAGCAGCGCTTTGGCATCGGTCGTCAGCAGGGCGGCCGCCTTGGCGTCGAGCGCAACAGGGCCGCGCACGGCGTAGAATTTCAGGTTGTCGGCCAGCTCGACCAGCGTGCGCGAGCGCTGCTTGACGCCGTTCAGGCCGCGCAGCACGCGCGCCCGCGCCGGCGCCTCCAGCGCCGCGCCGATCGCGTGTTCGAGGCGCGGCTGCGCCAGGGTCAGCAGTGCCTCGTCCGGCGTCTGGCGCAGATAATGCGCGTTGAGATTGGTCAGCTTGTCCATGTCGAAGCGCGAGGCCGAGCGGCCGACCTGGGCCAGATCGAACCACTCGATGGCCTTCTCGGTCGGGATGATCTCCTCGTCGCCGTGGCCCCAGCCCAGCCGCAACAGGTAGTTGCGCAACGCCTCGGGCAGAAAACCCAGGTCGCGATAGGCGTCGACGCCCAGCGCGCCGTGGCGCTTGCTGAGCTTGGCGCCGTCGGCGCCGTGGATCAGCGGGATATGGGCGAAGCGGGGCACGTCCCAGCCCATGGCGCGATAGACCTGGATCTGGCGGAAGGTGTTGTTCAGGTGATCGTCGCCGCGAATGACATGGGTGATGTCCATGTCGTGGTCGTCCACCACCACCGCCAGCATGTAGGTCGGCGTGCCGTCGGCGCGCAGCAGCACCATGTCGTCGAGCTGCGCGTTCTGCACCGTCACCGTGCCCTGCACCAGATCGTCGACCACCGTCTCGCCGTCCAGCGGCGCGCGCAGGCGGATCACCGGCCTGACGCCCGGCGGCGCGTCCTTCGCATCGCGGTCGCGCCAGGTGCCGTCGTAGCGGATCGGCCGGCCCTCGGCGCGCGCCTTCTGGCGCATCGCCTCCAGCTCCTCGGGCGAGCTGTAGCAGTGATAGGCCTGGCCCTTGGCCAGCATCTCGCGCGCCACCTCGGCATGGCGGCCGGCGCGGGCGAACTGGAACACCGGCTCGCCGTCCCAGTCGAGGCCGAGCCAGGACAGGCCGTCGAGAATGGCGTCGATCGCCTCTTTGGTCGAGCGGGCGCGGTCGGTATCCTCGATGCGCAGCAGATACTGGCCGCCGTGATGGCGCGAGAACAGCCAGTTGAACAGCGCGGTGCGGGCGCCGCCAATATGCAGAAAGCCCGTCGGCGAGGGGGCAAAACGGGTGACAACTTTCATGAGCGATCCTGAACGGCAAGACGGCGCGGGCGGCGCGAAGGGCCCGTAGCATAGTGAGCGATCCGCCCCTGTCAAAGCCTGCGGACCCGCCAGCCGCGCGCGGCCGGCTAATGTCGGCTGCGGGGAAAGCGGGGCCGTGGCTGCGGGCCCGGCTGGCCGAGGAAAGACCACGCTGGGCGCTGTGGCTGCCGGTCGGATTCGGCACCGGCATCGCCTTCTATTTCGCGCTGCCGGTCGAGCCTGCCCTGTGGCCGGCGCCGGCTGTCGCGCTGGTTGCCGTGCTGGTGCTGATCGTCCTGCGCCGCCGGCCGCTGCCACGCATCGCCCTGCTGGCCGTCGCGATCGTTGCCGCCGGTTTCACCGTCGCCAAGCTGCGCAGCGACTGGGTCGCAGCCCCGGTGCTGGCCCGTGACACCGGCGCGATCACGCTGACCGGCACCATCGCGGAAATCGAACCGCGGCCGACCGGCATCCGGCTGCGGCTGAAGGAGCTGGCGATCGACCGCCTGCAGGGACCGCTGCCGGCCAGCGTGCGGGTGAGCGTGCGCCGCAACGACACCGCCCTCGACATCGGCGACCGCGTCTCGCTGCGGGCGGTGCTGACGCCGCCATCGCGGCCGTCGGCGCCCGGCGCCTATGACTTCCAGCGCGAAGCCTGGTTCCGGCAGCTTGGCGGCGTCGGCTATGCCATCTCGCCGGTGACCAGGCTGGAGGCGGGATCGGCCGAAGGCTGGCAAGGCGTGATGGAGCGGCTGCGTCACAGGGTCACCGCGCGCCTGGCCGACGGCTCGCCGGAGGGGGCGATGGCGGTGGCGCTGCTGAGCGGCGAGCAGAGCGGCATCGACCAGGAGGTGATGCAGGCGATGCGCGATTCGGGACTGGCGCATCTGCTGTCGATCTCCGGCCTGCACATGGTGCTGGTGGTCGGCCTGCTGCTGGGCGGGTTCCGCCTGCTGCTGGCGCTGATCGAGCCGGTGGCGCTGCGTCATCCCATCAAGAAATGGGCTGCCGTGCTGGCCCTGCTGGGGGCCTTCTTCTATTTGCTGCTGGCGGGCAGCCCGATCCCCGCCCAGCGCGCCTTCATCATGGCCGCGGTGATCCTGCTGGCGGTGCTATTCGACCGCAGTCCGTTTTCCATGCGCAACGTGGCGCTGGCGGCGATGGTGGTGCTGCTGCTGGCGCCGGAGAGCCTGCTCAGCGCCTCGTTCCACATGTCCTTCGGCGCGGTGGTGGCGTTGATCGCCGCCTGGGAATGGGCGCAGCCGCATCTGGCGCGCTGGCGCAAGGCGCGGCCGGTCATCGAGCCTTCGCCGCTGGGACGCTTCGGCGTCTATCTCGCCGGCGTGATCATCACCACGCTGATTGCCGGCACCGCCAGCGGCCTGTTCGGGCTCTACCATTTCAACCGCATCGCCCTTTACGGCACGCTCGCCAACATGGCGGCGGTGCCCATCACCGGCTTCTGGGTGATGCCGTTCGGCATGCTGGCGCTGCTGCTGATGCCGCTGGGGCTGGAGGAACTGGCGCTGGTCCCCATGCACTGGGGACTGTCGGCCATCATCTGGGTGGCGAAGACGGTGGCGTCGTGGCCGGGATCCTCGCCGGTGCTGCCGGCGCTGCCGGCCTATGCGCTGCCGCTGATGACGCTGGGCGGGCTGTGGCTGTGCCTGTGGCGCGGGTCGTGGCGGCTGCTGGGACTGGTGCCGCTGGTCGTTGCCCTGATGTCGTTCGCCTGGCACCGGCCGCCCGACCTGCTGGTCTCCGACGATGCCGAGGCGGTCGCCGTGCGCGAGGCCGGCGGGCGCCTGCTGCTGTCGCATAGCGGCGACCGGTTCCGGCGCGAGACCTGGACGCGGCGGGCGGGGCAGGACGAGGCGGCCGCCTGGCCGGCGCCGGGCCAGGCCAGCGCCGACGGCGCCCTGCGCTGCGACGCGCTGGGCTGCGTGCTGCGCCGCCATGGCCAGCAGGTCGTCATCGCCATGACCTTGCAGGCGTTGGCAGAGGATTGCCGGCAGCCCGGCCTGCTGGTCAGTCTGGAACCGGCTCGGCGGGCCTGCCGGCGCAGCAGCCGGCTGATCGATTTCTTCGACCTGCGCGATGCGGGCACGCATGCGATCTGGATCGACGCCGGCGGTTTCCGGATCGAGACGGTGCGGGAGCGCCAGGGCGAACGGCCGTGGACGGCATTCCGACCGCAAAGATCACGGCCGCCGTGAGGATTGGCATTGACGGTGCCGGGCCGACCTATTATTAAACCATATAGTTAAATATGGATTGGAGGTGCCCGATGTCCGCTGCCGCCAAAGCAGAAGCAAACCCCGCCGTTAGCTGCGCCATGCCGCCGGTGATTCCGTACCTGACCGTGAAGGGCGCCAGCGCGGCGATCGACTGGTACGGCAAGGCGCTGGGCGCGAAGGAGCAGGTGCGGCTGCCGGCCGACGACGGCAAGCGGCTGATGCATGCCGCCATCGACATCAATGGCGGCACGGTCTTCCTCAGCGACGAGTTCGTCGAATACGACGGCGGTTCGGCGCCAAAGGACGGCCAGATCCCGCCGGTGGCGATGGCGCTCAATCTGGCGTCGCCGGCAGCGGTGGACGCCACTTTCAAGCGTGCAGTCGATGCCGGTGGCACGGCCATCACAGAGCCGCGCGACGAGTTCTGGGGCGCCCGTTTCGCCGTCGTCGCCGATCCGTTCGGCCATCGCTGGCTACTCAACGCGCCTCTGCCGCAGGATCAGGGCAGGTAGAGGAATCTAGCCGTCGGCCAGTTCGGTCAGCCGGCGCCGCAGCCGCTTCAGCGGCACGATGTGCAGCAGGGTGGCGGGCGACTGCTCGCGCTCCTCCTGCGCGCCGGCGCGGGCGATGACGTTCTCGAATTCCTCCAGTACTTCGCCGAACTGGTCGACTTCGCCGACCGCCACGATCTCCTCGCGCGCGGCGATGATGCGCTCGTCGCCGCCGCTTCGGCTTTCGTGCTCGGCAATGAAGCGGGCGAAGTCGGGGATCACCACCAGCGTGGTGGGGATGTCGACCAGCAGGCCGACACCGGTGCGGGTGCTGGTCGCCAGCTTCACGCTGATGGGGCGCGGCCGGCCGGCGATCTCGACCGACAGAGTCGCCAGTTTGAAGGTCTCGCCGGGCTCCGTTGCCAACTCGTCGATCGCCGTGTTGTGAGTCTCGGCCGCGAACTCGGGCAGCGAGTAGGGAATGCCGACGACCAGCCCGCCGATGCGCGCCGCACCCTGTTCGACGGCCTGGATGTGGATGGGATGGTCGGGATCGCGCAGGGCGCCGATCAGCGGCCGCACGAAATTGAAGTAGTAGCCGGTGGCCAGCCCGCGGGCGAGGCGATAGACCTGCGCCTCCGACTCCGCCGCCTCGACGCGGCGGAAGATCAGCACCGTCGCGATCAGGAAGGCGCCGATGCCGCCGATGATTGCCGCCAGCGGCTCGTACCATCCGCCCTGGTAGTCGGAGACGTCCTCCAGGACCTCGGTCAGGAACCAGAAGAAGGAGATGAGGAAGGCGAAGAGGATGAAGATCGCGCCGGGCCAGGGCCAGGCGCGCAGGAAGGCCCTGAGACGGGCGCCGAAGCTGTTTCCTGCCATGATGGGAAGACTCGGTCGTGGTTGGCGGCGGACAAACTCACGCGCAAATAGGCGTATGGTGCCGACTTACCACAAATCGCGCCCGCCATCTGCCTCGATCGGCAATGCGGGACGTTCGCTTCCCCAGTATCCGGCGGGCGCTCAGTAACGGCGGAACAAGCCCACCAGCCGGCCCTGGATCTTCACTCGGTCGGGACCGAAGATGCGGGTCTCATAGGCCGGGTTGGCCGGCTCCAGGGCGATCGAGGCGCCCTTCTTGCGCAGCCGCTTCAATGTGGCTTCCTGCTCGTCGACCAGCGCCACCACGATGTCGCCGGTCTCGGCGGTCTCGCTGTTGCGGATCAGGGCGATGTCACCATCGACGATGCCGGCCTCGATCATCGAGTCGCCGGCAACCTCAAGCGCGTAATGCGTGCCCTTGCCGAGCAGGCTGAACGGCACGTCGATGGTGGTGGAATTGTCGCGCAGCGCCTCGATCGGCGTGCCGGCGGCGATGCGGCCATAGAGGGGCAGGGTGACGGCGGAAGCCTCCTGCGTCGTCGTCGCGCCGCTGAGGCTGGGCTTGAAACCGCCGGCGATGACCTGCGGCGTGAACCCGCCGCCCTCGCTCTCGCGCAGCCCGGGCGCGTGCGGACGGCGGGTGTCGAGACTGACCGGTTGCGGGTAGATCGCGACGGCGTCGGGCAGCTTCAGCACCTGCAGCGCGCGCGCCTTGTGCGGCAGGCGGCGCAGGAAACCGCGCTCCTCCAGCGAGGTGATCAACCGGTGGATGCCGGATTTGGAGCGCAGATCGAGCGCTTCCTTCATCTCGTCGAAGGAGGGCGAGACACCGGATTCGTTGAGCCGCCGGTTGATGAACATCAGCAGCTCATATTGTTTGCGGGTCAGCACCTTAGCTCCTCCAAATTTATCCACAACAAGATGTGGAACAAACCGGCAACCTGACCACATGTTCTAGTTTGGTTCGGCAGGAGCGTCAAATGATTATTTTAGCGTCATTACCAATTTGTTGAATCCAATGGGAAATTCGCGTCGCGCGCGAAATCGCCGGCTCTCAGGCGCCCAAGCCCTGATCGGCCAGCAGCAGGATTTCCACAGCCTCGCCGGCCTCGACGGCGGGCGCATGGGGACGGCGGATGATCAGCGCGCCGGCCTGCGCCAGCGCCGACAGCATCGAGCTGTCCTGGATGGCGAAAAAAGCGGTCGCCACCCACTCGCCGCCGGGGCCGCGCTCCAGCCGGGCGCGCACATAGTCCTGCCGCTGGTCGTTGGCGGCCATGGCCGCACCCAGCCGGGCGGGGGTGAGGGGCAGGGCGATGTCGGTGCGTCCGGTCATCTTCAGGATAGTCGCCCGCAGGAACAGCAGGGCGCAGACCAGCGACGACACCGGATTGCCCGGCAGGCCCAGCAGCGGCAGCGCGCCGACGGCGCCGAACATCAGCGGCTTGCCCGGGCGCATAGCGATCTTCCAGAAATCCAGCGCGCCACCGGCCGCCTTCAGGGCGTCTTGCACCAGGTCGTGGTCGCCGACCGAGGCGCCGCCCAGGGTCACCAGCAGGTCGCACTCCCCCGCCGCCTGCAGCGCCTGCACGATGACCGGCGTCTCGTCGCGCACGATGCCCAGCGAGACCGGCTCGCCACCCCAGTTGGCGATCATCGCCGCCAGGCCGAGCCCGGATGAGGCTACGATCTGGTTCGGCCCCGGCGTCTGGCCCAGCTTCACCAGTTCGTTGCCGGTGGCCAGCAGGCCGATGCGCGGGCGACGATGGACCTTGACCTGGGGCAGGTTCATGCCGGCCATCAGGCTGATATGGCGCGGCGTCAGCACCGTCCCGGCCGGCACCCTGCTTTCGCGGGCCTTGAAATCCAGCCCGGCGCGGCGGATGTGACGGGATTCCTGTGGTAGTTCAACAACGGTCACCAAGTCATTGTTCAGTTGAGTATTTTCCTGAATAACGATGGTGTCGGCGCCGGCCGGTACCGGACCGCCGGTGAAGATGCGGACCGCCTCGCCGGGCTGCAGCGTGCCGGCATAGGCGCCACCGGCCGGAGCTTGGCCGACCACGCGCAGGATGGTGGGCACCGCAGGCACATCGGCGAAGCGGATGGCATAGCCGTCCATGGCCGAGAGATCGGCCGGCGGCTGGGTCAGGCGCGCCACGGCATCTTCCGCCAGCACCCGGCCGCAGGCCTGGCCAAGCTCGACCGTCTCGCCCGGCAGGGGGGCGAACCGGTCGGCAATACGGGCTAACGCTTCTTCAACCGATATCATCGCTTCCGACTATAATCGCCTGATTTACCGCCAGATTTATGGATCAGCATGATCTCGCCAATGGTCATGTCCCGGTCGATGGCCTTGACCATGTCATAGACCGTCAGGGCGGCAACGCTGACGGCGGTCAGGGCCTCCATCTCGATACCGGTCTTGCCGGTGACCTTGCAGATGGCGGTGATCTCGACGCAGCTCTGGCGGCGGTTCAGCTTCAGCGTCACTTCGACCGAATCGAGCCCCAGCGGATGGCAGAGCGGGATCAGATGGCCGGTCTGCTTGGCGCCCATGATGCCGGCGAGCTGCGCCACGCCCAGCACGTCGCCCTTCTTGGCGGTGCCGGCGGCGATGGTGCGCAGGGTGGCCGGCGCCATGTAGACCCGGCCGCTGGCGATCGCCACCCGCCTGGTCGCCGCCTTGTCCCCGACATCGACCATGCGGGCATTGCCCTGCGCGTCGATATGGGTAAGGCCGGTCCTTCTAGCCATTGGCGGCCTGTTTCGGTTCCGGCGCCTGCATCAGGTGGCGCACGGCGGCGGCGACGTCGGGCTGGCGCATGAAGCTCTCGCCGATCAGGAAGCAGCGCGCGCCGACTGTGGCCATGCGCGCCAGATCCGCACGGCTGTCCAGCCCGCTCTCCGCCACCAGCAGCCGGTCCTCCGGCACCAGCGGCGCCAGATCGACCGTGGTCTGCAGATCAACCTTCAGCGTCTTCAGGTTGCGGTTGTTGATGCCGACCAGGTCGCCCGGAATGGCCAGCGCCCGTTCCAGTTCGGCCCGGTCATGCACCTCGACCAGCACGTCCATGCCGAGCTTGTGCGCCAGTTCGGCGAGTTCCGTGGCGGTGGCGTCGTCGAGCGCGGCCCTGATCAGCAGGATGCAGTCCGCACCCAGCGCGCGGGCCTCGAACACCTGGTAGGGCTCGAGCATGAAATCCTTGCGCAGGGCGGGCAGGGCGACCGCTTCGCGCGCCGCCGTCAGGTAGTCGTCGGCGCCCTGGAAATAGGGCACGTCCGTCAGCACCGACAGGCAGGTGGCGCCGCCCTGGCTGTAGGCCTGCGCCAGCGCCACCGGATCGAAATCGGCCCGGATCAGCCCCTTGCTGGGCGAGGCCTTCTTGATCTCGGCGATCAGCCCGTAGCGGCCGGCGGCGACCTGCGCCCGCAGCGCCTTGGCGAAGCCGCGCGGCGGCGTCACCGTTTCGATGCGCTGTTGCAGCGCCGCCAGCGGCACTTCCTGCTTGCGTACCGCGACATGGCGGCGCTTGTCGTCATTGATCTTGGTCAGCACGTCGCTCATGCCGCCGCATCCTTGGTCAACGCCACCAGCTTCTCGAGCGCCCGCTTGGCCGCGCCGGTGTCGATCGCCAGCGCCGCCAGCCCGACGCCATCGCCAATGGTCTCGGCCCGTCCGGCCACCATCAGCGCCGCCCCGGCATTCAGCAGCACGATATCGCGGAACGGGCCGGGCCGGCCGTCCAGCACGTCGCGGATCGCCTGCGCGTTGTGCGCGGGATCACCGCCCTTGAGCTGCTCGATGGAGACGCGCGCGATGCCGGCCTGTTCCGGCGCGATGTCGAATTCGTGCACCGCGCCGTCGCGGAACTCGGCGGCATGGGTGAGGCCGGTGGTGGTGATCTCGTCCATGCCGTCGGCGCCATGCACCACCAGCGCCCGCTCCAGCCCCAGCCGGCCCAGCACCTCGGCCAGCGGCCGCACCAGCTTGCGGTCGAACACGCCGACGAGCTGGCGGCGCACCAGGGCGGGGTTGGAGAGGGGGCCCAGGATGTTGAAGATGGTGCGGGTCGGCGCCAGCTCGACGCGCGGGCCGGCCACGTTGCGCATGGCCGAATGGTGCTTGGGCGCCATCAGGAAGCACACGCCGGCCTCGCGCACCGCCCGCTCCAGCATCTCGACCGGCACGTCGATGTTCACGCCCAGCGCCGACAGCACGTCGGCGGCGCCCGACTTGGAGGTGAAGGCGCGGTTGCCATGCTTGGCCACCGGCACGCCCGCACCAGCCACCACCAGGGCGGAACAGGAGGAGACGTTGTAGGTGCCGTGCGCGTCGCCGCCGGTGCCGACGATGTCGATGGCGTTCTCCGGCGCGTTGACCTTCAGCACCTTGGCGCGCATGACGCGGGCGGCGCCGGTGATCTCGTCGACGCTCTCGCCGCGCACCTTCAGCGCCATCAGAAAGGCGCCCATCTGCGCCGGCGTGGCGTTGCCGCCCATCATGATGTCGAAGGCGCGCTCGGCCTCGACCTGGCCCAACGCCAGCCCGTTACCGACCTTGGCCAGCAGCACGCGGAAATCGTCGATGTCGCCCGTCACGACCCAAACCCCAATGCGGTTACCGGGCTTTCCTATGCGGCAAAGGGGGCGGGAATGCAAATGGCGAGTGGGTCGGAAAAGGCCGGCCCGTCAGCCGGCAATCACCTGGCCCAGCTTGTCGATCAGCTCGGTCCAGCCCGCCTTGCGCATCTCGGGTCCGTCGGCGTTGTCGAAGAAGGCGGCCTGCTCGGTGAAGATCACCTGCGAGCCCTTGCCCTTGGCCTTGATTTCGACCGTGGCCAGCGAGGCGGAGAAGGGGCCGGAATCGGTGCCCATGGTGTAGGAGAACACCAGCCGCTCGTTGGGCACGATGTGCCAGATGATCGTGTCGTTGTGGTAGAACAGCGTGCCGTCCTGGCTGAAGCGGCCTTTCTCGCGCCCGCCGATGCGGAAATCCTGGTCGTACTCGGAGACGGCGAAACTGGGATCGTCGACGAACCAGCGCTGGCGCAGGGCGGGATCGCTCCAGGCGGCATAGACGCGCGCTGGCGGCTGCGGGAAGTCGCGCTCGATGGTGAAACTGGCATGGGTGACGGTGCCGGTCATCGCTCTCTCCTTCGTCAGTCCGGTTTGCGCTCAATCCTGTTTGCGTTGTGCGTCTTCCGCGTCCTGCGCCGCCAGCACGGCGGCGAGGCGGTCGAACCTGCGCTCCCATTGCGAGCGGCGCTTCGAGATCCAGTCCTCGGCGATACGCAGCGCCTTGGTCTCGATGCGGCAGGTGCGCACGCGGCCCTTCTTCTGCGAACGCACCAGGCCGGAATTCTCCAGCACCTGCAGGTGCTGCAGCGGCGCCGGCGCGCGCAAGGGATTTCGCAATGAAAGGCTAAAGCTCGATCTCGCCGCGCATCACCGGCACGCAACCGCCGCCGATATGGCATTGCCACGACGCGCCGGCGCGAACGGCCTCGGCTTCCAGCAGGGAAGGGCGGCCCATGTCGACGCCCTGGCCGATGCGCAGCGCCAGCCGCTCGCTGCCGGCGCAGGAAGCCAGCAGGCCGACCAGCGCCACATTGGCCGACCCGGTAGCGGGATCTTCCGGCACGCCGTAGAGCGGGGCGAACATGCGCGACTGCAGATCGACGCCGTCATTGCCGGTGCGGGCATAGAGGTGGATGCCGACGGCCTTCTCCATCGGGAAGTGGCGGGCGAAGGCATCCGTGGCATGGATGGCCCGCTGCAGCGCCGCCCGCGTCTTCACCTCGGCGAAGACGAACCAGTTGCCGCAGCCGGCCAGGCGCGGCGCATGCGTTGTCGTGTCGATGTCCTCGGGCGAGAGGCCGCAGGCAGCCGCGACCTGCTCGACCGGCACGGCGTCGCCGAGATTGAGCGGCTGCGGCGCCTGCAGCCGCGCGCCCTGGATATCGCCGTCGCGCGTCATCAGCTGCATCGCCACCAGCCCGGCGATCTCCTCGAACACCAGCCGCCCGCCGCTGACCGGCCGGCCTAGCACCGAACCGGCCCTGGCCAGCACCCAGGCGGTGCCGACATTGGGATGGCCGGCGAACGGCATTTCGGCCTTGGGCGTGAAGATGCGCACTTGCGCGTCGTTGGCCGCATCCCGCGGCGGCAGTACGAAGGTCGTTTCCGCCAGGTTGAACTCGGCGGCGATGGCCTGCATCTGCTCCGAGGCCAGGCCGCGCGCATCGGGGATGACGGCCAGCGGATTGCCGCCGAAGCGGCGGTCGGTGAAGACGTCGACGGTCTGGAACGCAACCTTCATGGCAACCCCTGCAGCCAAACCGGCACAGTGCAGGGCTTGCGGCCGTTGCGGGTTGCAAACTTCGCAAGCGTGCCCGGCACGCGGCGCGGCCGGTTCTTCCAGGGATGGTGGACAGGCCGGGCGGCGGCGGCGCAGCATGGCGGACTGGAGACCGACCGATGCAGCCGCTCTACATCCTAGCCGCCTTGCTCGCCTTCACCGCCACGGTGGCGCATTCCTGGCTGGGGGAGAAATTCCTCATCGGGCCGCTGCTCGCCAGCCAGAAGCTGCCGGGCGTGCTGAAACCGGCCATAAACCGGCGGCTGGTGCGCGCCGTCTGGCATCTGCCGTCGGCGATCTGGGCGGTGATCGGGCTCTACGTGCTGTGGGTGGCGCTGGTCGGAGCGATCGCCGCCGAGGCCGCCATCGCGCTGGGCGCGGTGTTCGCCGTCTCGGGCATCGCCAACCTGGCCGCCGTGCGGCGGCTGCATTTCGCCTGGGCCGTGCTGTTCTCGGCCGCGGCGGCGCTGTGGATCGGCGGTCTGCTCTAGCTTTGGCGGAAACGGTAGCGGAAATCGCAGTAGGGCGCGCCCTGCATGATGGTCTGGGTGCGCTTGAATTCGACATCGGGCGCGCCGACCTCGGCCACGTCATGGTCGAGATCGCATAGCAGGAAACGGCCCAGCTCCGGTTCGCCCAGCGCCTTGAAGAACTCGGCGTAGGAGCAGCGGGTGACATTGTACTCGCGCACCACGCCATCGTCCTTGAGGAGCTCGCGGTCGATGGCGTTGCCGATGCGCGGGCGCAGATCGGCCCAGATCGCGTCCCATTGCTGGCGCGCGCCACCGCCCTTTTCCTCGCCGATACGGCGGTAGAGATCGCGCGACCATTCGCGCAGCGAGGTTTCCACCAGCTTGTCGGCCTCCGCCTTGCCCAGCTTCTCGCGCAGGGCATGGATCAGCGGCACCAGCACCCTGGCCTGTAGCTTGACCTCGTCGAGCAGGGAGACGTCGGGTTGGTTCTCGCTCATGCCTGTCTGCCTCCCGGATCGTTGTCTGTGTCGTTTCCCGTCTAAGCCGCCTGCTTCTGCCGCGGCGCCACGTCGTAGCCGGCCAGGCGCAGGAAATTGGCCAGGATGTCGTGGCCGTGCTGCGAGGCGATGCTCTCGGGATGGAACTGCACGCCATGCAGCGGCAGTTCGCGATGCTCCAGCCCCATGACCAGCCCATCCTCGCTTTCGGCGGTGATGCGCAGGCTGGTGGGCAGGGTGGCGCGGTCGACGATCAGCGAGTGATAGCGCGTCACCTCGATCGGCGAGGGCACGCCCTGGAAGATGCCGCTGCCATCATGGGTGACGTGCGAAAGCTTGCCATGCATGGGCACCGGCGCGCGCACCACCTTGCCGCCCATGGCCTGGCCCAGCGCCTGCTCGCCCAGGCAAACGCCCAGCAGCGGCGTGCGCGCCTGCGCCGCCGCCCCGATCAGGCCGAGGCAGATGCCGGCGCGGTCCGGATCGCAGGGGCCGGGCGAGAGCACGATGGCCTTGGGCTTCATCGCCATGGCGTCCTGCACCGTCAGCGCATCGTTGCGCCGCACTTCGGCCACCACGCCCAGATCGCCCAGGAAGTGATACAGGTTGAAGGTGAAACTGTCGTAATTATCGATCAGCAGCAGCATGGCGGCACCCCAAATACGCAAGGTCCCGCCATTGTCGCCAAATCGGCGCAAACGGCAACCATCCAGATCGGCTTGGCGTTCCGGTCTTGCGCGCTCGCGCCCGCGTGCGGAGCGCGTTATGGCGGTTTTCCGTCAGTGGCCGCCGGTGCTGCATCCGGCAGGGACGCGGAGCGATCGGTCGCCAGCGCCGCCACCAGCCCGCCAAGGATCGCCGCCATCGCGATGCCGGCCGCGATCAAGGCCCAGCGCCGCGCGCCGGCGCGCAGTGCCGGACGGGCGGAGAGGATCAGCGGCAGCGGCGGCGCAGGGAAAGACGTTTGCCTGCGATCATCTTCGGCCGTGCTGCCGTCTTCGGTGTCGGGGGAGCGTGGATCGGCCATGATGGACAGGCAGTCTCCGCCATTTCACCCGTGGGAGGCAAACGCCTGCCGACATCGTCCTGCAGCGATGCCCAGCCTTGCATCCGGCTCATGTGACACCGGCGGGCGCCAGGCCTAGAGTGCGCCGCCTTCACCCCTTGCAGCTATTGAACCCGTGCGTCTCGATCCGGAAATCATCGGCCTGGTGCTGCTCGCCGCCCTGATGCACGCGTCGTGGAACGCCGTCGTCAAATCGGATCGCGACCGGCTGCTGTCGATGGGCGTGGTGATGCTGGCGGGGGCGGTGTTCGGCGTCGGGCTGGCGTTTTTCGTGCCGTTTCCCGACCTGCGGGCGTGGCCCTACATGATCGCCTCGGTCGTCATCCACAATTTCTACTACTACTTTCTGCTGCGCGCCTACGCCCATGGCGATCTGGGCCATGTCTATCCCATCGCCCGCGGGCTGGGGCCGCTTCTGGTGGCCATGCTGTCGGGCTCGCTGCTGGGCGAGACGCTGCGGCTGAGCGAGGCGGTCGGCGTGGTGCTGATCTCCTGCGGCATCATCGGCCTGTCCTTCGCCGGCGGCTGGCAGCAGGCGTTCCGACAGGGCTGGGGCACCACTTTCGCGGTGCTGACCGGGCTGACCATCGCCGGCTACACCATCGTCGACGGGCTGGGCGCGCGCGCCTCGGGCAGCGCTTTGGGCTACATCGCCTGGCTGAACATCCTCGAAGGGCCCTGGGTGCTGCTGATCGGCTTCTGGCGGCGCGGCGTGGGACCGGCCTGGCGGCATGTCGTCACCTATGGCTGGCGCAGCGCCATCGGCGGCGTCATCGCCGCCATCGGCTACGGCATCGCCATCTGGGCGCTGAGCCTGGGCGCCATGGCGCATGTCGCCGCCCTGCGCGAGACCTCGGTGCTGTTCGCCGCCCTGATGGGCACCTTCCTGCTGGGCGAGACCATGGGGCGGCGGCGCGTCCTGGCTGCCGGCATCATCGTCGCCGGGCTGCTGCTGATGAACCTGCCGCTCTGACTAGAACGTGTGAATTTGCTCTAAACATTTAATGAATAGAGCGGATTCACACTGTTAGACGGAAGCGCATGCGCTTTCCGTCTAACGGTGATCCGCTCTAGCCGCTCCGAACTGCGCTTGCGCGGTTTTGCCGGGCGAGGAAAGGGCGGCCGCGGTGGTAGACTGCGTGTCCAATGGCGACAAGACGCAGGACTTCCCGACGCCGGACCCGCAAGGCCAATGCCCTGACCCGGTTCTGGCGCACGGCCATGGCAAGGCTGACGCCGCGCATGCAGCGTATCGCGCGCATCGCTGCCATGGCATCGGTGGCGGCGATCGCGGCGGCCATCGCCTTCGTGGCGGCCCGCAGCTTCGACCCGCCGCCGCCGGCGCTACAGGCGGCGGTGCAGCCCAAGCCGGCGCCGGCGGCAAGACCGGCAGCGTCGCCCAGGCAGCAGGCGGCGGTATCGCGGCCGCCGGCAACCGCGCCCGTTCCCGTCGACCCGTCGCGCCAGCCCGCCTGGCTGCGTCATGCCGTGGCGGCGCCCAAGGTCGCGCCCGGCCAGGCGATGGTGGCGATCGTGATCGACGACATGGGTATCGACCGGCCGCGCTCGATGCGGGCGGTCGAGCTGCCGGGACCGCTGACCCTGGCCTATCTGCCCTATGGCCGCGACCTGGAGGGGCAGACCAGCCTGGCCCGCTTCCGGGGGCACGAGCTGATGGTGCATCTGCCGATGGAGCCCAGTGGCAGCGCCGATCCCGGCCCCGACGCGCTGAAGACCGATCTCGACGAGCGCGAGCTGCGCCGGCGCATCGCGGTCAATCTCGACCGTTTCGAATCCTATGTCGGCGTCAACAACCACATGGGCAGCAAGTTCACCGCCGCGCGGCCGGGCATGGAGATCGTCATCGACGAGATGAAGAAACGCGGCCTGCTGTTCCTCGATTCGCGCACCTCGGCGCAATCGGTCGGGGCCGAGATCGCCGCCGCCCGGGGCGTGCCTAACGCCTCGCGCCACGTCTTCCTCGACGACGTGCTGAGTTCGGACAATGTCTGGCACCAGCTCGGCGAGGTGGAAAAGACGGCGAAGCGCAACGGCTACGCCATCGCCATCGGCCACCCGCACGACAACACGCTCAACGCCCTGGCCGAGTGGCTGCCGTCCTTGCGCGAGAAGGGGCTGGTGCTGGTGCCGCTGACCGCCATAGTGCGCCAGCGTCAGGGCGGATAGTCATCCCGCCTGCTGGCGCCGCGGCAGCAGCCGTCCGGTTCGCGCGGCATAGGCGTCGTAGGCGGCGCCGAAGCGGGCCCGCATCATCGCTTCCTCGTTCGGCACGCGCAGCAGCCATATGGCGGCGAAGGCGGGGATCACCGGCACGCCGGCGATCCAGTTGTGGATCAGCAGCGGCTGGGCCAACGCGGCGATCCAGATCGCCGCGTACATGGGATGGCGGATGTGCCGGTAGATCCCGTTGGTCACCAGGCTGTGGTCCTGGCGCACTTCCAGGCCCGGGCTCCAGTTGCGTCCCAGATCGGCGTGGCTGCGCCAGAACAGCAGCAGGAACGGGATCTGCAGCACCGCGCCGACAATGCTCGCCCAAACCGGCAGCGAGTAACCGGCAAAATCGAACGCGCCGGTCGCCAGCTGGAGCAGGGGCAGGATCATCATCGTCAGGAACATGCCGGCCAGCAGCAGCTTCTCGTCGGCGCCCTTGCGCGCATCGACCACGACATTGGCGCGGTTGCGCAGCGAGTGCGGCAGGCGGATGGCGGTCATCGCCAGCGCAGCGGCGAGCCAGACAAAGCCGTGCCAGCCGTTTTCCTGCCAGCGCAGACAGGCGCCGACGATGGCAGCGATCAGAAACATGACGCCCGCTGCCATGAACACGCGGGTCAACTGACTGCGAATCATCGGGCTGCTGTGGGTTGGCATCGAGACTCCCAACAAGACCGTAAGATACTCTCAATTTATCGCAATTGAGAATTATTCGCAATTATATCGCGGTGTTTAGGGGGGAGCCGCCATCAAGGCGCAAGCGGTCGATCAATCCGATACGCCGAGCATGATAGCGCGGCGCAGCGGTGCAATCGAACCGTGGACTGATGCAGTCTATTCGAGCGCCACCACGGAGTTGCGCGTGCGGATGGTGCGGAACTGCTGCAGGCCGCAGGCCGCGTAAGGCAGCAGCAGGTCCTGGCGGTGGCGGGCCTTCAGCGACGGGCCGGGGCCGAAGTTCCAGCGCGCACCGGCAATGACGCTGCGGAACCGGTTCTCGCCGATGCCGCCCTGGGCGAACAGGGAGACCGGGCTGAAATCGCCGCTGCTGCCCAGTTGCGCCTCGACATTGGCGAAGCCTGCCGCCCGGTCGCGTGTCCAGTCGCCGCCGATGCCGACCAACGCATTGTCCGCCACATACCAGCGCGCCTCGCCGCAGACGAAGAAGCCGTCTTCCACCGCGATGTCGCGCGTGGCATTGGCCCACTGGTAGCCGGCGGAGGCATAGAGGGAGAGCGGCCCCAGCCAGAACTGGCCTTCGCCGCCGGCGCGCTTGAAATCGGCCTCGCCCAGGGTCGACATCTGCAACAGCGCGCCCAGCGTGCCGTAGGCGGGATGGCCGGCGAAGACATGGCCGCGGAAATTGCCGTTCGACAGGCCGGCCAGCACGCCGGCGGTGCCGTCGGCCTGCAGGCCGAAGCGATGCCCGACCGGTATCGACAGACGCGCTTCGGCGCCGGCGGTCAGGCCCTCGGCCCGACCGTGACCGCTGTTCCGCACATAACACGCGATGCTGGGGTCGCAGACGAAAGGCGGCACTTCGATGCCGCCGACGAAACCGCCCCAGTATTTGTTCTCGCTGGCGGCCGGCAGCCGGCTCCAGCCGGCGAAGCCGCCCAGCGAACCGTTTATGGTGGAAACCAGCGGCCGGTCCTGGGCCGGGGCGACACCCGGACCCAGTGCCCAAACGACAAAACCGAGAACCAGAAGAATCCGACAATTCCGCATGATCATTGTTGCCCCAAATCGCCCGGCCAGAAACGAACCGGGATTGCGGAAAACATAGATGAAGATAGTTTTTCAATAAAACTGTTCTTTATCGGAACAATTTAGACATCGGTTGCCGGAAGAGCGGGGAAGCGATTACGCTCGCGGCAAAATAAACGACCGTTCAGGGAAGAGACCTCATGGCCAAGCCGCGCAATCTGGACCGCAGCATCGTCAATCCCTTCGCCGGGCGCGACATCAACTGGCTGCTCGACTGGCGGGCCCAGACGCGCGGCCAGCATCCCTTTCTCGTCTGGGAGCCGTTCGCGGGCGAGCGCCTGGTGTGGACCTACGCCCAGTTCCGTCACAAGGTGCTGCGCGTGGCGGCCGGCCTGCACAGGCGCGGCATCCGGCCGGGCGACTTCGTGCTGGTGCATCTGGACAACTGCCCGGAACTGGAATTCCTGTGGTTCGCCTGCGCCCGCATCGGCGCCATCGTAGTGACCACCAACACCCGTTCGGCCGGACCCGAACTCGAATACTTCGCCGACCATTGTGGCGCGGTTGCCGCCATCACCCAGCCGGAGCTGGCCGAGATGGTGGCCAGGCACGCGAAGAACATCAAATGGCTGGCGGTGACGGAGAACACCGCCGACGGTGCGCCGGCCGATGGATCGGTGCGGCCGGAGAAGGCGCTGGCCTTCTCGCAGCTCGACGGCGACCCGGCCGACCTGCCGCCGCTGGAGGCCGATCCCTGGCGCTGGGGTTCGGTGCAGTACACTTCGGGCACCACCTCGCGGCCCAAGGGCGTGCTGTGGACCCAGGGCAATGCGCTGTGGGGCGCGCGCACCTCGGCCGTGCACCAGGGGCTGCACCGGGACGAAGTCCACCTGACGGTGATGCCCGCCTTCCACACCAACGCACGCACCTATTCGATCCTGCCCACCATGTGGGCCGGCGGCACGGTGGTGCTGCAGCCGCGCTTCTCGGCATCGCGCTTCTGGGACGTGGCACTGCGCAACAAGTGTACCTGGATGTCGACCCTGCCGTTCTTCGCCAAGGCGGTGATGGACCAGGAGGTGCCGAAGCATCATTTCCGCACCTGGGGCTTCGCCATCGTCGCGGAGGCGGTCCAGAAGCATTTCGGCGTCAGTATGGTGAGTTGGTGGGGCATGACCGAGACGGTCAGCCAGGGGATTATCTCCGATCTGGTGTCGCCCAGCCGCGACATGACCACGGGGCGGCCGGCGCCGGAATACGGCGTGAAGATCGTGCGCGACGACGGGATCACCCCGGTCGAGCCGGGCGAGATCGGCCATCTGCGCTTCCACGGCGTGCCCGGCGTGTCGATCTTCGCCGAGTACCTGAACAATCCGCAGGCCACCGCCGACAGTTTCGACGAGCAGGGCTGGTTCCTGACCGGCGACCGCGTGCGGCTGGACCTCGACGGCAGCATCACCTTCTCCGACCGCGACAAGGACATGCTGAAAGTGGGCGGCGAGAACGTGGCGGCGTCGGAGATCGAGGCGGTGATCGCGGTGGTGCCGGGCGTCTACGAATGCGCGGTGGTGGCGCAGAAGCACCGCATGCTGGACGAGGTGCCGGTGGCTTTCGTGCGGCCCACGCCGGGCATCAAGGTCAAGGGCAACAACGAATTGCCGGCCGCGGTGATAGATGCCTGCCGCAAGAACCTGGCCGACTTCAAGGTGCCGCGCCAGGTGCTGCTGGTGGAGGATTTCCCGCGCTCGACCCTGGAGAAGATCAGCAAGGCGGAACTGCGCAAGCAGTTGCCGGCGGCGGAGTAGCTATTTCCCGATCTTCGAGAAGTAGAATTCGAACGCCTTGACGCCCTCGGCACGAGCCGAGGCGGGGACGGGCACGCGCAGGGTGAGATCGATCGAACCGCCCTTGCTGTGCGGATAGGACTTGGGAAATTCGATGCACTCGGGATCGGCCGGGGCGTTGATCCAGTTGATCCGGCGGCCGGAGATTTTTTCCGAGACGTGGTGATACGAGCCGTCGACGATCAGGCTGTGGCGTCCGACGATGACGTCCACGCCCTGCGGCGGCGTTTGCTTGCGAATACGGATGTCGTTGCGCAACCAAAGCTGTTCGGCGGCGCGGATTGTGTCGAAGGCGCGGAAGCGGTCCCAGTCGGCGGCACTGACATGCCAGCGCGCGATCACGCCCTTGCCGGCCATCAGCCGCGAATAGCCGATCGACGACACCAGCATCCACAGGCAGAGGAACAGGCAGACGACGGCAACGGTCAGCCCCAGTATGCCGACAATGGTGCCAAGGGTTTCGTCGATGCGTTCGAACGCGGCGATGCCGGCGAGCAGCAGGCCGACGCCGATGAGCGAGAGGCAGAAGAAGATCAGCGCCTTGCGGGGCGGGTTGCGCATGTGGTGATTCTACCATGAAAGGCGATCCATTCCGCACGGCGACATGGCAGCTTGCAAAGGCCCGTTGCGCCCATGCCGCCCGGCCCATACCCTGTCGGCCAAAACGAGCCTGCGGGAAGCGACCATGGACATCAATTTCACCGCCGAAGACCTGAAGTTCCGCGACGAAGTGCGCGACTTCATCGAGAAGAACTATCCGCGCGAGACCGCCGCCGAGGTCAAGACCAGCCGCAACGGCCATATCTCCAAGGAGAGGATGGTCGAGTGGCAGAAGAAGCTCTACCAGCGCGGCTGGATCGCGCCCAACTGGCCCAAGGAATATGGCGGACCAGGCTTCACCTCGACCCAGAAATACATTTTCGAGATGGAGCTGGCGCGCGCCAACTCGCCCTATATCTCGCCTTTCGGCCTGAAGATGGTGGCGCCGGTCATCATGGCCTTCGGCACCGAGGAGCAGAAGCAGCGCTTCCTGCCCAGGATCCTGTCGAGCGAGGAGACCTGGTGCCAGGGCTATTCCGAGCCCGGCTCCGGCTCCGACCTGGCGTCGCTGAAGACGCGGGCGGTGCGCACCAGCGATGCGGACGGGAAGGAATACTACATCGTCAACGGCCAGAAGATCTGGACCACCCTGGCGCAGTACGCCGACTGGATCTTCTGCCTGGTGCGCACCGGCACCGAAGGCAAGTCGCAGGACGGCATTTCCTTCCTGCTGATCGACATGAAGAGCCCCGGTATCCGGGTCGAGCCGATCATCACCGCCGACAACACCCGCGCCAACGACCGGCACGAGGTCAACCAGGTGTTCTTCACCGACGTCAAGGTGCCGGTGGAGAATCTGGTGGGGCAAGAGAATCGCGGCTGGACCTGCGCCAAGTACCTGCTGGAATTCGAGCGCGGCGGCCAGGCTTACGCGCCGCGGCTGAAGGCGGCGTTCGAGGGCTTGCGGAAGCTGGCGACCAGCCAGCCCGACGGCACCGGCCAGTCGCTGATGCAGGACGAGGCCTGGCGCGAGAAGATGGCGCAGCTCGAGATCGAGATGATTTCGGTCGAGATGAACGAGCTGCGTTTCTACCAGACCCTCAAGAGCGGCGAGGCGCCGGGCCCGCAATCCTCGGTCATCAAGCTGCGCGGCACCGAGGTCATGCAGCGCATCACCGAGATGGCGGTCGAGGCGGTCGACTATTACGCCAATCCCTTCACCGACCTGAAGCCGGCCAACTCCAACGTCGAGCCGATCGGGCCGGAGAACGCCGACGTGGTGGCGCCCAAGTATTTCAACACGCGCAAGATGACGATCTACGGCGGCTCCAGCGAGGTCCAGCGCAACATCCTGGCCAAGGTGATGCTGGGGCTGTAGCGGGTCGCCTGCATGCCAGGCGATTCGGTCGGCGTCAGCCGGTCGTGACCGGCACTTTCAGGTAGGACACGCCGTTGCGCTCCGGCGGCGGCAGGTTGCCGGCGCGGATGTTGACTTGCACCGAGGGCAGCATGAGCACCGGCGTCGACAACTTGGCGTCGCGCTCGGTGCGCATCTTGACGAACTCGTCCTCGCTGACGCCGTCATGGATGTGGATGTTCTTCGCCCGCTGCTCGCCCACCGTGGTTTCCCAGGCGAAGTGGTCGCGGCCCGGCGCCTTGTAGTCGTGGCACAGGAACATGCGCGTCTGCGTCGGCAGGGCGAACAGGCGCTGCACCGAGTGGTAGAGCGCGCGTGCATCGCCGCCGGGGAAATCGCAGCGCGCCGAGCCGTAGTCGGGCATGAAGATCGTGTCGCCGACGAAGATCGCGTCCTCGATGCGGTAGGTGACGCAGGCCGGCGTGTGGCCGGGCGTGTGCAGCACCTCGATCTCGGTGCCGCCCAGCGGCAGCTTCTCGCCGTCGCCCAGCAGGCGGTCGAATTCGCGGCCTTGGCCGGAAATGTCGGCGACGTTGAACAGGGCGCTGAACGTGCCCTGCACCTCGCCGACATTCGAGCCGACGCAGACTTGCGCCCCGGTGCGGCCCTTCAGGTAGTTGGCGGCGGAGAGATGGTCTGCATGGATATGGGTGTCGAGGATCCAGTCGATGGCCAGGCCGGCGGACTTCGCCTCGGCCAGGATATGGTCGGCCGATCTGGTGGTGAGGCGGCCGGAAGCCTGGTTGTAGTCCAGCACGCTGTCGATGATGGCGGCCCGTTTCGTCGCGGGATCCGACACCAGATAGGAAACCGTATGCGTCGCCTCGTCGAAAAACGCCTTGATGTCGATCGCCATCGTCCACTCCCTGTGCGTGTCTTGACTTATATATTAGATACTACTAAATTAGCAATACCTAATAATTTGGCAGACCCGTCATGCAGGCCGCGTCCGATATTAGCAGATTGCAGGAAAGCGCCGGCGAGGCGGCCGAGATGCTGCGCCTGCTGGCCAACGAGAACCGCCTGCTGATCCTCTGCCTGCTGGCGATGGAGAAGGAGATGCCGGTCGGCGCCCTGGCCGCCGGGGTGGGGCTGAGCCAGTCGGCGCTGTCGCAGCACCTCGCCCGGATGCGGCAGGAGGGGCTGGTGAGCACCCGGCGCAAGGGCACCACCGTGTTCTACCGCATCGGCGATGCCAAGGTGCGCCGCATCCTGACCTTGCTGAAGAACCTCTACTGTCCCTGAGCCTCTACTGTCCCTGAGAAGGAGACGATCATGACCGTTCTGCTGACGATCTCGCCCGAGAAGGCGGCCGCGCTCCTGCAACAGGGCGCGGTGCTGGTTGACATTCGCGAAGCCGACGAGCATGCGCGCGAGAAGATTCCCGGCGCCGCGCACCGGCCGCTCAGCCGGCTGGAAGAGCAGGACTTTTCCGGCCTGGCCGGCAAGGTGGCGATCTTCCATTGCCGGTCCGGCGCCCGCACCCAGGGCAATGCCGCCCGCCTGTCGGGCGCCGCCGGTCCTTGCGAGGCCTATATCCTGGAAGGCGGGCTGGAGGCGTGGAAGAAGGCGGGCCTGCCGGTGGCGCTGGACCGCGGCCAGCCGATCGAACTGATGCGGCAGGTGCAGATCGCGGCCGGCGGGCTGGTGGTGTTGGGGGCCGTGCTCGGCTGGTTCGTGGCGCCGGGCTTCTACGCTTTGTCGGCTTTCGTCGGCGCCGGCCTGATATTCGCTGGCGTAACCGGCTTTTGCGGCATGGCGCGGCTGCTGGCGTTGATGCCGTGGAACCGTTGCGCGCGCACCGTCTGAGGGACAACGTGAAGCGGGCGGCGCCGGCATGAGGCGCCGCCCGATCGCTTGCGATCAGCCAGCCATGGTCAGGCCGCCGGAGACCGAGATGGTCTGGCCGGTGATGAAGGCGGCATCGTCGCTGGACAGGAACAGCACCGCGCCGGGGATGTCTTCCGGCTTGCCGACTCGCTTCATCGGCACCGCGTTGATCAGCGCGTTGCGGATCTTGTCGCCCATGGCGCCGTCGCCGGCGATCTCGGCCAGCAGGTTGGTGTCGGTCGGGCCCGGGCAGACCGAATTCAGCGTGATGCCCTTGCGCGCCACCTCGCGCGCCACCGTCTTGGTGAAGGCGATCAGCCCGCCCTTGCAGGCCGAATAGACGCCTTCGCCGGAGGAGCCGACGCGGCCGGCATCGGAGGCGATGTTGACGATGCGGCCGTGGCCGCGCCCCAGCATACCCGGCAGCACCGCGTGGCACAGGTTCAGCGGACCGTGCAGGTTGATGGCGATGATCTTGTTCCAGAACTCCGGATCGGTCTGGACGAAGTTGACCAGCTTGTCCCAGCCGGCATTGTTCACGAGGATGTCGGTCGGGCCCGCCGCCTTCTCGAAGCCGGCGACCGCCTGCTTAACCGTGGCGTGGTTGGTGATGTCGGCCTCGACGGGATAGGCCTTGCCGCCGGCCTTTTCCACCGCCTTGACGGTTTCCAGCGCCCGCTCGGCGTTGATGTCGAAGATGCCGACGCGACAGCCGAACTCGGCATAGCGTTCGCAGATGGCCCGGCCGATCGAGCCGCCGCCGCCGGTGACGATAACGGTTTTACCTTGCAGTCCGCGCATGATGCTTTTGCTCCACCAGATGGAAGATTCAGAGAGGGGATGAGGGCGGGAATTTCGGCGCCCGCTTTTCCTTGTGCGAGGCCAGGCCTTCGACCACTTCCGGGCCGCTGAAGCCCATGAACTCCAGCGCCAGCGAGGCGTCGAAGGAGGGGCCGGCCAGCCGGAACCAGTTGTTCAGCGCATATTTGGTCCAGCGTATGGCGCTCTGCGCGCCCTCGGCCAGGCGCGAGGCGATCTCGACCGCCTTGGCGTCAAGCTCCTCGTCCTCGACCGCCAGCGACACCAGGCCGATGCGCTCGGCTTCTTCGCCGTCCACCGCATCGCACAGCAGCAGGTAGTACTTGGCCTTGGCCATGCCGCAGAGCAGGGGCCACACGATCACCGAGTGGTCGCCGGCGGCGACGCCCAGCCGCGTATGGCCGTCGATGATGCGCGCCTTCTTCGAGGCGATCGACACGTCGGCCAGGATGCCCGCCACCAGCCCGGCGCCGACCGCCGGCCCACGCATGGCGCTGACGATCGGCTTGGAGCAGTTGATGACGTTGTAGACGATGTCGCGCGCTTCCTTCCAAAGTTTCGCCCGCGCGTCGAAGTCGCGGATGATGTTCTCCACCACCTCGAAATCGCCGCCGGCCGAGAACGCCTTGCCGGCGCCGGTCAGGATGACGGCATTGACCGTCTCGTCGCCGTCGATGTCGCGCCAGACCTCGACCAGCTCCCGGTGCAGCACCGCGTTGGTCGCGTTCAACCGCTCCGGCCGGTTCATGGTCACCCGCAGCACCCGCGGATGCGGCCGGTCGAACAGAAGATGCTGGTATCTTTTCTGCCACTCGCTCATGGCGTTTCTCCCGATTAGGATGCCGCGCCGAGCCTAGCCAACCAGCCAGTCGTAAACAACCGTTCATTAGATTCCGGGCCGGCCAGGGAGAACGCAATCGTGGACGGCAACAGCGACATCGCGATCGAGATTACGGACGAAGCCGGCTGGAGCAAGGTCGCCCATATCCATCCGCTGGTCTATCCGCCGGAAGACCCCGTCACCAGCATGTGGGCCGGCGTGCAATGGGCCGATGCGGATTATCGCTTCGTGCTCCGGCGCAAGGGCGAGGCCGTCAGCCACGTCGCCTTGCACATCCGGCAAGGGCTGGCCAATGGCGGCCCGGTGCGGATCGCGGGCATTGGCGGCGTGATGACCCATCCGGCGGCGCAGAACAACGGCTATGCGCAAAAGCTGCTGCGGGCCGCGCTCGACAAGGCCGCCGAATTGCAGGCCGATTTCTGCCTGTTGATCTGCGAGGACAGGAATGTGGGCTTTTACGAAAAACAGGACTGGCGGCTCTTTCCCGGTCCCATGATCCACCAGCAGCACGGCAGGAGCCTGCCCTGGACCTTGTCGAAAATCATGGTGCGGGACCACGGCCGGCTCGCACCGCGCGGCGGCACCATCGATTTGCAGGGGCTGCCATGGTGAGCGCGCTGCCGATCTAAATTTCAGCCATCCGTCGTGAAGTAGTGCGGCACGAACCGGCTCAGATTGCCGGTGATGGGACTGGTGTCCTCGCGGATGCCCATGCCGCCGGCCCGTCCGGCGATGATCCACGAACCCAGAACGGCATAGTGCCCATCCGCTTCGTAGAGCGGCGCCACCGCCTGGTAGATCGAACGCGTCTCGTCATAGGGGCCGCCGGTGTCGAGTGGCGCGCCGCCGCCCGCGATCGACACGTTCAGCCCTTCGCGGCTGAAGAACGGTTTGCGCACATGCCGGCCGCCCAGCTTCTCCGGCGAGAACCAGGCTGGCAGCAGGTTGGGATGGTCGGGGAACAGCTCCCACAGGATCGGCAGGATGGCCTTGTTCGACAGCAGCATCTTCCATGCCGGCTCGATGAAGCCGGTGGTGTCGCCCGCCACCTGCGGGCCGAACTCCTCGGCCAGGATCCATTCCCAGGGGTAGAGCTTGAACAGGGCCTGGATCGGCTGTTCGTCGAGATCGGTGAAGCGCGTCCCGTTCCAGCCGATCTCGGCCATGTCCAGCGGCACGGTGGGGATGCCGGCCTGCTCGCATGTATCGCGCAGGTAATCCGTCGTTGTGCGGTCCTCCGGATCCGAACGCAGGCAGGCGAAATGCACCATGCCGCTCTGCTCGACCATGGGCGCCAGCGCCTTCCAGGCCTCGATCAGGCGCTCGTGGATGGAGTTGAACTGGTCGGCGCCCGGCCTGGCGTCGTTGAGCCAGAACCATTGCACGACGGCGGTCTCCAGCAGGCTGGTCGGCGTGTCGGCGTTGTACTCCAGCAGTTTGGGCGCGCTGTTGCCGTCATAGGCGAGATCGAAGCGGCCGATGAAGGTCGGATCGCCGCGCCGCCACACGGTCTCGATGTAGTTGGCCGCCCAGTCGGGAATGGCCAGCCGCTCGTACCAGCCGCCGCTGACGATCCGGTCGACCGCTTCCAGGCACATCCCGTGCAACTCGTCGCTGACCGCCTCGATGCCGTCGATCTCGGCCGCGCTGAAAGCGTAGCAGCGATCCTCGGCCCAGTAGGGCACGCCGTCCTGGGTGTGGAATTCGAGTCCGACTTCCTCGACCTTGCGCTGCCAGTGCGCGCGCGGCTCGCTCTTCTCCCGGCGCATCAGGTACCGACACGGAAGGCGCCGGGGGAGCCGCCGAAGCCGCCGCGCCGGCTTTCCACCTGCGCCACCGGCACCGGCCGCGCCGCACCAGGTGGCAGCGGCGCGCCGACCCGCGGCAACTGGCCGGGCAGCAGCAGCGGCCCGAAATAATAGGGATAGCCGAAGCCGTTGCGGCCGGCCGCCGGCTCGCATTCAGCGGCGCCATGGGCGGTTTCGCAATCCTCCCTGCTGGCGTAGACGTTGCGGGTCTCGGCCTGCGAGGGCTGCAGGCTGTTGTAGAGCGTCAGGCCAAGGCCGGCGCCGACGATGGTCAGCACGATGGCGCGGGTGCGCCGCATCGATCTGTCGTCGGCGGCATCCATCTGGTTCATGGCGGGCCTCAATAGGTCAGGCAGGCGGCATTGAGCATGCCGAACGAAAGGGCGAAGGACGCCTTGAGCACGGCCGGGGCGACCTTGTTCTGGGGAATGGCGGTGTTGAATTCGGGGATGGCGAAGCGGGCGGCGATATAGGCGGCGATCTGCACCAGCAGCGCCACGATCGACCACAGCGCGGTGTCGACCAGGCTGACCGAATTGGCGATGACGCTGGCCAGGGGCAGGGTGAAGCCGATCATGGCGCCGCCCAGGCTGATGGCGGCCGCCATGTTGCCGTCGCGGATCAGCACCAGTTCGCGATAGGGCGTGATCTGCAGATAGACGATGAGGAAAAGCGCCTGCAGGGCGCCGCCGACCACGATATAGGCGATGAAGTTGGGCAGGGTGGAAAGGGTTTCGACGATGAAATCCATATTGTTCCTCCCTCGCTTCGATCGGTGCGGCGGCCAGCGCCGCCAGTGGCCGCTGCTACTCGGCCATCGCCTGCTTGAACGCCTCCTCGGCGGCGCGCATCAGCGCCTTCGCCTTGTTCACGCTCTCCTGGTACTCGGCTTCCGGATCGGAATCCGCCACCACGCCGACGCCAGACTGCACGTACATGACGCCGTCCTTGATCAGGGCGGTGCGCAGGCAGATGCAGGTGTCCATGGTGCCGTTGGCGGCGAAATAGCCGGCGCAGCCGCCATAGATGCCGCGCCGCTCCGGCTCCAGCTCGTCGATGATCTCCCTCGCCCGCACCTTGGGCGCGCCCGACAGCGTGCCGGCGGGGAAGCCGGCGATCAGCGCGTCCAGCGCCTCGAACTTGGGATCGATGATGCCGTCGACATTGGAGCTGATATGCATGACGTGGCTGTAACGCTCGACCACGAACTGTTCGGTAACGCGCACCGAGCCGATCTTGGCCACGCGGCCGACGTCGTTGCGCGCCAGGTCGAGCAGCATCAGGTGCTCGGCACGCTCCTTGGGATCGGCCAGCAGCTCGTCCGCCAGCTTCTTGTCCTCGACCGGCGTGGCGCCGCGCGGGCGGGTGCCGGCCAGCGGCCGCACCGTGACCCAGTCGTCGCGCAGCCGCACCAGGATCTCCGGGCTGGAGCCGACGATCGAGAAATCGCCGTAGTTGAAATAGAACAGGAAGGGCGAGGGGTTGATCCGCCGCAGGGTGCGGTAGAGCGCGAAGGGCGGCAGCTGGAAGGGCACGGCGTAGCGCTGCGAGGGCACGATCTGGAAGGCGTCGCCGGCGGCGATGTACTCCTTGGCCTTCACCACCATGTCCATGAACTGCTGCTTGGTGACGTTGGACCGGGCGTCCGCCACCGAGCCGACCGTGCCGCTGCGCTCGCGGCGATAGGGCAGGGAGCGGCGGAAATCGGCCAGCACGTTGGCCAGCCGCTCCTGCGCCTGGGCATGGGCGGTGCGCGCGTCCATCCCCGGCTGGGGCCAGACCGGGGTGATGATCAGCGCGACATCCTCCAGCCGGTCGAACACCACCATGACGGTCGGGCGCATGAAGATGCTGTCGGGCACGCCCAGCGGGTCGGGATTGTCGTCGGGAATGCGCTCCATCAGGCGCACCATGTCGTAGCCCATGTAGCCGAACAGCCCGGACGCCATCGGTGGCAGTTCCGCCGGCATGTCGATGCGGCATTCGTGGATCAGGGCGCGCAGTGAGTCCATCGCCTTGCCCGCGATCGGCTCGAAGGCGGTCGGGTTGTGCCGCGCCTGGCGGTTGATCTCCGCCTTGCCGCGGTCGCAGCGCCAGATCAGGTCCGGCTTGAAGCCGATCAGCGAATAGCGGCCGCGGATGGCGCCGCCCTCCACCGATTCGAGCAGGAACGAATAGGGCAGGCCTTCGGCCAGTTTCAGCATGGCTGAAACCGGCGTCTCCAGGTCGGTCACCAGCCGCGTCCAGACGACCGACGGCTTGCCCGCCGCATAGGCCGCCGCGAACGCGTCGAAATCGGGCGAAGTGTGCACGATCAGCGCTCGACGGCGAAGGTCTGGGCCATGACGGCGTTGTCGACCGTGACCGGGTAGCGCTGGCGCAGCATGGCGTCGAGCGCGAACTGCACCGATTCGCGCAGCGAGCCCGTCACTTGGTTGCGGGTGGCGTCCACGCCGCCGGCATCGCCGGCCGGATCGGCCGGCTGGACCTGTTCCAGCCGCGCCACGGCGACGCCGTTCTCGGCGATGGCATGGACTGCCTTGCCCGGCTCGGTGGCGAAGATGGCCTGCACCAGGGCGCGCGGCAGGTTGTCGGCCGGCCGGTGCAGGTTGCGGGTCAGCGGCTGTACCGGTCCCAGCTCGGCGCCTTCCGCCTTCAGCAGCGCGTCCAGATCGCCGCCTTCATTGGCCTTGTCGGTGATTTCCTTGGCCTTGACCGCGGCCAGCCGGGCAATCTCGGCCTGCCGCCAGGCATCGACGATGCGGTCCCTGATCTCGCTCAGTTCCGGCACCCGGGCGGGGAACACGTCCATCACCTGGAAGACGAAGAAATCGCCGTTCGGCAGCTCGGTCAGCGCGCTTTCGTCGCCCTGGCGCATGTTGAAGGCGCGGCGGGTCATTTCCCGGACGTTCTCGATGTCGGTCGCCGGCAGCCCGTCGCGGCCGTTGCCGTTCACGTCGATCGCCTCGACGGTGCTGAACTCGGCGGCGATGCTGCGGGCGGCTTCTTCCAGGGCGGTGCCGCGATTGATCTGCCGCTCCAGGTCGTTGGCGCGCTGCACCAGGATTTCAGGCGCCTGCGAACGCTTGACGTGGTCGACGATCTCCTCGCGCACCTCTTCCAGCGGCCTGGCCTTGGCTGGCGTGATCCGGGTGACCTTCAGCACGTGCCAGCCCAGCGGCGAGCGGATCGGTTCGCTGACGCCGTCCACCTGCAGTTCGAACACCGGATCGGCCAGTCCCGCCGGCAGGTCGGCCTTGGTCATGTCGCCCAGGTCGATCACCCCGCCGTCGCGGCCCAGCGCCTCCTTGGCGGCCTCCGCCCAGGCCGTGCCCTTGCCCAGCAGCTCGACCAGCTGCTTTGCCTTCTCCTCGCTGTCGAGCAGCACCTGTTCGACGCCGCGGGTCTCGGGTGCGGTGAATTCCGAAACCCGGTTCTCGTACTCCTCCTGCACCCGCTCGTTCGAGACGTTGATCTCGGCCATCACGTCGTCGGCTTTCACATAGACGTAATGCAGCTTGCGGTACTCGGGCTGGGCGAAGTTGGCCTTGTTGGCCTCGTAATAGGTCTGCAGCGCCTCGTCGGTCGGCTGTGGCGTTTCGTGGATGATGCCGAAGGGCAGCAGCGCCACCTGCGCCATGCGGCGCTCGAACCGGAAACGGTAGATCTCGTCGCGGTACTGCTCGGGCAGGGTGACGCCGGCGTCCAGGGTGGTGAAGAGCTGGCTGGTGCCGAAATCGCGCCGCAGTTCGGCCAGGTGCATGGGCTCGGTCATGCGCTGCTGCTGCAGGAACATGCCGTAGAGGCGGCGGTCGAACGTGCCCAACTCGTTCTTGAACATCGGTTCGTTGACGATCAGCGTGTGCAGGTAGTCGTCGGAGACGACGAAGCCCTTTTCCTGCGCCAGCTTCGAGCGCAATGCCTCGCCGATCAGCGATTCCAGCACCAGATTGGGCAGGCCGGCCTGGACCGCCTGCTCGAAGGTGACGGGCTGGCCGGCCCGCTGACGGCGTTCGACCTCCTGATTGAACAGGTCGCGGACCTGGCGGGCATGGATGTTCACGTCGTCCACCGTCGCCGCCACCGGGTCGACTGGCGCATTGCGGAAAATGTCGCCGATGCCCCAGACCGCGAAGCTCAGGATCAGGATGATGAACATGATGACCGCAACCACCGATCTCGATGATGCGCGCATCGCCTGCAGCATGGACTTCTCCGCCAGATTGAGCCGGAATCCGCGTTTCCGGGGCCGCCTTACCTAGCATCGGCGCAAACCCTGCGGCAACCGGCTATTCCTGACACGGAAATCGGGCGGAATGCTGGCGGCAGCCGGATCGGGATGCTAGAGCAAATCAGGGTTTGACGGAATTGCTTGCGATTCCGTCAAACCCTGTGAATTTGCTCTACACATTGAAGAATAGAGCGGATTCACATGATTTGATGGAAGCGTTTTCGCTTCCATCAAATCATGATCCGCTCTAGGGAAGGCTCGATTTTTCCATTGGAGCAGGCATATGGCGGCAACGCGGCGCCCGCTGATCGCGGGCAACTGGAAAATGAACGGGCTGGCGGGCGAGGGCAGGGCGCTGACGGCGGAGCTGATGGCGCTGCTCAATCGCGGCGCGCGCGGTTTCGACATGCTGGTCTGCCCGCCCGCCACGCTGGTCGCCACCATCGCCACCGCTGCCCGCGGCTCGGTGCTGCAGGTCGGCGGGCAGGACTGCCATGCCGAGGCCAAAGGCGCCTATACCGGCGACGTCAGCGCCGAGATGCTGAAGGATGCCGGCGCCGGCGCGGTGATCGTCGGCCATTCCGAGCGGCGCACGCTGCACGGCGAAACCGACGCGATCGTGCGGGCCAAGGCGCTGGCGGCCAGGCGCGCCGGGCTGCTGGCGGTGATCTGCATCGGCGAGACGCTGGAGCAGCGCGATGCCGGCCAGACCCTGGCGGTGCTGGCGGAACAGGTGCTGGGCAGCGTGCCGGAAGCCTCGCGCGCCAATGCCGTGGTGGTGGCCTACGAGCCGGTCTGGGCCATCGGCACCGGCCGCACCCCCTCGACCGAGGATGTCGCCGCAGCCCACGCCCATATCCGCAAGACACTGGCGCAGCGGGTCGACGACCCGGCCGCGACCCGCATCCTCTATGGCGGATCGGTGAAGCCGGAGAACGCGGCGGCACTTCTGGGGCTGGCCGACGTGGACGGTGCCCTGGTCGGCGGCGCCAGCCTGAAATCGGCCGATTTCTGGGCTATTGCGACGGCGGCGGGCTGATCGCTCCCACCCTCTAGCCAAAGCGGCCCAAAAGGACTAAATACGCGGCGGCCGCAACGGCTTGCGGCACGGATTTCCAGCGATTCCGGGCGGTCCCGACCGCCCGACGCGCCAGTGAGGCGACATGCAGAACGTCCTGCTCATCATTCACGTCATTCTCGCCATCACCATGATCGGCGTCATCCTGCTCCAGCGCAGCGAAGGCGGCGGCCTGGGCATGGCGCGCAGCGAATCCAGCCTGCTGACCACGCGCGGCACGGCCAACCTGCTGACCCGCGCCACCGCCGTGCTGGCGACGCTGTTCTTCCTCACCAGCCTGGGACTGGCGATTCTGGCCGGCCAGACCCGCGAGGGCGGCTCGATCTTCGATCGCCAGCCACTGCCGCCGCCGGCCGCCACGCAGCCCACGACACCGCCCGCGACGCCGCCGGCCGATGGCGGTACCGCTCCGGCCACGCCGTCGCCGGCCGCCCCCAGCGCCCCCACCCGCTGATGCCGTTCCATTCCCAAAGCCCGGCGACCCCCTTCGGGGCCGCCGCGCCGGCGCATGGCTTGCGTGCGCAATCTCGGGGTTTCTTTTGCACAGCGCTTTCAGTTAGATAGTCCTCCCATGGCGCGGTTCATCTTCATCACCGGCGGCGTGGTCTCATCCCTCGGCAAAGGTCTCTCCTCGGCGGCTCTCGGCGCATTGCTGCAGGCGCGCGGCTACAAGGTCCGCCTGCGCAAGCTCGACCCCTATCTCAACGTCGATCCGGGCACGATGAGCCCGTACCAGCACGGCGAGGTGTTCGTCACCGACGACGGGGCGGAGACCGATCTCGATCTTGGCCATTACGAGCGCTTCACCGGCGTCAGCGCCCGCCAGAGCGACAACGTCACCACCGGCCGCATCTATTCCAACGTCATCCAGCGCGAGCGCCGCGGCGACTATCTCGGGGCCACGGTGCAGGTCATTCCGCACGTCACCGACGCCATCAAGGAATTCGTGCTGGCCGACGTGAAGGACGAGGATTTCGTGCTGTGCGAGATCGGCGGCACGGTCGGCGACATCGAGGGCCTGCCGTTCCTGGAGGCCATCCGCCAGCTCGGCAACGAGCTGGGCCGCCAGCGCACCATGTTCGTGCACCTGACCCTGCTGCCCTACGTGCCGACCGCCGGGGAACTCAAGACCAAGCCGACGCAGCACTCGGTCAAGGAACTGCTCAGCGTCGGCATCCAGCCCGATCTGCTGCTGTGCCGCTCCGACCGCGAAATCCCGCCCAACGAGCGGCGCAAGATCGCGCTGTTCTGCAACGTGGCGCCGGAGAACGTCATCCAGGCGCTGGACGTCGACACGATCTACGCCGTGCCGGCGGCCTATCACGCCGAGGGCTTCGACCGCCAGGTGTGCCGGCATTTCGGCCTGCCGCACGAGGCGGAGCCGGCGCTGGAGACCTGGGAAACGATCGTGCGCCGTGTGCGCGAACCCGAAGGCGAGGTGGCGATCGCCATCGTCGGCAAGTACACGATCCTGCGCGACGCCTACAAGTCGCTGGGCGAGGCGCTGGTGCATGGCGGCATCGCCAACAACGTGCGCGTCAACATCGAGTGGATCGATTCGGAAGTGTTCGAGCGCGAGGACGCGGTGGTCCATCTCGAACACGTCAACGCCATCCTGGTGCCCGGCGGTTTCGGCGAGCGCGGCTCGGAGGGCAAGATCGAGGCCGCCCGTTTCGCGCGCGAGCGCAACGTGCCCTATTTCGGCATCTGCTTCGGCATGCAGATGGCGGTGATCGAGGCCGCCCGCAACCTCCTGGGGCTGAAGGGCGCGTCGTCCAGCGAGTTCGGCCCCTGCGACGTGCCGGTGGTCGGCCTGATGACCGAATGGCTGCGCGGCAACATGCTGGAGCGGCGCAGTGCGGCGGGCAATCTGGGCGGCACCATGCGGCTGGGCGCCTACGAGGCGGCGCTGAAGCCGGGCTCCAAGGTGCACGAGATCTACGGCTCGACCGCGATCAGCGAGCGCCACCGCCACCGCTACGAGGTCAACATCAACTTCAAGGACGAGCTGGAGAAGGTCGGCCTGCTGTTTTCCGGCATGTCGCCCGACGGGGTGCTGCCGGAAATCGTCGAAATCCCCGACCATCCCTGGTTCATCGGGGTACAGTATCATCCGGAACTGAAGTCCAAGCCGTTCGATCCGCATCCGCTTTTCACCTCCTTCGTGAAAGCGGCGATCGAACAGAGCCGTCTGGTGTAAGATCGGGGCATGTCCAGCACGCGCACCGTCACCGTCGGCAATGTCGACATCGCCAACGACCGGCCCTTCGCCCTGATCGCCGGGCCGTGCCAGATCGAGAGCAGGGCGCATGCGTTTGAGATGGCTGCGGCGCTGAAGGAAATCTGCGCCAAGCTCGGCATCGGGCTGATCTACAAGTCCAGCTTCGACAAGGCCAACCGCACCTCGGTGAGCACCGCGCGCGGGCTGGGGCTCGATCTCGGCCTGGAAGTCCTGGCGGAGGTGCGGGAGCAGACCGGCCTGCCGACCCTGACCGACGTGCACGAGCCGGAACAGTGCGCGCGCGCGGCGCAGGCGGTCGACGTGCTGCAGATCCCCGCCTTCCTGTGCCGCCAGACCGACCTGCTGCTGGCCGCCGGCCGGACCGGCAAGGCGGTGAACGTGAAGAAGGGCCAGTTCCTCGCCCCGTGGGACATGAAGAACGTGGTCGCCAAGATCGCCTCGACCGGCAACCATAACGTGCTGCAGACCGAGCGCGGCGCGTCGTTCGGTTACAACACGCTGATTTCCGACATGCGCGGCCTGCCGATCATGGCGCAGAGCGGCTACCCGGTGGTGTTCGACGCCACCCATTCGGTGCAGCAGCCGGGCGGGCAGGGCGCGACGTCGGGCGGCCAGCGCGAGTTCGTGCCGGTGCTGGCGCGCGCGGCCATCGCCGTTGGCGTCGCCGCCGTCTTCATCGAGACGCACCAGGATCCCGACAACGCGCCGTCCGACGGCCCCAACATGGTGCCGCTGCGGCAGTTGCCGGCGCTGCTGGAGACGCTGGTGGCGTTTGACCGGCTGGCCAAGTCGAAGCCGGTGTCGATCTAGGCTGCGCGCCGTGCCCCGATTGCTCGCCAAGGTACGCAATCGGCTGAAATTGCATCTGGTGAAACCCGTTGTTGCGCTGGCGCGAAGGCGCGCCCGGGCGGGAAAGATCGCCCGCTATCTCGGATCGACGGCCGAGCCCGGGCTGATCATCGGCGCGGGAACGCAGCGGCGCGAGGGCTGGCTGGCCAGCGATCTCGAACCGGCCGGCAGCGATGTCGTTCCCATCGACGCCACCCGTCCGCTGCCGTTCCCCGATCGCAGCCTGGCCTATGTCTTCGCCGAGCACATGATCGAGCATATCGACTATCGCGCCGGGCAGCGCCTGGCAGGCGAGATGTTCCGGATCCTGCGCCCGGGCGGCGTGGTGCGGATCGCCACCCCCGATCTGGCGCGCATGGCGCGGCTGATGAACGAGCCGCTCGACACCGAGGCGCAGGCCTATGTCGACTGGAACAACGGGGCTTTCGGCGAGCACGTGAACAACCGGCCCAGCTTCGTGCTGAACCGGGTCATGCACTGGTGGGGCCATCGCTTTCTCTACGACCAGCCCACGCTTGCCGATCTGCTGACGGCGGCGGGCTTCACGGCGCTGGAAATGCCGGCGGTGGGCGAAAGCCGCCATGCCAGGCTGCGCGGGCTGGAGCATCACGGCGCGGTCGTGCCCGAGGCGATGAACCGGTTCGAGACCATGGTGATCGAAGGCACGCGGCCGTCCTGACCCTCATGCCGCCGGCGTCAGCCGGAAGATCGACCCCTTCCAGCGCTGCCCATCGCCGGCCGATTCGGCGACGGTGTAGCCCGGCAGGTTCCCCAGCACACGCCGCCAGAACAGCAGCGCCGGATGGTTGTAGGTCGTGACGGCCAGCTCCCAGGTGCCCGGCAGGCGCTGCAGCAGGGAACAGGCGGCGGCACGGCCGACGCCGCGGCGCCGGTATTTCCGCGCGATGAAGAATTCCGCCAGCACCTGGTCGACCGGCTGGCCCGAGGGCGCCCAGTCGTTGACCAGCGCGAAGCCGGCGCGGTTGCCGTCGGCGCGGATCGAGAATACCTGCCGGTCCGGCCGCCAGTAGCGGTCCAGCGTGTCGTCTTCGATGCGCCCGTCCTCGCCGATATGGCCGAAGCGCGACTCCGGCGGCGCCAGTTCGGAGAAATCGTGCAGATAGAGCTGCATCAGCCGGTTCAGCGCCGGCTTCTCCTCCGGTCGCGCCGGCTCGATCGTCGTTTCCATCGTCGTCTCCGAATGGTCACCCCGCGCCGCGGTAGCGGAAAATAGCATCGCGTGCCGATGCCGCCAGCCGGCCTTGCAAGGGCGGAAGCGGCTAAACATTAATAGGTAGAGCGGATTCACATGATTTGAGGGAAGCGAAACCGCTTCCCTCAAATCATGATCCGCTCTAAGAAACCCGCGCCAATCGAGGGAGTCCCATGAGCGCCATCGTCGATATCATCGCCCGTGAAATTCTCGACAGCCGCGGCAATCCCACGGTCGAGGTCGATGTCACCCTGGAGAGCGGCGTCGCCGGCCGCGCGGCGGTGCCGTCGGGCGCTTCCACCGGCGCGCACGAGGCCGTCGAACTGCGCGACGGCGACAAGTCGCGCTACGGCGGCAAGGGCGTACTGAAGGCGGTCGCGGCGGTCAACGGCGAGATTTTCGACGCGCTGTCGGGCCAGGACGCGCGCGACCAGTTGCAGATCGACAGGCTGATGATCGATCTCGACGGCACCGCCAACAAGGGCCGGCTGGGCGCCAATGCTATTCTCGGCGTGTCGCTGGCGACGGCCAAGGCGGCCGCCACCGAAGCCGGCCTGCCGCTCTACCGCTATGTCGGCGGCAGCCAGGCCGCGACCCTGCCGGTGCCGCAGATGAACATCATCAATGGCGGCGCCCATGCCGACAATCCCATCGACATCCAGGAATTCATGATCATGCCGGTCGGCGCGCCCAGCTTCGCCGAGGGATTGCGCATGGGCGCCGAAGTGTTCCAGGCGCTGAAGAAGAAGCTGCACGACGCCGGCCACAGCACCAATGTCGGCGACGAGGGCGGCTTTGCGCCCAACCTCGCCTCGGCCGACGAGGCGCTCGGCTTCATCATGCAGGCCATCGAGATGGCCGGCTACCGGCCGGGCGAGGACGTGGTGCTGGCGCTGGATGCCGCCTCGACCGAGTTCTACAAGCAGGGCCGCTACCATCTCGAAGGCGAGGGCGAGACGCTCGACAGCGACGGCATGGTCGATTACCTGGCCAATCTGTGCCAGCGCTTCCCCATCGTCTCGATCGAGGACGGCATGGCCGAGGACGACTGGGACGGCTGGAAGGCGCTGACCGAGTCGCTGGGCCGGCGCGTGCAGCTGGTCGGCGACGATCTCTTCGTCACCAACCCCAAGCGGCTGGCGCAGGGCATCGCCACCGGCACGGCCAACTCGATCCTGGTCAAGGTCAACCAGATCGGCTCGCTGAGCGAGACCCTCGAGGCGGTCTCGATGGCGCAGCACGCCGCCTATACCGCGGTCATGTCCCATCGCTCGGGCGAGACCGAGGACGCCACCATCGCCGACCTGGCGGTGGCCACCAATTGCGGGCAGATCAAGACCGGCTCGCTGTCGCGCTCGGACCGGCTGGCCAAGTACAACCAGTTGCTGCGCATCGAGGAGCAGTTGGGCGGGGCGGCCCGCTACGCCGGGCGCTCGGTTTTGCGCTCCAACGGTGGATAACCCGAAAAACCGTTGCACTCTAGCCACATAGGCGCGGTAGTTGAGACGGATTCTCTTGACTGCCGGCAGTTACCCGTGATTCCCTGCAATTCATGGGAATCATGGTCGAAATCCGCAAAAGACAGCGGCACATGCTGTTGCCGCTCTTCTTTGCCGTGGTCTTCGGCTATCTCGGCTACCACATCATGCACGGGGATCGCGGCATTTTCGCCTACATCCACCTGAAGCAGGAAATCGTTCGCGCCGAAGAGGCGCTGGCCGAGACTGATGCAACCCGCCAGGCCTGGGAACGCCGGGTCGCCCTGCTGCGCAGCGCCAGCCTCGATCCCGACATGCTTGATGAGCGCGCCCGCACCATGCTCAACGTCGCCCGCCCGGACGAGATCGTCATCCCCATTCCGAGTCGCTGATTTTTCAGGCACTTCCGGTTGTACGGGGCCGCTTGCCGGAACCCGCTGTCGCTGCCTATAGTCGGCCCAACGCCGTGTTGCACGGCCACCAACGATGAAATCCAGGGAGGATTGAGGGTATGCGCTTCACCAAATTCGCCGGTATTGCGATTGCTGCCGGATTGTCTGCCGCCGTTGCGGTCAGCCATGTTACCGCCCAGCCCAGGGGGCTGACCCTGGGCACCGCCTCGCAGGGCGGCACCTATTTCATCTACGGCGGCGTCGTTGCCGGTCTGCTGACCGAGAAGCTGGGCATCACCGTGTCGACGCAGCAGACCCAGGGCCCGAACCAGAACGTGCAGCTCATCGAAGCCGGCCAGATCGAGCTGGGGATGACCACCATGGGCGTGGCGCTGCAGGCCTGGGAAGGCACCGGCGAGTGGACCAAGGGCAAGAAGCACAACACCATCCGCGCCCTGTTCCCGATGTACGACACGCCGTTCCAGTGCATCGCGCTGAAGAAGGCCGGCGTCACCAAGGTCGCCGACCTCAACGGCAAGAACATCGGCGTCGGTCCCCGGGCCGGCACGCCGGGCACCTACTATCCGCTGATGATGGAAGCGCTGAACATCAAGGTGACGGTGCGCTACGGTCAGGCCAACGACATGGCCGGCCAGCTCGGCGACGGCATCATCGACGCCTTCTGCTTCGCCGCCGGCCTGCCGATCGCCGCCTTCACCCAGATCGAGACTTCCAACGAGTCGGTGTTCTTCACCTTCACCGATGCCGAGATCGCGACCCTGAAGCAGAAGATGCCGGAACTGTCCGACGCGGTGATTCCGGGATCGACCTACAAGTTGCAGGGCGCCGACCAGAAGACGGTCGGTCTCTACAACTTCGCCATCGCCAGCAAGGACCTGCCCGACGACGTCGCCTACAACATCGTCAAGGCGGTGCTGGAGAACAACCCGCGCATGGTCTCCGGCCATGCCGCCGCCAAGGAAACCATCATCGACAACGTCGGCCGCAACGGTTTCCTGCCGTTCCACCCCGGCGCGGTGAAGTACTACAAGGAGAAGGGCATCGCGATCGCCGACAAGGTGATGCCCAAGTAAGTTCGCCGTAATGCAAAGGGAACGCCCGTTCCGCCATGTCCGGAACGGGCGTTCGGCCGTTTGCAACAATTTTTTTCCGTGCAGACGGATGGCAGCATGAGCACGACGCCCGACACCGCGGCCGGCGGCACCGCCGTACCCAGCAACGACGAACTCGACCGCCTGGAATATTCCAGCAGCCGGCGCGAACTGGGACCGGTCCTGCGCCCCATCCTGTTCTGGCTGGCGGCGGCCTACACGGCCTTCCACATCATCATACTGGTCGGACCCGTCGGCCTGCGGCTGATCGATCCGTCGCTCACCCGGCTGATCAACATGGACCAGGAGCTGTTCCGCATCGTCCATCTGGCGGGCGGGGCGGTTCTGGGTTTCGCTCTCTATGCCGCCACGACGCGGCACGGCAAGAACGGCATCGCCTGGTACGACTGGCTGCTGATCGCCGGCTCGGTCGGAGTCGCCGTCTATGCGTACCTGAATTTCGACGACCTGCAGATGAACGCGGGCAGTCCGATCTACAGCACCTGGGATTTCCTCTACGCGCTGGTCGGGCTGGCGCTGCTGTTCGAGTTCGCCCGCCGCACCGCCGGCCTGGCCCTGACCCTGATCGCCGGCGTCTTCATGGCCTATGCGATGTTCGGCCATTTCCTGCCCGGCGTGCTCTACCACGACAAGGCCACCCGCGACCTGGGCTACATCTTCCCCTATCTCTATTCCAACCTCGGGGTGATGGGCAGCACCCTGGAGGTCTCTTCGACCTTCATCATCATGTTCACCGCCTTCGCCGCCTTCCTGCAGCGTTCCAGGGCCGGCGACTACTTCAACGACCTGTCGGTGGCCATGGTCGGCTGGGCGCGCGGCGGCCCGGCCAAGGCGGCGGTGATCTCCGGCATCATGTTCGGCTCGATCAGCGGCTCCTCGGTCGCCAACGTGGTGGCGTCGGGCACCATCACCATCCCGATGATGCGCCGCGTCGGCTACGACCGCGCCACCGCCGGCGCGGTCGAGGCGACGTCCTCGACCGGCGGCCAGCTCACGCCGCCGGTGATGGGGGCGGGCGCCTTCATCATGGCCGAGGTCACCGGCATTCCCTACCAGGACATCGCGCTGTCGGCGGTCATTCCCTGCCTGCTGTTCTACATCGCCTGCTACGCGCATTGCGATCTGCATGCGGTGCGCAGCGGCCTGCGCGGCATCTCGCGCGCGGAACTGCCCAACATCCTGCTCATGCTGACCCGGCTCTACATGCTGGCGCCGATCATCGTGCTGATCTGGGCCTTCGTCGACGGCAAGTCCGGCTTCCTGGCCGCCACCATGGGCATGATCGCCGGCATCGTGGTGAGCTGGCTTAACGGCTTCATGCGCACGCCCAGCGGCGGGCTGACCTGGCGCTGGAACGACGGCGTGATGGGATTCCGTGCCACGGCCGAGGCGCTGGAATCGGCAGCGCGCGACTGCATCCAGCTCGTCGCGGTCTGCGCCATCGCCGGCATCATCGTCGGCGTCATCGCGCTGACCGGTATCGGCGGGCGCTTCGCCGGCGTCCTGATGTTCCTGGCCGGCGAAAGCACGCCGCTGGCGCTGGTCTTCACCATGTGCGTGGTGATCCTGCTCGGCATGGGCATGCCGACCACCGCCGCCTATGCGATCGGCGCCGCCGTCATGGCCCCCGGCCTGGCCAGCATGGGGGTGCCGAAGCTGATCGCCCACATGTTCATCTTCTATTACGCGGTGATGTCGGCGATCACGCCGCCGGTCGCCGTCGCCTCCCTGGCGGCGGCCGGCATGGCGCAGGCCGATCCGTGGAAGACGTCGTGGATCGCGGTGAAACTGGGGCTGGGCACGCTGATCGTGCCGTTCATGTTCTTCTACGCCCCGGCGCTGCTGGGCGAGGGGGAGTGGACCGACATCGCCCAGGTCTTCTGCACCGCGGCGCTGGGGGTGACCCTGCTGGCCTGCTCGACCGAGGGCTGGCTCAACGGGCCCCTGATCGTTCCGCTGCGCCTGGTGGCTTTCGCCGCCGCTTTGTGCCTGATGATCCCGGAAGGCATTACCGATGTCGTCGGCCTGCTGCTGGGCATCGCCCTGTTTGCCTGGCAGCGCTTCCGGCACGGCAAGGATCCGGGCGCGAAAATTCCTTCCGCAATACGCCGCAGTGCAGCGACTTAATTTTTGATCGGATGGCGCGCAAGGAAAGAAACTTCCTTGCGCGCCGTTATCTTTCGATCGGGAAAGTCGAACAAAATTCGCTAGATCGCACAGGGGTTTATTGGCCGCGTCACAAGCTGCCCTTATAGTCCAGTGAGAAGCTGGAAGCGTGGGAGTTCGCGATGGCAAAACCTGCCGCCAAACCTGCCAAGTCCGAAGCCGGGCAGAAGCCCTCCACGGACAATCGCGGCAAGATCGACGGCGCCCAGCTTCGACAATATTACCGCGACATGCTGCTGATCCGCCGCTTCGAGGAGCGGGCGGGCCAGATGTACGGCATGGGGCTGATCGGCGGCTTCTGCCATCTCTATATCGGCCAGGAAGCGGTCGTGGTCGGCATGCAGGCGGCGATCGAGGATGATGACGCGGTCATCACCTCCTACCGCGACCACGGCCACATGCTGGCCTGCGGCATGGACCCCAAGGGCGTGATGGCCGAGCTGACCGGGCGGCGCGGCGGCTACTCCAAGGGCAAGGGCGGCTCCAGGCACATGTTCAGCCGCGAGAAGAATTTCTACGGCGGCCACGGCATCGTTGGCGCCCAGGTGCCGATCGGCACCGGCCTGGCCTTTGCGCAGAAATACAACGGCACCAACGACCTCACCCTGACCTATTTCGGCGACGGCAGCGCCAACCAGGGCCAGGTCTACGAGGCCATGAACATGGCCGCCCTGTGGAAGCTGCCGGTGATCTACATCATCGAGAACAACAAATACGCCATGGGCACCTCGATCGAGCGCGCCTCGGCCACCATCGACCTCTACAAGCACGGCGAGTCCTTCGGCATCCCGGGCGAGCAGGTCGACGGCATGGACGTGCTGGCGGTGCGCGAGGCGGGCGACCGGGCGGTGGCGCATGTGCGCGCCGGCAAGGGCCCCTACGTGCTGGAGATGAAGACCTACCGCTATCGCGGCCATTCCATGTCCGATCCGGGCAAGTACCGCACCAAGGACGAGGTCGAGCGCATGCGCTCGGAGCACGATCCCATCGACCAGGCGCGCAAGCTGCTGCTGGACGGCAAGCATATCGACGAGGCGGGGCTGAAGGAGATCGACCGCGAGGTGAAGACCGTCGTGGCGGAGGCGGCCGAGTTCGCCCAGCACAGTCCGGAGCCCGATCCGGGCGAGCTCTACACCGACGTGCTGATCGACGCCTGACGCCGCCCAGAAAAAGACGGGGAAATCGATGCCCATTCAAGTTCTGATGCCGGCGCTGTCGCCGACCATGACCGAAGGCAAGCTGGCCAAGTGGCACGTCAAGCCGGGCGATGCGGTGAAGGCGGGCCAGGTCATCTGCGAGATCGAGACCGACAAGGCGACGATGGAGGTCGAGGCGGTGGACGAAGGCACGGTCGGCGAGCTGCTGATCGCCGAGGGCACCGAGAACGTCGCCGTCAACACGCCGATCATGACCCTGCTGGAGGAAGGCGAGGAAGCCGGGGCAGCCCCCGCCGACAAGCCCAAGCAGCAGGATAAAGCCGACAAGGATGCGGCGCCGGAGGGCGAGGCGGCGCCGAAAGCACCGCCTGCCGCACCTCCCAAACAGGACGAGGCAGCAAAGAAGGCCGCCGCCGGCGCGCCGCCGCCGCCGGTGGTGAAGGCGGCGCCGGAGAAGAACTACGACGGTCCCACCGCCAAGATGACGGTGCGCGAGGCGCTGCGCGATGCCATGGCCGAGGAGATGCGCAAGGACGACAAGGTCTTCCTGATGGGCGAGGAAGTGGCGCAGTACCAGGGCGCCTACAAGGTCAGCCAGGGCCTGCTGGACGAGTTCGGCGCCCGCCGCGTCATCGACACGCCGATCACCGAGCATGGCTTCGCCGGGCTGGGCGTCGGCGCCGCGTTCGGCGGGCTGAAGCCGATCGTCGAGTTCATGACCTTCAACTTCGCCATGCAGGCGATCGACCAGATCATCAACTCGGCGGCCAAGACGCTTTACATGTCGGGCGGCCAGATGGGCTGCCCGATCGTTTTCCGGGGACCCAATGGCGCCGCCTCCCGCGTCGCCGCCCAGCATTCGCAGTGCTACGCCTCCTGGTACGCGCATTGCCCCGGCCTGAAGGTGCTGGCGCCATGGTCGGCCGCCGACGCCAAGGGCCTGCTGAAGGCGGCGATCCGCGATCCCAACCCGGTGATCTTCCTCGAGAACGAGCTGATGTACGGCCAGAGCTTCGAGGTGCCGCAGGATCCCGATTTCGTGCTGCCGATCGGCAAGGCCAAGATCGAGCGGCCGGGCAAGGACGTCACCATCGTCGCCTTCTCGATCATGGTCGGCAAGGCGCTGGCGGCGGCCGAGGCGCTGGCGGCGGAAGGCATCGAGGCGGAGGTCATCAACCTGCGCAGCATCCGGCCGCTGGACGTCGACACCATCGTGGAGTCGGTGAAGAAGACCAACCGGCTGGTGAGCTGCGAGGAGGGCTGGGCCTTTTCCGGCATCGGCGCGGAGCTGGCGGCGTTGATGATGGAGCAGGCCTTCGACTGGCTCGACGCGCCGGTGATCCGCGTCGCCGGCAAGGACGTGCCGCTGCCCTACGCCGCCAACCTTGAGAAGATGGCGCTGCCGCAGCCGGCCGACATCGAAGCGGCGGCCAAGGCCGCGCTCAACCGCTGACCGGACCATTTCCGAGACGGGCAAGGCCATGACCATTTCCATCCTGATGCCGGCGCTGTCGCCGACCATGACCGAGGGCAAGCTGGCCAAGTGGCACGTCAAGGAAGGCGATGCCGTGAAGGCCGGCCAGGTGCTGTGCGAGATCGAGACCGACAAGGCGACGATGGAGGTCGAGGCGGTCGACGAGGGCACCATCGGCAGGATCCTGATCGCCGAGGGCACCGAGAACGTCGCCGTCAACACGCCCATCGCCATCCTGCTGGAGGAGGGCGAGGACGCTTCCGCCATCAAGGATACCGGCGGCGAAGCGCCACCAGCCAAGCCGGCCGAAAAGAAGCCGGAAGCGAAGCCTGAGCCGGCCAAGGCCGAGGCGCCCAAGGCGGAAGCGAAGCCGCCGGCGCCGAAACAGGAAGCTGCATCCGCTCCGGCCGCGCCGAAAACGGCCGATGGCGGCCGCATCTTCGCCAGCCCGCTGGCCCGGCGGATGGCCGAGCAGGCCGGGCTCGACCTCGCGCGCATCAAGGGCAGCGGTCCCAATGGCCGCATCGTCAAGGTCGACATCGAGGCGGCGGCCAAGAGCGGCCAGGCCAAGGCTGGGGCGGCCCCGCGTCCTGCCGCCGCGCCGCAAGCGGCGCGCTCGCGCGAGGACACGGTGGTGCCGCACAACAACGTGCGCAAGGTCATCGCCAAGCGCATGACCGAGTCCAAGCAGACCATCCCGCATTTCTATTTGACGGTGGACTGCCGCATCGACGCGCTGCTGGAGGCGCGCCGCCAGCTCAACGGCAAGTCGGAGAAGATCAGGGTCTCGGTCAACGACCTGATCATCAAGGCCTGCGCGGTGGCGCTGCGCGACTATCCCGACGTCAACGCCTCGTGGTCGGACGAGGGCATGGTCATGCATGGCGGCATCGACGTCGCCGTCGCCGTCGCCACCGAGCGCGGGCTGATCACGCCGATCGTGCGCGATGCCGACATGAAGGGGCTGGCGCAGATTTCGTCGGAGATGCGCGATCTGGCCAAGCGCGCCCGCGAGGGCAAGCTGAAGCTGGAGGAGTTCCAGGGCGGCTCGATGACGGTGTCCAACCTCGGCATGTACGGCATCAAGGAGTTCGCCGCCATCATCAACCCGCCGCAATCCTGCATCCTGGCGGTGGGGGCCGGCGAGGAGCGTATCATCGCCGTCAAGGGCCAGCCCGTGGTCGCCAACATGATGAGCGTGACCCTGGCGGTCGACCATCGCGTGGTCGACGGCGCGCGCGGTGCGGAATGGCTGCGCAGCTTCAAGGGCTACATCGAGCGTCCGGCGACCATGCTCCTCTAGGAGGCGCGCCATGCAGACCGTCAACCTGGCCGAGAAGTTTTCCCGCTTCACCGATCACTGGTCGCCCAAGCTGGTGGGGCAGGTGAACGGCTGCGCCATCAAGCTGGTGAAGCTCAGCGGCGAATTCGTCTGGCACCGGCACGAGCAGGAGGACGAGATGTTCTTCGTCGTCGCCGGCCGGCTGCGCATGAAGTTCCGCGACGGCGAACAGGTGGTGAACCCGGGCGAGTTCATCATCGTGCCGCGCGGGGTCGAGCACCTGCCGGTGGCCGAGGGCGAGACGCAGGTCATGCTGGTCGAGCCCGACACCACGCTGAACACCGGCAACGTCGTCAACGAGCGCACGGTCGCCCAACTGCAGCGGCTCTAGGAAGCATCGGAAATGAGCGAAACGAGTTTCGATCTGATCGTGGTCGGCGGCGGCCCGGGCGGCTACGTGGCGGCCATCCGCGCCGCCCAGCTCGGCATGAAGACCGCCGTGGTCGAACGCGAGAACCTGGGCGGCATCTGCCTGAACTGGGGCTGCATCCCGACCAAGGCGCTGCTGCGCTCGGCCGAGGTCTACGGGCTGATCAGGCATGCCGACGCTTTCGGCTTCAAGATCGAGGGCAGCGTCTCGATCGACTTCAAGAAGATCATCGAGCGGTCGCGCAAGGTGGCGGCGCAGCTCTCTGGCGGCGTCAAGCACCTGATGAAGAAGCACAAGATCGCCGTGTTCGACGGCACGGCTGCGCTGGCCGGCAAGGGCCAGCTCGCTGTCGCCGGCAAGGACGGCAAACCGATAACGACCCTGTCGGCCAAGCACATCGTGCTGGCGACCGGCGCACGCGCCCGCGCCCTGCCGGGACTGGAGCCGGACGGCAAGCTGGTCTGGACCTATCGCGAGGCCATGGTGCCGCAGCAGATGCCGAAATCGCTGCTGGTGGTCGGCTCCGGCGCCATCGGCATCGAATTCGCCAGCTTCTATCGCACCCTGGGCGTCGAGGTGACGGTGGTCGAGATCATGGACCACATCCTGCCGGTCGAGGATGCCGAAATCTCCGCCTTTGCCCGCAAGGCGTTCGAGAAGCAGGGCATGAAGATCAGGACCGGCACCGGTGTGACGGCGCTAAAGAAGGGCGCCGACAGCGTCACCGCCACCCTGAAGGCGCCGGACGGCAAGACCGAGGACGTCACGGTCGAGCGCGTCATCCTGGCGGTCGGCATCGTCGGCAATGTCGAGAACATCGGCCTGGAGAAGACCAAGGTCAAAGTCGAGAAGACCCATGTCGTCACCGATGGCTACGGCCGCACCGGCGAGCCAGGCGTCTATGCCATCGGCGACCTGACCGGCCCGCCCTGGCTGGCGCACAAGGCCATGCACGAGGGCGTCATCTGCATCGAGAAGATCGCAGGGCTACCCGATGTCCACGCGATGGATACCAGCAAGATCCCCGGCTGCACCTACTGTACGCCGCAGGTCGCCAGCGTCGGCCTGACCGAGGCGGCGGCCAAGGAGAAGGGGTATCAGGTGAAAGTCGGCAAATTCCCCTTCATCGGCAATGGCAAGGCCATCGCCCTCGGCGAGCCGGAAGGCTTCGTCAAGACGGTGTTCGACGCCAAAACCGGCGAACTGCTGGGCGCCCACATGATCGGGGCGGAAGTTACCGAGCTGATCCAGGGTTACTCGATCGCCCGCACGCTCGAAACGACCGAGGCGGAGCTGATGCAGACCGTGTTCCCGCATCCCACCCTGTCGGAGATGATGCACGAATCGGTGCTTGACGCCTACGGCCGCGCGCTCCACTTCTAGGCCCATGACCGCCATCGACAAGCCGCCGGTCTCCCGGGCGGCGCGCCATCCGGAGAAGGCCCACCGGCCCGACAACCCGGTCGCGCGCAAGCCGGAATGGATCCGGGTCAAGGCCCCCAATTCGCCCGAATACGCCGAAACCCGGCGGCTGGTGCGCGAGTTCGGCCTGAACACCGTTTGCGAGGAGGCGGCCTGCCCCAATATCGGCGAGTGCTGGAAGCAGAAGCACGCCACCTTCATGATCATGGGCGACACCTGTACGCGGGCCTGCGCCTTCTGCAACGTGAAGACCGGCCTGCCCGGCGCGCTGAACCCGCACGAGCCGATGAACGTGGCCGAGGCGGTCGGCAAGCTCGGCCTGCATCACGTCGTCATCACCTCGGTCGACCGTGACGACCTGAAGGACGGCGGCGCGGCGCATTTCGCCGCCGTCATCGCCGCGCTGCGCCTGCACGCGCCGGGCACCACGGTCGAGATCCTGACGCCCGATTTCCTGCGCAAGCCCGGCGCGGTCGAGACGGTGGCGCGGGCCAGGCCGGACGTGTTCAACCACAACCTGGAAACCGTGCCGCGGCTCTATCCCACCATCCGCCCCGGCGCCCGCTACTTCGCCTCGCTGCGCCTGCTGCAGCAGGTGAAGGAAGTCGATCCCGCGCTCTTCACCAAGTCCGGCATCATGGTCGGGCTGGGCGAGAGCCGCGAGGAGGTGCACCAGGTGATGGACGATCTGCGCGCCGCCGACGTCGACTTCCTGACCATCGGCCAGTACCTGCAGCCCACACCCAAGCATGCGCCGGTCGACCGCTTCATCACCCCGGCCGAATTCGAGTCCTACGCCGCCGTGGCGCGCGCCAAGGGCTTCCTGATGGTGTCCGCCTCGCCAATGACGCGCTCCTCCTACCACGCCGGCGCCGATTTCGAGCGCCTGCGCGCGGCGCGCCAGGCCAGGCTCGCCGCCCGCTAGACGAAAGTCCGCCGCCGATGCCGACCCACGCCGAACGGCGCGTTCTGCCGTATTCGCCCCAGCAACTCTACAATCTGGTCGCCGACGTCGAGCGCTATCCCGATTTCCTGCCCTGGTGCGTGGGCGCACGCATCCGCGAGCGGCGCCCGGACCTGGTTATCGCCGACCTGATGGTCGGCTTCCGCATGTTCCGCGAGCGCTTCACCTCGCGCGTGACCTTGAAGCCGGACGAGCCGGAGGGTCCGCGCATCGACGTCGCCTATGCCGACGGGCCGTTCAAGTATCTCAACAACCACTGGGTGTTCCGGCCGCATCCCGACGGCTGCGAGATCGACTTCTTCGTCGACTTCGAGTTCCGCTCGCGCCTCCTGCAGAAGGCGATCGAGGTGCTGTTCAACGAGGCCGTCAAGCGCATGGTGCATTCCTTCGAGCAACGGGCGCATGACCTGTACGGCCCGCCGCGGCCGGCGACGTAGAGCAGACCGTTCAAGCTTCTTCCGATTGTGACCGCGATCTTCGCGACGCTATAGTCGGCCCCGGAAAATTGGGGGAAGACGTCGGTGAAGGTTTCGATCTGCATCGCGCTGGCCGCAGCCGGCGCGCTGGCGACGGGCATTGCCTCGGCGCAGACCCGCGCCACCAGTGCTGCGATGGACGAATGTACCATCACCGCCCATGCCAACGACATCGCCCGCATCGTCATGGTGCGGCTGGCCAACGGCTTCCATTCGCACAAGGCCTATGGCGCCAACGGCGAATTGATCTGCGACGGCGAGTGGTCGGCGACCTGGGAACTGAACCGGCAGGCGGCGGAAATCCTGCGCGCCAAGGGCAACGACCGCGCCGCCATCGAGGACCGCAGCCGCCGCGGCGGCAATTGATTCAGGCCAGCCGGCCGGCGATCAGCTTCAGCGCGCAGGCCACGGCCGCCAGCCGGATCGCGTCGCGGTCGCCGGGGAAGATCCGCTTTTCGACCAGCGTCCGGCCGTCGCGCCGGGCGGTGGCGAAATGCACCAGCCCCACCGGCTTCTCCGCACTGCCGCCATCGGGTCCGGCGATGCCGGTGATCGACACGGTGATGTCGGCGCGCGAATGGGCGATGGCGCCTTCGGCCATGGCGCGCGCCACCGGCTCGCTGACCGCGCCGTGCTGCGCCAGCAGCGCTTCGGGCACGCCGAGGATTTCCGTCTTGGCCTCGTTGGAATAGGTGACGAAGCCGCGCTCGAATACGGCGGAGGAGCCGGCGACGGCGGTGAGGGCGGCCGCCACCAGCCCGCCGGTGCACGACTCGGCGGTGCTCAGCATCAGCTTGCGCTCGCGGCAGGCGATGAGCAGTTCGCCGACCAGTTCGCGCAGCGTCTCCTGGAGCTGAGGCGCGTATTCGGTCTGATCCATGGTCTAGTCCCCCGCTGGCAGGGTAACAGAAACCAAGGCCTGAACGGCAATACCTTCGCCGCGGCCGGTGAAGCCCAGTTTCTCCGTCGTGGTCGCCTTGACGCTGATGCGGCCGGCGGAAACGCCCAGAATTTCGGCAATCGACCGCGCCATGGCGGCCCGATGCGGCCCCACCTTGGGCCGCTCGCAGATCACCGTCAGATCGGCGTTCACCAGCCTGCCGCCGCGTGCGGCCAGCAATTCGCCGGCATGCGCCAGGAAGCGGGCCGAGGCCGCGCCGCGCCATTGCGGATCGGAGGGTGGGAAATGCTGGCCGATGTCGCCGGCGCCGATGGCGCCCAGGATGGCGTCGGTCAGCGCATGCAGCGCCACGTCGGCATCGGAATGGCCGACCAGTCCCCGCTCATGCGCGATCCGCACGCCGCCCAGCATGACGTGGTCGCCGGGCCCGAAGGCGTGCACGTCGAAGCCGCTGCCGATGCGCGTCTCCAGTGTCTGCCCGGCGCCCAGCAGCGCCGCCATGCGTTCGATGTCGGCTGTTGTCGTCACCTTGAAATTCTCCGGCCGCCCGGGCACCAGCGCAACCGCCAGCCGCGCCAGCTCCGCCACGGCGGCATCGTCGGTCAGCGCTTCGCGCTGCGCCTCGGGCAGGGCGGCGGCGGCAAGATGCGCCTGCAGGATGCGGTCGAAGGCGAAGACCTGCGGCGTCTGCGCCTGCCACAGCCCGTCGCGCGACACGGTGCCGGCGATCATCGTCTCGCCGCGCTTCAGCGTATCGACCACGGGCAGGGCGGCGATGGCGCCGTCGTCATTCCTGCGCACATGGTCGATCAGCGATGCCGTCTCCGCGGCATCGACCAGCGGCCGCGCCGCATCCTGGATCGACACGATGGCGGGCGCCTCGGTGGCGAGGGCTTGCAGCCCGTTCAGCACGCTGGCGCGCCGCGTCGCGCCGCCTTCGACCGGCGCCGGCAGCGCCAGACCCGCTGTCGCATTATCGTAAAGCGCCTGCTGGTCCGGCCCGATGACGCAGCGGATTTCATCAAACAGACCGGTCGCCGCCGTGCGTTCGACCGCCCAGCGCAACATTGGTTTGCCGGCGATCCGGGTGTATTGCTTGGGGACGATTCCGCCGGCCCGGCTGCCGGAGCCGGCGGCAACGATCAGGGCTACACAACGGGACATCGGCAAACCGTGCGGGAAAAACCGCATCGGATTTACCACGCTGCCCCGAAAAAACATGGAAAATCCGTGGGAAGCGACGGCTGCCGGGCAAGCTTGGATGCACTGCAACATTTTCTTTGCAGCCCGGCCAAAAATCGGCGATAAATGACCAAGAATTGAGCAACATGAAAACTGCACAAGAAAACAGCATCGCTATCGGACCGGTGACCATCGACGAGCCGGTGATTCTGGCGCCCATGTCGGGTGTCACCGATATGCCATTTCGCAGGCTGGTAAAGCAGTCGGGCGCTGGCCTTGTCGTGTCCGAGATGATCGCCAGCGAGGCGATGATCCGCGCCACCAGGCGGACCATGAAGATGGCTTCCAACTGCGCCGAGGAATTTCCCATGTCGGTGCAGCTCGCCGGCTGCGAGCCGCAGGTGATGGCTGAGGCGGCACGGCTGAACGAGGATCGCGGGGCTGCGATCATCGACATCAATTTCGGCTGCCCGGTGAAGAAGGTGGTCAACGGCCATGCCGGCTCGGCGCTGATGCGCGACGAGGCGCATGCCGGGCGCATCCTGGAGGCGACCGTCAAGGCGGTGAAGATTCCGGTGACGCTGAAGATGCGCACCGGCTGGGACGAGAACAATCGTAACGCTCCCAGCCTGGCGCGCGTCGCCGAGCAGGCCGGCATCCGCATGATCACCATTCACGGCCGCACCCGCTGCCAGTTCTACGAGGGCCGCGCCGACTGGGAGTTCGTGCGCCAGGTTAAGGAAGCGGTGAGGCTGCCGGTGATCGTCAACGGCGACATCGTGACGGTGGACGATGCGGCCAAGGCGCTGCGCCAGTCCGGCGCCGACGGCGTCATGGTGGGGCGGGGCGCCTATGGCCGTCCCTGGTTCCTGCACCAGGTGGCGCGTTTCCTGCGCACCGGCGAGCGCCTGCCCGATCCGTCGCTGCAGGCGCAGTACGCGACCGTGCTGGCGCATTATGAGGACATGCTCTCGCACTACGGCGTCGAGACCGGGGTGCGCATGGCCCGCAAGCACCTGGGCTGGTACTCGAAGGGGCTGGAGAACGCCGCCGAGTTCCGCGCCACGGTCAACCGCATTTCGGAGCCGCAGTTGGTGCGCGAGCATCTGGCGCGCTTCTTCCTTCCCGTCATAGAGAAACAGGCGGCCTGACATGCCACGCGCGGCCTATATTGCTCCCAAGGCAAAGCCGCCGCAGGCGAACTCGATCCTCGCCGCCCTCGCCGACGCCGTCATTGTGGTCGCCCGCAACGGCGTCATCGAATACGCCAATCCCGCCGCCGAGCAGTTCTTCGGCACCGGCCTGCCGCTGATGCTGGGCCGCGACCTGCGCGAATTCGTGCCGGCCGACTCGCCGCTGTTCGCGCTGCTCGACCAGGTGGCGCAGACCGGCGCCACCGTGGCCGAGAACGGCGTCACCCTGTCCTCGCCGCGCATCGGCAGCCGCTTCGCCTCGCTGCATCTGTGCCCGATCCCCGAGAGCGACGGCACCATCGCCGTCGTGCTGCGCGAATCGTCGATCGCGCGCAAGATCGACCAGCAGCTTTTCCATCGCAACGCCGCCCGCTCGGTGACGGCGATGGCCGCCATGCTGGCGCACGAAGTCAAGAACCCGCTGTCCGGCATCCGCGGCGCGGCGCAGCTGCTGGAGCAGTACGTGCCCGATGCCGACCGCGAGCTGACGCAGCTCATCTGCGAGGAGACCGACCGCATCTGCGCGCTGGTCGACCGCATGGAGGAATTCGCCGACGGCCGGCCGATCGAGCGCGAGGCCGTCAACATCCACCAGGTGCTGGGCCACGTGCGCAAGGTGGCGCAGAACGGCTTCGGCCGGCACGTGCGCTTCGTCGAAACCTACGATCCCTCGCTGCCGTCGGTGTTCGGCAACCGCGACCAGCTCATCCAGGTGTTCCTGAACCTGGTCAAGAACGCCTGCGAGGCCAATCCCGACCCCGGCGCCGAGATCGTGCTGTCGACCGCCTACAAGCAGGGCGTGCGCCTGGCGCTGCCCGGCACGCGCCAGCGCGTGCACCTGCCGCTGTCGGTGCAGGTTACCGACAACGGGCCGGGCATTTCCGAGGAACTGCGGCCGCATCTGTTCGACGCCTTCATCACCAGCAAGCCCAACGGGCGCGGGCTGGGACTGGCGCTGGTGGCCAAGATCGTCAACGACCATGGCGGCGTCATCGAGTTCGACAGCGAACCGCGCCGCACCGTCTTCAACGTGATGCTGCCGGTCTATTCCGACGCCGGCCGCCGCACGCGTTCCGCAGCCGATGGCCCGAGCGAGAAGTCATGAGCAACACTGCCAAGATACTGGTCGCCGACGACGACCGCGCCATCCGCACCGTGCTCAGCCAGGCCCTGGGCCGGCTGGGGCACGACGTGCGCACCACCGGCAACGCCGCCACGCTGTGGCGCTGGGTCCAGGACGGGGAGGGCGACCTGGTCATCACCGACGTGGTGATGCCCGACGAGAACGGGCTCGACCTGGTGCCGCGCATCCGCAAGCTGCGGCCCGACCTGCGCATCATCGTCATGAGCGCCCAGACCACGCTGCTGACGGCGGTGAAGGCCACCGAGCGCGGCGCCTTCGAGTACCTGCCCAAGCCGTTCGACCTCAACGCGCTGGTCAACATCGTCAACCGGGCGCTGGCGGCGCAGACCGCGCGCGGCGCCGCCAATGGCGGCGATACGGCCGGCGAGCGCGAGGAGCGCCTGCCGCTGATCGGCCGCTCGCCGGCGATGCAGGAAATCTACCGCACCCTGGCGCGGCTGATGAGCACCGACCTCAGCGTCATGATCGCCGGCGAGTCGGGCACCGGCAAGGAACTGGTGGCGCGCGCCCTGCACGACTACGGCAAGCGCCGCAACGGGCCGTTCGTGGCCATCAACATGGCCGCCATTCCGCGCGAGCTGATCGAGAGCGAGCTGTTCGGCCACGAGCGCGGCGCCTTCACCGGCGCCACCCAGCGTTCGGCCGGCCGCTTCGAGCAGGCCGCCGGCGGCACGCTGTTCCTCGACGAGATCGGCGACATGCCGCTGGAGGCGCAGACCCGCCTGCTGCGCGTGCTGCAGGAGGGCGAGTACACCACCGTCGGCGGCCGCACGCCGATCCGCGCCGACGTGCGCATCGTCGCCGCCACCCATCGCGACCTGCGCCGGCTGATCCAGGGCGGGATGTTCCGCGAGGACCTGTTCTACCGGCTGAATGTGGTGCCCATCCGCCTGCCGCCGCTGCGCGAGCGGCCCGAGGACATTCCCGAGCTGGCCCATCACTTCCTGGCCGAGGCGGCGGAGGAGGGGCTGCCGCACAAGGTGCTGGACCCGGAGGCGATCGAGCGGCTGAAGCAGCATCGCTGGCCCGGCAACGTGCGCGAACTGGAGAACCTGGTCCGCCGCCTGGCCGCCCTCTATTCGCAGGAGACGATCGGGCCGGACGTCATCGAGACGGAACTGGCCGAGGCGGCGCCCAAGGAAACGCCGTCCAGTGCGCCGGAGCGCGAATCGCTGGCCGAATCGGTCGACCGGCACATCCGCGACTATTTCGCCGCCCACCAGGACCGGCTGCCGCCCAACGGGCTTTACGACCGGGTGTTGCACGAGATCGAGCGGCCGCTGCTCAGCATCACCCTGGCCGCCACCCGCGGCAACCAGGTCAAGGCGGCGGAATTGCTGGGGTTGAACCGCAATACCCTGCGTAAGAAGATCCGCGAACTCGATATTCAGGTCGTGCGCGGAATTCGATAGACTGCCGCATCCGCGCCCGGGCCCTCCGGCTCCGGCACGGACGGGAGCCAACGCCTGATGACGACCCTCGCGCCGGAAACGCCGGCGTATAATTTCCTGCGCCGGCTGCTGGGCATCGCCTTCGGCCCGACCGGCGCGGTCGCTTTCGGCGTGCTGGCCGTGCTTGCCGGCGGCGCGACCTATGCCGTGTTCGCCGGGCTGCTGCCCGAGACGGTCAACCGCGCCAGGGTACTGCCGATCCTGCTGTGGATCGACCTGGGCGTGGTGCTGCTGCTGGCCGGGCTGATCGCCGCCCGCCTGACCGCCACCTTCGCCGCCCGCCGCCGCGGCGCCGCCGGCGCCCGCCTGCACGTGCGGCTGGTGCTGCTGTTCGTGGCCATGGCGGTGGGGCCGACCGTGCTGGTCGCCACCTTCGCCGGCTACTCGATCAACACCAGCCTGCAGGAATGGTTCAATAACCGCGTCCGCTCCACCATCGAGGGCGCGCGCACCGTGGCCGGCGCCTACATCGCCGAGCGCCAGCGCAATTTCGAGTACAATCTGGTGCCGCTGGTGTTCGAGCTGCGCAGCCAGGGCCCGGAAATCCTGCTCTACCAGGAGCGGATGACGCAGTTGCTCAACCTCTTCGCCACCCAGTCCAACCTGTCGGAGGTCGCCATCATCGACCGGCTGGGAACGCTGGTCGCGCGCGGCCGCTCGATCAACATCGACGCCGAGTATGTGCGTCCCTCGCTGCGGGCGCTGAACGACGCCATGAACGGCGCACCCTCGCTATTGACCGAGCGCCAGGACCGCATCAGCGCCCTGGTGCTGCTGTTCCCGCCGCCGGCCGATCCGGTGTTCCTCTATCTCAGCCAGCCGATCGACCCCAACGTGCTGGCGCAGGTCAACTCGATCCGGGATATGGTCACCTACTACGACCAGCTCGAAAGCCAGCAGACCGAGGCGCAGATCCGGGTCGCCAGCATCTTCTTCGTCATCGTGCTGGTGCTGCTGCTGCTCGCCATCTGGATCGGGCTGGTCTATGCCGAGCGCCTGTCGCGGCCGGTCACCGAACTGGTCGGGGCGGCCGAGCGGGTGCGCGGCGGCGACCTGGAGGTGCGGGTCGAGGAGCCGAAATCGGAGAACGAGATCGGCATGCTCAGCCGCGCCTTCAACCGCATGACCGCCCAGCTCGGCGACCAGCGGCGCGAGCTGATCGAGGCCAATGCCCAGATCGATGGCCGCCGCCGGCTGATCGAGGCGGTACTGTCGGGCGTGTCGGCGGCCGTGGTCAGCCTCGACAGCGAGGGCAGGGTGGAACTGGCCAACCGCGCCGCGCTCGACCTGCTCGACGTGCAGCCCCAGGCGCTGGTCGGCGGCCTGCTGGTCGAGCGCCTGCCCCAGATCGGCGGCATGCTGGATCTGGGCCGCCTGCGCCCGACCCGCGTAGTGCAGGAGGAGATCGAGTTCCGCCGTCGCGGCGAGACCATGACCCTGCTGGCGCGGGTGACGGTGGAGAAATTCTCCGACGAGCAGGGGCCGGACCGGGTCGAGGGCTTCGTCGTCACCTTCGACGACATCACCGAGCTGCTGTCGGCGCAGCGCAAGGCGGCCTGGGCCGACGTCGCCCGCCGCATCGCGCACGAGATCAAGAACCCGCTGACGCCGATCCAGCTGTCGGCCGAACGCCTGCGGCGCAAATACAGCAAGCAGATCGTCGACGATCCCGAGACCTTCAAGGTCTGCACCGACACCATCATCCGCCAGGTCGGCGACATCGGCCGCATGGTCGATGAATTCTCCTCCTTCGCCCGCATGCCGCGCCCGGTGCTGCAGAACGAGGATCTGAAGGAAATCTGCCTGCAATCGGTGTTCCTGCAGCGCAACGCCCATCCGCAGCTCGACTACGCCACCAGCCTGCCCGAACACGGCCTGACCCTGCCGATCGACCGGCGCCAGATCGGCCAGGCGCTGACCAACCTGCTGAAGAACGCCGCCGAGGCGATCGAGGGCCGCGACCAGAAACCGGGCGAAACCCTGCCCAAAGGCGCCATCTCGATCAGCCTGGTCGAACAGGGCGACAACGTGACGGTGACGATCGAGGACAATGGGCGGGGCCTGCCGGCCGAGCACCGCGCGCGGCTGACCGAACCCTACGTCACCACCCGCGCCAAGGGCACCGGGCTGGGGCTGGCAATCGTCAAAAAGATTATGGAAGATCACGGCGGATATCTGGTACTGGAAGATCGCGAAGGCGGCGGCGCCCGTGTATCGCTGGTGTTTCGCCGGACGCAGGCTGAAGCGCTGCGCACCGCCGGTGACGGCGCCGCAGCGCCAATGAAGATCGCTTAAGGCATAATGGCCCACGACATTCTGATCGTCGACGACGAAGCCGATATCTGCATGCTGATCGGCGGCATCCTGCAGGACGAGGGCTATACCTGTCGCGCCGCCAACTCGAGCAGCGAGGCCATCGAGGCCATCCGCCATCGCCGCCCGACGCTGATCATCCTCGACGTCTGGCTGCAGGGCAGCGAACTCGACGGGCTGCAGCTGCTGGAGATGATGAAGAGCGACCATCCGCCGACGCCGGTGGTGATGATCTCCGGTCACGGTACCATTGATACCGCGGTCGCCGCCATCAAGGCCGGCGCCTACGACTTCATCGAGAAGCCGTTCAAGGCCGACCGCCTGCTGCTGGTGGTGCAGCGCGCCATCGAGGCCACCAAGCTGAGGCGCGAGAACGACCAGTTGCGCGCCCGCGTCGGCCGCGCCAGCAGCCTGACCGGCGGCTCCTCCCTCATCACCCATCTGCGCGGCTCGGTCGAGCGCGTGGCGCCGACCGGCAGCCGGGTGCTGATCACCGGCCCCGCCGGCTCAGGCAAGGAAGTGGTGGCGCGCATGCTGCACACCCATTCCAAACGCACCAGCGGCCCGTTCGTGGTGCTGAACTGCGCCACCATGGCGCCGGAGCGGCTGGAGATCGAGCTGTTCGGCATCGAGGAGAACGAGGCCGGCCAGCCCGACGTCGGCCGCATCACCGGCCTGTTCGAGCAGGCCCATGGCGGCACCCTGCTGCTGGACGAAGTCGCCGACATGCCGCTGGAGACCCAGGGCAAGATCGTGCGCGGCCTGCAAGAGCAGACCTTCTTCCGCGTCGGCGGCAAGACCCGGGTCGAGGTCGACGTGCGCGTCGTGGCCTCGACCAACCGCGACCTGCCGGCCGAGATCGCCGCCGGCCGCTTCCGCGAGGACCTCTACTACCGCCTCAACGTGGTGCCGATCCGCGTGCCGCCGCTGCGCGAGCGGCGCGAGGACATTCCGGCCCTGATCGTCGAGCTGATGCGCCAGGTGGCCGACAGTTCCGGCCTGCCGGCCCGCACCCTGGGCGACGACGCCATCACCGCCCTGCAGGGCTACGACTGGCCGGGCAACGTGCGCCAGCTGCGCAACGTCATCGAGCGGCTGCTGATCATGGCGCCGGGCGACCCCGGCCAGCCGATCCGCGCCGACATGCTGCCCAACGACGTGGCGGCCTCGACGCCGTCGGTGCTGCGCTGGGAGCGGGGCGGGGAGATCATGCGTCTGCCGTTGCGCGACGCGCGCGAGGTGTTCGAGCGCGAGTATCTGATCGCCCAGGTGACGCGGTTCGGCGGCAACATTTCCCGCACCGCCAGCTTCGTCGGCATGGAGCGCTCCGCCCTGCACCGCAAGCTGAAGTCGCTCGGCGTCCACGGCGATGATCGCGGCACCAACGGCGCAGGCACCGAATAGCGCCGGCCTGAAAGGACGCGCATGAAGGTCGTCATCTGCGGCGCCGGTCAGGTCGGTTTCAACATCGCCAAGGCCCTGGCGCGCGAACGCAACGACGTGGTCGTCATCGACAAGTCGGACGAGCTGATCCGCAAGATTTCCGACACGCTGGACGTGCAGGCCATCACCGGTTTCGCCTCCTATCCCGACGTGCTGGAGCGCGCCGGCGCGGGCGACGCCGACATGATGATCGCGGTGACCTATGCCGACGAGGTCAACATGGTCGCCTGCCAGGTGGCGGGCGCGCTGTTCAACGTGCCCAAGAAGATCGCCCGCATCCGCAACCAGACCTATCTCGATCCGATCTACGCCGACATCTTCACCAGCAACAATCTGGGCATCGACGTGGTGATCTCGCCCGAGATCGAGGTGGCGCAGGCGGTGCGGCGGGGCCTGCGCGTGCCCGGCGCCTTCGACGTCATTCCGCTGGCGGAAGGGCAGGCGCAGGCGGTCGGCGTGCGCTGCAACCAGGACTGCCCGGTGGTCGACACGCCGCTGCGCCAGCTCACCTCGCTGTTCCCCGACCTCAACATCGTGGTGACGCTGGTGATGCGCAACGGCCGCGGCTTCGTGCCCCGGGCCGACGATCATCTGGTGGCCAATGACGAGGTCTATTTCGTGGCGCCGACCTCGAAGGTGGCGCGCGCGCTGGCCGCCTTCGGCCACGAGGAGCAGGAGGCGCGCCGCATCGTGGTGGTCGGCGGCGGCAATATCGGCCTGTCGCTGGTGCGCGAACTGGAGACCGACCTGTCCGGCGCCAACCTGAAGATCATCGAATACAGCGCCGAGCGGGCCAAGGCGGTGGCCGGCGCGCTGAAGCGGGCGGTGGTCATCCAGGGCGATGGGCTGGACAGCGAGATCCTGGAGGAGGCCGGCGCCAAGCTGGCCGAGGCGGTGGTCGCCGTCACCAACGATGACGAGACCAACATCCTGGCCTCGCTGCTGGCCAAGCGGCTGGGGGCCAGTCGCGCCGTGACGCTGGTGAACAAGCCGGTCTACGAGCCGCTGGTGCCCAGCCTGGGCATCGACACCGTCGTCTCCCCGCGCGCCACCACCGTCTCGACCATCCTGGAGCATGTGCGGCGCGGCCGCATCCGCGGCGTGCATTCCCTGCGCAACGATTGCGGCGAGATCATCGAGGGCGAGGCGCTGCAGACCTCCGGCCTGATCGGCAAGCCGCTGCGCGAGATCGACCTGCCCGACGGCTCGATCATCGGCGCGCTGGTGCGGAACTCCGACATACTGATGCCGCGCGGCGATACGGTGATCAAGCTGGGCGACAGGGTCATCGTCTTCGCCCTGCCGTCGGCGGTGAAGAAGGTGGAGCGGCTGTTCGCCGTCCGCCTGGAATATTTCTAGGAAACCGGGGCCATGTCGCGCATCGCCTACGTCAATGGCCGCTACCTGCCGCATCGCGGCGCCTCGGTGCATATCGAGGATCGCGGCTACCAGTTCGCCGACGGCGTCTACGAGGTGATCGCCGTCCATCGCGGCCGGCTGGTGGACGAGGAGGGGCACCTGATCCGCCTCGACCGCTCGCTGCGCGAGCTGCGCATCCAGTGGCCGGTGGCGCCCTCGGTGCTGCCGGTGCTGATGCGCGAGGTCATCCGCCGCAACCGCGTCCTCGACGGCATCGTCTATGTGCAGGTCACCCGCGGCGTTTCCCGTCGCGAGCACGCTTTTCCCGCCGCGGCGCGGCCGGCCCTGGTCATCACCGCCCGCCACCAGTCGCTGTCTCACCCGAAGGCGAAAACCGGCGTCGACGTGATCACCGTGCCCGACCTGCGCTGGCAGCGCCGCGACATCAAGGCGGTGGCCCTGCTGCCCAACGTGCTGGCCAAGCAGCAGGCGCGGGAGATGGGCGCCTACGAGGCCTGGCAGGTGGACGAGCAGGGCCATGTCACCGAGGGCAGCTCGACCAATGCCTGGATCGTGACGAAGGACGGCGAGATCGTCACCCGCGACGCCTCGCACGCCATCCTCAACGGCATCACGCGGCTGGCGGTGATCCGCATGGCGCGCGAGGCGCAGATGCGGATCGTCGAGCGGCCGTTCACGGTCGAGGAGGCGCTGGAGGCGCAGGAAGCCTTCCTGACCAGCACCACCTCCTTCGTGCTGCCGATCGTCTCCATCGACGGCGAGAAGATCGGCGATGGCCGGCCCGGTCGGATCGCCACCAAGCTGCGCGAGTACTACACCGACTGGCTGGCCCAGGTCGTGGCCGAGGAGGCGTGATGGCGCTGCCGCGCCCGAAAGCCGTGGTGTTCGACTGGGACAACACGCTGGTCGATACTTTCCCGACCATCCATGCCGCGCTCAGCGCCACCCAGCGCGCCATGGGCGTCACGCCCTGGACGCTGGAGGAGGCGCATGTCCGGGTGCGCCAGTCGGTGCGCGACGTGTTCCCGGTGATGTTCGGCAACCGCTGGGAAGAGGCGCGGGAAATGTTCTACCGCACCTTCGCGGAGGTGCATCTGAGCGAGCTGCGCATCCTGCCCGGGGCGGAAGAACTGCTCGACCACCTGCAGGCCGCCGGCATCGTGCTGGCCGTGGTCAGCAACAAGACCGGTCCCTATCTGCGCCGCGAGGCCGAGCATCTGGGCTGGGCCGGCCGTTTCCACCGCGTCGTCGGCGCCACCGATGCCGCCCGCGACAAGCCCGCACCCGACCCGGTCCACCTGTCGCTGCAGGGGACGGGCATAGGGCCGGGGCCGGATGTCTGGTTCGTCGGCGACACCGACATCGACCTGGAATGCGCCCATCACGCCGGCTGCGTGCCGGTCCTGGTCCGCGCCAGGGCCCCGGAATCCGGGGAATTCCCCGCTTTTCCCCCGCGTCAGCATGTCCACAGCCTTCCCGGCCTGAAAGCTCTGGTGAAACCCGACTAGCGCCCTATATTATGTTGCAGTGCAATGCGGATGGCGGCCCCTGTTCCTGGGCACGCCGGATGGCCAAACGGGCGGCAAGCCCTAGAACCGAGGGACCAACAATATGAGCGACAAGTCGCAAAACGTGCAGGACGTGTTCCTGAACTACCTGCGCAAGAACAAGACCCCGGTCACGATCTTCCTGGTGAACGGCGTGAAGCTGCAGGGCATCGTCACCTGGTTCGACAACTTTTCGGTGCTGCTGCGCCGCGACGGTCACTCGCAGCTTGTGTACAAGCATGCGATCTCGACCATCATGCCGGTAACCCCGGTGCAGCTCTTTGACGGCGACAAGGCCGGCGACGAATAGAAGATTTGAGCGTCACGATCAACGGCAACGGATCAACGGAAGCGGCGCCCACGCGCGCCGCCGTGATCCGTCCGCGCATTCCGAACCACCGCTTCGACCAGCGCGACGAGCAATCGAGCCTGGAGGAGGCGGTCGGCCTTGCCGCCGCCATCTCGCTCGAGGTGGCGCTGAGCGAGGTTGTGCCCGTCAACCGGGTGCGGCCCGGCACCTTCATCGGCTCCGGCGCCGTCGATCGCCTCAAGGGCGCGTTCGAGGATCTGGGCGTCGGCGTCGCCACCTTCGACTGCAAGCTGAGCCCGGTGCAGCAGCGCAACCTGGAACGGGCGCTGAACGTGAAGGTGATCGATCGCACCGGCCTGATCCTGGAGATCTTCGGCGCCCGCGCCCGCACCCATGAAGGCCGCCTGCAGGTCGAGCTGGCCAGCCTCAGTTACCAGCGCTCGCGCCTGGTGCGGTCCTGGACCCATCTGGAGCGCCAGCGCGGCGGCTTCGGCTTCCTGGGCGGCCCCGGCGAATCGCAGCTCGAGATCGACCGCCGCCTGATCGGCGACCGCATCGTGAAGCTGAAGCGCGAACTGGACGAGGTGCGCCGCACCCGCGACCTGCAGCGCAAAGGCCGCCGGCGCGCCGACCTGCCGGTGGTGGCGCTGGTCGGCTACACCAATGCCGGCAAGTCGACCCTGTTCAACCGGCTGACCGCGTCCGAGGTCTTCGCCAAGGACCTGCTGTTCGCCACGCTCGATCCCACCATGCGCGCCGTGCGCCTGCCTTCGGGCCGCAATATCGTGCTGTCCGATACCGTAGGTTTCATCGCCGACCTGCCGACCGACCTGGTCGCCGCCTTCCGCGCCACTTTGGAAGAGGTGGTCGAGGCCGACGTCATCGTGCATGTGCGCGACGTGGCCCATCCCGACAGCGAGGCGCAGCGTCAGGACGTCGAGACGGTGCTGTCCGAGATCGGCCTGCAGGAGCGGGTGATCGGCGGCGAGCTGATCGAGGCGCTTAACAAGATCGACCTGATCGACGAGGTCGCCCGCCTGCGCCTGCTGGGCTCCAGCCCCAGCGCCGCCAGGCGCCGGGTGCCGATCTCGGCCCTCACCGGCGAGGGCGTTGAGGCGCTGCTGGAAGCCATCGACGCCGCCCTGTCCGGCGACGAGCAGGCGGTGGAGCTGGACGTGCCGCAAAGCGACGGCGCGCTGCTGGCATGGCTGTACCGCCACGGCAGGGTGCTGGAGCGCCAGGACGGGGAGGGCACCACCCATGTCCGGGTGCTGCTCGATTCGGCCGCCCGCGCCCGGCTGGACGCCCGCCGCCAGCAGGCCGGCCCAGCCTGATTTACGACCTGATTTCGGGTCTGAATTTCCACGATTTCCCGGTTCGGCGCGGCTCGATTGACGAGCCTGCCGGCCAGTCCCTATAACCGGAGCCCGGCCGCGCCGGCGCGCGGCCCGCGCCATTTCAGGAGAGAGGCAAAATGGGTTTCCGTCCGCTGCACGATCGCATCCTGGTCAAGCCGGAGAAGGCCGAGACCAAGACCAAAGGCGGCATCATCATCCCCGAAACCGCCCAGGAAAAGCCGCAGCAGGGCAAGGTCGTGGCGGCCGGTCCGGGCAAGCGCGGCGCCGACGGCAAGCTGCTGCCGATCGACGTCAAGGTCGGCAACAAGGTGCTGTACGGCAAGTGGTCGGGCACCGAGGTCAAGGTTGACGGCGAGGACCTGGTGATCCTGTCCGAGACCGACATCATGGGCGTGCTGGTCTGAGCCCGCGCCCGGCGGCCTCGACCGCCCTGCCGGCCGACATCGGCGCCGAGGTGCTGGCGCTGATGCGGCAGACGGCCGAAGCCGAGCTGCTGCCGCGCTTCGGCAAGCTGGCCCGCTCCGACGTCCGCGAAAAGAAGCCCGGCGACCTGGTGACGGTCGCCGACGTGGCGGCCGAACGGCGGCTGACCGATGGCCTCAGCCGCATCCTGCCCGGCACCGTGGTGGTGGGCGAGGAGGCGGTGTCGGCCGATCCCGGCCTGATCCGCTCGATCGCCAGCGAGAAGCGCGCCTGGGTGGTGGACCCGCTCGACGGCACCTCCAACTTCGCCGCCGGCAAGCCGCGCTTCGCCATCATCGTGGCGCTGGTCGAGCAGGGCCGCGCCATCGGCGGCTGGATCTACGATCCGCTGGGCCAGCGCGCCGCCTCGGCGACCCTGGGCGGCGGCGCCTGGCTGAACGGCGAGAAGATCCGCTTTCCGTCCGCCCTGCCGCTGGCCGCCATGTCCGGCTATGTCGGCTACAAGTTCAAGCGCCAGTTCCTGGAAAAGGCCAATCCCGAGCGGCTGACCCTGGTCAAGGGCATGAGCAGCCTGTTCTGCGCCGGGCTGGAATACATCGAGATGCTGGCCGGCAACAGCCACTTCAACTTGTACCGCTTCGTGAAGCCCTGGGACCATGCCGCCGGCACGCTGATGGTCGAGGAGGCGGGCGGCCGCGCCGCCCATTTCAACGGCGACGACTATCGCCCCACCGTGCACCAGGGCGGCGTGCTGTCGGCCACCGACCCGGCGAGCTGGGCCGAGCTGCACCGCCTGTTCCTGGCCGAGCAACTGCCGCTGCTCGACATGACAGCGGACAAGTAGCCGCTCGAATTCAGCCAACCAGCCGTGCAGCGATGGCTGCCGCGATCTGCGCCGGCGGTGCGGCTGAAAACACGATCATGTCGCCGGCCGCGTTGTAGGTCGCGAACCGCTCGCCGATCGTCCGCCGTTCGCGCGCCGCCTCGCGTGAAAACCCGCGTTGCAGCTGCCGCGCGACGATGATGTCGCCGGCGATGCCGGGATCGGCGTCGGGCAGCAGGCAGATGCTGTAGCCTTCCGCCACCAGCCGCGTGTTCTGCGCCAGGGTTTCGGGCGGGTTGTCGAGCGAGAGAAAGCCCGACGAGGTGACCATGACGGCCGGCCCCGGAGCTTCGTCGGCCAGCCTGCGCGCAAGTCGGCTGTTGGCCTGCTTGTAGGCGACATACCCGGCCGAGCGGATGTACTGGTCGATCTGCCCGACGCGGCTGCAGAACGTGGCATCGAGGTCGATCAGATAGCGACCCAGGATCGGCACCAGAAGCCGGCCGACCGTGGTCTTTCCCGCACCTCCCGGTCCGACGATGAAAACCAGCGGCGTGCCGGTCCAGGCACGTCGCTGGCTTATGTCGATCCCGGGCAACGAATTTAGAGCGGCGCCTGGGTCAGGAACTTGGTGTTCAGGTAGGCCTCGATCGCCTCCGAGCCGCCTTCCGAGCCGAAGCCGGAATCCTTGACGCCGCCGAACGGCACTTCCGGCAGCGCCAGCCCGTGATGGTTGATCGCCACCATGCCGCTTTCGATCGCCGCCCCGATGGCGCCCGCCGTCTTGGCCGACCTGGTATAGGCATAGGCGGCCAGCCCGTAGGGCAGGCGGTTGGCTTCTTCCACCACCTGGTCGAATTCCTGGAACGGGGCGATCTGGGCGAGGGGGCCGAACGGCTCCTCGCTCATGATGCGCGCCTGCATCGGCACGTCGGTCAGCACCGTCGGCTCGAAGAAATTGCCCTTGTTGCCAATGCGCTTGCCGCCGGTGCGCAAGGTGGCGCCCTTCGACACGGCGTCGGCAACGAAAGCCTGCATGGCATCGACGCGGCGCGGATTGGCCAGCGGCCCCATCACCGTGTCTTTCTCCAGCCCGCTGCCGACCTTGACCGACTTGGCGGCGGCGACGAAACCGTCGACGAACTGGTCGTAGACCTTCTCGTGCACCAGGAAGCGGGTGGGCGAGACGCAGACCTGGCCGGCGTTGCGGAACTTGGCGCCGCTCAGCAGCTTCACCGCCTTGTCGACGTCGGCGTCGTCGAACACGATCGCCGGCGCGTGCCCGCCCAGCTCCATGGTGATCCGCTTCATGTGCTGGCCCGCCAGCGACGCCAGGTGTTTGCCCACCGCCGTCGAACCGGTGAAGGTCACTTTGCGGATGACGGGATGCGGGATCAGGTACTCCGAGATTTCCGCCGGTATGCCGAACACCAGGTTGACCACGCCCGGCGGCACGCCCGCCTCCTCGTAGCACCTGATCAGCTCGGCGCAGCTTGCCGGCGTCTCCTCCGGCCCCTTCAGGATGATCGAGCAGCCCGTCGCCAGGGCGGCGGAGCATTTGCGCACCGCCTGGTTGATCGGGAAGTTCCATGGCGTGAAGGCGGCCACCGGGCCGACCGGCTCCTTGACCACGAGCTGGTAGACGCCCTCGGCGCGGGCGGGGATGACGCGGCCATAGGCGCGGCGGGCCTCCTCGGCGAACCAGTCCATGATGTCGCCGGCGGACAGGATCTCCATCTTCGCTTCGGGCAGCGGCTTGCCCTGTTCCTGGGTCATGATGCGCGCGATCTCGTCGGCGCGGGTGCGGATGATCTCGCCCGCCTTGCGCAGCACCTTGGCGCGGTCGAAGGCCGACACTTTGCGCCACGCCTTGAACCCTTTCTCGGCCGCCTGCAGGGCGCGGTCGAGATCGGCTTTCGAGGCATGCGCCACCGTGCCGATGGCCTCGCCGGTGGCGGGATTGACCACCTCGAGCGTCTTCCTGCCCTGGCCCGGCGTCCATTCGCCGTCGATGAACAGCAGCGTGCTGGGATACATGCGCCAATCTCCATTCCTGTTGCGGGCGCGAGTATGGGCGACGGCGGCGGCGCTCACAATGATGCCGCCGCAAGGCTTGTCTGCAAGGACAAGACCCCTGCGGCGCTGGGGAGACTCAGTGCCCCTATGTAAGCGCCTGAGCCGCCAGCCAGTGCCTGGTCTGGCGCGGCGAGCTCAGGATCACCAGCTTGCCGGAGAAGCCATCCAGCTTCGCCAGTGCCCGCGGTCGATGATCGCGCCGGTAGCGCAGCACGTAGCGCAGGAAGCCCCAGTCGAAGCGCTCGACGCAGCCGGCGCCGATGTCGGGCCGGGTGCGGCCCCGGTGGCGCAGCGTGCGCGAGAGCACGCGCCACAGGCAGAGCCAGGTCGGGTAATCGAGCAGAATGGCCGTATCGGCGCGCTGCAGGCGCTCTTGAAGCGTGCCGCCGTAATTGCCGTCCATGATCCATGCCGGTTCGGCCAGCAGCGCGGCAAGCTGCGCCTGCCAGTCCGCTTTCGCCGGTTCGACCCAGCCCGGCCGCCAGAAATGTGCGTCCAGATGCACGACCGGCAGGCCGGTGCGCGCCGCCAGCGCCAGCGCCAGGTGCGTCTTGCCCGCCCCGGCGCAGCCGATCACCAGCACGCGCTGCATCATCGTGCCTGGACCGGAAGGGATCAGCCCTCGCGCTTGACCGCGAAGGCGCCGAACGCCTGCATCACCGGCATCATCTCGATGGTGTTGATGTTGACGTGGTCGGGCAGGGTGGTGGTGATGAATTCGATGGTCTGGGCGATGTCGTTCGGCGTCATCGGCTGCAGGCCCTTGTAGACGTCGCCTGCCTTCGACGCGTCGCCCTTGAAGCGCACCACCGAGAATTCGGTTTCCGCCATGCCCGGCTCGACCGAGGTGACGCGCACTCGGCTGCCGATCAGGTCGGCGCGCAGATTGAGCGAGAACTGGTGCACGAAGGCCTTGGTGCCGCCATAGACGTTGCCGCCGGGATAGGGGTAGGTGCCGGCGACCGAGCCGAGATTGACCACGTGGCCGCGGTCGCGCTCGACCATGCCCGGCAGGATGGCGCGGGTGACATAGAGCAGGCCCTTGATGTTGGTGTCGATCATCTGCTCCCAGTCGCTCATGGCGACCTTGTGCGCCGGCTCCAGTCCCAGCGCCAGGCCGGCATTGTTGACCAGGATGTCGATGGCCTTGAACGGATCGGGCAGGGCGGCGACGGCCTTCTCCACGGCGGCGCGGTCGCGCACGTCGAGCTCGATCGTATGCACGGGCGCCTTCAACTCGCTCTTCAACTTCGCCAGCCGCTCGGCGCGGCGGCCGGTCAGCACCAGCGAATGACCGGCGGCCGCGAAGCGCCGCGCCATGGCCTCGCCGAACCCGGCGGTGGCGCCGGTGATGAACACGATCTTCTTGCCGCTCATGCTGCCTCCCAATGTCTGCTGTCCGCGATTATGCCCGCCCCGAGACCACTGCCAAGCGGCGCCTCAACCGTCCTGCCGCTCCAGCCGCTTGGCCTCCTGCCACAGCGCTTCCATGTCGTCGAGCGAGGCCTGTTCAATCCTGCGACCGCCTTCGCGCAAGCGTCTTTCGACATGGCCGAAGCGGCGCTCGAACTTGGCGTTGGCGTGGCGCAGCGCCACTTCCGGGTCGATGCCGAGCTGGCGCGCCAGGTTGGCCATCACGAACAGCACGTCGCCGATCTCGTCGGTCAGCCGCGCCGCATCGCGCGCGCCCTCGACCTCGGCGCGCAGCTCCGCCACCTCCTCGGCGATCTTGTCGAACACCAGCAGCACGTCGCTCCACTCGAAGCCGACGCGCGCCGCCCGCTTCTGCAGCTTCTCCGCCCGCATCAAGGCGGGCAGGGCCAGCGCCACCCCGTCGAGGATCGATCCCGCGCCGCCCGTGGCCTGCGCCTTGGCCGCCCGCTCGGCGGCCTTGAACTGCTCCCAGTTGCTGGTCTGGGTCCGGGCGGTGTCGATGCGCTGGTCGCCGAAGACGTGCGGATGGCGGGAGATCATCTTGTCGGCGATGCCCTGCGCCACCGCCTCGAAATCGAAGGCGCCGGCGGCCGGCTCCCGCTCGCTGGCTATCTGGGCGTGATAGACCACCTGCAGCAGCAAGTCGCCCAGCTCCTCCTTCAGCGCCGCCATGTCCGCCCGCTCGATGGCGTCGGTCACCTCGTAGGCTTCCTCGATCGTGTAGGGCGCGATGGAGGCGAAATCCTGCTCCAGGTCCCAGGGACAGCCATTGTCCCGGTCGCGCAGGCGGGCCATGACCTCGCGCAGGCGGTCGATGCCGGGGCGGCTGGGATCGGGTGGTGGGGCTTTGCTCATGGAACGCGGGCCGGAAAACGGGGCTGGACGAGGGGACCGACCATAGCGCGGGACGGGGTGCTTGGCGCTGCGGAAAACCGGCCAAACCTTGACTTTGGCGGTATCGGCCTCAACTATGGCTTTATGAACGCCACCGGTCGCCTTCTGCGGATATTCGTGCGGGTCCATCCCATCACGGGACAGTAACCCCCGGTCAGGCGCGTCACGCCCCGGCCGCGGGGCATGGGCAGGCGATCCGAAAACCGGGCGCCGTCGCCAACGACAACCGAAACCCGTTTCCCTTGCCGCCCGTGTTCGCGGCTGCCGCGCATCTGCCGGCGTTCCAACCGTTGGAGAACAAACCATGGCTTCCCAGAACAAGCCGTCCATCGCGATTTGCGAATCCGACCACGACCGGCTCAACCAGCTCGCCGAGCGGGCCAGCGCGGGCAACCCGGACGTGGCCGAGATGCTGTTCGCCGAGCTCGACCGCGCCCGGGTGGTGCCCGACGGCGAGCTGCCGCACTCGGTGGTCCGCATGGGCTCGCGACTGAGCTACCGCACCGATACCGGTGAGAGCAGGGCGGTGCAGCTCGTCTTCCCGGCCGAGGCCGATATCGACGCCGGCCGCATCTCGATCCTGACGCCGATCGGCGCCGCCCTGATCGGCCTGGCGCCGGGCCAGTCGATCGACTGGCGCACTGTCGACGGCCGCACCCAGGTACTGACGGTGGAGAGCGTGGCGCAGGCCTAGAGCAAATCACGTTCTGACGCGATCGCGTCAGAACGTGTGAATTTGCTCTAAACATTAGAAAATAGAGCAGATCCACACGATCAGATGGAAGCGCGAGCGCTTCCATCTGATCGTGATCTGCTCTAGATCGGCTCGCCAACGTCGATGCGGTTGCCTTCGGTGTCCTCGAACACGAAGGCGCGCAGGCCGTAATCCTTGTTCTGCAGCCGCTTGACGATGCGCAGGCCTTGCGCCTGGCAGATGGCATGCAGCGCATCGACGTTCTGCACCATCATATGGGCCACGTTGAAGGGCGGCGGCCGGTGCTGCGGCTGGAGCGTCAGGTGCAATTCGGCCCGGTCGCGTTCCAGGATCATGAAGCCGACCGGATTGCCGTTCTCGAAAGTCTTGGTGAAGCCCAGCACCTTCACATAGAAGTCATGGGCCCGGGCGATGTCCCGGACCGGCAGCATGACCGCGATCCGTCCGAAGCGGACGGCATTGTGGGCCGGGGCAGCGTCGTTCATTGGCGCGATCTCCTGGCTGGCCGGCGGCGCGGGGAGCCGGTTGGTGCCGGTCCGCCCGCACCGGGCGGCGGGTTTCGATGCCGGGACGGTGCCCGGGCGGATGATAGGGCGGTAGCGGGCAGGGCGCCATAACCGCTGCCGCGGCGAGTGCTCCAAGCTATGGTGGATCCATGACGATCTGGCGGCCGAAACCGGTAATCAGGGTGAAAGCGATCGGCTTGCACTGGCGCGACGGCCGGCTGCTGGCGGCCGAGGTCCGCGACGATTCCGGCCGCCTGAAGGGAGTGCGGCCACCCGGCGGCGGCATCGAGTTCGGCGAAACCTGGCAGGCGGCGCTGCGGCGGGAGTTCCGGGAGGAGCTTGGCGTCGAGGTCGAGCTGGTCGAGGAGGCCACGCCGCTGGTCCTGGAGAACATCTACGAGCACGAGGGTAGCGCCGGCCATGAGGTCGTGTTCGTCGCCGAGGTCCGGTTTCCCGACGGCAGCCATCCAGGGCCTGTGATCGCGTTCCGCGAGGACAATGGCATCGAATGCGTAGCGCGCTGGTTCGACCTGGAGGCACTGGACCGGGACGGGATGTCGTTGTTTCCGGTCGGGCTGAGGGCAAAGCTGGGCTTATAGCCAGCCCAACCAATATTTATATAAAGTCGTATAATATATATTATGGAAAATAAGATATAGATCTTAATATCAAGTTACTGCCGTTCAATCTTCGAGTCCTGCATGATTAATCCTAGCAGCGGCAGATACTTCAGGCCGTCGCCATCCGGCACGCCCAGCAGGATCTGGTGGCCGCGCCTCTTGTCCGTCGGGTGCGCCGTCAGGACTTCGTAGATGGTACGCGGGCCGCGGTCGTTGGCGCGCGGCGGCACGTTCTCGTAGATGTTGACCACCTGCCCGCCAGCCAGCTTCCTCACGTCGATCTTGGCCCGTGGCGCACGCTGCTGCTGGATGCCGCGCTTGACCCCGGCATAGTCCTCGATGCTCTTCACGCCCTCGAACTCCAGGTCGAGCTGGCGGGCGATAATGCGCACGTCCTCGTCGGCGGTGAAGGCAGCACCACGCTCGCCATCGTCCATGGCGTACCAGCCCAGCGGGATTGCCAAGGTCAAGCGGGCCGAGGCGAAATTGATGATGGCCCTGGCGCCGGCGCGGTCGATCGAAACCACCCGGACGATGTTCTCGATGTTGTTGTCCACCCATTTGCGCATCACCGGATCGTCCTGATCTATCAAGGACTTTTCATCCGATGCTGTAGCGAAATCCGAATACTTTCCCACCGGCAGGGTCAGGATTTCCTGCGCCCCTGCGGGGGCTGCGACCATGCTCAGAAACAGAGCGAGGAAAGGAATCCAGTGCATTGATTTCACTCCGTTCTATGCCTGATCTTCAGGCTTCGATCACCATGCCATCGTAAGCCGGTTCGACGCCGGCCGGCAATTCCGCCGCCAGCCGGTCGTAGTCGAGATCGACATGCAGGTTGGTCAGCACGCCCCGGCGCGGCCCGACGCGGGCGATCCATTTCAGCGCCAGTTCGACATGGGCATGGGTCGGGTGCGGGGTGTAGCGCATGGCATCGACGATCATGGTGTCGACGCCTTCCAGCGTGGCGAAGGCCGCCTCGTCCAGCCGCACCACGTCGTTGACATAGGCGATGGGCCCGAAACGGAAGCCCAGCGACGGGATGGTGCCGTGGTCCTGGGCGAAGGGCACCACATCGATCCCACCGATGCGGAATGGCCCGTCGATCAGGCGCGGACGGTAGATCGGGTTGTACCAGCCCGCCTCCTCGCTGCTGAAGCAGTAGCCGAAGCGGTGGCGCAGGATCTTCCAGGTGCGCTCGTCGGCCCAGCCGTCGATCGGACCCTGGCGCAGCGCCAGCGCGCGGGGATCGTCGACGCCATGGAGCTGGTCGGCATGCTCGTGGGTCCAGATCACCGCATCGAGCCGGTTCACGTGCGCGTCGATGAGCTGCTCGCGGCAGTCGGGCGAGGTGTCGACCAGCACCCTGGTCGGCCCGTGCTCGACCAGGATCGAGCAGCGCCGGCGCCGGTTCTTCGGGTTGGCCGGATCGCAGGCGCCCCAGTCGCCCGTCCCGTCCCTGCCGCCAATGCGCGGCACGCCGCCGGACGTGCCGCAGCCGAGTATGGTCACCCGCACGGTTAAACCGTTTTATCGGCTGGAACCGACACCTTGCTGAAAAGCCTAAAAAAATTTTCCGTTGTAATGTTCATCAATTCGGCCATCCCGACACCCTTCAGCTCAGCCACCCGGGCCGCCGTATGGGCAACGAAAGCCGGCTCGTTGCGCTTCCCGCGCTTGGGGACAGGGGCGAGATAGGGCGCGTCGGTCTCGACCAGCAGCCGGTCGAGCGGGATGTCGCGCACGATCTGGCGCAACTCCTCCGCCGCCTTGAAGGTCACGATCCCGGACAGGGAAATATACATTCCCAATTCGAGAGCTATATCAGCGACTAAACGGCTAGAGCTGAAGCAATGGATGAGGCCAGGGAAAGCGCCCTCGCCCTGCTCGTCCTTCAGGATCGCCGCTGTCTCCTCGTCAGCGTCCCGGGTGTGGACGATCAGCGGCAGGCCGGTGGCGCGGGCGGCGGCGATATGGGCCCGGAAGCTCTGCCGCTGCTGCTGGCGCGGCGAATGCTCGTAGTAATAGTCCAGCCCGGTCTCGCCGATGCCGACCACCTTGGGATGGGCCGCCAGCGCGATCAGCCGGTCGGGGGCGTTCTGCCCCTCCTTCTCCGCCTCGTGCGGATGCACGCCGACACTGCACCAGACGTCCGGGAAACGCTCGGCCACCGCCCGCACGCCGGGAAAGCGCTCCAGGCTGGTGCCGATGGTCAGCATCGTGCCGACCCCGGCGGCGCGCGCCCGCTCGACCACGGCGTCCAGCTCCGGCGCGAACTCGGGGAAATCGAGATGGCAGTGGCTGTCCACCAGCATCAGGCTTCGGCCTCGACATAGCGCGGGAACACGCCCGACGGCGCCGGCAATGCGGTGCCGCCGGCCAGCGGCGTGCCGATATCGGCGAATTTGCGCCTGTCCTCGGGCACGGCGAGCTGGCCCAGCAGCTTCTCCGCCGCCTGCGGCGTCACCGACAGGGCGTAGATCGCCAGGATGCGGACGACATCGGCGGCCACGTAGAGCACGGTGCCCATGCGCGCGGGATCGCTCTTGCGCAGCACCCAGGGCGCCTGCGCATCGACGTAGCGGTTGGCCTCGGCCACCACCTTCCACACCGTCTCCAGCATGCGGTGGATCTGCTGCGTCTTCATCGCCTCGCGCATGTCGGGCAGCGCCGCCTTGGCCGTCTCGATGAGCGCCCGGTCGGCGTCGGTCAGCGGCCCGGGCTGCGGTAGCTTGCCGTCGCAATTCTTGGCGATCATCGACAGCACGCGCTGGGCCAGGTTGCCGAAATCGTTGGCCAGGTCGGAGTTGATGCGGTTGACCATCGACTCCTTGGAGAAGGAGCCGTCGTTGCCATAGGGCACTTCGCGCATCAGGAAGTAGCGCACCTGGTCGAGGCCGAACTCGTCCACCATCGCCTTGGGCGTGATGACGTTGCCCAGCGACTTGGACATTTTCTGGCCCTCGATGTTGAGGAAGCCATGGCCGAAGACGCGGCGCGGCAGCTCGATGCCGGCCGACATCAGGAAGGCGGGCCAGTACACGGTGTGGAAGCGGATGATGTCCTTGCCGATGACGTGGATGTCGGCCGGCCAGAACTTCTTGAACGAGGCGCTGTCGACGTCGGGATAGCCGACGGCGGTGATGTAATTGGTCAGCGCGTCGAGCCACACATACATGATGTGTTTCTCCTCGCCCGGCACCGGAATGCCCCACTTGAACGAGGTGCGCGAGATCGACAGGTCGGTCAGCCCCTGCCTGACGAAGTTCACCACCTCGTTGCGCCGGTAATGCGGCAGGATGAAATCGGGGTTGTCGTCGTAATGCTTCAAAAGCTTCTCGGTATAGGCCGAGAGCTTGAAGAAATACGACGGCTCCTCGACCCACTCCACCTCCGCGCCCGACGGCGCCAGGAGCTTGCCGCCCTCGCCCTTGGTCAGCTCGTCCTCGGCGAAGAACGCCTCGTCGCGCACCGAGTACCAGCCGGCGTATTTGCCGAGATAGATGTCGCCGTTCGCCTCCAGCCGCTTCCAGATCGCCTGCGAGGAGCGGATGTGGCGCTCTTCCGTCGTGCGGATGAAGTCGTCGTTGGAGATGTTCAGCAGGCGGGTCATGTCCTGGAACAGGGCGGCGATCTCGTCGCAGAACTGCTTGGGCTCCTTGCCGGCGGCGCGCGCCGTCTTCTCGACCTTCTGGCCATGCTCGTCGGTGCCGGTCAGGAACATCACGTCGTAGCCGTCCAGCCGCATGAAACGGGCGATCACGTCGCAGGAGATCGACTCGTAGGCATGGCCCAGATGCGGCGCCCCGTTGACGTAGGAGATCGCCGTGGTGATGTAGAAACGCTTGTCGCCCGACATGGTCCTTTTTCGCTTTCCCGCCCGGGTCCGAGCGGCGATCAGGGTCGGGCGGCCGCCTCGAGCGCCAGGAAGCTGCCGAGGACAACCTGCTTGCGGTCCAGATTTACGGCGTCGGCGCGAGCGAAAAGTTGGGCGTTCTTTTCCCATACATCCACCCAGCGATCAAGGCTGGCGGCCTGCGCCAGCCGCTGGCGCAGGGCATGGTCGCCCGACAGCACCGGTGCTGCCGCCTGCCCGCGTGCGCCCTCGTGCACCAGGCTCTCGATCCACCAGCCCAGCAGGAAACCGATGGTGCGGAAATCGGCCTCCGCTCCGGCCCGCGCGGCGCGATCGGCCAGCGCATGCAGGCGCGTCAGGTCGAGCGACGGCAAGGTCCCCAACAGCTCCGCCACGGCGCGGTAAAGCTCCAGGCTGCCGGCGGCCGCCAGCTCGACGGCGCGGCCGGGGCTGCCGTCAGCCAGGCCGGCCAGCGCCTGCCGCTCCTCCGCCGACAGCGACGGCAGCAACTCGGCCAGCAGCTCGCCGGTCTCCGCCGCGGGCAGCGGCTTGAGCAGCAGCTTGCGGCAGCGCGAGCGGATGGTGGGCAGCAACCGGCCCGGCGCGTGGCTGACCACCAGCAGCACCGAATTGTCCGGCGGCTCCTCCAGGATCTTCAGCAGCGCGTTGGCGGCGTTGCGGTTCATTTCGTCGGCGGCATCGACGATGGCGATGCGCCAGCCGCCGTCGGACGGGGTCAGCCGCAGGAAATGCGCCAGATCGCGCACGTCGTCGACCACGATCTCGGCTCGCAGCTTGCCGGTGCGCTCGTTGAGCGAACGCTCGACCACGCGCAGGTCGGGATGCGCCTGCGCCATGACGCGCTTGATCACGCTGCTGTCCTCGGGCACGGCGAGATCGGACGGTCCGCCGAACAGCCCGCCGGCGCCGCCGCCATTGAGCAGGAAGCGGGCGAAGCGATAGGCCAGCGTGGCCTTGCCGATGCCGCGCGGGCCGGAGATCAGCCAGGCATGCGGCAGGCGTCCCGACTCGAAGGCGCGCAGCAGCGTCCGCTCGGCCTCCTTGTGGCCGACGAAGCGCGTGCGCTCGCGCGGCAGCGGCACCTCGATATCGGCCGCACTCATGCCGGCGGCCTCAGGCGCTGGATCATCGCCATCATCAGCGCCATGTGCACCGCCTCGATGGCGCCGGAGGCATCGACCACGATGCAGCGCTGCGGCTCGGCACGGGCGATCTCCAGAAACCCCTGGCGCAGGCGGCGGTGGAACTCGATGTCCATGCTCTCGTAGCGCGTCTCGCCGCCCTTGCGCTTGGCCGCCCGCTTCAGCCCCTGCTCCGCCGGCAGGTCGAGGATCACCGTCAGGTCCGGCTTGAAATCGCCCACGGTCAGTTCGTAGAGCCGGTCGATGGTGGCCAGCGGCAGGCCGTGGCCGTAACCCTGATAGGCGCGGGTGGAATCGGCGAAGCGGTCGCAGATCACCCATTCGCCGCTCTGCAGCGCCGGCCATACCGTGCTGCGCAGGTGATCGCGACGGGCGGCGAAATGCAGCAGCGCCTCGGTGATGCCGTCCCAGCGGTCGGCCTTGCCCTCGACCAGCAGCTTGCGGATCGCCTCCGCCCCGGGCGAGCCGCCGGGTTCGCGCGTGGTGGTGACGCGGATGCGCCGCTCGCGCAGCCAGTTGGCCAGCAGGCCGATCTGGGTCGATTTGCCCGCGCCCTCGCCGCCTTCGATGGTGATGAACCTGCCGCCCGCCATTGCCCGCTATTACTCTGTCGTCCGCCCTAGCCGGAGCCCAGCAGGTAATGCTTCATCGCCGCGACGATGCGGCCCATGAAGCCCAGCCGCTCGACATCGGCGGCGGCGATCAGCGGCACCTCGATGGTGGCGGCGTTCTCGGCCGGCGTCACCAGCACCTTGCCGATCTGCTGGCCCTTGGCGATCGGCGCCCGCACCGGACCGTCATAGACCAGGGTCGCCTTCATCGTCGCCCGCGCCGTGCGCGGCAGGGTCAGGGTGACGTTTTTCGCCACCGTCAGCGGCACGGCGGCCTGCTCGCCCATCCACACCTGGGCGCTGCCCACCGTCTCGCCGGCCTTGAAGGCGGTGAGGTTGTTGAACTCGCGGAAGGCCCATTCGACCAGCCGCTCGGTCTCCTGCTGGCGCTGGCGCATGGAGGCCAGGCCGTTGACCACCAGCACGATGCGCCGCTCGCCACGCTGCACCGAGGCGGTCAGCCCGTAGCCCGCCTCTTCGGTGTGGCCGGTCTTCAGCCCGTCGGCGCCGGCGACGCGGCCCAGCAGCGGGTTGCGGTTATACTGCGTGTCGTAGTTCTGGTACTTGAACGCCGTCTCCGGATAGTAGCGCTTGTAGTACTCGGGGAAGTCCTCGATCGTGCGCTTGGCCAGGATGGCGAGGTCGTGGGCGGTGGTGTGCTGCCCTTCGGCCGGCCAGCCGCTGGCGTTCTTGAACACCGTGTCGGTCATGCCCAGTTCCTTCGCCCGCTTGGTCATGCGTTCGGCGAAGGCGTCCTCGCTGCCGGCCAGGCCCTCGGCCACCACCACAGTGGCGTCGTTGCCCGAATGCACGACGATGCCGGGGATCAGGTCCTTGACCGCCACCTGGCTGTCGAGGGCGACGAACATTTTCGAGCCCTGCAGCCGCCAGGCGCGCTCGGAGACGCGGAACTCGGTGTCGAGCCTGACCCGGCCGGCCTTCATCTCCTCCCACAGCAGGTAGATGGTCATCATCTTGGCCATCGAGGACGGCAGCATCGACTGGTCCGCGTCCTTGGCCAGCAGCACCGTGCCGGTGGTCATATCGACCAGGTAGGCCTGGCGCGCGAACGTGTCGATGCCGATCTGCGACGGCGTCATCGGCTCGGGCTGCGCCTGCGGCGCGGGTTTGGCCGGCTGGCGCGCGGCCGGCCGGCTGCGCTGCTGCGCCTCGGCCGGCAGGGGAATGCTGGCGATAGTGAAACCGGCCAGCACGGCCAGCAGGGAAAGGCGGCGCAGCACCGACAGAAGCGTCATTTTCTTCTCAGGTCCTCGGCAAAACAGGGATCGTCACGACAGTTCCCGTCGCAGCGCCTACTCGGTAATGACCCGCGCCTCGCCATGGCCGGCGGCCGCGATGCGTGCGCGCACGTCGTCGGCGGCATCGAGATTGGCCATCGGCCCGACGCGCACGCGATAGAAATCGCGGCCACTGACCGAAGTCTGCATGATGTGCGTCGAGCCCAGGCCGGCAAGCTGCGCCCGCAGCCGCTCGGCATTCTCCGCCTGCGAGAAGGCGCCGGCCTGCACGTAGATGCTGTTGCCCAGGCTGGCCGGGCTGAGCGGCGGCAGATAGGCCGTCTGCGTCGCCGGCTGCACCAGGGGCGGCGGCGGCGTCAGCACGTGCTGCGTCACGGCGGGCTGGGCAATAGCAGGCTGGGCGACCGGCTGCGGCACCACCGATTGTGGAACGGCAGGCTGGACCATGGCGGTCTGGCGCGCTGCAGCCTCGCGTTCGGCCGCTTCGCGCGCGGCGATCTGTTCGGCGATGGTCGGCTCGCGTGAACCGGCCACGCTCGGCAGCGGTTGCGCGCTGACCGAACGATCGGCGACGGGGGCGGCGGCAACCGCGATCGCGGGCTGAACATCGGCCGGTTGGTCGGAGGTGCCCATGCGGGCGACGGCGGCCATCTGCGCGTCGCGCCCGCCGCCCTGCATCGCCACCTGCTTCATGACCTCGCTCTCCTGGCGCAGGAGCTGCACGCGGACCTTGGCGGTGCCGGTGATCTCGAGCCCGATCTGGCGCGCCGCGCCGCGCGAGAGGTCGATGATGCGGCCATGGGCGAAGGGGCCGCGGTCGTTGACGCGCGCCACCACCTGCTTGCCGTTGTCGAGATTGGTCACGCGCACGATGGAGGGCAGCGGCAGGGTCGGATGCGCCGCCGAGGTGGCGTGCTGGTCGTAGATCTCGCCATTGGCGGTCTGCCGGCCGTGGAAGCCCGGCCCGTACCAGGAGGCGATGCCGATCTCGTCGTACTCCCAGTTTTCCGCCGGGTGGTAGGCCCTGCCGTCGATGTTGTAGGCCTTGCCGACCTTGTAGCTGCCGCGCCCGTCATCGGGACTGCGCGCCGTCGGTTTGCCCTGCGGCCCGGTCGAGCCGCAGGCCGCCAGGCTCAGGGCCAGCACGGCACTGCCGCCGGCCAGCCAGAAGTTGCGGAGAACTTTGCGCACGGAACCCCAGCCCAAATGTTGTAGTTGTGCGCGAATTAGACCACGTATGTTGTTGAAAATCAATCCTCAAGCGCGTCCATGAGCTGCCCGACCGCGAGCGCGAAGAAGGTCGAGCGGTTCCACGCCAGTATGGCGCGGTGATTGTCGTAGACCAGAAAGGCCCGCGCGCTGCCCTGCGGCAGCGCGAGCTGGGCGTTGAAAGCGGCGGTCGGCAGGTCGCTGCCGTCGTCACGGCGGATGCCCAGCCTCTGCCATTCGGCGAGGTTGCGGCGGGCATTGGCGTGGGCCTTGCGGTCGAACCTGGCCGGCAGGCGCACCTCCCTGCCCCAGCTCTGGCCGCTGCGCCAGTTCACCCGGTTCATGTAGTTGGCGATCGAGGCGAAGACATCGGCGTGGCTGTTCCAGATGTCGCGTCGCCCGTCGCCGTCGTGATCGACCGCCAGCCGCAGGAAGTTGGACGGCATGAACTGGCACTGGCCCAGGGCGCCGGCCCAGGAGCCCAGCAGCCCCTGCGGCGGGGCGTGGCCCTGGTCGATGATCTTCAGTGCCGCGATCAGCTCGCTCCTGAAGAACGCCGCCCGCTTGCCCGACCACGACAGCGTCGCCAGCGCCTGCACCACGTTGAAGTCGCCCTGGCGGCGGCCGAAATCGCTCTCTACGCCCCACAGCGCCACGATCAGCCGCGGTGGGACGCCATAGGCGTCGCCGATCTGCTGCAGCAGCGCCCGGTGCTCGCGCAGCAGCTCGCGGCCGCGCTCGATGCGGCTTTGCGGCACCACGCGCGCCAGGTATTCGTCGAAGGTCAGCCGCACTTCGGGCTGGCGTTCGAACAGTTCGATCACCCGCGGCAGCGGCTGGAGGCCGGCGAAGGCGGCATCGACGGTGGCGCCCGACACACCCTGCCTGGTCGCCTCGGCGCGCAGCTGGCGCACCCATTGATCGAAATTCGCATTGGCCGCGGCGGCGGAGGTGAACAGCAGGACGCCGGCGATGGCGAGAAAGCGCAGCAGGTTCATGGCGCGGGAAAGACCTCCCTGGTGTAACCGCTGGCGTAGTAGCTCAGCATGCCGATCCATTCGCGCAAGCCGGTCTGCAGCGCCGACAGCCCGGGCAGGAAGTCGAAGCCCCAGCCGATCAGCGGATCGCCGCTGGTGATGTAGCCGACGGGATAGGCCGTCACTTCCCAGCCCTGGGCGCGGAAGGCGCCGACCGAGCGCGGCATGTGGCTGGCGGAGGTCACCAGCAGCCAGGTCTCGCCCTTGATCGGCCGCATCATCTCCTGGCTGTAGGAGACGTTCTCCTGGGTGTTGCGCGAGCGGTCCTCGAACTTCACCCGCTCGATGTCCAGCCCCATGCGCTCCAGCGCCACACGCGCGATGCCCGCCTCGGTGAAGGATGGGGCGAAGATGTCGCCCGAGCCGCCGGTGAAGACCAGCCGCGCCTCGGGATAGCGGCGCGCCAGATCGACGAAAGCAGCCAGCCGCACGTTGCCGCTGGCCAGCATCACCGGCTCGTCGCGCGACAGGCTCAGCAGCGGCCGCAACCCGCCGCCCAGCACGATCACGCCATCGACCTTGGCCGGCATCACGACCGGCCGGCCGAACCGGTTCTCCAGCAGCACCAGCGGCACGTGACTGAGCGGGGTGACGGCGATCAGCAGGCAGGCCAGCGCCATGGCCCCGACCAGCAGCCGCGGCCAGCGCGAGCCGTATCCTGCGCGCCGGCGCATCAGCAGCCAGGCCAGGCACAGCCCGATCACCAGCAGATTGGCCGGCGAGAAGATCAGCCACAGGATTTTGCCCAGTTCGAACATGGCGCGAGACTAGAGCAAACCCTGTAAATTCGCTCTAGGATTTCCCGACACCGATGACTCGCCGTTTCTCAAACCGACGAGTCCATCGCGGGTCGATCACCCTTCTTGCTTCCCGCCTCATGCCATGATGCATTTGACGGCGCGGGCGCCACGTCCTCTGTCAAACTCCGCCTTGCTCCGGGAGCGTTCACGGAACGGTTGCCCGCCGTTGCAGGGAACGGTTCCAGGGAACGTTCCTGCTTCCATTCCCGCCAGATGCATCGGCCTGAAATACTGGCGGCAAGTCGGCGTGGCTCCGTCCGTGCGGACGGTGCGACGAATTCTGCAGCCTGAAACCGAAGCCGTACCGCATGCCGGGACGGCGCGACTTTTTTCCCGCGCGGTTCCGTGATGCGAACCGCAGCATCCGGCGGTGGGCAATGTTGGCTTGCGCCTCCCGCCAAGGCGCGGTCAAATGCGGCCAGCGTCGCGCAAGACGGGCCACCACAGAAAAACCGGCCGGTCGGCGATGCGAGGGAGCGCATGGATCGTCTACTGACCAAGGATTTCCTGGCCGGCCTGCTGTTCGTCGCCTTCGGCGCGCTGTTCCTGTGGCTGGGATCTGACCTGCGGCTGGGCACCGCCCGCAGCATGGGGCCGGGCTACGTTCCCAGGCTGCTGTCGCTGGCGCTGATCGGGCTGGGCGCCCTCATTTCCGTCAAGGCACTGCTCAGCGGTTCCGAACGGCCCGATCCGGTGCGCCTGCGGGCGCTGGTGCTGATCCTGCTCGGCGTCGCGGTCTTCGTCTTCACCTTCGAGCGGCTGGGGCTGGTCCCGGCTACGATCGGCCTGTGCGTGCTGTCCGCCATGGCGCGGCCCGACTGGCGCAAGCGTGAAACGCTGGTGACGACCCTGGTGCTGGTCGCGCTGTGCATCGCCATCTTCAAGATCGGGCTGAACATGGCCTTTCCCGTCCTGACCGGAGTCTGGTGATGGAACTGCTGGACGGCGTGCTGCACGGGCTGTCGATCGCCCTGTCGTGGAACCATCTGTTCTACTGCCTGGTGGGCGTGCTGGTCGGGACGCTGATCGGCGTGCTGCCCGGCATCGGGCCGGTGGCGACCATCGCCATGCTGCTGCCCATCACCTACCACCTGGGCGCCACCGAATCGCTGATCATGCTGGCCGGCATCTACTACGGCGCCCAGTATGGCGGCTCGACCACCGCCATCCTGGTCAACCTGCCGGGCGAAGCGTCCTCGGTCGTCACCTGTCTCGACGGCTATCGCATGGCGCAGAACGGCAAGGGCGGCACCGCGCTCGCCATCGCCGCGCTGGGCTCCCTCTTCGCCGGCACCGTCGGCACGCTGCTGATCGTGCTGGCCGGCCCGTCGCTGGCGCAGGTGGGCTTACGATTCGGGCCGGCGGAATATACCGCGCTGATGGCGCTAGGACTGATCGCCGCCGTGGTGCTGGCCAGCGGCTCGGTCGTCAAAGCCATCGCCATGGTGGTGCTGGGCCTGATGATCGGCCTGGTCGGCATCGACGTCAACGACGGCACCCAGCGTTTCACTTACGGCATCCTGGAGCTGAGTGACGGCATCGATTTCGTGCCCATCGCCATGGGCCTGTTCGGCGTCGCCGAGGTCATCGCCCAGCTCGAACGGCGCGCCACCCAGGCGGTCGGCAACCTGCCGATCAATTCGCTGATCCCGACCAAAGAGGACTTCAAGCGCATGGTGGCGCCGGTACTGCGCGGCACCGCACTTGGCTCCGCGCTCGGCATCCTGCCCGGCGGCGGGCCGGTGCTGGCCTCCTTCGCCTCCTACACGGTGGAGAAGAAGATCTCGCGCACGCCGGAGAAGTTCGGCACCGGCATGATCGAGGGCGTGGCGGCGCCGGAATCGGCCAACAACGCCGCCGCCCAGACCTCGTTCATCCCGATGCTGACCCTGGGCATTCCCTCCAACGCGGTGATGGCGCTGATGATCGGCGCCATGATCATCGCCGGCATCCAGCCCGGCCCCAACGTGATGACCAACACGCCCGACCTGTTCTGGGGCGTGGTCGCCTCGATGTGGATCGGCAATCTGATGCTGGTGGTGATCAACCTGCCGATGATCGGCATCTGGGTGAAGCTGCTGACCGTGCCCTACCGCTTCCTCTATCCGGCCATCCTGCTGTTCTGCTGCATCGGCGCCTATTCGATCCAGAACTCCTCGTTCCACCTGCTGCTGCTGCTGGGCGCGGGCATCGTCGGCTATGCCTTCATCAAGCTGGGCTGCGAGCCCGCCCCGTTCCTGCTCGGCATGGTGCTGGGACCGCAGATGGAGGAATATTTCCGCCGCGCCATGCGCGTCTCCGGCGGCGATCCCGCCGTCTTCGTCGAGCGGCCGCTGAGTGCCGCCCTGCTCGGCCTGGCGGTGGTGCTGCTGCTGATCGTGATCGTGCCGGCCATAAGGCGCACGCGCGAAGTCGCCTTCCGCGAGTAGCGCGCCGCCACGGGCCGCGGTTCGCTGCTTGCCAGTGCCGGGGCCGCCCGGCAAGCTTGACCTGATCGCAACGCCGCCCGCGGAGCCGACGCATGCCTCCCAGATCCCTGACCACGGTCGCCATCATCGGCAACGGCATCATCGGCCACGGCATGGCGCAGATATTCGCCGCCGCCGGCAAGAACGTGGTGATGATCGGCCGCAGCAAGGCTTCGCTGGGCAAGGCGCTGCGCAAGATCGAAGCCAGCCTCGGCGACTTCGCCGGCCACAAGCTGATCGCCCGGCGCGACATTCCCGCCATCCTGAAGCGGGTCGCGGTTTCCACGAAACTGGAGGACGCAGCGAAGGCGCAGCTGGTGATCGAGGCCGTGACCGAGGACCTGGCGCTGAAACGCGCCATATTCGGCCGGCTCGACGCGATCTGCCCGCCGCCCGCCGTGCTCGCCTCCTCCAGCGGCCAGCCGGCCAGCGCGCTGATCGACGAGGTGAAGCATCCCGAACGGGTGATCGCCACCCATTTCTGGTACCCGCCGCAGCTCATCCCGCTGGTCGAGGTCTGCGCCGGACCGAAGACGTCGCCCGACGTGACGGACTGGGTCGTCAGGCAGTTGAAGGCGGCCGGCAAGCAGCCGGCGGTGATCGACCAGGAGATCCCGGGCTTCATCGGCAACCGGCTGCAATTCGCCATGCTGCGCGAGGCCTGGGCGCTGTGGGCGTCCGGTGCCGCCTCGGCCGAAGCGATCGATACGGTGGTGAAGAACAGCTTCGGCCGCCGGGTCGGCGTCACCGGGCCGCTGGAATCGGCCGATATCGGCGGGCTCTACACCATGTACCATTTCGGCGCCTCGCTGATGCCGCATCTCGACACCGCGCCGCTGCCGGCTGAAGCGGTCAAGCACCTGGTCGATGACGGCGCCAACGGCCTGGCGAACAAACACGGCGTGCACGACTGGAAGAAGCGCAACGGTCGGAAACTGGTCAAGGCGCGCATGGACGAGCTGTTCCGCTGGCTGGCCGCCGATCGCGCCAAACGCGGCCGGTAAACCGATGTCCGTCGTGCTGACGGCCGACTGCCGGCTCGAACCGTACTGGTGGCGCGCCGCCCCGCGCGATCCTTCGGACCCGCCGCCGCTGCCTCAGCAAACCGATGTCGCCATCGTCGGCTCCGGCATTACCGGGCTGGTCGCCGCCCTGCACCTAGCCCGCGCCGGCCGCGACGTGACGGTGATCGATGCGGGCGTGCCCGGCCAGGGCGCCAGTTCGCGCAATGCCGGCTATGTCGGGCGCACCCTGAAGGCGACGTTCTCGGAACTGATCGACGCGCACGGCCTGGATTTCGCCACCGCCGCCTATCGCGAATTGCACGACGCCTTCCGCGCCGTCGGCGAGACGGTAACTGATGAGCGGATCGACTGCCATTTCCGCCACCAGGGCCGGCTGCTGCTGGCCACCAGCCCGGCGATGCGCGAACAGATGCTGCGCGAGTTCGAACTGCGCCAGAAGCATCTGGGCGAGACCTTTGAGCCGGTCGACCGCACTGCGCAGGAACGCGAGATCGAAACGCCGCTCTATCACGGCGGTGTGCGCATCGCCGACCATGCCGGCCTGCACCCCGGCCTCTACCATCTGGGGCTGCTGGCGCGCGCCACCGAGGCCGGCGCGCGCATCGTCGCCCGCACCACGGTCACCGGTATCGCATCGGAGAACGGCGGCTTCCGCCTGGCGACCGATCGCAGCGCGATCGCCGCGCGCGACGTGATCGTCGCCACCAACGGCTATTCCGGCCCCGCCCTGCCGTGGCTGCAGCGCCGCGTCGTGCCGTTCGACGCCTATGCCGCCGCCACCGAGGCGCTCGATCCGGCGCTGGTGGCGCGGCTGCTGGCCGGCGACCGCACCTATATCGACTGGAACTTCAACGTCGATTTCTTCCGCCGCGCACCCGACGATAACGCGCGCATCGTCTTCGGCGGCCTGACCGGCGAACGCACGCGCGACCTGGCCGGTTTCGCCCGCCGATTGCATGCTCGCATGGTGCGCATCTTCCCCGCCCTGCGTGAGGTGCGGTTCGACAATGTCTGGACCGGCCGCTGCGCCGGCACCTTCGATTTCTTCCCGCATATCGGCCGCCACGACGGCATGCATTATGGCGTCGGCTACTGCTTCGCCGGCGTGCCGATGGGAACGCTGTTCGGGCGCAAGCTGGCCAGCCGCGTGCTGGGCCAGCCCGGCGGCGAGAGCGTATTCGACCGGCCGCTGCCGGCCTCGCCGTTCTACCGCGGCAATCCCTGGTTCGTGCCCTGGGCCATCCGCTGGATGAGCCGGCACGATCGCTGAAGCCGATTCACACGATCTGGCGGAATCGCGAGCAATTCCGCCAGATCGTGATTTGCTCAATTTTTTAATGTGTAGAGCAAATTCACAGGGTTTGACCGGATCGCAAGCGATTCCGTCAAACCCTGATTTGCTCTAGTCGAGCGTGACGCCCAGCTCCTTGGCCAGCCCCACCCACTGTGGGCCGACCCGCTTCTGCACTTCCTCGAACTCGACATTGGTCCAGGGCCGGTCGGGGATGCCGAAATTCTCGTGGATCTTGCTGATCTTCTCGGTCTTGAAGCCTTCCTGGATCCAGTCGGAAATCTGGTTGAGGATCGGCTGCGGCGTGCCGGCCGGCGCGAACATGCCAAGCCAGCCCTCGATGGTGAATACCGGCTCGTTGAAGCCCTGCTCGACGAAAGTCGGCGTGTCGGGCAGGCGCGGCGAGCGCTTGTTGGTCGGCTGGCCGATCGGCCGCACGTTGCCGGCCTGCACGTGCGGCAGCATCGCCTGCACCGAGCCGATGGCACCGGTGATCGTGCCGGAGGCCACGTCCTGCCACATCGGCGCCTCGCCGCGATAGGGCACCGATTCGACGTTCAGCCCGTAGAGCTTGTTGAGCTGCTGCGCCACCATCTGCGGATAGGAGCCGGGCGAGTAGTTGCCGATGGTCAGCTTCTGCCCCTGCTTCCCCAGCTCGATGAACTCCTTGAGGTTGGTGGCCTTGACGTCCTTGTGCACGCCCATGGGCAGTTGCCCGGCGTTGAAGCCGGAGACGAAGGCGAAATCCTTGGCCGGATCGTAGGGCAGCTTGCGGTAGAGGATGGTGTTCTGGTTCCACGCCGTCGAGATGGTGAACAGGAACGTGTAACCGTCGGCCGGCGACTTGGCGACCTGCTCGGCGGCGATGGCCGAGCCGGCGCCGGCCTTGTTCTCGACCACCACGCTCTGGCCCGATTTCTGCTGGATGTAGTCGCCATAGGCGCGGGCATAGGCGTCGGTCAGGCCGCCGGCGGGAAAGCCGACGATGATGCGGATCGGCTTCTCCGGCCAGGCGGCACGCGCCTCGCGCACCCCCAGCGCGGGGATCAGCGGCGCGGCGGCGGCGCCGGCCAGGATGCCGGTGACGAACTGGCGTCTTGTCGGTTTGAACATGGTGTTTTCCTCCCGGTCTCGTTGTGTTTTTTTGACGACCGGAAGAGGCTAACAAAACGGCGCGGGCGCGCTAGAGCAAATCACGTTCTGACGGAATCGCGAGCGATTCCGTCAGAACGTGTGAATTTGCTCTAAACATTAATAAATAGAGCGGATTCACACGATTAGAGGGAAGCGCTTGCGCTTCCCTCTAATCGTGATCCGCTCTAGCTGAATTTCGCCTGAAGCGCAGATTGTGTCGCGTGGCGGAACGCTGGATGGCCCGTCACAGGTCGCGTTCGTTGAGCACGATGGTGGCCTTCTCGCCGGCCCGCAGCCGGAAGGTCTTGCCCATGGGTCCGCCACGCACGACCTTGCCCTGGGCCGTGGTTTCCTCCCATTCCACCCGCGTGCCGAGGCCCCAATTGCCGTGCGGCAGGTGGCGGAAGGTGAAATTGCCCTGCGCATCGCAGCTCGTCGTGCGCCGGTACTGCGCGTAACGCGGATCCCGCTGGATGGTGGCGTATCGCTGCGTCTTGGCGGCGGCGGCGGCCTCGCGCGTATAGGCGTTGTCGGCGGTCAGCGCCACCAGCTGCCCGGCGCAGGTGCGCACCCGCCCGTCGCTGCCGCGCAGCGCGGCGCGGCCCTCGATCGAGGCGGTGCCCTGGTTCATCGACCAGGCGAAGTCGCGCGGGTTGAACGCGGTCTGCACCACATAGGTGCCCTTCTCCGGCGGTTTGGCGGCCATGAACGGCGCACAGGCCGAAGCCAGCGCCAGCAGGCCGCTTGCGCCGATCGCTTTCGCCGCCATGCTCGCGGCCCGCGTACTCCGCCCCTCGCTCATCTCGGCCTCCCTCGACAACGCTGCTCCAACGCCCGACCGGCCCGCAGGTTCACCGCCCACAGATCACTGCCGGCCGTCGCGCCGGCCAGTGCAGCGCCAGGATATGTCGAATTTGCGGCGTTGCTTGTGCCGGTTCGCGCCCGACGCTAACAATGCGTCGGCGCCAGCGCCCGCGGATGGGTGGCCGAGCGGTTTAAGGCACCGGTCTTGAAAACCGGCGTGGCAGCAATGTCACCGTGGGTTCGAATCCCACCCCATCCGCCATCGCGCGGCTCACCGCGCAAATGCTTGCTACCGTATAAACTTTAGTCGCAAACTGTGTCGCATCTTTTGAGGTTTTCGCGATACCGGATGGCAAGGAACACGGTAGTGTCATGACTTTGCCAAATGCGTCCATTGCAGGGCCTCGCATCGTAGTTGATCGGCCCACAGCCTTGGTCGATGTTGCAATCTCCATCACCTTGCAGGGATTCCCGCCGCGACAACCCGTGACGATCAGGGCGATTCAAAACTTCCCATCCTCAACGCGCTGGCGGGCAGAGGCCATTTTCGTCAGCGACGACAAGGGTTCCGTTGATGTGTCGAAGCAAGCTCCGATCGAGGGTACTTATGACAGTGTATCGCCTATGGGTCTATTTTGGTCGGCTGAACGGCTATCCGGCGTAGCGCATATGCCTGCCGAAGACTCCATCATGGAGCCTCGTTCTGTGGATCTCGAAGCGGTGGGGCTTTGGGGAACTCGTGCTGAACTGGAGCTTGAGCGACGGGTGGCAGGCACCGGCGTCACCAGGCAGACCATTCGCACAGAGGGCGTGGTGGGTACGCTTTTCCTACCTTCGGGAAATGGGCCGTACCCGACAGTGATCGTGTTGAGCGGCGGCGGTGGCGGCGTTGATGAGCATTGGGGCGCTATCCTCGCTTCCCACGGCTATGCCACCTTGTGTCTCGCCTATTTTAACGCGCCGGGGCTTCCGCGCGGCCTTGTCAATATTCCACTGGAGTATTTCGAGAACGCCATCCGTTGGATGCGGAGCCAGTCATGGCTGCGAGATCACTTTCTTGCAGTCTGGGGAGCGTCGCGCGGTGGGGAGCTGGCGCTTCTGCTAGGTGCAACCTTTCCCGATATCAATGCGGTCATCGCATGGGTGCCGAGCGGGGTTATCTTTTGGGCACTAGGTCAATCCGAACCCGGCGATACGAGACCACGTGCCGGCTGGACGTTTAGAGACAAGCCATTGCCCTACTTGCAGGAGAACAACTCATATGCAGGAATTGCTCCCGCCGAGATGACACCCGGCCAGCCGGTGGTGTGGGCACCTGCCTATCTCGAGCATCTCAAGGATGCCGAGGCCGTGGAGCGCGCGACGATCCCTGTCGAGAAAATTCGAGGGCCTGTTTTGCTCGTATCGGGCACCGACGATCAGATGTGGCCGTCTTCTGCCCTGGCGGACATTGCCGTGCGCCGACTCGAAGCGAACGACTTCGCTTTTCCTTTCCGGCATTTGCGCTATGAAGGTGCCGGACACACAATCAAGGTGCCCTACGGGCCACTCACCGTTCGTGTGTCTGGCCTCAGCGTCGTAGGTTTTTCCGGCAAGCTCTATAGTCAGGGCGGTACCGCTAAGGCCGACGCTGAAGCTGGAGCCGATGCTTGGCGAAGGCAGCTATCCTTCATTAAAGATGCGGTGGCAGGCCGCTCATAGATTTCCCGGCAATGGCCAGCCGCATGCGTAAATGGTTTGTCGCACAATTCCCTATTTCACACCAAAAATCGGGACCGCTGATTTTTCAAGGAAAATTCTGTCGCAAGAGTTCGGAAGCAAAAGTCGCGGTTGCGTGACGGTCTTTGCGACACTTCCCAGCAGTAAATCTCGGCTGCTGCTCATCCAACTCAGGAGTCAGGATTTCCACGTAATGTAACTTAGTCCTGCTTCACAAAGGTATCGTGTCCGAGAGGGCTATAGCGTAAACGTAGTGATCATCACTATCGGTCGTGGCCCGCCACCCCACAACATCCGGCGATACGCTCGGCTTTTACGCCGTGGGGACGGTGCCGCCGTCGATCACGTATTCGGCGCCGGTGATGGAGCTGGCGCGCGGCGAGGCGAGGAAGGCAATAAGGTCCGCTACCTCGTTCGGCTTCGTCGGGCGCCCGAGCGGGATGCCGCCCAACGCCTTCATGATGATCTGCCTGCCGCCTTCGTAGTCCGTGCCGCCCTGCTCGGCGAGGCGTTCGGCCAGAGCCGTGGCGGCTTCCGTCTCCACCCAGCCGGGCGAGACCCGCATCACGCGGATGCCCTTTGGCGCCACTTCCTTCGACCGGCTCTTGCTGTAGGTCGAAAGGGCGGCTTTCGCGGCGGCGTAGGCAGTCGTCGATTCCGGCAGCGGCAGTTCGCGCTGGATCGACGTGACATGGATGATGACGCCGGAACCTTGCGCGATCATCGACGGCAGGAGCGCCCGGTCGAGGCGGACGGCGGACATCAGGTTGAGATTCAACTCCCGGGCCCATTCGTCGTCGTCGAGAACGGCGAAGCCACCGCCCGGCGCCGTGGAGCCGCCGAGCACATTGACGAGGATATCGACCCCGCCGAGCCGGTCGAGCACCGCCTTGGCGGCTGTGGCGCACCCCTGCGCCGTCGTCAGGTCGGCCGCGATATAGCCAACGCCGCCGGAAGCGGCGTCCGGAACGGATCGCGCCGTCGCGCTCACCCGCGCACCCGCCCGCCACAGGACGTCGACAACCGCCGCACCGATGCCCTTCGTGCCGCCCGTCACCAGCGCCCGGCGCCCGTCGAGCCCGAGATTGAAGCTCACACACCGATCTCCAGGGAGGCGATCCTGTCGCCTTGCAGGACGAAGACATATCGCAGGTCAACCGGACTGCCGGGAAAGTCGCCGACGACATGGCCCGTCACGACTGTTTCGCCGTCCCGCTCCTCCAGGGCAAAGGGTTCGCTCGTGTACTTGAACCGGGCGGATGCATCGGCCTTCCACCGGCTGATGGCGAGGCGGCCTTCGTAACGATGGCCTTCGTCCTTCACGACGGCCGTCTCGGTGAAGCATCGGGCCACGGCGTCGCCATCGTCATTGTCGGCAGCGAAATAGGCGGCGATGGGTGCCGGCAGATTGAGAGACATCGGCGTCCTTTCCTGAGGGTCCGCCGGAACGGGGAGCGCCGGCAACCAGGATTGCTTCGCTGAAAAGATGCCTCTAGACTTACCGACTCACAAGAACGCACGAAAAAGTAAGGTACTGATATTTGAGTAAGGTCGATCATACCGCCGCGTCGGCCGCCGAGGGCGTGGAAGAAGCCTTCAAGATGCTCGAAGGCCGATGGAAGCTGGTGATTCTGTTCCATCTATTCGGCGGCAAGCTATTGCGCTTTTCCGATCTCGAACGGGCCATTCCGGGCATTTCACAGAAGATGCTGATCCAGCAGCTCCGGCAAATGGAGAATGACGGCATTGTGCGTCGGATCGTGCATCATCAGGTGCCGCCGAAAGTCGAGTATGGCCTCACGGACTGGGGGCAGGCGCTTTGCCCGGCGCTTGATGCGCTGCTCACCTGGGCAGAGCAGCGCGAGTTGCCTGCACCGCCCATCTGAAGAGCCGGGCGCAGCCGTTCCGCAAGCCCCGGCTGGTCAGAGGTCTATGCTCTGATCGCTTTTTTCCTGTTCATTCTCGATCGCCATGCCGACGTGTTTGCCTATGAGGATCCAATCGACGCCTTTAATCTGGATGATCCACGATGGACGGAGGCGGCGGACATGGCGGGCGTGAACACGATCGTGGCGGCTGTCGACCTGGAAGCGGGCAGCAAGAAGGTGCTGGCCCGGGCGGTCCAGTTGGCCACGGCACACACGGCCAGGCTGCTCGTGCTCCACGTCATCGCGGCCGAGCCGCTGTCGCAGATTGCCGCCTTGTCGGATCGCAGCGAAAGCGATCTGCAGGAAGACCTCAAACGGCAGGCTTTCTCCGCCATCGAGCTTTTGCTGACGGAAAGCGGACGCACTCGGCTGACGGACGTGCGGATCGAGTTCGGGGCGCCGCACGACGTCATCACGCGCGTCGCTAGCGAGCGGCATGCGGATGTCATCGTGATCGGGCCAGGCAAGGGCCGCTCGCTCCGGGAGAAGGTCCTGGGCTCGACGGCGGACAGGGTGATCAGGACGGCCGCTGCTCCGGTCCTCGTGGTCAGGAAGGAGTCGTCCGAACCCTACCGGCAGGTCGTAGCGGCGGTCGATTTCTCGCCCCAGTCGGCCGCGGCGGTGAAGGAAGCGCACGCGTTGGCTCCCGACGCCACCATCCAGTTGGTCCATGCCGTCGAGATCCCGCTCACCTTCAAGCAGGCCATGCTGCGCGCTGGAACCTCCCGGGTCGAAATGCAGAGATACCGTTTGGCAAAAACCAACAAATCGCGTCACGACCTTTCCGCCTTCGCGCATGACATGGCGGGACTCGGCAAAGCGATCCCACGGGTGGTCGACGGCGAACCCGGCCCTGCCCTGGTTCGCCTTTCAAAGGACCCCCAGGTCGATCTGGTGGCCATGGGTCCGCATGGCCGCGGCGTGGTGCATCAGGCCCTTCTCGGCAGCGTTACGCAGCAAGTGCTGAAGGAAAGCGGCGGCGACGTGCTTGTCGCAAGCGGCCAACGCGACGATTGACCTCGACCGGGCCATGGCGGGTATGCTGCCACCCTGTGGTCCGAAGGAGGTTCCCGCGCATGTTCCGATCCCTGCTTGCCGTCCTGGCGCTTGTCGCGGCGATGCACGGCGTTTCCCCGTCGCTGGCGCAGCAGAAAGGCGACGTGAAGGGCGCGTCGGACCATCCGGCGGTCGGCCGCTATGACGGTTCGCGGATCACCTTCTACGAGAAGCGCGGCTACGACGAAATCCGCGTCCCCTCGCAGCCGTTGAAACGGGAAGATCGCGACAATCCCGCCGCCTGGCAGATCGATGTGGCGGGCGAGCATACCGCCATACGCTACGAAGGTCCGACCGAGCGTTCGGCGCTGGAGATCGTGCGCAACTACGAAGCCGCGCTGAAAAAGAACGGCTTCGACATCCGCTTCTTCTGTCGCGAGGCCGACTGCTCGCCCGGCCGTATGCTGCCCACTTTCTGGGATGCCGCCCGCGGCAAGATAGGCCTGCCCAGCGCCTGGGATTCGATCGTCTACCTGCTGGCCGAGCGCGACGCGCCGGACGGCAAGGAGACCGTCGCCCTGCTGGGGCTGGAGACCAAGGCCAGCGGCAACCGCCCCCTGACGCCGCATGTCGCGGTGACCGTCGTCAAGGGCAAGCCGATGGAGACCGATCGCATCAAGCTGGTGCAGGCCAGCGAGATCGAGCAGGCGCTGGCGCGCGATGGGCGCATCGCCATCTACGGCATCTACTTCGACTTCGACAAGGCCGAGCTGAAGCCCGAATCCGAACCGCAGATCGCGCAGCTTTCCCAGTTGCTCAAGGGCAATCCCCAGCTCAACGTGCTGATCGTCGGCCACACCGACGGCATGGGCGCCTTCGACTACAACCTGTCGCTGTCGCAGCGGCGCGCCCAGGCGGTCGCCGGCGCCCTCACCGGCCAGCACGGCATCGCGGCCGCCCGCCTGATGTCGGCCGGCGCCGGCATGACCGCGCCGGTCGCCACCAACCGCACCGAGGAAGGCCGCGCCCGCAACCGGCGCGTGGAGATCGTCGAGATCGTGCGGCCGGCGAGGTAGCGCCGCAGTCTCCGCGGCAGAAGCAGACGCCAGCGGCGTGTTTGTGCCCGTTCGCTGCCCGTATCAGCGCATTTCCGATTTGATGTGCGCCACGAGCTGGTCGACCACCGTGCCCCAGCCGTCGTGGAAGCCCATCTCCTCGTGCGACTTGCGCGTTTCTTCGCTGCCGTGGATGGCGGTGGCGGTGTAGTGCGTACCTGTCGCCGTCGGCTCCAGCAGCAGGGCGGCGGTGAAGAACGGCTTGGGCGACGGGCGGAAGCCGGGCAGCAGCGTATCGGTGAAGATCAGCCGCTGGTTGGGCACGACCTCGAGATAGCAGCCGAGATTGGGAAACTCTTCGCCTTCGGGCGAACGCATCACCGTGCTGAACACGCCGCCCGGACGCAAGTCGATCTCGCATTTCGTCACCGACCACGGCTTGGGACAGAACCAGTGCTTGATGCTGTCCGGCGTCGTCCAGGCCCGCCACACCAGTTCGACGGGCACGTCGATGTCGCGTTCCAGCACCAGGTCGAGTTTGGGATCGGGCTTCAGCAGCGGCGATTTCATTTGGATTTCTCCTTGTTCATCGACAGCAGATAGGCGTTGAGCCGGTCCAGCCGCGCCTCCCACAGCGCGCGCTGGCGGTCGAGCCAGGTTCCGGCAATGGCCAGCCGTTCGGGCGCCAGCTCGCAGGTCCGCACCCGCCCCACTTTCTGCGAGCGCACCAGCCCCGCACCTTCCAGCACCTTCAGATGCTCAAGAAACGATGGCAGCGCCATATCGTGCGCCGCCGCCAGTTCGGAGACGGAGGACGGGCCCGCGCTCAGCCGCTGGATGACGTCGCGCCGCGTCGGATCGGCCAGGGCGCGGAATACCGCATCGACCACCGCGGGCGACGGGGACGCCGTGCGGGACTGCGGCCGGATCATCGCCACCCCTGCCCGCTTTGCCGTTCGGCCGCCTGAATTCGCCGGTTCATGGCGGGAGGATGTAACGCAGGCCAACAGTTAGGTCAATTCCTAAGTATTGTGACTTATCGGTGGCCGCCGTGGCGTGCCGACAATCGCGTCACTCGACGGCGATGTCGAAATGCAGCACGTCCTCCCGGGCGCCCAGCTTGGCGTAGAGCGCGACGGCCGGCGCATCCGCCGGATCGGCCTGGACGAAGATCACCCAGGCGCCGCGCGTGGCACCGATGGCCCTGAGCCGGCTTATCAGGGAAGTCGCCACACCCCGGCGGCGATGGCTTTCCTCCACCGCAAGGTCGTAGATGTAGAGCTCGCTGCGCGCCTGCTCGAACTTGGGCAGCTCGTAGGCCGCCAGCCCGCCGACGACGGTGTCGCCGTCAAGCGCCGCCAAAGCGATGAAATGCCGGTCGTTCAGCAGCCGGCGTAGATAATCGTCGCCGGGCTGGGCGGCGGTGTAGGTATCGACCTCGTCGAATGCCCGGCCCATGACCGCGAGCATGGCGCGGCACAGCCCGACATCCTCGTCAGCAAGCTGGTGGATGCGGAAGGGTTCTGCAGACGGCATGGGACGCTCTCCAACCGATGCGATGGCTGGATTCTAGCTGTCCCCGTCCGCTCCTACATCACCCCCAGGAATTGCCGCAGCTCGGGCGTTTGCGGACTGGCGAAGACCTGCTCGGGCGGGCCGATCTCGTGCACCCGGCCCTGGTGCATGAAGACCACGCGCGAGCACACGTCGCGGGCGAATTTCATCTCGTGCGTGACCATCAGCAGGGTCATGCCGTCGGCCGCCAATTCGCGCACCACAGCCAGCACTTCGGCCACCAGCTCGGGATCGAGCGCCGAGGTGATCTCGTCGCACAGCAGGGCGATCGGCTGCATCGCCAGCGCCCGGGCGATGGCGACGCGCTGCTGCTGGCCGCCGGAGAGCTGGTCGGGATAGGCGTCGAACCGGTGGCCCAGCCCGACCCGGTCGAGCATCTTGCGCGCCATGGCCTCGGCCTCCGCCTTCCGCGTCTTCTTGACCACGCGCTGCGCCAGCATCACGTTGCCGCCGGCGGTCAGATGCGGGAACAGGTTGAACTGCTGGAAGATCATGCCGACCTTCAGCCGCAGCGCCTTCAGGTGCAGCTCGTCCGGCGCCAGATGCGCGCCCGCCACCAGGATCGAGCCCTCGTCGATCGTCTCCAGCCCGTTGATGCAGCGCAGCAGCGTCGACTTGCCCGAGCCCGACTTGCCGATGATGGCGATGACCTCGCCCGGCGCCACGTCGAGCGTGATGCCCTTCAGCACCTCGTTCTCGCCGAAGCGCTTCTTCACCTCAGTGATGGCGATGAGCGACATTGAGCTTCCTTTCCAGCACCCGGCTGGCCTGCGACAGCGGCCAGCACAGCGCGAAATAGATCAGCGCCACCAGCCCGTAGACGGTGAAAGGCTGGAAGGTGGCGTTGGTCACGACCGCCCCCGCCTTGGACAGTTCGACGAAGCCGATGATCGAGGTCAGCGCCGTGCCCTTCACCACCTGCACCGAGAAGCCGACGGTGGGCGGCACGGCGATGCGCAGCGCCTGCGGCAGGATCACGTGACGCATCTGCTGCACGTAGCCCATGCCGAGCGAGGCCGAGGCCTCCCATTGGCCGCGGGCGATGGCCTCGACGCAACCGCGCCAGATCTCGGCCAGGAAGGCGGCCGTCCACAGGATCAGCGCGATGCCGGCGGCCAGCCAGGCCGGTACGTCGATGCCGAACAGGCCCAGCCCGAAGAAGGCGAGGAAAAGCTGCATCAGAAGCGGCGTGCCCTGGAACAGCTCGATATGCGCCTTGGCGATCAGCCGCGCGATGCCGCTGCGGCCGATGCGCATGAACAGCACCATGACGCCGACCAGCCCGCCGCCGACGAAGGAAACCAGCGACAGCACGATGGTCCACTGGGCGGCGATCAGCAGGTTGCGCAGAATGTCCCACAGGGTGAACTCGACCATCAGCGCCCTCCCCTCATCAGCGTACCGGGCGCGGAAACAGCGCCCGTCCCAGCAGCGCCAGCGCCTGGCGCAGCACGATGGCGAGGAACAGGTAGATCACGGTCGAGACGATGTAGGTCTCGAAGGCGCGGAAATTGCGCGACTGGATGAAGTTGGCGGCGAAGGTCAGGTCCTCGGCGGCGATCTGCGACACCACCGCCGAGCCCAGCATGACGATGACGATCTGCGACGACAACGCCGGCCAGATGCGCTGCAGCGAGGGCAGCAGTACCACGGTACGGAAGGTCTGGAACGGGGTCATCGCCAGGCTGGCACCAGCCTCGAACTGGCCGCGCGGCGTGGCCTGGATGCCGGCGCGGATGATCTCGCAGCTATAGGCGCCGAGATTGACCACCATCGCCAGGTTGGCCGCCGTCAGCTCCGACATCTGCACGCCCGCCGACGGCAGGCCGAAGAAGATGAAGAAGAGCTGGATCAGGAACGGGGTGTTGCGGATCAGCTCGACATAGGCCGCCACCACCGGCCGCAGCCACAGCGGCCCCAGCGCCCGCACCCAGGCGCAAGCCGTGCCCAGCAGCACGCCCAGCACCGCGCCGACCAGGATCAGCTCGACCGTGATCCCGATCCCCTTCAGCAGCACCGGCAGGTAATCGGCCAGCCAACCGAAGTCGAGACGATAGCCCATGTCCGGCCGCGGCGCCGACGCGATGCGGCTGCTACATCGTCGCCGGCAGGTCGGCCTTCAGCCATTTCTGCGCAATGGCGTTGAGGCTGCCGTCGGTCTTGGCCTTGGCGATGATGTCGTTGACGGCGGCCAGCAGCGCGGGCTGGTTCTTGTTCAGCCCGATATAGCAGGGCGAATTGCGGATCAGGAACTTCAGCTCCGGCCGCTTCGGCGGGTTGCGCTCCAGGATGGCGGCGGCGACCACGTTGCCGGTGGCGACCACTTCGACCTGGCCCGAGAGGAAGGCGGAGATGGTGCCGTTATTGTCCTCGTAGCGCTTGATGACGGCGCTGGCGGGCGCGATCTTGGTCAGTTCCAGATCCTCGATGGCGCCGCGCGTGACGCCGATCGATTTGCCGGCCAGGTCCTCCGCCTTGCCGACATTGACGCCGGCGGGGGCGAAGACGCCGTTGAAGAACGGCGCATAGGCATCCGAGAAGTCGATCACCGCCTCGCGCTCGGCATTCTTGCCCAGGCTGGAAATCACCAGGTCGACCTTGTTGGTCTGCAGGAAGGGAATGCGGTTGGCGCTGGTCACCGGCACGATCTCCGCCTTCACGCCCAGCCTGTCGGCGATCAGCCTGGCCATGTCGATGTCGTAGCCCTGCGGCTGCATGTTGGTGCCGACCGTGCCGAAGGGCGGGAAATCCTGCGGCACGGCGATGCGGATGGCGCCGCGCGCCTTGATGTCCGCCAGCGCATCGGCCATGGCCGAGCCCGCCGCCAGCAGCGGCACGGCAAGGGCGGCGACAAGGCCGAAGGCGGCGGTGGTGAAGCTTCTGCGGTTCATGGACGATCCCCCTGCTGCAATGGTCGAACGGCTTGCCCAGGGAATAAGCAAGCCCCGTGCCAGCATTACCCGCAGCCGGCAGACATCGCTTCAAGGTCCGGATTGGTGCTTTGCCGCGCAGATGCAGCGCGCAATGGCGCGCTATCCGCCTGTTTTTCAGGCATAGCGGCGGACCGCCGGTCGCCCGCTGTCAAAAAAGCGTCGGCGGATTGATACGGAGACAATCGGGGATGATTGTCGCCCGCGCCTAAACGCGGGCGACATCGTAGCTACGTGCCTATTTGCGGCCCGCCACCGCTTCGCGGACGAAATCGTTGGCCACGGAGGCCTCGAAATCGAAATCGCCCTGGGCGTAGGTCGTGCCGCCGGCAGCCAGCAGCGCGTAGTATTTCTTCAGCCCCTCGACCGACACTTCAGGAGTCTTGGGCGAGGCCCTTTGCGCGCTTCGCATCCCGAGATTGAACAGCTCGGGATCCATGCTGGACATGTGCTTGATCGCCGCCTTGCTGGCGGCGGCCAGATCGGTCTGGATAAGCGTGTTGGCCGCATCCATCGCCCGTACGAAAGCGGCTATTTTCTTTGCCTTGGCTGGATCGGCCAGCGACTTTTCCGGGACGCTGACGGCGGTGAACACCATGCCGCGCGTGTCCGGCACGTCGCCACCGATGGTGTCGATCAGCACCGCCGCATAGCCGTCGGCCACGGCTTTCTCGGGGACGGGCGGGGAAAAGGCGGTGAAATCAATCACGCCGCGCCGCATCGCTGCCATGGTGGTGCTGGCGTCGCCGACCGGTACGACCTCAGCCGCCTTGTCGACGTCAAGTCCGCCGCCATACTTGTTGAAGAGGAACCGCAATACGTTGTGCTGGGCATTGCCGAAGGCGACCACGCCCAGTTTGCGCCCCTTCATCGCTGCGACTTTTTCCTCCAGCGTCGAATTCGCGGTGATGCCGGCTTGCTCAATGATTTCCTTGCGGCCAAAAATGGTCGATGTGTACTCGGTACTCAACGGCACCAGCAGGCGTAGCGGCTGGTTCGCCTTGCGGGCGGAGAAAATGGTGTTGCCGCCGACGCCGCCCAAGTCGATCTCGCCGCTGGTCATGGCGCTGGCCACGGCCATCGTATCCTTCAGCAGGATGATCTCGAGCTTCAGCCCTTCCTTCTCAAGCAGACCGGCGCCATCGGCGACGTAAAGCGGCAGCCAGGCGAAGCTGGTGCTGTTGACGGCAATCTTAATCGGCTCTACCGCGCGCGCCAGCCCGGCCAGGGCCAACGGCAGGATCAGGCCAATCCCCCATGCCAGAAGCCGGCGGCGGGCGGTCCATATTGCTGAACTATTCGACATATGACTTTCCTCTTCGGAATGCGTTGCCGCAGAGTTTCTGTCCTCGCACTTATTGTCATTGCCGCCAGTTGCCCGGTGGATGAATTAGCACCATAGATATTGGCACAATCCTTCTAGATTGCTCCATTTTTTGTTATTCAATCAGAAGTAACTGCAGAGCAATGGAAACCGATTCAGTTAATTGTCTTCTTTCGCTAAGGAGCATTGACAGAGTCTGCCTGTTATTCTCCCTCGCCAGCCTATGCCTGGCACCGGCCGTCACATCGGACATCGCCATGCCCCGTCCTGTTCCGACAACCCTCGACGACCTTCCCACGCCCTGCCTGCTGCTCGACCGGGCGGTGCTGAAGCGCAACCTGGCGACGATGAGCACGCGCATGAAGGCGCGTGGCGTGGCGCTGCGCCCGCATCTGAAGACCGCCAAGTCGGCGGCGGTGGCGCAGCTGGCGACGCAAGGCGAAGCCGGCGGCATCACCGTCTCGACCCTGGCCGAGGCGCGCTACTTCGCCCGGCACGGCTTCCGGGACATTCTCTATGCCGTCGGCATCGTGCCGGCGCGGCTGGACCAGGTGGCCGAACTGCGCGCCCAGGGCGTCGACCTGAAGATCATCACGGATTCCCTCGATGCCGCCCGCGCCATCGCCGGCCATGGCGGCGACTTCTCCGTCCTGATCGAAATCGACAGCGGCGCCCATCGCGCCGGGCTGGAATCCGCCTCGCCCTTGCTGCTGCAGATCGGCCATATCCTGCATGACGCGCCGCAAGTCACGCTGCTGGGCGTGATGACCCATGCCGGACACTCCTATCACTGCCGCTCGATCGAAGAGGTCGCCGCCAGCGCCGAGGCCGAGCGGCTGGCCGCCGTCACCGCTGCCGAACACCTGCGCGCCGCCGGCCTGCCTTGCCCGGTGGTCAGCATCGGCTCGACGCCGACGGCGGTGCATGCCCGCTCGCTGGCCGGCGTGACGGAGATGCGGCCGGGCGTCTACATGTTCAACGATCTCGACCAGCTGGCGCTGGGCTCCTGCGGGCCGCACGATCTGGCGCTGTCGGTGTTGGCTGCGGTGATCGGCCAGTATCCCCAGCGCAACCAGGTGCTGATCGACGCCGGCGCGCTGGCGCTGTCCAAGGACATCAGCGCCACCGAGTTCATGCCCGAGGCCGGATTCGGCACGGTGATCGGTTATGAGGGTTTGAGTGTGAGCGAGGTGAACCAGGAGCACGGTTTCGTTGGCGGCCGCCGGCCCCTGCCGTTCGACCGGCTGGCGGTGGGCGCCCGCTTGCGCGTGCTGCCCAACCATGCCTGCATCACCGCCGCCGCCTATGACCGCTATCACGTCATCGACAGCGAGCTCGACGGCGGCCGGACCGTCGTCGATATCTGGGACCGGGTGAACGGCTGGTAGCTACATCGAATTGGACGAATGGCCGCCATCGACCACGATGTTGGACCCGGTCATGTAGCGCGAGGCGTCCGAGGCCAGTAGCAGCAGCGCGCCGTCAAGATCGGAGGGTACGCCGATCTGCTTCTGCGGCACGCGCTCGATCAGCCGCTTGCCGCCGGACGTGGACCAGAAGCTGCGGTTGAGATCGGTCTCGATGTAGCCGGGCGAGATGGCGTTGACCTGGATGCCGTGGCGCGCCCACTCCATCGCCAGCACGGTGGTGAGGTGGATCAGCGCGGCCTTGGCCGCCGAATAGGCGGCGATGTGGCCGATGGCGCGCATGCCGGTGATCGAGGCGATGTTGATGATGCGGCCGGGCTTCTTGGCCGCCACCATGGTCCGGGCCGCCGTCTGCGCCACCAGCCAGGCGCCGCGCAGATTGGTGTCGATCACCTCGTCCCAGTCTTCTTCCGTCGTATCGAGCGGCGGGCTGACCTTGGAGATGCCGGCGTTGTTGACCACGATGTCGGGCGTGCCCAGCGCCTGCGCGGCCGCCGCGAACCCGCCGCGGATCGACTGGCCCTCGGCCACGTCCATGCCGACGGCGAACGCCTTGCCGCCACCCGCCTCGATCGATTTCACCAGTTCCTGCAGCCGGTCGGTGCGGCGGGCGGTGACGGCGACCGCCGCACCATGCCGGGCCAGCACCTGGGCGAAGTGATTGCCCAGTCCGGCCGAGGCGCCGGTGACGAGGGCGACGCGGCCCTTCAGATCGAACATGTGCGTTTCCTTCCCGCTCGATAGGTTTCAGGCGGCAATTTGCACAAATCGGCGTTTGCCCTCAAGGTTCGCTCCCGCATGTCGCCCTCTCCCACCGCAACGCAAAACGGCCTGCCGCAGCGAACCTCGTGGCCCGATGTCTGGCTGCTGACCCTGTGCGGCATCGTGGCGGCGTTCCATATCGGCAAAGCGCCGCCCGCCCTGCCGCTGCTGCGGGCGGAGATCGGTTTCGGCCTGGCCGCTGGCGGCTGGGTGCTGTCGACCATCAACCTGATCGGCATGACGCTGGGCATGGTGGCCGGCCTGCTGGCCGACCGGGTTGGGCCGCGCCGCGCCATCATGGCCGGGCTGGCGGTGCTGGCATTGGCCGATGTCGCCGGCAGCTTCGCTCATTCGGTCGAGGCGATCCTGGTCGGCCGCTTCGTCGAAGGCATCGGCCTGTTCGCGGTGGTGGTCGCCGCCCCGCCGCTGATCCTGCGCGCCACCACGCCGGCGGACCAGAAGCTGACCATGGGGCTGTGGGGCTCCTACATGCCGGCCGGCACGGCGCTGATGATGGTATTGGCGCCAGTGCTGCTGCAGTTCCTGGGCTGGCGCGGCTTGTGGATCGCCAATGGCGCGCTGGCGCTGCTCTGCCTGCTGGCGCTGGTGCTGCGCGGCGATCGCGTGCCGGCGCCGGCAACGCCCGTCATCCGGCCGCTATGGCAGTCGGTGCGCCAGACCTTCGCCGCACGTGGCCCGCTGCTGCTGGCGATCTGCTTCGCCACCTACGCTTTCGCCTATCTGGCCGTGATCGGCTTCCTGCCGACCTACATGATCGAGCAGCGCGGCGTCGATGCCGGTACGGCCGGGCTGCTGACCGCACTGGTGGTCGCCGCCAACGTCATCGGCAACCTCGTCGCCGGTCCGCTACAGGCACGCGGCGCGGCACGTTGGGCGCTGATCGCAGCCGCCGCTATGGTCATGGCGCTGTGCGCGCCGGCGATCTTCAGCGACGGCGTTGGCGATTTCTGGCGCTATCTCGCCTGCCTTGTCCTGTCGGCCGCTGGCGGCATGGCGCCGGGGGCGCTGTTCGCCTCCGTGCCGCACAACGCGCCCGGCCCGTCGCTGATCGCCACCACCGCCGGACTGATGATGCAGGGCTCCAATACCGGCTCGACCCTGGGACCGCCGGCGCTGGCGCTGCTGGTGACCTTGAGCGGCGGTTGGCAGGCCGGCGCATGGCTGCTCTGCGCCATGCTGGCGCTGTGTGTGGTGGCGGCCTTTTTCCTGTCCCGCAGCGAAAAACGGCGCCGTCCGGTGGACTGACGCCTGTTGGGGCTGCGGCCCGGCTGGCCTATAATCGCGCCATGTACGTCGACATCGTCTCCGACACGATCTGCCCGTGGTGCTTCATCGGCAAGCGCCGCTTCGAGAAGGCCATGGCGCTGTCCGGCCGCAACGACATCATGATCGCGTGGCGGCCGTTCCAGCTCAATCCCGATATGCCGGCCGAGGGCATGGCGCGCGACGCCTACCTGACCGCTAAGTTCGGCAACACCGAACGCATGCAGAAGATCTACGGCGCCATCACCGAGACCGGCCAGGGCGAAGGCATCGAGTTCCGCTTCGACCGCATCGGCCGCACCCCCAACACGCTGGCCTCGCACCGCCTGGTGAAATACGCCGCCCGCAACGGCCACCAGGACGCCATCGTCGAGGCGCTGTTCCAGGCCTATTTCATGGATGGCCGCGACGTCGGCGACCCGGAGACGCTGGCCGACATCGCCGCCGAGATCGGCCTGCAGCGCGACGAGGCGGCGGGCTATCTCGCTTCCGTCGAGGACCGCGACGAGGTGATGGCGGCCGACGTCTATGCCCGCCGGCTGGGCATCAATGGCGTGCCCTGCTTCATCGTCAACCGCAAATACGCCGTCTCCGGCGCGCAGCCGCCGGAAGCCTTCCTCCAGGTGTTCCAGCTCGCCGACCAGGACGAGAAGAACGAAGCGCAGCAGGCCACCCCGGCCTGAACCGCCCGAGCCGCCAAGCTGCTTGACGGAACCGGACGCGCCGCCAAGACTTGGCAGCCGATTCTTGGCGGCGTTTCCGTTTGGGAGGATTTCATGCCGTTGCCCGCCGTGCTGCAAGGCCGCCTGTCGATCCCGGTGGTCGGCTCGCCGATGTTCATCGTCTCCGGCCCCGAGCTGGTGATCGCCCAGTGCAAGGCCGGCATCGTCGGCTCCTTCCCCTCGCTGAACGCGCGGCCGGTCTCCCTGCTCGACGAGTGGCTGGCGCGCATCCGCGAGGAGACCGAAGCCTTCGCCAAGGCCAATCCGGGCCGGGCCGTGGCGCCCTTCGCCTGCAACCAGATCATCCACAAGTCGAACTCGCGGCTGGAGCAGGACCTGGCGCTGTGCATCCAGCACAAGGTGCCGATTATCATCACCTCGGTTGGCAATCCGACCGACATCGTCAAGGAAGTGCACAGATACGGCGGCGTGGTGTTCCACGACACGACGAATATCCGCCACACCGAGAAGGCGATCGAGGCCGGCGTCGACGGCGTGATCCTGGTCTGCGCCGGTGCGGGCGGCCATGCCGGCACCATGTCGCCCTTCGCGCTGGTGCCGCAGGTGCGCCGGTTCTGGAAGGGCACGCTGCTGGTGGGCGGCGCCATCTCCGATGGCGCGGCGGTGCGGGCGGCGCAGGTGCTGGGCGCCGACCTCGCCTATGTCGGCAGCCGCTTCATCGCCACCAAAGAAGCCAATGCCGTCCCCGAGTACAAGCAGATGCTGATCGACAGCGGCGCCAAGGACATCACCTACACGCCCGCCTTCTCCGGCGTGCCGGCCAATTATCTCACCAAGTCGATCCTCAATGCCAGGCTCGATCCCAACAACCTCAAGCCCAAGGGCCATATCGACATGGACCTCGGCACCCGGCCGGACGAGGGCGAAAAGAAAGTCAAGGCGTGGAAGGACATCTGGTCGGCCGGCCACGGCGTCGGCTCGATCGACGACGTGCCGACGGTCGCGGAGCTGGTCGAGCGCATGACGCGCGAATATCGCACCGCCGTTGAGACCGACCGCGCCGTGGCGGCGGAGTAGCGCTCATGTCGCTGAAGAGCGTTTCGCTGCAGTCGGTGTCGCCGATCCTGCAGGTGCCCGACATGCTGGCGGCGCTCGAATTCTACCGCACCGTGCTGGGCTTCGAGGTCGCCTGGACCTGGGGCGATCCGATGGATCATGCCGCGGTGTGCCGCGACAAGGTCGAGATCATGCTGGCGCTGGCCATGCAGGAGCCGCAACCGATCTCTTCCGTCTATGTCGTGATAAGCGGCGTCGACGACTACCATGCTAGCATCGTCAAGGCTGGCGGCAACGTCACCGTGCCGCTGGCCGAGCGCCCCTACGGCATGCGCGATTTCCGCGTCGTCGACCCAGCCGGCAACCAGCTTTCCTTCGGCGAAGCGGTGGCGACGGCACCTTAGAGCAAATCATGTTCTGACGGAATCGCGAGCGATCCCGTCAGAACATGTGAATTTGCGCTAAACGTTAAGGAATAGAGCGGATTCACACGATTGGATGGAAGCGCTTGCGCTTCCATCCAATCGTGATCCGCTCTAACGCCGGAACGGCCGCGATTTCGGCATCGGCGGTTTCACGAAGCTGGGCTTGGCGGCCGGTTTCGCCACAGGTTTGGCGGGCGTTGCTGCCGGCGGCGGTGCGGGCGGCGCCTGCGCCATCTGCGCCAGCAGTTTCACGATGGCGTCGATGGCGTCGAGGCTGCCCTGCTCGTCGCGCCAGGTGGCCGGCACCACGATCTTCTGGTCGGGCCGCAGGCGGAACGGCGCGTCGGCCTGGCCGGCGGCGGCGATCAGGGCGAAGGGATTGCCGAACTCGTTGCGGCGGAAGGACAGCACCGCGCCCTTAGGGCCGACGTCGATCTTCTCGACATTGGCGGCGCGGCACTGCAGCTTCAGCGCCACGGTGCGCACCAGGTTCTGCACCTCCGGCGGCAGCGCGCCGAAGCGGTCGATCATCTCGGCGGCGAAGGCGTCGATCTCGGCCGGCTCCTGCAGGCCGGAGATGCGCCGGTAGAGCGCCAGCCGCACGCCGAGATCGGCGACGTAGCTCTCGGGGATCAGCACTTCCATGCCCAGGTTGAGCTGCGGCGACCAGTCGCCGGCCTGTTCGACCCGAGCACCGCCCTGCTTCGCCGCCGCCACCGCCTCTTCCAGCAATTGCTGGTAAAGCTCGATGCCGACCTCGCGGATATGGCCCGACTGTTCCTCGCCCAAGAGGTTGCCGGCGCCGCGGATGTCGAGGTCATGACTGGCCAGCATGAAGCCCGCGCCCAGCGTGTCCAAGGTCTGCATCACCTCCAGCCGCTTTTCCGCCGTGGTCGAGAGCGCGCGGTTGGGCGGCACGGTGAGATAGGCATAGGCGCGGGTCTTGGAGCGGCCGATGCGGCCGCGCAGCTGGTAGAGCTGCGCCAGGCCGAACCTGTCGGCGCGATGGATGATCATGGTGTTGGCGCTGGCGATGTCGAGGCCGCTTTCCACGATGTTGGTGGACAGCAGCACGTCGTAGCCGCCCTCGATGAAGGCCTGCATGGTCTTCTCGAGCTGGGTCGGCGGCAGCCGCCCATGCGCCATGGCGAACTTCACTTCCGGCACCAGCTCGCGCAACTGGGCGGCGACGCTGTCGAGATCCTCGATGCGCGGGCAGACATAGAAGCTCTGGCCACCGCGATACTGTTCACGCAGCAGCGCCTCGCGCACCGTCACCGGATCGTAGGGCGTGACGAAGGTGCGCACCGCCAGGCGATCGACCGGCGGTGTGGCGATCAGGCTCATGTCGCGCACGCCGGTCAGGGCCAGCTGCAGGGTGCGCGGGATGGGCGTGGCGGTCAGCGTCAGCACATGCACGTCGGCCCGCATCTCCTTCAGCCGCTCCTTGTGCGCCACACCGAAATGCTGCTCCTCGTCCACGATCAGCAGGCCCAGGCGCTGGAACTGCACGCCCTTGGCCAGCAGCGCATGGGTGCCGATCACGATATCGACCTTGCCGTCGGCCATGTCCTGCTTGACCTGCGCCGCGTCCTTGGCCGAGACCAGGCGCGAGAGCTGGGCGATGCGGATCGGGAAGCCGTCGAAACGGGCGGTGAAATTCCTGTAGTGCTGCCGCGCCAGCAAGGTGGTCGGCACCACCACCGCCACCTGGAAGCCGCTCAGGGCTGCCACGAAAGCCGCGCGCAGCGCCACCTCGGTCTTGCCGAAGCCGACATCGCCGCACACCAGCCGGTCCATCGGCTTGCCCGAGGACAGGTCGGTCATCACGTCGGCGATGGCGTTGAGCTGGTCGTCGGTCTCGGCATAGGGGAAGCGGGCGCAGAATTCGTCGTAGAGCCCGGTCGGCGGCGCCATCGGCTCGCCGTGGCGGATGGCGCGTTCGGCGGCGATCTGGATCAGCCTGTCCGCCATGTCGCGGATGCGCTGCTTCAGCCGCGCCGCCCGTCCCTGCCACGCCGCGCCGCCGAGCCGGTCGAGCTGCGCGCCGGCCTCGTCCGAGCCGTAGCGGCTCAGCACGTCGAGATTCTCCACCGGCACGAAGAGCTTGTCGCCGCCGTCATAGACGATGGCGACGCAGTCGTGCCGCGCGTACTGGATTTCCAGCGTTACCAGCCCAACGAAGCGGCCGATGCCGTGCTCGCGATGCACCACCAGGTCGCCTTCGGCCAAAGTCGAGGCCTCGGCGATGAAGCGCTCCGACGGCCGGCGCTTGGCGGGCGGCCGGATCAGGCGGTCGCCCAGAATATCCTGCTCGGAGATCAGCTCCAGCCCGTCCAGCACGAAGCCGTTATCGACCGGCAGCACCGCCAGCCCGACCGCATTGGCCGGCAGCTTCTGCGCCTGCGGCCAGTCGGAGACCGGCGCCAGCCCCTGCAGGCCATGCTCCGAGAACAGATGCTGCAGGCGGTCGGCCGAGCCCGGCGTGTAGCCGGCGATCACCGTGCGCCGCCCCTGCGCTTGCGCGCGATGCACGGCGTCGGCCACGGCGTCGAACAGGTTGACGTCGCGGCGGGCGCGGGCGGCGGCGAAGCCCTCGTGGCGGCGGCCGCCCAGGTCGATAGCGCGGCCTTCCTCGGTTTCCGCCGCGAACGGCCAGAACTGCACCGCGTGGCGGCCCTGCAGCGCCTGGTGCCAGTCGCCGCGGTCGAGATAGAGCCGGTCCGGCGGCAGCGGCCGGTAGTCCGGCGTGTCGCCCGCTTTCAGCGCACGCTGCATCATGCTGGCGCGCGTGTCGTAATAGTCGGCGATCAGCTCCAGCCGCGCATCGCGCGCCTCCGCCGCCTGGTGATCGAGCGTCACCATCGCCTGCGGCAGGTAGTCGAACAGCGTTTCCAGCCTGTCGTAGAACAGCGGCAGCCAGTGCTCGAAACCGGGATGGCGGCGGCCGGCGCTGATCGATTCGTAGAGCGGATCGTCGGTCGAGCCGCCGAACAGCTCGCGATAGGCCAGCCGGAAGCGGGCGATGGCGTCCTCGCCCAGCAGCACTTCGCTGACGGGGTTCAGGGTGACGGCCTCCAGCGCGGCGGTGGTGCGCTGGCTCATCGGGTCGAAGCTGCGCAGGCTCTCCAGCGCGTCGCCGAACAGGTCGAGCCGCACCGGCTCCGCCCGTCCCGGCGGGAAGACGTCGATGATGCCGCCACGAATAGCGAACTCGCCCGGCTCCATCACCGTGTCGCTGCGGCCATAGCCGTTGTCGGCCAGGAAACGGGTGAACCCGGCCAGATCGACCCGGTCGCCCGGTTTCAGCGCAAGGCCGGCGCCGGCATAGGCGCTGCGCGGCGGCACGCGCTGCAGGGCGGCGCCGACCGAGGCGATGACGATGCGGGCCGGACTGGCCGGCTTCTTCCCCTGCGCCAGACGCGACAGTGCGTCCAGCCGCTGGCTGACGATGTCGGCATGCGGCGACAGCCGGTCATAGGGCAGGCAGTCCCAGGCCGGCACGGCGATGACCTCGCGGCCGGGGGCGAAGAAGCGCAGCGCCTCGACCAGCCGCTGCAGGCGGTTGCCGTCGCGGGCGATGTGCAGGATGTCGCGCCCGCCCGACTGGCGCGCCAGGTCGGCCAGCACCAGCGCATCGGCGCCTTCGGGAACGCCCGCGACCTGCCACAGCACGGGGCGGGCGAAGAGAGCGGCGAAATCGGCCATGTTCAGGCCAGATCGACCCGGAACCGCATCAGCCGGCGCAGGACGGGCGTATCTTCCTCCGGCGGCACCTCGGCCCGGCCGCTGATCCAGTCGAAAATGTCGTTGTCGCCGACAGCGAGCAGTTTTTCGTACTGGTCCAGTTCGGCGGCGCTGAATTCGCCCAGATGGGCGCGGGCGAAGCGACCCAGGATGATGTCGTTCTCCTTGTTGCCGCGGTAGACGCTCTGGTAGAGCAGCCGCTTGCGGCGGTTCTCCAGGTCGTGGTCGGCGGGGTCGGACATCGGGCGGGCCTTTTGGCGGTGAAGCGGCGTAGGATATAAGCCCTTGAAACGCCTCTGTCAGCCGCCGAGTGCCCGCGACTTTTCCTCATGCGCCCGCAGATCCTCTTTCCCCTCTTCGCCGGCCTCACCAGCCTGCCCGGTATCGGGCCGAAGCTGGCGAAACTGGTCGAGAAAGTGGCCGGCCCGCATGTCGTCAACCTGCTCTGGCACCTGCCCTATGCGGTGATCGATCGCCGCTATGCGCCCCGGCTGATCGAGGCCGAACCGGGCCGCATGGCTACCGTCGAGGTCACGGTCGATCAGCACCAGGCGCCGCGCAACCCGCGCCAGCCCCACCGGGTGCAGTGCCACGACCCGACCGGCGCGATCAGCCTGGTGTTCTTCCATGCCCGCGGCGATTACCTGCAGAAGCTGCTGCCCGTGGGCGAAAAGCGGCTGGTCAGCGGCCGGGTGGAGCTGTTCCAGAACACGCTGCAGATGACGCATCCCGACCATGTCGTGCCCCTGGAGGAGCGCGACAGCGTGATGCGGGTCGAGCCGGTCTATGGGCTGACCGCCGGACTGGCGCCCCGGACGCTGATGCGCGCCATCCATCATGCGGTCGAGAACGCGCCCGACCTCGACGAATGGCTCGAGCCCACCCTGATGAAACGGGAGAACTGGCCGGCGTGGAAGCAGGCGCTGCTCGCCGCCCACAATCCGACCGACGAAGCCGATCTTTCCGCCCTGTCGCTGCCGCGCCGGCGGCTGGCCTATGACGAATTGCTGGCGCACCAGCTCGCCATCGCCCTGGTGCGCAGCCAGAACCGCGCCTTGCCCGGGCGGCGGCTGAAGGGCGACGGCAGATTGCAGGCAAAAGTCACCGCCACCCTGCCCTACAAACTGACCGGCAGCCAGGCGCAGGCCATCGCCGAGATCGCCGCTGACCTCGATTCCGACACCCGCATGCTGCGCCTGCTGCAGGGCGATGTCGGCAGCGGCAAGACGGTGGTGGCGCTGTTCGCCATGCTGATCGCCGCCGAAGCCGGCGCCCAGGCAGCCCTGATGGCGCCGACCGAGATCCTGGCGCGCCAGCACTTCGCCACTCTGCAGCCGCTGGCCGAGGCCGCCGGCTGCCGCATCGAGCTGCTGACCGGCCGCGACAAGGGCAAGGCCCGCGCCCGCATCCTGGAAGGGCTGGCCGACGGCTCGATCCAGATGGTGGTCGGCACGCATGCGCTGGTGCAGGACGACGTCGAGTTCGGCGAGTTGGGGCTGGTGGTGATCGACGAGCAGCACCGCTTCGGCGTCCATCAACGCCTGAGCCTGGCCAGCAAGGGCAAGGGCGTGCACATGCTGGTCACCACCGCCACGCCCATCCCGCGCACCCTGATGCTGGCGGCCTATGGCGACATGGACGCCTCGCGCCTGACCGAGAAGCCCGCGGGCCGCAAGCCGATCGACACGCGGCTGGTGCCGCTGGAGCGGCTGGACGAGGTCGCCGACGCCATCGGCCGGCGCATCCGCGACGGGGCGCGGGTCTACTGGGTCTGTCCGTTGATCGAGGAATCGGAGGATTCCGACATGGCGGCGGCAGAGGAGCGGCATGCCATGCTGCGCGGCCGCTACGGCGAGCGGGTCGGCATGGTGCATGGTCGCTTGAAGGGCGCCGAGCGCGACAAGGTGATGGAGGCCTTCGCCGGCGGCCAGCTCGACATTCTGGTGGCGACCACGGTGATCGAGGTCGGGGTCGACGTGCCGCAGGCGACGGTGATGGTGATCGAGCACGCCGAGCGCTTCGGCCTGTCGCAGCTCCACCAGCTCCGCGGCCGGGTCGGCCGCGGCGATGCCGCCTCGACCTGCCTGCTGCTCTACCAGAGCCCGCTGGGCGAGACCGCCAGAGCGCGGCTGAAGATCATGCGCGAGACCGAGGACGGGTTCCGCATCGCCGAGGAAGACCTGCGGCTGCGCGGCGCCGGCGAGCTGCTGGGCACGCGCCAGAGCGGCCTGCCCGAGATGCGGCTGGCCGACCTGGCGGTGCATGGCGATCTGCTGCAGATCGCGCGCGACGATTCGCTGCTGATCCTGGAGCGCGATGCCAAGCTTGCCAGCAAGCGCGGTCAGGCCCTAAGAACCCTGCTCTATCTCTTCGAACGCGATGCCGGCGTGAAGACGCTGCAATCCGGTTAGCATGAACGATCCCTCCCGCACCGCCGCCATCCCGGCCAGTCCCAGGTTCGGCGTCATCATTAACGCGCAGAGCGGCCGCAACCGCAGCGGCGGCACGCAGGCGCTCGACGATCTGCTGGCGACCCGGCCGCGGATCGCCGTGCAGCGCCCGGCCAGCCCGGCGGAAACGGCATCCGCGCTGGCGGTGCTGGCGGCGCAGGGCGTCGAGACGCTGGCGGTGTGCGGCGGCGACGGCACGGTGCAACAGGTGCTGAACACGATCCTGTCGCCCGCTTCGCCCTTCGCGCAGGCGCCCGTGCTTGCCATCCTGCCCGGCGGCACCACCAACATGATCGCCCACAACCTGAACGAGGCGAACCGGCCGGCGGCCGTCTTTCAGACGATCCTCAACCATGCCGATGCCGGCACCTTGGCTGCGCGGCTGGCGACCCGGCCGGTCATGCGCCTGAGCGGCGGCGATGCGGCCGTTCCGGCCTACGGTTTCTTCTTCGGAGCCGCCGGCATCTACGACGCCACGCTGCAGAACCGCGACAGCGTCGACAAGGTAGGCTTGCGCGACGGTTTCGGACCCGGGCTGCGGCTGGCGGCCGTGCTGTTCAAGATCGCCACCGGCCGCGATCCCTTTCCACCCGTGCCGATGCGCATCGCCTTCGATGGCATTCCCTATGGCGAAAAACCGGTGGTGGCGCTGCTGGTCTCCACTTTGCCCAAGCTGTCGCTCGGACTGGCGCCGTTCTGGGGCGCCGGCGCTGGCCCGCTGCGCCTGACCATGGTCTTCGCCCATTCCCGTTCGCTGCTGCGCGCCATCCGGCTGGCGCTGCGCGGCCGGCCGCATCCTCTGCTGCGGCCGGAAAACGGCTACGACAGCCGCAATGCCAACCGGATCGAGCTTGGTTTCGAGGGCGGCTGCGTGCTGGATGGGGAGACGTTCCGGGCTTCAAAGAACAGCCCTATCCTGCTGGAAAACGGTGGGAATCTACGCTTCCTGCGCGGCTGATCGCGGCATTCGGCCGCCTTGATGCCGCCATGGCGCACGCCTAGATTGTCGCCCATGTACAGAACCGAAACGGTACCGGACGACCAGCAGGGTTTCGCGCTGCCCGAGGCGCGGGCGCTGGTGCATGACCTGTTCAAGCCCGACCCGCGCTGGTTCTGGCCCGATTTCATCCTGACCACGATTCTCGGCTACGGCGCCGCCGCGCTCTACCTGTTGAACCCGGCCTTCTCGCTCCTGGGCATCGTCGGTTTCGTGATGGCGGCCTTCGCCCTGTTCCGGGTCGGCACCTTCATCCATGAGATCGTGCATCTGCGCCGCGGCACCCTGCCCGGCTTCGTCGCGGCCTGGAACGTCGTCGTCGGCATCCCGCTGATGACGCCGTCCTATTTCTACGACAACCACAACGACCACCATAGCCGCAAGCATTACGGCACGCCGCAGGACGGCGAGTACATGCCGCTGGCCCGCTCGCCCCGGCGCGAGATCGTGCTCTACTTCCTGCAGGTGCCGCTGATCCCGGTCCTGGCGGTGATCCGCTTCGTGGTGCTGACGCCGCTGACCTACCTGTCGCCGAAGCTGCGGCGCTGGGTCGACCTCAACGCCTCCTCCTATATCAGCAACCCGCATTACCGGCGCCTGCCCGACACGCCGCCGCCCGACCGCATCTGGCGCGTGGCCGAGTTCGCCGTCTTCGCCATTCACGCCACGCTGCTGGCGCTGCTGATCGTGGGTGTCATTCCCTGGGTCATGCTGCTGAAGGTCTACGTGCTGTCCTGCACCGCCATCCTGCTGAACTGGCTGCGCAACCTGGCCGGCCACAGTTTCACCAGCAACGGCGCGCCGATGAGCCATGTGGCGCAGTTCGAGGATTCCATCACCGTGCTGGGCAACCCGGTGATCACCGAGCTGATGTTTCCGCTCGGCCTGCGCTACCACGCCCTGCACCATCTGTTCCCGGCCATGCCCTATCACCAGCTCGGCAAGGCCCATCGCCGGCTGCTGACGCAGCTTTCGCCCGCCTCGCGGGCGGCCTACGAGCGCACCTTCCGTCCCAGCCTGACCTCGGTGATCGTCGGCCTGTGGCGCAGCGCCTCCGGCTCGTCCGACCGGCGGCTGATGCGGCTGTGGCGCAAGCGGGAAATCCCCGCCGCCTCCTAGCTCTTGAAGAAGCCCAGCAGCGCCTGCGCCGTTTCCTGCGGCGCTTCCTCGGGAATGAAATGGCCGCTGGGCATTTCCTGGCCGATGGCGTTCTCGGCGTATTCGCCCCACACCTTCATGGTCTCGTAGGCGCGACCCACCAGCCCCCTTTCGCCCCACAGGATCTGCACCGGGCAGGCGATCTTTTTGCCGTTGTCGGCCTTGTGGTGCGCCAGGTCGATCGAGGCGCCGGCGCGATAATCCTCGCAGGTGGCGTGGATGGTCTGCGGCAGACGGAAGGTGCGCAGATATTCCTGCACGATCTCCTCCGGGAAGGTGCCCGGGGCCGACAGCGAGGTCAGCGTGTGGCGCAGGTAGTATTCCGGGTTATGGCCGATCATGGTTTCGGGATACGGAGCGGGCTGGATCAGGAAGAACCAGTGATAGTAGGCCGTCGCCACGCGCTGGTTGATGGTGCCGAACACCACCGGCGTGGGCATGATGTCGAGGATCGAGGCGCGCTCGACGCGATCGGGATGGTCCAGGCACAGCCGGTGCGTCACACGTCCGCCGCGGTCGTGGCCCGCGACCAGGAATCTCTCGAAGCCCAGCGCCTGCATGACCCTGACCTGGTCGTTGGCGTTGGCGCGCTTGGAATAGACGTAATGCTCCTTGTCGCTGTTCGGCTTGGAGCTGTCGCCATAGCCGCGCAGATCGGGCACGACGCAGGTGAAATGCCCGGCCAGAAGCGGCGCCACCTTGTGCCACATGACGCCGGTTTCCGGGTAGCCGTGCAGCAGCAGCAAGGGCTTTCCCCTGCCGCCGATGCGCAGATTGATGACTGCCTCGCCGGTATCGATCTGGTGCGTCTGGAATCCCTCGAACATGGCCCCTCCCGAGGACGTGAGCGCTTTGCCGCTGCCGGACGTTATACGATAAAGCCGGCAACGAAAGCTCCGCCATGCCCGTTCGCGTCCTCAGCGTCGCCACCGCCGTGCCGCCCTACGCGCTGGACCAGCCGGCGGTCATGGCCCGCGCCCGCACCCTGTTCGCCCGTGCGGGCGACGACATCGAGCGCCTGCTGCCGGTCTTTGCCAATGCCGGCATCGAACGGCGCTATTCCTGCGTGCCGATCGAGTGGTACGACCAGGACCACGCCTGGGCCGACCGCAACCGGCTCTATATCGACAACGCGCTGGCGCTGCTGGAGACGCTGACGCGCGACTGCCTCGATCAGGCCCGCATCGGGCTGGACGAGATCGACGGCATCGTCACCGTGTCCTCGACCGGGATCGCCACCCCCAGCCTCGATGCGTTGCTGATGGAGCGGCTGCCATTGCGCGACGACTGCCAGCGCCTGCCGGTGTTCGGCCTGGGCTGTGCCGGCGGCGTGCTGGGCGTCAATCGCGGCGCCGCCCTTGCCGCCGCCATGCCCGGCAGCACGATACTGGTGCTGGTGGTCGAGCTGTGCGCCCTGACCTTCCGCAAGAACGACCGGCGCAAGGCCAATATCGTCGCCACCGCCCTGTTCGGCGACGGCGCCGCCGGCGTGCTGCTGCGCAACGACGGACAGCCCGGCCCGCGCCTGACGGCGGGCGGCGAGCATCGCTGGCCCGGCACGCTCGACATCATGGGCTGGGACGTCACCGACGAAGGTCTCGCGGTGCAGTTCTCGCGCGACATCCCGACCCTGCTGCGCGAGCGGTTCCGCACCGTCGCCGATGGCTTCCTGGCGCGCCACGGGCTGGCGCCGGCGCAGATCGACGGCTTCATCTGCCATCCCGGCGGCGCCAAGGTGATCGAGGCGCTGGAAGAGGTGTTCGGCCTGCAAAGCGGCACCATGATCGATGCGCGCGAAACTCTGCGCAGCTTCGGCAACATGTCGGCGGCGACGGTGCTGTTCGTGCTCAAGCGCGCCATGGCGCGCGGCTTGCGCGGCCGCCACCTGCTGAGCGCGCTGGGGCCGGGTTTCACCGCCGCCTTCGCGGTGCTGGAAGCCTGATGATCGAGTTCGGTCTGCCGCAGATCGTGGTGCTGGTGGTGGCAGCGCAGCGGCTGGGCGAACTGGCGCTGGCGCGGCACAACACGCAGCGCCTGCTGCGCGAGGGCGGCCGCGAGATCGGGGCGCGTCACTATCCCCTCCTCGTGCTGTTGCACGCGGCATGGCTGCTGGCGATCTTCGTCCTGGTGCCGGCCGAGGCGCCGATATTGATCCCGCTCCTGGCCGCCTTCGCCGTTCTGCAGTTGCTGCGCGTCTGGATCGTCGCCAGCCTGGGCCGCTACTGGACCACGCGCATCATCACCGTGCCCGGCGCGCCGCTGGTGAAACGCGGACCCTACCGCTACCTGCGCCATCCCAATTATCTGGTGGTGATCGGCGAGATCGCGCTGCTGCCGCTGGCCTTCGGCGCCTGGCAGCTCGCGCTCGCGTTCTCGCTGCTCAATCTCGCCCTGCTGTGGCACCGCATCCGCATCGAGGATGCAGCGCTGGCGGCGCGGCGCTAGAGCAGACCATGATCCGCTCTACGGATATTTCCTGATCTGCGCCAGAGGCCGGCCGAAATTGCGGCCGCTCAGCAGGCCGATGAACAGGTCGGGCAGGGTTTCTATACCCTGCGCAATCTCCTCGCGGAACTTCAGGCGGCCGTCGCGGATCCAGCCCGACATTTCATCGATAGCGGTGGAGAACTGTTTGGAATAGTCGAACACCACCAGCCCTTCCATGCGCAGGCGCTGGCCGATGAAGGCCACTACGTTGCGCAAGCCGGTACGCTGCGCCGCCGGCTTGTTGTATTCGCTGACCTGGCCGGAGATCACGATACGCCCGCGCAGCGCCATGTTGGCGACGGCGGCTTCCAGTGTCTCGCCGCCGACATTGTCAAAGAAAACATTGACGCCGGTCGGGCACGCCGCCGCGATGGCCGGCGCCAGGTCGCCCTTGTGATGGTCGATCACGGCGTCGAAACCGATCTCCTCGCGCAGCCAGCGGCATTTGCGCTCGCCGCCGGCGATGCCGATGGTACGGCAGCCCAGCAGGCGCGCGATCTGTCCGGCGGTAGCGCCGACCGCGCCGGCGGCGGACGAGATCAGCACGGTCTCGCCCGGTTGCGGCCGGCCCAGGTCCTTGAGGCCAAACCAGGCCGTCAGGCCCGGAATGCCCAGCACGCCGACATGCGCGGTCAGCGGAATTTGCGGATCGGCGGCCAGCTTGCGCAGGCCGCGCCCGTCCGACAGCCCGTATTCCTGCCAGCCGAAGGCGCCGGCCACGATGTCGCCGACGGCGAATTTCGGATTATGGCCGGCGATCACCTCGCCGATGGTCGAGCCTTCGATCGGTTCGCCCAGTTCCAGCGGCCTGGCATAGGATTTCTCGCCGCCCAGCCGGCCGCGGCTGCCGGGATCGGCGGTGCAGTAGATATTGTGGACCAGCACCTGCCCGTCGCCGGGAGACGGCACCGCCACGGTTTCGAGGCGGAAATCCTCGCGCCGCGGCAGCCCCTCGGGCCGACGCGCCAGGACGATGCGGCGGCCTTGCACGATCTAGGATTCGCCGGCGGACGACGTCACGCCGCCATCGGCGATGATGACCTGGCCAGTAACGAAGGCGGCCGCCTTCGAGGCCAGGAACACGGCGACGCCGCCGATGTCGTCGGGTTCGCCGATGCGGCCCAGCGGCGAGCCGGTCTCCATCTGCTTCAGGATCACCGGGTTGCTCCACAGCTTCTTGGCGAAATCGGTCCTGATCAGGCCTGGCGCGATGACATTGATCCGCACGTTGCTCTTGCCCCATTCCATCGCCAGCGACTTGCACAGCGAGAAATCGGCCGCCTTCGACATGCCGTAGGCCGCCAGCACCTTGCTGCCCAGCATGCCGCCGATCGACGAAACGATGATGACGGCGCCGTCCTTGCGCTCGGCCATTTCCGGGCAGACCATGTTGCACAGCCAAAGATTGCTGAGCACGTTGTTCTGCATGATCTTCAGGAACGCCTCGTCGGGCATGTCCTTCAGCGGGCCGTAATAGGGATTGGCCGCCGCGTTGCAGACCAGGATGTCGACCCTGCCATAGGCCTTGCGGGTCTCGTCGACCAGGCGCTCAAGCTGCGCCTTGTCGGAGATGTTGGCCTGCACCGCGATCGCCTCGCCGCCCGCTTGCTTGATGCCGGCCACGACTTCCTCGCAGGCCGGCAGCTTGCGGCTGGAGACCACGACTTTGGCGCCCGCCTGCGCCAGATTTTCGCAGATCGAACGGCCGATGCCGCGGCTGCCGCCGGTGACGATCGCAACCTTGCCGCTCAGGTCGAACATTCTGTTGGCCATGCCTGTTTTGCCTCCCGGTTGCATCGTTCATAGCTGGTTTCGCCGAAACCGCGCAACCAGCTCGACATGGGCCGACCACAGGAACTGGTCGATCAGCACCATCTGCTCCAGCGTGTAGCCGGCATCGACCAGGATGCGCGCGTCGCGGGCGAAGCTGCCCGGATCGCAGGACACGACGACGATGGTGCCGATGCCGCTCGCCGCCAGCTCGCGCGTTTGCGCTGTGGCGCCGGCGCGCGGCGGGTCGATGATGGCGGCCTGATAGCGGCGCAGGACATCGGCCGGCACCGGCTCGCGCGCCAGGTCGCGCCGTTCGGCCCCGACCCGTCCGCGCAGCGCCGGCAGCCGTGCGGCCTGCCGGACGGCATCGACCGCCTCGGCATCACCCTCGACCACATGCACCTGGCGTTCCGGCGCCAGGGCCAGCGACAGCGTGCCGATGCCGCCGAACAGGTCGATCACCGCCGACGCCTCGCCGATCCAGTCGCGGACGGCCTGCCGCATGGCATTCTCGCCCTCACGGCTGGCCTGCAGGAAGCCGCCGGACGGTACGCCGACGACGGCCTCGCCCAGATGCAGCACCGGCAGGCGGCGCTGCGCCACCGGCTCCGCCTGCCGCCCGCGCCGCCAGGAAATCCGCGCCAGATCGTGCGCTTCGGCGAACGCCGCCATGGCCTCGCGCGCGCCCAGGTCGGGCTCATGTTCGGCGGCGATCTGGCAGTCGATGCCGGTGTCGGTATCGTTGAGCGTCACCTGCGCGGTCTGGCCCCCGGCCAGGATTTGCGTCAGCAATTGGCGCAGCGGGGCAGCAATGGCCTCGATCCGCGGCAGCAGCACCGGACAGCAAGACAGGTCGATCAGCCGATGGCTGGCCCGCTGGTGGAAGCCCAGAACCGTCTGCCGGGACGTGCGCAAGGCGGTGAAAACCGCCCGCCGACGGCGGCCGGGCGGCGTGACGACGATGTCGGCAAGCGCCACACCCGCCAGCCCGCGCCGCTGCAGCGCCTGCGCCACCAGATCGCGCTTCCAGCCGAGATAGGCGGCCTGGTCCAGATGCTGCACGCTGCAGCCGCCGCAAATGCCGAAATGCACGCAGGCCGGTTTGGCCCGCTGCGGGCTTTCCTGCACGATGGCGCGCGCCACCGCCGCCACGCCCTCGCCGCGCGCTTGGACGATTTCCGCCTCGACCAGTTCGCCCGGCAGGGTGAAGGGCACGTAAACCGGCCGGCCGTCGAGATCGGCGATGCCGTCGCCGCGCCCGCCCAGGGTGTGAACCGTCAGCGTCGCCTGGCGCGCCCGGGGCAGCGGCTTGGCCATGTCAGTCGCGCAGGATGGCGGAGGGCCTAATCTCTCCGACCTTCAGCCCGGCGCGGTTGAGCACCGGCACGGCCAGCGCCGGCGCCAGGGCTGGATCGAACACGCCGCAGCGCTGCAGCAGCGCCGCCAGCACCACTTCCGAGGCGCGCGTGCCGCCATCGGTGATCTTCAGCGCGATGCCCAGCCCCTTGTCGCGCAGGATGGCGATGTAGACGCCCTCGGCGCCGGTCTTGACCACCGCCCGCTCGCCCAGCGTTTCCATCACCCGCGTGCAGAAGCGGCCGCTGCCGGCGACCATGAACGGCTCGGCCGCCATGGCCTTGCGGATGCGGGCGATGGCGGCGATGCGCGGCTTGGGCAGGGTCGCCGGTTTGGCCATGCGCGCGAAGGCGAAGGCCAGCCTTCCCAGCGGCACGCCGATGACGGGAATGCCGCAGCCGTCGATGCCCTTGGGCGCGGGCCCCAGATTCATCTCGGTGAGCTGCTCCAGCACGCCCAGGATGCGCTGCTGCACCGGATGCTCGAGCCTGATGTAGCCTTTGGTCTTCTCGCCCTTGTGCACGGCGACCGACAGGAAGCCGGTGTGCTTGCCCGAGCAGTTGTTGTTGAGCGCCGTCGGCTTCTGGCCGTGCAGCAGCAGCGCCTCGGCCGAGGGGCCATGCGAGGGCGTCTGCACGCCGCATTCCAGGTCGGCGACCGACAGGCCGATCCTGGCCAGCCAGGCGGAGACGACCTCGACATGGCGCGGCTCGCCCCCATGGGAGGCGCAGGCCAGGGCGATTTCCGCGTCGCCCAGGTCGAAACGCTCGGCCGCGCCGCTCTCGATCAGCGGGATGGCCTGGATCGGCTTCAGCGCCGAGCGGGAATAGACCGGCGATTGGATGTCGCCCCAGGCCGAGACGACGCGGCCTTGGTGATCGACGATGGCGGCCGCCCCGCGATGGCGGCTTTCCACCATGTCGCCGCGGGTGACCTCGACCAGCACCGGATCGGCGGCGGCAGCGGCATTGGCGGGCGCATGGTCGTGATGGGAATGGTCGTGCGTCACGACGGCTGCTTTCCGGAGGAATGGACCTGCAGGCGGATATCGGCCAGCACCACCGCCGAGCCGTCGTCCAGCCGCTCGGGCTCGAACGGCTTCAGCACCCTGCCGTCGACCATGCTGCCGTTGGCCGAGTTCAGGTCCTCCAGCGCTAGCCGCCCATCCTGGAGCAGGAAACGGGCATGGCGGCGCGACAGGCCGGCATGGTCGAGCGCGATCTCGCACAGCTTCTCGTGCCGGCCGACCGTCAGCCCGTATTTGTGGCGGGCAAGCTGGGCTTCGGAGAGCTGGATCTCCCACGCCCTGCCATCGTCGCTGTGTCCGGCCAGCGACCAGTTGCGCAGCGCGTTGCCGCCATAGGACGACGAAGTCGGCTCCTGCGCCGGCGGGCCCGACTGGCCGCTGCGGCGGAACGCTCCGGCCAGGCGTTGCAGCATGGTGCGATCGCTCTTGCTCATCGGGCTCCGCCTGCGGGCCGCGCCAGGATCAGGGTGGCGTTGTCGGCATTGCCGCCGCCGCGGCTCACCGCCCGCTCGACCAGTTCGTCTGCCGCACGATCCAGCGCCGGGGCGCGCAAGGCAATCGCTATTTCGTCCGGCGATGTCTGTTCCCAGACCCCGTCGCTGCACAGCGCCAGCCCATCGTCCGGCTGCAATTCCAGTTCGGCAATCTCCGGCGTGGCGAGATCGCCGCCGCCCAGCGCCCTGGTCAGCCGGCTGCGGTCGGGATGGCTGCCGGCCTCCTCTTCCTTCAGCCTGCCCATGTCGATGAGGAGCTGCACGACGGAATGGTCGCGGGTGCGGAAACCGAGCGCGCCGTTGCGGAAATGATAGAGCCGGCTGTCACCGACATGGCAGGCCAGGACGGTTCCGCCAGCGCCGATCCAGGCCGCGACGATGGTGGTGCGCGGCGCGCCTAGTGCGGCGACGTCGCGGTCGGCATCGAGGATGGCCTGCGCCAGCCAGGCGCGCGCGGCGGCAGCGTCGGATGGCGCGCCGGCGAAAGCGGTGCGCAGGCGCTGCAGGGCGGCTTGCGAGGCCTTCTCGCCATCGGCATGGCCGCCCGCCCCGTCGGCGATCGCCAGCAGTCGGACATCGCTGCTGTGCAGGACGATGAAACCGTCCTCCTGCGTCTCCCGGCCGCCCAGACGCTGGACCGCGGCGATGTCCCAGCCGGCCATGCGTCTCAGGCCCCGGCGCGCAGCACCACGACGGTGGTGTTGTCCTGGTCGCGCCGGCCCAGCGCCTCGACCGCGTCGATCAGCTCCTGCGCCACCTGCTCGGCATCGGAGCCGTTGCGGGCGAGAATGCCGGCGATCTCCTGGTCCTCGAGGCTGCACAGCCCGTCGCTGGCCAGCAGCACGATGTCGCCCGGGCGGGCGGTGAAATCCATGGCGGCGAGATCGACCAGCGGGATATCCTCGCCCGATACCGCCGAGCGCAGCGCGTTGCGGGCGGGATGGCTGGCGGCGGCGTTGGCCGTCATCTCGCCGCGTTCGACGCGGGCCTGCAGCAGCGGCTGCATCGAATGGTCCTCGTTCAGCCGCCGCAGCCGGCCGCCGGAGAACAGCCACAGCGGCGAATCGCCGACGCTGATCCATTCCAGTCGTCCCGCCGCCGCCAGCAACCCGACCAGGGTGCAGCCCATGCCCTGCAGCGACGGCTCCCGGTCGCTGCGCGCGGCAATAGCCTCATTGGCCGCCGCCAGCGCTGCCTGCAGGCGTTGCGGGGTCGCCGCGTCGCCACTGCGATAAGTCTCGGCGAAGCTGCGGGTGGCAAGGTCGCTGGCCACCGCACCGCCGGCATGGCCGCCCATGCCGTCGGCCAGCACCGCCAGCAGCGCCTCGCCGCCGGCCGCGTCGCGCACCCGCATCACCGCGCAATCGTCCTCCTGATACGGCCTGCCGCCCTGACTCCTGCGGCTGGCCGCCTGCCACGCTTTGCTCATGCATCCTGCCAGTCGAAATCCGGACCGCAGAGGGCAATGAAGCGCAGCTTGGTGCGTCCAATCAGGATGTCGGTGTTGGAGACGATCTCGGTCGGCGTCAGTACCGCCTGGTCGCCGAGATAGGTCAGGTTCCGCCCGCCGCCATGCTGCAGGTAGAATTTGCGGCTGCGCGGGTCGTAAGTCAGCACCGCATGCCCGGTGCGCGACATCTGCTCGTCGCCGAACTCCAGGCTGATGCGCTCGGTCGGGCCACGGCCGATGCTGTTCATGCCGTAGCCGACGGCGCGCGCCTGGCCGCGGCCGGGCCCGTCGATCACCACCACCCAGCCGACCACCGGGTCTTCCGCCATCTCAGCGCCGGCGTCGGCGCTGCCGCCGCTCCTGCTGCGGCGCGCCGGCCCGACCAGCCGCGTGCGCTCGTCGTCAGCGGAGGCCGCCGTGACGCGGCGCGGCAAATCGCTCTCGTTCACCGCCGCGGTGTCGGCATCGGGGTTGGCCGTCAGCACCCGGCTGCGCGGCTCGCCCAGGCGCGGCGGCGTGTCGCCGCCGCCGGGCGGTCGCCGCTCCAGCCGGCGCGTGGCGTCGGCCCCTGGCTCGGTTTGGTTTTCGACGATCTTGCCGTCCGGTCCGCGTCTGAATGGCATGGCAAACTCCCGAGGCTATTTCTCGTATAGCCGGTTGATCAGGTTGTCGACGCAGTACTGGCCCGCGCCATTCAGCGCGCGCTCCTCCCGGGCCTGCACCACATGCATGGTAAAAACCAGGATCATCGCCTGCAAGAGAGCGACGATGGTAGTGTTGAAGGCCACCGCCAGCTTGCGCGTCAGGTTGCCCAGCAGGGCGGGGTCCTGCGGATCGGTGACGCCGGCATAGGACAGCGCCATTGCAATGCCGATCACGGTACCGATGAAGCCCAGCGCCGGCAGTACCCAGGACACGTAGCGCAGCATGTTATAGCGCAGGTCGATCTCATGCATGTAGAGGTCGAGGCTGGAATTGAGCAGCGTGTTGGCCTGGTCGATCGAACGGCTGGACTGGAACTGCAATACGGCGCGCTGGATCAGCCGCGGCAGGAAGCGCTGCTGCGCCTCCGGCTGCGAACGCACTCGTGCATAGAGCCCGCCCAGGTCCTGGGCCCGCAGCACCACCCGCTCGTCGGTCGGCAGATAGCCGCGCCGCAGCTCCGCCAGCTCCTCGTTGGCCGCCAGGTGCCGCTCCAGCAGCTCGCCCATGCCGGTGAAGAACACCACCCATTGCAGGTTCTGGATGGTGAAGGGATAAGTGCCCAGCTCGCTGTCCTTGTCGAGCAGGATTTCGGCGAAAGTCTGGCTCAGCGCATAGTGCAGTACGACGACGAAGACGCAGCCGAGCAAGGCGCCGGACAACGCCATGACGGTGCGGCGGGAGAGACCGGCCATCATCGGCTATTCCTTGCGCACGATTTCGCCGGTGCGCGGGTTGCGCATCACGCCGCCGGCCGGCAGGTCGGGTTCGACCGGCGCCGTGGCCGCAACGGCGCTACCAGCGCGGCCCTGCGCCGCCAGCTTCATCAGCGCCTGCGCCGTCGTGGCGTAGCGGCCCAGCAGCAGCTTCTCGTCGGCGGCGACGAAACCTTGCCGCAGCCTGACCCATTCGCCGTTCTTCCTGGTCCAGGTGCCAGCGGCGCTCCGGCGGTCGGTCAGGAACAGCCGCCCGTCGGCGGCTTCGACCAGCTCGGCGTGGCGGCGCGAGATGGTGGCGTCGGCCAGCACGATGTCGCATTCGGGGTTGCGCCCGATCAGCCAGGTCCTGATGTCAGCCATTCACCGTCGCTCCGGCCACGACGTCACCGTGGCGTCCCCGTCCGGCCTGTCATTCGCAGCGTCCGGCCGCTCCATCCCCGGCCCCTGGAGCCGGGTCGGCTGTTCGGCCTCCTCGATGGAGGCGACGACCGGCTCCAGAACCGGCGGCGCCAGCGCCGGCTCCTCACCCGGCAGGGTGCGCGACGGGGCGCGGAAGCGGAACCGCACCTCGCCCAGCTCGATCAGGTCGCCGTTGTTGAGGATGGCGTTCTGCACCAGGGTCAGGTTCACCAGCACGCCATTGACCGATTTCAGGTCGGTGATGCTGAAACCGCCGTCGCGCGCCTTGTGGATGACGGCGTGCTGGCCGGACACCGAGTCGTTGGCCAGCACCAGGTCGTTGTCGCGGTTGCGGCCGATGCGGAAGGCGGTGCCGGTGACGCCGACATGGCGGCCATCGCCGTCGAGGAATTCCAGCCACGCCTCGGGTTCCTCGAAATGCCCGTCCGCCAGCTTCTTCCGGTAGGCGGCGCGGCGGCGGCGGAAGGCGGCCAGGATCAGCACCAGCGCGCCGAATCCGAATGTCGTGCCGATCAGCAGCAGCGCCTGGTTGTCACGCTGGCGCAGCCAGACCTGCCAGCCCTCCTCCGGCGGCTGCGGCAGCGACGGCAGGGTGAGCTGCAGCTCGACCGGGCCGGCAGTGGTGCCCAGCGCCACCACCAGCGGCCCGCCTGCCTGATTGGCGTCCGGGGTCCGGCCGAAACGGGCGACGCCGCCGGCATCCCGCGCGGCGACGGGGTCGTCCAGCGCCTCCGGCGGCAGGTTGTTCTGCCCGTCGGCGGCGAAATAGCGGCCGCCGGTATCCTCGGCTAGGCGGCGGATATTCTGCAGCGCCACGCTTTGCGCCGGCGTGCGGGCGAAACCGAAGCTGTGAATCACCACCTCGGCGGCGCGGCCGGCGGCGATCACGTCCTCGGCCTTGTAGGCGGTGTCCTCGGCCAGCCCGTCGGAGAAAACGAACACCGCCTTGCGCGACGCCGGCGCCATGCCGACGCGGGTGATGGCGGCCATCACCGAGCGATAGAGTTCCGTCGTCCGGCCGGCCGCGCGGATGTCCTTCAGAGCCTCGGCCACGTCGTCGGCCGGCGAGCCCGGCGGCACCAGCACGTTCAGGTCGCTGTCGAACACCGCCAGGCCGAAACGCTGGTGCGGCTTGGCCGCTTTCAGCATCTCGGCGATCTGCTGCAGGTTGGCGTCGATCACCGGCTGGCGCCCCGGATCGGAGGTATCGATCAGGAACAGCACCGAACTGGTGGAATCGGCATGCGGGAACGGCTCGAACGACTGGCGCGGGAGAGCAGCGCCGCCAAGCCGGGCAGACACTTCCTCCAGCCGCGCCCCGCCCAGCAGCCGGACCTCGACCCGCAGCCGGTCGTCCTCTTCGCGCGCCACCTCGACCAGCGCCGGGCCCCGGCTCGCCGCCAGGGTCGGCGCCGGCTGGGCCCAGGCCGGCGCCACCAGAACCGGAGCCGCGAGCGACAGCACTGCAACGCAGAGCGTCGCCAGGCTGGAGAAACGCAGAAATCTGGTCATTCGAATGGCCGAAAGGCGTACGGGCGCTGGAGGGGAAGTTTACCGAGGCCGATCCTGCATGACAAAGGATTGCGACCCCTTCGGGGCGCAATCCCGGCAGCAGGATGGCGGCCGGTCGCCTCGCCCACCCCCTGCCCGACCTATTCGGCCGCCTGACGCCGGCCCGCGCCCTGGATCGCCTGCCAGATCTTCAGGGGCGTTGCCGGCATGTCGATATGAGTGACGCCCAGCGGCGCCAGCGCATCGACGATGGCGTTCATCACCGCCGCCAGCGCCCCCACCGTGCCCGCCTCGCCGCAGCCCTTCACGCCCAGCGCGTTGGTGCGGCAGGGCACCTCGTTCATCTTCAGATTGAACGAGGGCATGTCGTCGGCGCGCGGCAGGGCGTAGTCCATGAACGAGCCGGCCAGAAGCTGACCGCTGTCCGGGTCGTAGACCGCGTTCTCCAGCAGCGCCTGGCCCAGGCCCTGCACGATGCCGCCATGGACCTGGCCGTTGACGATCATCGGGTTCACCACCTTGCCGAAATCGTCGCACACCGAATAGCGCGCCACCTGGCAAACGCCGGTATCGGGATCGATTTCGACCTCGCAGATATGGCAGCCATTGGGGAAGGTCGGCGCCGAACGGGTGAACAGGCTTTCCTCGTTCAGCCCCTTCTCGGCCAGTTCCGGCGGCAGCTTCAGGCTACCGTCGCGGATGGCGCGCGCCAGGTCGAGCAGCATCACCTTGCGGTCGGTGCCGGCGATGCGGAAGGCGCCGTCGGCGAACTCGATGTCGGCGGCGGCCGCTTCGAGACTGTACGAGGCGATCTCCTTGCCGCGATTGATCATGGCGTCGGCCGCCAGCACGATGGCGTTGCCCGCCATGTAGAGCGAGCGCGAGCCGCCGGTGCCGCCGCCCTGCTTGAGCTGGTCGGTGTCGCCGTAACGGATGTTGATCCTGTCGAACGGCAGGCCGAGCTTCTCCGCCACGATCTGGGCGAAGGTGGTGTCGTGGCCCTGGCCATTGGACTGGGTGCCGACCCAGACCGAGACGGTGTCGTCGACCTCGAAATCGATCTTGGCGATCTCCTGCGGATTGCCCGGCGTGATCTCGACGTAATAGGACATGCCGATGCCGCGCAGCTTGCCGCGGCCGGCCGCTTCCTTGCGCCGCGCCTCGAAGCCGTTCCAGTCCGCCATCTGGATCGAATCGTCCATGCAGCGGGCGAACTCGCCGGAATCGTATTTCTGACCGACGCCGTTGTCGTAGGGGAACTGATCGGGCCGGATGAAGTTCTTGCGCCGCAGCTCGGCCGGACTGAGCTGCAGCTCGCGCGCCGCCTGCTCCACCAGCCGCTCGATGATGTAGCAGACCTCGGGACGGCCAGCGCCGCGATAGGCGTCGACCGGCACGGTGTTGGTGTAGACGCCCTCGACCGCCATCGCCTTCAGCGGAAAATCGTACACCCCACCCAGCACGCCCAGCGGCGCCATGGTCGGGATGATGGGCGCGAAGTTGGAGAGATAGGCGCCCATGTTGGCGATGGTCTTCACCCGCAGCGCCAGGAAGCGATTGTCCTTGTCCAACGCCAGCTCCGCCGTGGTGACGTTGTCGCGGCCCATCGTGTCGGAGAGGAAGGATTCGCTGCGGTCGCCGGTCCACTTCACTGGTTGGCCCAGCTTGCGCGAGGCGTAGCAGACCAGCACCTGCTCGGGGAACAGGAAGCTCTTCATGCCGAAGCCGCCGCCCACGTCCGGCGTGACGATGCGCACCTTCTCCTGCGGCATGTTGAAGATCATGCCGGCCAGGATGGCCTTGTGGTTGAAGCCGCCCTGAGTCGAGGAATAGAAGGTCAGGCTGCCGTCGGCGGCGAAATCGCCGATCGCCGCACGCGGCTCCATGGCGTTGACCACGATGCGGTTCTGGATCAGGTCCAGTTTCGTCACATGCGCCGCGGCGGCGAAGGCGGCCCCACTCTTCTCCTCGTCGCCGAACGCCCAGTCGAAGACCAGGTTGTTCTTCACCTCAGGCCAGACCTGGGGAGCGCCGGCCTCGGTGGCGCGGGCGGTATCGGCCACCGCCGGCAGCATGTCGTAATCGACCATCACCAGCTCGGCCGCATCGCGCGCCTGCACATAGGTCTCGGCCACGATCGCGGCGACCGGATCGCCGACATGCCGCACCACGCCGTTGGCCAGGGCCGGGCGCGGCGTCTTCACCATCGCCGATTTGTCGCGGTTCTGCATCGGGATCATGCACGGCATCAGGCCGATCTTGTCGGCGTCGAGATCGGCGAAGGTATAGACGCCCCTCACCCCCGGCGCGGCCTTGGCTTCGGCCGTGTCGATGCCCTGAATGCGGGCATGGGCATAGGGCGAACGCAGGACGTAGAGGTGGAGCTGGTTCGGCAGGTTGATGTCGTCGGTATATCTGCCATGGCCGGTCACCAGGCGGTCGTCTTCCTTGCGCCGAACCGATTGGCCGATACCGAACTTCATGCCTGTCTCCTCCATGCGAACGGCCGGCAAATGCCGCGCCGGCCGTATCTCGGCAAGCCTAGCATGCCGCCGCCGGCGCGCACTACCTGCAGCGCAGGCATGGCTTGGTTTCGGTTTCTACGTGCGGAATGGCCGGCGCCGGCTGGCTTGCATGCCGGCATCCATGCCGTAGAGTGGACCAAAATCAAGACGGATGCCGGGGAGGATTCAAGGTGGCCGTACGCTATTTCGACTGGCTGGTGCATCACGCCAGGCGCGCCGCGAACAAGCCGATGATGATCGACCTGCATTCGGGCCGGGAGATCGGGTACGGCGAAGCCAACCGGCGCGCCGCCAGGCTGGGCAACTGGCTGCGCTCGGTCGGCGTCCAGCGCGGCGACCGCGTCGCCATCCTCTCCCCCAACGGGCCGGAGTTCTTCGACCTGCAATTCGCCGGCGGCAAGATCGGCGCCATCATGCTGCCGCTGAACTGGCGGCTGGCGGTGCCGGAGCTGGAATACATCATCGGCGATGCCGCTCCCAAGGTGCTGATCCACGACGTCTCGTTCCAGGCCCAGGCCGAGGAGCTGAAGAAGCGCTGCGGCATCCAGACCTTGCTGCAGACCGACGGCGACCGGCCCGACAACGACTACGAGCAGGCGCTGGCGTCGCAACCGGACGAGATCGCGCCAGAAGCGCTGACGCAGGACGACTACGCCATGATCATGTACACCTCGGGCACCACCGGGCACCCGAAGGGCTCGATCACCACCTACGGGATGAATTTCTACAACGCCGTCAATCTCGGCAATCCCGCCCTGGTCAACCAGAACACGAAGCATCTGGCGATCCTGCCGCTGTTCCACACCGGCGGGCTGAACTGCTACGCCAACCCGGTGTTCCATGCCGGCGGCACGGTCATGATCATGCGCAATTTCGATCCGGGAAAGTGCCTGGAGCTGATCGACGATCCCAAGGTCGGGCTAACGCATTTCTTCGGCGTGCCGGCCAACTACCTCTTCATGATGCAGCATCCCAAGTTCCAGTCGGTCGATCTCTCCCGGCTGGTGATCGCCGGCGTCGGCGGCGCGCCCTGTGCCCTGCCGATCCTCAAGGGCTGGGAAGCGCGCGGCATCGCCCTGCAGCAGGGTTTCGGTATGACCGAGACCAGCCCGGCGGTGCTGGTGCTGGACGCCAAGGACGCCATCCGCAAGGTCGGCTCCACCGGTCTGCCGGTGCTGCACAACGAAGTGCGCATCGTCGACGAGAACGGCAAGGACGTGCCAGTCGGCCAGATGGGCGAGCTGTGGGTGCGCGGGCCCAACATCACGCCCGGCTACTGGAACAAGCCGGAAGCCACCGCCAAGGCCATCACCGACGGCTGGCTGCACACCGGCGACGCCGCCAAGGTCGACGAGGACGGGTTCTACTACATCGTCGACCGCACCAAGGACATGTACATCTCCGGCGGCGAGAACGTCTATCCGGCCGAGGTCGAGAGCGTCATCTACCAGCTGCCCCAGATCGGCGAGGTGGCGGTGATCGGCGTGCCCAACGAACGCTGGGGCGAGGTCGGCATGGTGGTGGCGACGCTGAAGCCCGGCACCCAGCTCGGCGAGGAAGAGATCATCGGCCACTGCGTCAAGAACCTGGCCAAGTTCAAGGTGCCGCAGAAGGTCGCCTTCATCGACGCCCTGCCGCGCAACGCCACCGGCAAGGTGCTGAAGCGCGAATTGCGGGTCAAATACGTCGGCGCCGACAAGCCGGCCATCAGCTAGGCGGGAGGCGGCGATGCTGAAAGGGCTGATGCAGGACCGCCCGCTGCTGCTGTCGGGCATCATCGAGCACGCCGCGCGCTGCTTCCCCGAGACGGAAATCGTCGCCCGCACCATTGAGGGCGACCTGCACCGTTACACCTACGCCCAGGCCCGCGCCCGCATGAAGCGGCTGGCCCAGGCGTTCCTGAAGCTGGGCGTCGGGCCGGGCGAGCGGGTGGCGTCGCTGGCGTGGAACACGCACAACCATTTCGAGCTGTTCTACGCCCTGCCCGGCATCCAGGCGGTGCTGCACACGGTCAACCCGCGGCTGTTCCCCGAACAGCTCGTCTACATCATCAACCACGCCGAGGACCGCTATCTCTGCCTCGATGCCGAGACCTTGCCGCTGGTCGAGCAACTGGCGCCGCAACTGAAGACCATCGAGGGCTATATCCTGCTGGCGCCGCGCGAGCGCATGCCGAAGTCGCACCTGCCCAACCTGCTGTGCAGCGAGGAGCTGATCGCCGCCGAAAGCGACGACTTCGAGTGGCCGGAGTTCGACGAGAAAGCGGCCTCGACCTTGTGCTACACCTCCGGCACCACCGGCAATCCCAAGGGTGTGCTCTACAGCCATCGCGCCGCCGTGCTGCAGGTGCTGCTGTCCACCGCCGCCGACACGTTCGGCGGCTACATGCCGGGCACGCAGGAAGTGATCATGCCGATGGCGCCGATGTTCCACGGCAACGCCTGGAACACCCCATTCTCGGCACCGCTGGCCGGGCACAAATTCGTACTGCCCGGCCGCGACTATTCGGCGGAGAAACTCTACGAGCTGATCGAAGGCGAAGGCGTGACGGTGACGGCCGGCGTGCCGACCATGTGGCTGATCCTGACCGACTATCTCGACCGCACCGGCAGGAAGTTCAGCAACCTGCGCTGCTCGGTCTCCTCCGGTTCCGCCCCGCCGCGGGCGCTGATGGATAAGATGCTGAACAAGTACGGCGTGCGGCTGATCAACTGCTGGGGCATGACCGAGGCGCTGTCGGCCACCAAGGGCACGCCCAAGCCGGGCACCGAGCATCTGCCGCAGGAGGAGATTTTCGACCTGATGTCGCTGGCGGGCCGCTCCAATCTCCTGTGCGAACTGCGCATCGTCGATGACGAGGGCCGGCCGCTGCCGCGCGATGGCATCGCCACCGGCCACCTGATGGCCAGGGGCCCGATCATCGCCGGCGGCTATTTCAAGGGCGAGAACGATCCGATGGATGCCGAAGGCTGGATGCATACCGGCGACGTCGCCTCGCTGCGGCCCGACGGCTACGTCGTGTTGCGCGACCGTTCCAAGGACGTCATCAAGTCGGGCGGCGAATGGATATCGACCGTGCAGGTCGAGGGCATCGCCGCCGGCCATCCCGCCGTGCTCTACGCCGCCGTCATCGCCGTGCCGCATCCTAAATGGCAGGAACGGCCGCTGCTGGCGATCGTGCCGCGCCAGGGCCACACCATCACGCGCGAGGAGATGCTGGCCTATCTCAAGGGCAGGATCGCCTCGTGGTGGATGCCCGACGACGTGGTGATCCGCACCGCCATGCCGATCAGCGGCACCGGCAAAATCCTCAAGCGCGAGCTGCGCGAGGAATACAAGAACTACGTCCTACCCTCGCTGCGCGGCGACAGCGCGGCGGAATAACGATCTCGCCGGACTGACGCGCGGCTGGCGTCGGAGGTGTTCAAGGACCGCTGGACCGAGGCCGAAATCGTCGCGCTCAACCAGCTACTGTTGCGCATCACCGCAGCGCAGCCAGCGACATCGTTGATTTCCGTCTGTCAATAGGTCCGCAGCCGCTCCCATTTGCGCCGCAGGATTTCGTCCTCCGGCAGCGAGAACTGGCGGCCATAGAGCGCGGCCTCCCACGAACCATAGGCCGGGTTGGCGATCAGCACCCAGCGCTCGTTCCACCAGTCGGCATGACGCAGCGCCGCCTCGGTGCGGGTCTCGACCGTGTCGCGCGCCGCACTGAGGAAATCGCCCATGTCGTCGCCCACCAGCATCAGGATGCGGTGCGTCTGCGCCACGGCGGCGCGGCGCGTGGTCTTGTCGCCGGTCCAGTCCGGCCGCTCACCCACCAGCATCACCGTATCGATATCGGCCGGCAGCCGGATGCCCAGTTGCTCCAGGTTGCGCCGCGTCGCCGCCTCGCCGTCGGCGGTGCGGTTGCTGACATAGAACACGGTCACGCCGCGGCTTTCGGCATAGGCGATGAAATCCAGCGCCCCGGGCAGCGCCGTCGCCTCCGCCTTCGCCACCCATTCGTTCCACATGTCGCGCCGGTAGAGCATCTGCCGGCGCGCCAGCTCGCCCTGGAACGGGCCGTTGTCGAGCACCGCTTCGTCCAGATCCATGATGACCGCCATCCGGCGCAAGCCGCTGACGTCGCCGGTCTGCTCGGTCGCCGCCGTCCAGCGCCGGTCGCGAATGGCGCGGTCGAGCGTGACCTTGGCCTGGCGGTACTTGGCAAGCGTGTCGACCTTGAACTCGGCCGATCCCTGCATCCACAGCACGGCATTCAGCGTCTCGTGCGCATGGCGCGCGGGGGCCTGCTGCGGCGCCGGCTGGCAGGCTGCCAGCAGCGCGACAAGACCACCGATGCCTGCAAGAACACTCGCCCTCATCTTTCCCCCAATCCTCAGAATCCTACCGCACCGCCATCCGAGCGCGGATCGCCCGCCGCCTCGATGACGCCGGACGGGTGCAGCACCAGCATGCCGGCATGGCCCATCATGTTCTCGTAGGCGCCGACCATGTCGATCTCGTGCCCGGCCTGGCGCAGCGCCTCGATCGCCGCCGGATCGAAGCGGTCCTCGATCTTCAGCGTGTCGGTCTGCCCGCCGGTGGTGCGGCCCAGGAACCAGCGCGGGCCACTGACCGCGCTCTGCAGCGACTGGCCGAACTGCACGTAGCGGCTGAACATCGCCGCCTGGGTCTGCGGCTGGCCCTCGCCGCCCATGGTGCCGTAGGCTATGGTGCGCCCGTCCTTCAGCCGCGCATAGGCGGGGTTCAGCGTGTGGTACGGTTTCATGCCCGGCCTGATCTGGCGGATATGGCCGTCCTTGAGCGAGAAACCCGCGCCGCGATTCTGCCACAGCACGCCCGTTTCGGGGATCACCACGCCCGAGCCGTACTGGAAATAGACGCTCTGGATGAAGCTGACGGTGCGGCCCTCGCCGTCGATGCAGCCCATCCAAATCGTGTCGCCCTCGCCCGGCGCCCGCGGCGGCCAGGGCGCGGCGCGCTTGCGGTCGATCCGCGCCGCCAGCCGGTCGAGGTTGTCGGCGTCGAGCATCGACTGCGCCTCGATCTTCATCATCGCCGGATCGGCCACGTGCAGGTCGCGCTCGATGAAGGCCTGCTTGATGGCCTCGACCAGCAGGTGCAGGTAGTCGAAGCCTTCCGCCTCGCGGCAGCCCAGCCGGTCGAAGATGCCCAGCACCATCAGCGAGGTGACGCCCTGGGTCGGCGCGGTCATGTTGAACAGCCGGCCCGAGGAATGCACCATCTCCAGCGGCTTCACCCATTGCGCGCGATGGCTCTCGAAATCCGCCAGCCGCAGCGGCGCGCCAATCTTCTCCATGCCCTGCGCATGGGCACGGGCAACGTCGCCGCGGTAGAAATCGTCCAGCCCCGCTTCAATCAGCCGCTGGAACGTCGCCGCCAGCGCCTTCTGCGTCCACATCGTGGCCGCCGGCACCGGCTGGCCGGCCTTGTCGAGGAAGGCATCGGCAAAACCGGGCACGTCGCGTAGCAGATCGGCGAACAGGCGGGTGGAGCCGGCGTGGTTCTCCGACACCGGGAAACCCTGCCCGGCATAATGGATGGCGTCTTCCAGCAGCCGCGCCAGCGGCAGCCGCCCGCCCCATGCCGCTGACAATTCCAACGCCAGTTGCCAGCCCGAGATGGTGCCGGCCGCGGTGTTGGCGACCAGCGGGCCGCGCTGGGGAACGGCATCGAGCTGGTGCTGGCGATAGAATTCCGGCGTCGCAAGCTGCGCTGCCGCGCCCGCCGCATCGATGCAGAGCGGGTCCTTGCCCGCCTCGCCCACCAGCCAGAACGCATCGCCGCCAATGCCGTTGGCGTAGGGATAGACCACCGCCACAGTGGCCGCCGCCGCCACCATCGCCTCGATGGCGTTGCCGCCCTCGCGCAGCACGGCCAGTCCGCTCTGCGCCGCCAGATGATGCGGCGCCACGAAAGCTCCCCGCCGCGCCGCCTTGGTTCTTATCATTGGTTGTCCCCCTTGCCCCGCGCGGACGGCAGCATAGGATAGCCGGCAGGACACGCAAACACGTTCGCAAGGGTTCAGGGATGCCGCACGACCACCACGAAGAGAGCCGCTGGAAATATAACGGCATCCGCATCGTCCATTCCGATGAACTGGACATCAACACCGCCCAGACGCCGGGCATGAACCGCGCCGCCGCCATCACCCATGCCACGGCCGGCGCGGAGAAGCTGTGGGCCGGCACCGTGCATATCCATCCCGACGCCAAGACCGGCGCGCACCATCACGGCGAGCTGGAAAGCGTGATCTATGTGGTGAAGGGCCGCGCCCGCATGCGCTGGGGCGATCACCTGGAATTCGTCGCCGAGGCCGGGCCGGGCGATTTCATCTTCGTGCCGCCGTTCGTGCCGCACCAGGAGATCAACGCTTCGCCAGACGAGGTGCTGGAATGCGTGCTGGTGCGCTCGGGCCAGGAGCCGGTGGTGGTCAATCTCGACATCGAGCCGGCGGAAAATCCCGGCGAAGTGCGCTGGATCGACAACATCCACCGCAAATAGGCGACTTCTACTCCCCTTGCTGCAGCAGCGAGCCGCGGCGGCGGGCCATGCGGAAATAGTAGAAGAACATGCCGAAGCCCAGGCCGAGATAGACGATGTTGAGAGCGAAGGCCGCCGCCATCAGGTCGTAGCGCACCACGCCGTGCAGCAGGATCGAGCGCATGCCCTCGAAGGAATAGGCCGACGGCATGGCGTAGGCGACGTATTGCAGCCACACCGGCAAGACCGACACCGGGTAGTACACGGCGCTGACCGGCAGCAGGGCGAACACCAGGCCCCAGGCGATGTTCTCCGCTCCCAGCCCGTGGCGCAGCACCAGCCCGGTGACGCCCAGTCCGATCGCCCAGCCGAACATCAGCAGGCTGAAGAAGAAGGCGGCCAGCGACAGGCCCAGCGAATAGACCGAGAAGCCGAAGAAGGCCACCGCCAGCAGCGACGCCGGCACGATGCCCAGCAGGGTGCGCAGCAGGCTGATCGACAGCAGCGAGACGGCGAACTCGCCCGGCCGCAGCGGCGTGACGAAGAGATGCCCCAGATTGCGCGACCACATCTCCTCGAAGAAGGAGATCGAGACGGCGAGCTGGCCACGGAACAGCACGTCCCACAGCAGCACCGCCGACAGCAGCACGCCGAAGGCCTGCGCGATATACGAGGTCTGGGCGGCGAGGAACTGGGACATGAAGCCCCACATGATCATCTGCACCGTCGGCCAGTAGGCGAGATCGAGCAACCGCGGCCAGGAGCTGCGCAGGATATACAGATGGCGCAGGATCATGGCGTAGATGCGCTGCCAGGTGGCCATGGCCCCCACCCCGCCGCGGCCGATATCGGACCGCCTTGTGTCGATGGAACTCATTTCTTGCGCGCCGCCTTCTTCCTCGCCGACGGCTTCCTGCCGCTGCCGCCGTCCAGCAGCCCCTGCGCCCGGTGCCAGTCCTCCAGCGACTGTTCGGGATAATCGTCGAACTGTTGTTCGCCGCGTCTGGCATCGACCCGCACCCAGTTGGCCTTCGAGCCCAGCATCATATGCACCTGCGACGGCGGCTCCGGCAGGTCGCTGTCGATGGCGCTGGCGAAAGGATGCACCAGGTCGGGCCACTGCCTGTCCCACACCCAAAGTGCGGAGCCGCATTTGCGGCAGAAGCGCCGCTCGCCATGGCTCTTGCGGCGGTCGATGCGGGCATGAAACATGGCGATGTTCTTCTCGCCCGTCACTTTCAGCGTGTCGAACTTGGCGCCCAGATTGATGGCGTAACCGCCGCCGCCCGCCGTCTTGCGGCAGATCGAGCAGTAGCAGCGCAGGAACGGCACCGGCGCATAGGCCTCGACCGAGAACTTGACGGCACCGCAATGGCAGGAACCCTTGATCTGCATGTCGCCTCCTATTGCGCCGCCTGGCGGCGGTTGCGGGCGATGTCGAGGAAGACCTCCTCCATGGTGGTACGGCCGAAGCGGTCGATCAGTTCCTGCGGCGCGCCGCGCTCGACGATCCTGCCCGCGCGCATCACCAGCACATCGTCGCACAGCCGCTCGACCTCGGTCATGTTGTGCGAAGCCAGCAGGATCGAGGCGCCGGTGCGGCCCTGATAGGCCTTCAGCAGCCCGCGCACCCAGTCGGCGGTGTCGGGATCGAGCGAGGCGGTCGGCTCGTCCAGCAGCAGCACGTCGGGCCGGTTGATCAGCGCCTTGGCGATGGTGACGCGCGTCTTCTGCCCGGCCGAGAGCTGGCCATAGGGCCGGTCGAGAAAGGCGACGATGTCCAGCTCCTGCGCCAGTTCGCCGACGCGGTTGCCGATCTCCCGCACGCCATAGAGCCGGGCATAGATCTGCAGGTTCTGGCGCACGGTCAGCCGCTGCGGCAGGTCGACATAGGGCGAGGAGAAGTTCATCCGCCCCAGCACCCTATAGCGGTGCTTCAGCATGTCCTCGCCCAGCACCTTCAGGCTGCCGGAGGTCGGCAGCAGCAGGCCCAGCAGCATCGACAGCGTGGTCGTCTTGCCGGCGCCATTGCCGCCCAGCAGCCCCACCACCTTGCCCTGCGCCACGGCGAAGTCGAGTCCGTCGACGGCGACCACCTCGCCGAAGACCTTGCGCAGCCCGCTGACCTCGATCGCGTTCACGCGCCCACCGTCAGACCTTATCGAGCAGGGTTTCGATGCGGTCCATGGCCCGGCTCAGCCGTTCCGGCGCGGAGGCGAAACACAGGCGCAGATAGCCCTCGCCGCCCTCGCCGAAGGCCACGCCCGGCGCCAGCCCGACCTGGGCTTCCAGCACCAGCCGGCTGGCGAAGGCGAAGCTGTCCTTCATCCCGTCGACGGCGAAGAAGGCGTAGAACGCCGCCTCCGGCCGCGCCACCTTCACGTTGCGATGTGCGGCCAGGCGCTGGATTACCTGCTCGCGGCCGGCGCGGCAGCGCTCGACCATGTGCTTGATGAACGGCTCGCCGTCCTTGATGGCCGCCAGCGCGCCGTATTGCAGGAAGGCGGGCGTGCCGGAGATGTTGAACTGGATCACCTTGGCCAGCATCTCGCCGAACTCGTTGGGCGAGGTCAGCCAGCCCAGCCGCCAGCCGGTCATCGCCCAGGGCTTGGAGAAGCTCTGCATCACCAGCAGCGGATCGTCCGGGCGTGCGTGCTGGAGGAAGGACGGGGCCGCCTCGCCCTCGTACACCAGCCTGGCATAGACCTCGTCCGCCATCAGCCAGATGCGTTTGCTGCGGCAGAACTCCAGCACCGTCCGCTGCTGCTCGCCATCCATCGCCCAACCGGTGGGATTGCTAGGCGAATTGATGAACAGGACTTTCGTGCGTTCGTCGCAGGCGGCGAACAGCCGGTCGAGATCGAGCGTCCACCGGCCCTGCTCGAACTGCAGCGGCACCTGCCGCACCTGCGCGCCCATCACCTCGACGGCCGACACGATGTTGGGCCATACCGGGCTGACCACCACCGCGTTGTCGCCCGGGTCCATGATCGCCTGGCAGGACAGCGCGATCGCCTGCATGCCCGAACTGGTGACGGTGATGCGGTCGACGGCGCAGGCATTGCCGTAGAGCCGGGCGGTGTACTCGGCGATGGCCTGGCGCAGTTCGGGGATGCCGCGCTGCCAGGTGTAGAAGGTATGGCCCGCCTTCAGCGCCTTGATCGCCGCCTCGCTGATGAAGTCGGGCGTGGTCAGGTCCCCTTCGCCGAACCACAACGGAATCACCTCCGGATTGTCGCGGCCCAGGGTCGCCACGTCGCCGATGCGGGAACTCGGGATGCGGGCGACGCGGTCGCGAATGGGAGCGGGATGGCGCGGCAGCGCGAGATCGGGCGGGGTCATGCGTCTGTTCGGTCGAGTGTGGGCGGCGGTCAGGAGCCGCGATAGGTGGAATAGGAATACGGCGAAACGAGGAGCGGAACATGGTAATGCGCGGACCGGTCGGCGATGCCGAAATCCACCGTCACCACGTCAAGGAACGGCGGCGTGGGAAGCTGTACCCCCTGGACGCGGAAATACTGCGCGACATGGAACTGCATGCGGTAGGCGCCGGCCTTCCAGCCATCGCCTTCCAGCAGCGGCTTGTCCAGCCGTCCGTCGGCGTTGGTGGTGGCCCGCACCAGGCGATTGCCCTGCGCGTCCAGCAGCTCGACCACCATGCCCGCGGCCGGTTTGCCGTGGGCGGTGTCGAGCACATGCGTCGTCAGTCGTCCCATTGCCCTGCTCTACTCTTCCTGGCGCCGAGTTATCAACATCTGTTGATAAAATAGGCAAGCTGCACGCCGATTCGGCGACTATGAAGTCCTGCACAGGCAATAGCCTGCCGCTTGGCTTGGCAGATTTATTGCTTGTAGCATACCGAGCGCCGGCCGGGCCGCCCATAGCAGCGGTGGCCGTCGGGGGGCGCGCAATCACAAGGCAGTTCTGCCGTTCGGGCATGGGCGGCTGCCGAAAACAGGGGATGGCACAGACATGCAAACCAAGCTTCGCTCGCTGCTCGGCGGACTGGTCGTGGCGGCAGGCGTGACGCTGGGCTTCGCGCCGGCGGCGATGGCGCAGACCAAGATCAAGTTCACCCTCGACTGGGTATTCCAGGGACCGACCTCGCCGTTCCTGGTGGCACTGGAGAAGGGCTACTACCGGGCCGAAGGCCTGGATGTGAGCATGGATTCCGGCCAGGGCTCGGCCGGCGCCGTGCAGCGCGTCGCCACCGGCGCCTACGACATGGGCTTCGCCGACATCAACGCGCTGGTCGAGTACAACGTCGCCAACCCCGACAAGGCGATCAAGGCCGTGTTCATGGCCTACGATTTCCCGCCCTTCGGCATCTATGCGCTGAAGAAGAGCGGCATCGCCACGCCCAAGGACCTGGAAGGCAAGAAGCTGGGGGCGCCGGTGTTCGACGCCTCGTTCAAGCTGTTTCCCGCCTTCGCCGCCATCACCGGCGTCGACAACGGCAAGGTCACCAAGGTCAACCTGACGCCGCAACTGCGCGAGACCAGCCTGCTCAAGGGCGACGTCGACTTCATCTCCGGCCACTACTTCTCCTCGGTTCTCGACCTGAAATCCAAGGGCGCGGCCGAAGGCGACATCGTGATCATGCGCTATTCCGATTTCGGCCTCGACTTCTACGGCAACGCCATCATCGCCTCGCCCAACCTGCTCAAGGACGCCGCCGCCATCCGCGGCTTCATCCGCGCCACCGCCAAGGCGTGGAAGGAAGTGATCGCCGACCCCAATGTCGGCATCGCCGCCGCCAAAAAGCGCGATCCGCTGATCGACGAGAAGAACGAGATGGAGCGACTGCGGATGTCGCTGGCCACCAACGTGGTGACGCCCTACGTCAAGGCCAACGGCATGGGCAATGTGGACAAGGCGCGCCTCGACCGTGCCCTGGCGCAGCTGTCCCAGGCGCTGAGCCTGAAGGTAACGCCCAAGGCTGACGACGTGTTCACCGACGAGTTCCTGCCCAACAGGCAGGACCTGATGGTGACCCAGTAGTCGGGACGGGTCCGGCAAACCGACGGGCGACTGGTTCAGTCGCCCGTTTTTTTAGGCACGACCAGCGAGAACAGATGTGACCACCGGTTTCGACGCCAATTTCGTCGATCTGCGCAACTGCAGCCTGTCCTACGACACGGCCGACCAGCCCGTGCTGGCGCTGGCGGAGGCCAACATCGCCATCCGCAAGGGCGAGTTCATCGCCGTGGTCGGGCCCAGCGGCTGCGGCAAGTCCACGCTGATGAAGCTGGTGACCGGGTTGATGCCGCCGACCAGCGGCGAGGTCTGGGTGCGCGGCCAGAAGGTGACGGCGCCGATCAAGGGCGTTGGCATGGCGTTCCAGAACGCCACCTTGATGCCCTGGCGCACGACATTGCAGAACGTCATGCTGCCACTGGAGATCGTCGAGCCCTACAAGAGCCGCTTCCGCGCCGACAAAGCGCAGTTCGTCGACAAGGCGCAAAAGCTGCTGGCCTCGGTCGGGCTGGGCGGCTTCGGCGAGCGCTATCCCTGGCAGCTTTCCGGCGGCATGCAGCAGCGCTCCAGCCTGTGCCGGGCGCTGATCCACGAGCCCGAGATCATGATGCTGGACGAGCCGTTCGGCGCGCTGGACGCGTTCACGCGCGAGGAGCTGTGGGGCATCATGCAGCTTCTGTGGCTGGAACGCCGCTTCACCGCCGTGCTGGTGACGCACGATCTGCGCGAGGCGGTGTACCTGGCCGACACGGTCTATGTCATGAGCCGGCGGCCCGGCCGCATCCTCTACCGCCACGAGATCGATATTCCCCGGCCGCGCACGCTGGAGACGACGTTCGAGCCGCATTTCGTCGACATCGTCCATGTGCTGCGCGAACAGATCCACAAGGAGCACGGACAATGACCATGTCCGAGCGAACGCTGCGGCGGCTGATGCCATGGCTGGTGACCGGCGGGCTGCTGATCGTCTGGGAAGCCGCCTTCCATCTCGGCGACATCGACCGCACCATCCTACCGCCGCCCAGCGCGGTGTTCAGCGTCATGTTCGCCAATCTGGGGCTGCTGGGCGAATACGCCCTCTTCACCCTGATGACCACCGCCATCGGCTTCGTGGTCGCCATCGGCACCGGCCTGCTGATCGGGCTGGCGATCGGCGCCTCCGCCCTGGTCTATTCCGGCCTCTACCCGCTGCTGGTCGGCTTCAACGCCATCCCCAAGGTGGCGCTGGTGCCGATCCTGATCATCTGGTTCGGCGTCGGCTTCTGGCCCGGCGTCATCACCGCCTGGGTGATCTCCTTCTTCCCCATCGCCGTCAACGTCGCCACCGGCATCGCCACCATCGAGCCGGAGATGCGCGACGTGCTGCGTTCGCTGGGCGCCTCGAAGTTCGAGATCCTGTGGAAGATCGGCGTGCCGCGCGCCATGCCCTACCTGTTCGCCAGCCTGAAAGTGGCGGTGACGCTGGCCTTCATCGGCTCGGTGATCGCCGAGACGGTGGGCGGCAACAACGGCGTCGGCTACGTCATGATCCGCGGCGCTTCCGACTACCGCACCGACCTGGTGTTCGCCGGCCTGCTGATCATCGCCGCCATGGGCATCGCCATGTACGGGCTGTGCGCCTGGTTCGAGCGGCGCATGACCGGCTGGGCGGTGCGCGGCAGCGAGCTGGTGAGCTAGAGCCTGCCGGGCATCGGACTCAATTTGGGCGTCGATTGCGATGCAGGCCATGGACATCCGCTGAGGGACGTTATCGAGGCGCATCGCCTTCGATTGTGGTTCGATACAGTAACCGATCATGCGTTCCATAGTCATGGATCGCGTAGTGCATGGTGCATCTGTTATCGAAAAACACCAAATCGCCAGGCTCCCACTTGTGGCGGTAAATATTGTCGGGTTCCGCCGAATGGCGGATGAGATAATCAAGCAGCATCCGACTTTCGGTTTCGTCAAAATCTTCAAGCGAAACATTCGCGCCGGCGGCAATGTAGAGCGCTTTCCGTCCGGTATCTGGATGCGTTCGGATGATCGGGTGGGACAGCTGGCGGACTTTTTCGTCCCCATCGGTTGCGACTTTCAGCGCCACGAGATTGGACGAATTGTGGGTCGCCCGGATGGTCGGGAGGAGCCGGCGCATGCCTGCCGAAAGGGTTTCGAACGCCAGATACTGGTTCGAAAACATTGTGTCTCCCCCGAGTGGAGGAAGCGTCTGGGCCGAAAGCATCGTGATCGATGGAGGATTCTGCAGGAACATGGAGTCCGAGTGCCAATTCTCCGTCACGCTCGCCGCCTTGCCGACGTTGAAGACGGGAACGACGTCGGGGTGTCCTTCGACGGTCTTCAGGCCCGGCGTCGTGAACACGCGACCCCAGTGCCTGGAAAAGTTCAAGAGCTCGGCGGCATCCAGGAACTGGCCACGAACGACCAGAACGGAGTACTGGAGAAAGGCCTTCCGAATCTCCTGGAACATGATGCCATCCATGTTCCGAAGGTCTATGCCGCGGATCTCGGCGCCCAGAACGGTCGATACGGGGACTGGACTGATCGCGGTGTAGCCGCTCTGATCCTCCAGAGAGACCTGCGCAGCTTCGTCAGGCATAAGCGGATTCTCCCATTGCATTCGATCGCGTCGAACGAACCTCCCGTTTGTCGACAGGATCTGGGAGAGAATATCGATGGAGTCAGAGGGCCAGAAGACAGCCAATAGGCGTCAACGATAGCCAGATGTTATCGCTTTTGGCTTTCTGCCGCCGGGTTGATCGATGGAGTTCCTTGTCTTGACTGGCGGCCTTGAGGTCCTGTGCTTTCTAATCGATTCGGTTATGAACTCCTTGGCCAGCACTTCAGCCGCAGGAGGCAACGGCATGCGCGTGCGGCGGAACAAGCAGTACTGCGCCGACTGAAACGTTTCCTTTACCGGAATTTCTTCCAGCATCTGCACAAAGATGTTGCTGTTAAGAATCTTCCTCGGAAGCAAAGCGATGAATTCGTGATTTACGACGAACTCGAGCCAGCAGGAGAGTGATTCGCATTCTACAATCTGCGGTGGTTTCAGTTTGTAAACTTCAAACGTGGCCGCCAATAGCATGTGACTCGTTGCGCCCGGCGATACCCACAGGTGATCGCAGAGGTCACTTAAGGACCGAACCTTCGCCAGTTTGTTCCCTTTGTGCACCATGGGGACAACCTCGCTCTCGAACAGGGGGATTGCTTCGAGATCGTCGGCGGGTTGTATCGGCATTGTCGGGCCGATGGCGAAATCAAGCAGGCCTTCGCGCAAGCCGACATTCAGAAATTCATACATTCCATCGATAAAACGCAGTTGGATATTCGGATAGCTCTTTCTGAATCGCTGGGTAACGGGACCCACCAGCAACAAGGAAGAGGTCGGCGTCAGGCCTACGGTGACCGTGCCGGTGTAACCTCCGCGCAATTGCGAGATTTCCGTCGAAGCTCGGTCCAGTTCCAGGACGATCGAACGCGCGCGACGACTGAAGGCATGGCCGAAGCGGGTCAGGCTCGTCCCGTTGATTGATCTTTCAAACAGCGGCACGCCCAGATCCCGTTCGAGCTGGCGAATGGTCTTTGTAACTGTTGGTTGAGAGAGTTTTTCGTGTCGGGCGGCGGCGCGTATGCTGCCGCAGGCAACGACGGCCAAAAAGATCTGCAATTGCCGTAAGCGCATGACGATCACCTATGGTTATCACCCTGACAAAAATATTATCTATTCGACGTTGCGGACGAAAAGCTAGGGTTACCTGGTCGAAAGAAAGAACACAAAAAAGCAGATCTTGGAAAAGCGGGAGGAGTCCAGCTTTCGCGGCAGCGCATCTCCACATTCACCGCGCCTGCCGGATGAAGGCCACTAAACGTAGGGAGGGCTGAAAATGATCCGTGCACTGGCGGCGATGTGTCTGTTGCTGGCTACGACGACTGCAGTCGTGAGCGCGCAGGAAGCACCGAAAGGCGTGAAAATCGGCGTCATGAACGATCAGTCCGGAGTTTACTCCGGCTCGGCGGGTGTCGGCTCGGTCGTCGCAGCGAGGCTCGCCATTGAAGACGCCAAGAGCTTCATGAAGGGCGTGCCCGTCGAACTCGTTGTCGCGGACCATCAGAACAAGCCCGATGTCGGTCTGACCATCGCCCGCAAGTGGTACGATGTCGATGGTGTCGACGCCATTTTCGATCTGTCGAATTCAGCCATATCTCTGGGTGTCCAGGCGCTCACCAGGGATTCCAACAGAGGGCTGGTGTTCAACGTCGGGTCCGGTACCGAAGAATTGATCGGGAAGCAGTGCTCCCCGCGGGGCGCGCTCTGGATCTACGACACTTACAGCTTTGTGCAGGGCTTGACGCAGGCGACAAGTGCAAGCGGCGCCGACACCTGGTTTCTCATCGTTGCCGACTACGCTCTTGGCAAAGCGTCGGAGAATGCGTTCCGCGCTTTCCTGCCGAAGAGCGGCGGCAGCGTCGTGGGGAGAGTGTATCATCCGGTCGGGACGTTGGATTTCTCCTCATTCATGCTGCAGGCGCAGGCATCTAAAGCGAAAGTAGTTGGAATCGCGAGCGCCACCGGCGACCTCACCAACCTGCTGAAGTCGGCGAGCGAGTTTCAGATCGCCAGTTCCGGCCAGAAGCTGAGCACGCTGTTCATGTTCATTCAGGACGTTCACGCCATCGGTTTGGAACGGGCTCAGGGCATGCAGTTCCTGACCTCCTTCTACTGGGACATGTCGGAAGAGACCCGGCAGTTCGCCAAGCGCTACGCCGCTCAAATGAACGGTTCGATGCCCGGACAGGTTCATGCCGGCGTGTATAGCGCCATTACCCACTATTTGAAGGCGGTCGCGGCGCTGAACGACAAGGCACCGGATGTCGTGATGCAGAAGATGCGCGATACGCCCGTCAACGACTTCTACACCAGGAATGCCCGTCTGCGGAACGACGGCCGGGTGGTGCGCGACTTCTACCTGGTCGAAGTGAAGTCCCCGAGCGAGTCGAAGTATCCGTGGGATTACTACAAGATGCTCCGTACCGTGGCCGGCAATGAAGTCGGACGTCCCATTGCCGAGAGTGAATGCCCGCTGGTGAAATAGCACCGACTACCTTCTCGGCGTGGAGTATCGACCGTTATGAGCGATGTGTACGTGGTTGGCGTCGGCATGACCAGATTCGGCCGACATCGGGGCTTCAGCATCAAGGATCTGACCAAAGATGCCGTGAGTTTGGCCATGCGGGACGCCAACGCGAATTTGACGGATCTCAAGGCGGCGTTTTTCTCCAACACCTCCCAGTCGGTCATTGAGGGACAGCACATGATCGGAGGGGAAATTGCCCTCCGCCATGCCGGTATCGAGCGCATCCCGGTGATCAATGCCGAGAACGCCTGCGCCAGCGGCGCTACCGCCTTCAATCTGGCCTTTGCCTACCTCAAGGCGGGTCTTGCGGACGTGGCGATAGCGGTCGGGTCCGAAAAGATGATCTGCGAGGACAAGTCGCTAAGCATGGCAATATTCGACGGGGCGTGGGACGTCCACGATGTTGCCAATACAACGGAGCGATTGACGAAGTTGGGCGCCAGCGTGACGCCACCCGCTGGCACTTCAGCCGAGGGGGCCAGAAGCGTCTTCATGGACGTGTATGCGGCGCTGGCCAAGCTGCACATGGAGACGTTCGGTACAACGCAGCGACAGCTGGCCGCAATCTCGGCCAAGAACCACTTCAACTCGACGCTCAATCCGCTGGCGCAGTACACCAGCGACATCTCGATCGATGAAGTGCTGGCAGCTCGGGTAATTGCATGGCCCCTGACGCTTCCGATGTGCTCCCCCATAAGCGACGGAGCGGCAGCCGTCGTGCTTGCCAGCGACGATGCACTGAGCCGATTCGACCGTCACCGTGCCGTAAAGGTGCAAGCGAGCGTCCTGGTGTCGGGAAGCGACCGGCAGCCGGCCGATTACGGCAATCACGCCTGCCGCAGGGCGGCTCTTGCCGCATATGAGAAGTCGGGTCTGGGGCCGGAGGACATCTCCGTCGCCGAAGTCCATGATGCGTCGGCATTCGGCGAAATCCTGCAGGCGGAGTGCCTGGGCTTTTCCGAATTTGGGGCAGCTGGGCATCACGCGGAACGCGGCGATTTCAGTCTGGGGGGCCGCATTCCGATCAACCCTTCCGGTGGACTGGAATCGAAAGGCCATCCGATCGGCGCCACCGGTCTGGCCCAGATCCATGAGCTGGTCACCCAGCTCCGTAACGAGGCCGGCAAGCGGCAAGTGGAGAAGCCCCGGTTTGCCCTGGCGGAGAATGGCGGCGGTTTGCTCGGGTGCGAAGAGGCTGCGGCCAGCGTCACTATCCTGGGACGAACCTAGCTCGATGAATATCGCCCGCCTCCTCGCGACTGCCGCCAAAGCCTTTCCCGAGCGTCCGGCGCTCTCCGTCGCCGGAGGGCCGCCCTTGTCGTACGGTGCTTTTCTAGCCCGCGTACCCGCCCTCGCCGGCGCCATGCGCCATCGGCTCATGCTGCAACCGGGAGCGCGTATCGGAATAGCAATGAAGAATTGTCCTCAGTATCTCGAAACGATGTTTGCGGGATGGCATGCCGGTTTATGCGTGGTGCCCATCAACGCAAAACTCCATCCGAAGGAAATCGCATTTATCCTCAGACACAGCGAAGCGATGGTGTGCTTTGCCACCAGCGATCTGGCGGAAGAGCTGACCGGTGTACTGGATGAGGTTCCCACCTTAGGACGAATCATATCCGTCGACGACGACGAGTACCGGAACCTGTTCGCGAGCGACGACATCCCGCGATGGGATGCGTCATACGACGATCCGGCCTGGCTGTTCTATACCAGCGGCACGACCGGTCGCCCGAAGGGCGCTGTCCTGACCCACCGGAGTCTGACGCAAATGTCGCTCCGATACTATGCCGACATCGACAATCTGACCGAAGAGGACTGCATCCTTCATGCCGCTCCCCTCTCGCATGGCAGCGGTTTGTATGCGTTGCCGCATATCGCAAAAGCGTCGCATCAGATCATTCCGGCAGGGAGCAGCTTCGATCCGGCGGAAATCGTCGCCTTGACGCATCTGTATGAAAACATGACGTTCATGGCGGCGCCGACGATGCTGACGCGGCTGGCCCGATATTCGGGAATGGGATCGGCGAAGCTGGAATCGATCCGGACGATTTTCTACGGCGGCGCGCCGATGTACGTCCAGGATCTAAAGCATGCGCTTTCAGTCATTGGCCCCCGCCTGTTGCAGGCATACGGCCAGGGCGAAATGCCAAACACTTTGACCTTCCTTCCAAAGCGCATGCATCTCGACGCTTCCCATCCCAGATACGCCGCCCGCCTGGGTTCGGTAGGGATCGCCCGCACTGGCGTGGACATTCGTATCGTTGGCGAAGATGGGCATGAGCTGCCGCCTGGCGAGATCGGTGAAGTGACCGCCAGAAGCGACGTGTGCATGCTTGGATACTGGCGCGATCCGGATGCCACCCGGAAAGCCATTCGCAACGGATGGCTTCATACCGGCGATCTCGGCATGATGGAAGAAGACGGGCTGGTGACGCTGAAGGACAGGTCCAAGGATCTGATCATCTCCGGCGGTTCGAATATTTACCCTCGTGAAATAGAGGAAATCCTGTTGACCCACCCCGGCGTTTCCGAGGCCGCAATCATCGGCAGAGCGCATCCGGATTGGGGCGAGGAAGTTGTTGCCGTGGTAGCGCCGCTGCCGGGCAGAGCCTTGAACGCCAACGAACTGGACCAGCTGTGCCTTCGGCACATAGCCCGGTTCAAGCGGCCGAAGGAGTATTACTTCATCGACGAACTGCCCAAGAGCAACTATGGAAAGATTCTCAAGCGTGACCTGCGGGATCAGGTCCGCTCTTTGAAGGGAGTGAGGCCGGGATGAGGGCAGCTCTGGTGGCAAGCAAGGGAAAAATCCCGTATATCGCGATTGAAGACGTTCCCGTTCCCGAGATTGCCGACCACGAGGTTCTTGTTCGGGTCAAGGCTGCGGGGCTGAACAGAGGCGAATTGGCTCTGTCGCTCAGTTATAGCCAGATCGCCTCGGCGCAGGATCTGCCAGTTGCGGGGATCGAGTTTGCCGGCGAAGTCGTGAAGCTGGGCAAGGACGTGACGTCTTTGAAGCTGGGCGCCAGGGTGATGGGCTGGGCGACCGGCGCTCAGGCGGAATTCTGCAAGGCGCGGCCCGAGCTTCTGATTCCCGTTCCCGACGACGTGGATCTCATTGACGCCGCAGCGCTGCCCATCGCGCTTATGACGATGCATAACGCGCTCCTGACGGCCGGACATCTTCAGCCGGGAGAGACAGTGCTCATACAGGGCGCGGCGTCCGGCGTGGGCATCATCGGCATGCAGATCGCGAAATGGCGAAAGGCGAGCACGGTTCTGGTGGCGGCGCGCAGCAAACCCAAGCTCGAGAAGCTTACGGGCATGGGTGCGGATCTGGGCATCGATACCGGCGATAAGGACTGGCCGGAGGCAGTTCAGGCGGCGACGCAGGATAAAGGGGTCGATCTGATCATAGACATGTTGTCGGGTGATGCGGCGAACGGAAACCTGAAAGCTTGCAAGGTCGGAGGACGTATCATTAACGTCGGGCGCCTAGCAGGGATGACTGGCGATTTCGATTTCGATCTGCATGCATTCAAGCGCATAAACTATATCGGAGTGACTTTTCGGACCCGCAATGCGCAGGAAATCGATGCCATCGTGTCGGCCGTAGTTGCCGACCTCACTGAGGAGATTGCTTCAAGGCGCATTCGGATACCAATTGACAGGACATTCCCCCTGGAGGACTTGAGCACTGCTCATGACTACATGCGCTCCAACAAGCACTTTGGAAAGATCGTCATCACCATCTGATGCCATTGGCGGCTCTCACTATTGATCGTCAACATATGGTCCACTCGCTCTCGGCGCGAGAAAGCCGGAATTGTCGAAGCGCCGGCTGTCTCGGGCGGATCGAGTTGATCCGCAGCCGTCTCCAACGCCGCCGGCACGCATTTCTCAGCTTCAGCCAGTTGGGCTTTCCAGCGGTTTGCTAAAGCGAACGCAGGAACGCGACCAGCGCCGCGCGGTCGGGCTTCGGCAAGGTGCGGAAGCGCTCCTTGGTTGCTTCCGCCTCGCCGCCATGCCACAGGATCGCCTCGGCCGGGCCGCGGGCGCGCCCGTCATGCAGCAGGAACTCGTGCTTGTTGGTGACCCGCAGCAGCCCCAGCCCCCATAGCGGCGGCGTGCGCCATTCGCTGCCCGTGGCCAGGAAATCCGGCCGCCCGTCGGCCAGCCCCTCGCCCATGTCGTGCAGCAGCAGGTCGGTGAAGGGGTGGATGGTCTGGTCCGACAGGTAGGGCCGGGTCGGATGGTTGCCGGTCCGCAGCGTGGTGCGGTGGCAGGCGGCGCAACCGATCTCGGAAAACAGCGCCTCGCCGCGCCTCACCGGCGGATCGTCGACATTGCGGCGCGCCGGCACTCCCAGGGTCTGGCTGTAGAGTTCCAGCCGGTCGAGGAATTCGTCGCTGATCTCCGGCGCGCCGCCGGTCTCGGCCGCGCGGCAAGCGGTCTGGACCGGCGGGCAGTTCTGTTCGGGAAAGATCGAGGTGGTCAACCCGATATCGCCGATGGCCGCCATGGCGATCTGCTGACGGATGCCCGGCACATTGGCCTTCCAGCCGAAGCGGCCGATCGCCGTCTTGCCGCTCAGCACGTCATGGACCCGGTTGACGCGGCCGGAAATCCCGTCGCCATCGCGGTCGTCGGGATCGGCCAGCGCCAGCAGGGTTTCGTCCGGAACCGCCTCCAGCAGCCCCATGCCGATCACGGCCGGCGCCGCCCGGGCCGAAACCATAGTGTCGCGACCCAGCGGTCCATAAGCCAGATCAACGAAACTGAGGACCGGCCGGCGCAGCGAGTAGGATTCGCCGTCGCCGTAGCGGCCGGGCTCCTCTTGCCACGCGATCACCGCGCGGCCTTCCGGCTTGACGCCGGGAATGGCGCGGTCATTGAGCTGGTCGCCATAGGCGGGATGCGGCTTGGGCCCGCCGTCCTCGGCCGTCCCCGGCACGCTCAGCCGCACCAGCATGGACAGCATCTCCTCGCCCGGCTGGGCCGGCGGCTGGCCGCGGCCGTCGCGCAGGTGGCAGCCCGAACAGGACACGCGGTTGAAGGTCGGTCCCAGCCCGTCGAAGGTCGTGGTCGAGGACGGGGCGATCACCCAGTTGGTGTTGAACAGGCGGTTGCCGAAGAAGAAGGCGCGCTGGTCCTCGACCGGCAGGTTCCGGGCCTGCAGGGTGAAGGCGTTCTGGTTGCTGGCGAAGACGGTGGTGTCGCCGCCCAGCAGCGCGCCGAGCGGCGGCTCCTTCTCCTGCGCCGAGACCGACGCCGCGAGCAGGAAGGCGACGAGACAGAGTCCCGCCGCCCGCCATGGCGCTGCGATCATGGTTCAGTCGGAGACCGAAACCAGCACGCCCAGCCGGGCGCCGGCATCTTTCAGCCCGGCCGCCAGTTCCCGGAAGGCGACGACCGCCTCCTCCGCCAGCTTGCGCTCGGGACTGTCCTTGGGCGCGGCGAGGATCTGGTCGAAAGGCTGCGGCAGGGCGGCGACGGCGGCTTCGGCGCGGTTGATCAGCCCGATCACCCGCGCATTGAGCGCCGGATCGATGCCGCCCAGCAATTCGTCCAGCCCCGGCCCGTTGAAGCCGCCGACATCGCCGAACCAGACGTTGCGGATGCCGCGCGTGTTGTAGATGAAATCGTTGCGCGTGGTGTCGGAGAAGCAGGAGTGCTCGTCCTCCTGGTCGCCGCTGTCCAGCGCCACCGCCAGCCGCTCGCTCATCAGCTCGTGGCCGGCCAGCATGGCGATGCCGTTGAGGATGCGTCCCAGCGCCTCGCGCTGGTCGAGGGCGGCGAACCGGGTGGCATAATTGTCCGGCCTGCCCGGCTCCCACGCCTGCACCAGCCCGGCCAGGTCATCGACCAGCATGGCGGTCACCGTCTTCAGGTAGAGGCGACGGCGATCATTGTTGCCCTTGCCGGCAATGTAGTCGTCGGCCTTGCGGTCGCCCGGCCCGACCGGATTGAGGTCCTGGCCCCAGAGGAGGAACTCGATGGCATGCCAGCCGGTGGTGACGTCGGCCTCGTCGCTGACCTGGTCGCGCTCCAGAATCGCCGCGGCACTCAGCTTCACCCTGGTGTCGTTGACCAGGCCGCTATTGGGCTTGCCCTTGACGTAGTCGATGAAGGCCTCATTGAGCGGCCAGGCGTTGATGCGCCCTTCCGGGCCTTCCTCGTCCTTGTCCACGTCGGCGAAGTCGATCGGACCGTCGTAGAAGCGGAAGGCCTCGGTCTGCAGATAGGGAATGCGCGCATTGATCCAGGCGAAACGGGCCCGCGCCAGGCTCACCGCGCTGGGCTTGGCCAGGAACGCCTCGATGGATTGCTGCAGCGACAGCGCGGCGGCGTGGCTGGCCTTGTAGCTTTCGTAGACCAGGGTCGAATAGGCCGCGATCTGCGGCTTGGCGTCGAAGCTGAAGGCATTGGGATCGGTGGAGCTAAGCTTGTAGGTCTCGGGCACGCCGCCGCCCTCGCCGCCTTCACCACCCTCGCCTTTCTCGCCGCCGCCGCCAGCGGCAAAGGCCGGCGTGAACATCAGCTTCGCCGCCGACAGATCGTGGTCCGCAATCTGGCCGGCCGTCGCGCCGGTCAGCAGGCAGGCGCCAACGCCCACCCAGACTTTCGCCCTGTACTTCATGAGATCGCTCCGTTTCCGTCCAACCTGGACGGCACGGGTCAAGGCTACTGCTATTGCGAATGCTTCTCAATAAAAGCCGTTGCGGCAAACCGGCTTTCGCTGCTCAACGACAATCGGGTGCCGCTTTTTTGACCACTCTCAAGCCGTAAAGACCGCTATTCGCCGGCGCCGAGCGAAGACGCCGAGCGCAGCCGTGCCGGCGGCGTGGTGTTCATCATCATCTGCGCCGAGCCGGCAATCAGGCCGATCAGCACCGCAAGCTGCCAGGCCAGGTCGTAGGAGCCCAGCCAGTCGTAGATCAGCCCGCCGCCCCAGGCGCCGACAAAGGATCCAAGCTGATGACTGAAGAAAGCGATACCGGTGATGGTCGCCATGTAGCGCAGGCCGAACAGGTGCACGACCAGACCGTTGACCAGCGGCACCACGCCCAGCCACAGCGTGCCCATGGCGGCGGCGAAGATCAGGGTCGAGGTGGCGCTGGGCGGGGTGGTGAAATAGACGGTGATGAATATCGAGCGCAGCACGTAGATGCCGCCCAGCAGCACGCGCTTGGAATAGCGTCCACCCAGCCATCCGAACAGATACGAGCCCAACACGTTGAACATGCCGATCAGCGCCAGCGCGCTGGCGCCCAGGGTCGGGTCCATGCCGCACAGCGCCAGGTAGGTCGGCAGATGGGTGGTCAGGAATACCAGCTGCAGGCCGCAGACGAAGAAGGCGATCGCCATCACCATGTAGCCGCGATGGCGCAGCGCCTCGCTGACCGCCTCGCCCACCGATTGCGGCCGGCCGACGATGCCGGACTTGATGCGGTCGGCGCCACCGGCCAGGAAAGCGGCGGGCAGCATCGCCGCCGCCAAGCCGACAAAGGCGAACAGCGCCATCTGCCAGCCGTAATCCTGCATCAGCGCCTGCGCCAGCGGCGCGGTGAACGCCGTGCCCAGCGAACCCATCGCCGAGACGCTGCCCATCATGACGCTGCGGCGCGCCGGCGCCACGGTGCGCGAGGTGATCGCCATGGCGAGGCTGGAGGCGGTGCCGGAGAGCGACAGCCCGACGCCGAAACCGGCGAACAGGATCAGTTCGAAGGCCGAGCTGGCCTGCGTCGTCGCCGCGATGCAGACGAGATAGAGCAGAGCGCCGGCGATGGTGACCCGGCGATAGCCCAGCCGGTCGGCCAGCATGCCGACGAAAGGCTGGGTGATGCCCCAGACGATGTTCTGGATCGCCAGCGCCAGCGAGAAATCGCCCGCCGTGATACCCAAGTCGCGGATCATGTGCGGCTGAAACAAGCCCATGCTCTGGCGCATGCCCATGCTGAGGCTCAGCATCAGCGCCGCCCCGGCCAGAATCGACAGGCTGTACCAGCGGCTCGGCTCGTTATTGTCGGTCAAAGTGCAATCCGCTCTGTCTGTCCGGAATATCGACACGACAGATCATTGTTCACAATCCGATTTCAACTGTTTTCGTCTGTGGAACACGCATAGGTGAGGTTCGAAATTTCTACTTCACGCCCAGCAGCCGCTGCACCACGCCAAGCTGGATCTGCGCCGCCTCGACCATCGCGGCGATCGGCACCGATTCGTTGGCGGCATGGCCTTGCGCGCCCGAGCCGGGACCGAAATTGAGAATCTCGATGCCGTCGTCGGCGTAGTAGCGGCCGTCGCTGACGCCGGTGGCGGTCAGGAAGCGCGCCTCGCCGCCGGTCTGTTCCCTGATGGCGTCCTTGAACGCCGCCACGGCCTGCCCGCCTTCGGGCGCGGCAAAACCGTTGGTGCCGGTCAGGAACTCGACCTTGTAGCTGCCAGCCAGCTCGCCCGCCCCGTTCACCAGCCGCTCCAGCTCGGCATAGGCGTCTTTCACCGTCTCGTCCGGCAGCAGGCGGCGGTCGATCTCGACCGTGCACAGGCTGGGTACCACGTTGGTGTTATGGCCGCCGTGGAACATGCCGATATTGATAGTCGAGCGCAGCGGTCCGTCCTGGCGCTTGGCCAGCAGCGGCATCAGGGCATGGTCGAGATGGGTGACGATGCGCACCATGCGCATGATGGCGTTGTCGCCATTATGCGGCGCGCCGGCATGGGCGGCCCGGCCGGTGGTGGTGATGCGGGCCCACAGCACGCCGCGCTCGGCGACGATGAGCTGGTTCTCGGTCTGCGCCCCCAGGATCAGGGCATCGGGCCGCACCTTGTCCGCCTCGCGCAGATAGGCCATGCCGTCCGGCCCCAGCGTCTCCTCGTCGCCGACGAAGGTGAAGATCACCTCGCCCTTGCCCGGCCCGCCGCGGCGGGCGATCTCCCGCGCCAGCCAGAGCTGCACCGCCATGCTGCCCTTGCAGTTGCCGGCGCCGAGCCCGAACACATGCCCGTCCTTCACCACCGGCGTGAACGGATCGGTGATCCAGTTGGCGCGCTCGCCGACGCCGACCGTGTCGACATGGGCGTTGAAGGCGATGACCGGGCTGCCTTTGCCCAACCGCGCCACGACATTGTCGATGCCCTTGGTGCGGCTGGCGATCTCGACGTCATAGCCGGCCTGGCGCAGGAAATCGGCGGTATAGGCGCAGATGGCGACGCTGTCGGACGGCGGATAGGGGCTGGGAATGGCGATCAGGTCGGACAGGATGCCCACCAGCGTGTTGGCCAGCGTGTCGGCCAGATTCTTTTCACTCATCGGTCGGCAAGCTCGCGCAGGACGGAGGCCAGGACCCGGGCGCCGGCGGCGAGGTCCGAGGGCGAGGCGTCTTCCGCCTCGTTGTGGCTGATGCCCTTGGCGCAGGGCACGAAGATCATGCCCGTGGGGCACAAGGGCTGCAGGCAGCGCGCATCGTGGCCGGCGCCGGAGAACAGCTCCATCTTGGGCAGGCCCAGCGCATCGGTGGCGCGCGCCACCATGTCGACAATCTCGCGGTCGAACCAGGTCGAGGGATGGCGCGAGGTCTCCTTCACCGTCACGCCGCAGGGCCCGGCCAGCGCCTGGCAGATCGGCTCGACCTGATCGCCCAGCCGGGCGATGACCTCGTCCTGCGGATGGCGGAAATCGATGGTGAATAGCACCCGGCCCGGCACGGTGTTGGGCGAGCCGGGCATGACCTCGAAGCGGCCGATGGTGAAGCGCACCGTGTCGGTCGGATCCTGCATCAGTTCCTGCAGCGCCTGCGCCATGGCGACGGCGGCGCGGAAAGCGTCCTTGCGCACGGCCAGCGGCGTGGTGCCGGCATGCGCCTCCTCGCCCGTCACCTCGATGGTGAACCAGCGCGAGCCCTGGATGCCGGTGACGACGCCGATCGGCTTGCCGGCCAGTTCCAGCCGCGGCCCCTGCTCGATATGGGCCTCGACATAGGCCGAGACCGGGATCTGGAAGTCGCGACGGGCGGCCTGCGGCGTTGCCGCCAGCGATTGCTGCAACGCCTCGCCGAAGCGCACGCCGGCGGAATCGACCACGTCCAGAAACGCCGCCAGTGGTTTCATGCCGGAGAACACCGCCGAGCCCATGGTGCCGGGCTGGAAGCGCGAGCCCTCCTCGTTGGTCCAGGCCACCGCCTCGATCGGCCGCTTGGTCGCGATGCCGGCATCGTCCAGCGCCTCCAGCGCCTCGAACGCGGCCAGCACGCCGTACATGCCGTCGAACCGGCCGCCGGTCGGCTGGGTGTCCATGTGCGAACCGGACATGACTGGGGCGGCCTCGGCATCGGCGCCGGACCGGCGCACGAAGAGATTGCCGATGCCGTCGACGAAGACCTGGTAGTTGCGGGCGGCCGCCCAGGAGCAGAGTAGCTGCCGGGCGCGATTATCCTCCGGCGTCAGCGCCAGCCGGTTGACGCCGCCCTTGGGCGTGCCGCCGATCTTGGCCATGTCGGCATGCCTCTGCCACAGCCGGCTCTCGCTGACCGCAGCGGCGAGTTTTTCTGCCATGGGACCCCTTTTCCCCGAAACCTGGTCTATCCTACCGTCAGTTATCGCATCGCAGCAATTGCATCGGCATGCCGCGCAACGGATCGAAGCAAGAGGAATGCCAATGGCGTATGAAGTGTTCCGCGACCTGATCGGCTATGCCGACAACCCGCCCGATCCGCAGTGGCCGGGCGGCGCCAAGCTGGCGGTGCAGTTCGTGCTGAACTACGAGGAAGGCGGCGAGAACACGGTCCTCAACGGCGATGCCGGCTCGGAAATCTACCTGACCGAAGTACCCGGCGGCCAGCCGGTGATCGGCGCCCGCGACCTGTCGACCGAATCGCAATACGAGTACGGCAGCCGGGTCGGCGTGTGGCGCATCCTGCGGCTCTTCGCCGAACGGAACATCAACTTCACCTGCTACGGCGTCGGGCTGGCGCTGGAGCGGCATCCGGCCGCGACCCGGGCGATGGTCGAGGCCGGCCACGAGATCGCCAGCCACGGCTATCGCTGGATCAACTACCAGAACGTGCCGGAAGAGATCGAGCGCGAGCACCTGCACAAAGCCATCGCCGCCATCGAGCGGTTGACCGGGCAGCGGCCGCTGGGCTGGTACACCGGCCGCATCAGCCCGCAGACCCGCCGCATCGTGGCCGAGGAAGGCGGCTTCCTCTACGACGCCGACGCCTACAACGACGATCTGCCCTACTGGGTCGAGGTGGCCGGCAAGGGCCACCTGATCATCCCCTACACGCTGGACAACAACGACATGAAGTTTTCGGTGCCGCCGGGCTTCACCTCAGGCGATGGCTGGTTCTCCTACCTGAAGGACGCCTTCGACGTGCTCCACCGGGAGGGCCAGCGCAGCCCGCGCATGATGTCGATCGGCCTGCATTGCCGGCTGGCCGGAAGGCCCGGCCGCTTCGCCGCACTGGAGCGTTTCGTCGACTACGTGCAGTCCCACAAGGACGTGTGGATCTGCAGGCGCGTCGACATCGCCCGCCACTGGCGGCAGGTGCATCCCTGGCGCGGCTTCGCTGATGGCGTCTAGCACGAATCACAATCGGATAGAATCGCACGCGATTGCGTCAAAACATGATTTACATCCCTGTTCCCTCGCCCTGAGGAGCGGCCCGCATGGGCCGCGTCTCGAAGGGCATGCCACAGTGACGTTCTTCGCTTAGCTTGTCCTTCGAGACACTCGCTGCGCTCGTTCCTCAGGACGAGGCGAAGCGGTTGAAGCACAGCTGCGGCGTCTAGGATTCCTCGCGGCCGTCGTAGAAGCGGTCGGCGAAGCTCTTCAGCAGGCCGAAGCCGAAGACGGCGGCGAACATGAAAAGCCCGCTGCCGAAGATCGTCATCCCCAGGTCGCGGGCATCGGCCGCCAGTTTCAAGCCGACAATGGCCAGCACCGCCATCACCAGTCCGGTCAGCCAGATCGCAAGCTTGTCCATCATCCTTCTCCCTCAGCGCTCATCGTCGTCGAACAGGATGCGGCTTCCAGCGCCGTCGAGGTCGTCGAACTGGCCCGAGCGCATCGACCACAGGAAGGCGGCAAGCCCCAGCAGCCCCAGCAGCAGGGCGACGGGTATCAGATAGAGCAGTCCTTCCATCGTACCTCCTAGCGCCTGCCGGCAAGCTGCAGCCGAAGCGAATTGGCGATCACGATCAGCGACGAGGACGACATGGCGATGGCGGCAACCAGCGGCGTCACCAGCCCGATCACCGCGATCGGCACGGCGCCCAGATTGTAGAGCAGCGCAATGGCCAGGTTCTGCTTCATGATGGCGCGGGCGCGGCGCGCCACGTCCAGCATTTCCGCCACCGGCGCCAGCTTCGCGCCCTGGAACACTACGTCGGCGGCATTCTTGGCCAGATCGACGCCGGTGGCCGGCGACGCCGACACGCTGGCCGCCGCCAGCGCCGGCCCGTCGTTCAGCCCGTCGCCCACCATCAGGCAGCGCCGGCCTTCGGCCGCCAGTTGGCCCAGGATTTCCAGCTTCTCCTGCGGCCGCATTTCGGCCCGCCACTCTTCGATGCCCGCCTCGCGCGCCATTCGCGCCACGGTCTGCTTGCGGTCGCCCGACAGCAGCAGCACGCGATAGCCGCGCCGGCGCAGCAGCGCGACGGTCTGCGCCGCATCCTCGCGCAGCCGGTCGCGGAAGCGAAAGCAGACCGGTTCGATGCCGGGACGGCGGAACCAGAGTTCGAGATCGGCATGCAGCAGGCCGGTGTCGCTGCCGGCGAAAGCGCGGCTGCCCAGCCTCGCCTCGCCGGCCGGCGTCTGCCGCTGCAGGCCCTGCCCGGGCATTTCCACCACCTCCGCGGCCGCCGCTACCGGACCGGCGGCCCGCACCAGCGCCTGCGCCAGCGGATGGCGGCTGACCACGGCCAGCGATGCGGCTTCCTGCAGCAGCTCTTTATTCAAGGCGCGGTCCTCGATCAGCTCCGGCCGCCCCACGGTCAGGGTGCCGGTCTTGTCGAGCACCACCGTATCGACGTCGCGCAGCCGCTCCAGCGCGGTCGGCGACTTGATCAGCGTGCCGCGCCGCATCAGCCGCGTGCTGGCCACCACCTGCGCCACCGGCACCGCCAGCGCCAGTGCGCAGGGGCAGGTGATGATCAGCACCGAGACGGCGATCAGCAGTGCGGGCTGCCACGCCATGCCGGCGATCAATGTCCAATAGGCGAAAGTCAGCGTCGCCGTGCAATGCACCACCGGCGCGTAGCGGCGCGAGACGCGGTCGGCCAGAGCCACGTAGCGGCCCCGCCCCTGCTCCGCCGCCTCCATCAGCCGCACGATCTGCGCCAGCAAGGTGGCATCGCCAGTGGCCGTGACCTCCAGCACCAGCGGCGCGGAGATGTTTACCGTGCCGCCAAAGGCCGCGTCGCCCGGCGCCAACGCCGCCGGCACGGTTTCGCCGGTGACCAGCGAGGTATCGACATCGGAACGGCCCTCGCGCACCACGCCGTCGACACCGATGCGCTCGCCCGCCGCCACCGCAATGCGCGCGCCCGGCGCGACCTGTGACGGCGGCATCGCCTGCAGGCTGCCGTCGGGCTGCAGCACGTTGACGCTGGTCGACTGCAAGGCCAGCAGATGCTCTACCGCGCCGCGCGCGCGGCCACGCGCCCGCTCGTCGAGATAGCGGCCGACCAGCAGGAAGAACAGCAGCGTGATGGCCGAATCGAAATAGGCGTGCTTGCCGCCGCCGATGGTCTCGACCAGGCTCATGCCCGAGGCCAGCAGCACGCCGATGCTGATCGGCACGTCCATATTGGTGCGCCCGGCCCGCAGCGCGGCCAGGGCGGAGCGGAAGAACGGCCGGCCGGAATAAAGTATCGCCGGCAGGGCGATCAGCGCCGACACCCAGTGCATCAGATCGCGCGTCGCTGGCCCCATGCCCTGGGCGTGCCCGGCCCACACCGCCACCGACAGCAGCATGACATTGGCGGCGGCGAAACCCGCCACCGCCATGGCGCGCAGCAGCTGCCGGTCAGCCTCGCTGCGGGTAGCGTTCAGGATCGCCGGGTCGAACGGCACCACGCGATAGCCCAGACGGCCGACCAGTTCGGCAAGCTCGGCCCCCCGGCCGGCGGGTCCGCGCCAGCCCAGCCGCAGCCGCCGCGTCGTCATGTTGACCCGGGCGGCCGTCACGTCGGGCTGCTTCGCCAGAACCGATTCGATCAGCCAGACGCAGGCGGCGCAGTGCAGCCCGTCGATGGCAAGGTCGAGCCGGCAGGCGCCGTCGCCGGCATCGCGGATGAAGGCGGCGTAGTCCGGCCTTGCCTGCTCCTCCGGCCGCGGCGCCCGCTGCGTGGGATCGAGCGTCCGCCGGCGGTAATAGAGGTCGAGGCCCAGATCCTCGATCAGGCCGTGCGCGGCCTCGCAGCCAGCGCAGCAATAGCGCTCCCCGTCCGACGGCGTGGCCGCGCCGCAATGCAGGCAATGCCCGCTCGCCGCCGCGGCCAGTTCGAGATGGGGCGCGACATGGTTCATCGCACGCCGACCCGGCTGCTGGCGCTGTGACGCGCCATACCGTCGGTGAACTCGACCGTGAGATCCCACTGGCCGGCCCGCGGCAGCCGCGCGGCGGCGACGTAATGGCCGTCGCCGACCGGCGTCAGCTCGGCCTCGACCGGGGCCAGCCGCTCGACCGGCCGCTCGAAGCGTATGCTGCCGGCCAGGGAGGACAGCGGCGCGCCGTCGCGGTCCTTGGCCTCGACCCGCACCTCGACCGGGCCGGCCGCGATCTCGCCCTCGACGGCGGCGGCGACCTGCCAGCCCAGCGCGATCTGCTGGCGCCGTTCCGCCAGCCGCTCGTTATAGCGCAGGCCGTCCTGATAGGGGTTCTTGACCACGATCCCGACCGGCTCGCGGATGGCGAAATAGACCAGCCCGCCATTGACCGCGACTACCACGCCCATGGCGGCCACGAACAGCCAGGGAATCCAGCGGTAGCGATTGGACTGGTTTGCGATCATCGCCTGCTCCTCATCTCACCGGGCCGCGGAAGGCGGTTCCGGTCCGCACCGTGCGCTCGCCATCGGCCACCGTCATCGCGATGGGCGTGTTCTGGCCCGTCAGCGTCGCGCGCGCGGTCCTGAGCAGCACCCGGAAACTGGCCACCGTATCGGGACCGACATCGAGCACCAGATCGCCCCGATTGTGGCCGATAATCTCGATCTGCGCGCCGGGCAGATTGTCCACCGACAGGGTCAGGGCGGCCGCGGCGCGCGCGCGGTTCTGGATCTTCAGCGTGTAGCCGTTCTGGATCATGCCGCCCGACAGCGTCACGAACAGCGGCGCCCGGTCCGGCAGGACATGCACGTCCAGCGTGGTGCGGGTCGCCAGCGCCCCCAGCATGATCGCCCCGACCACGCAAAGCAGCGCGCCGTAGATCAGGGTCCGGGGGCGCAACAGTCGCAGCCGCGCCCGCCCGCCTTTGGCGGCGGCAGCGGTGTTGGCGAACGTGTCGAAGGCGATGAGGCCGCGCGGGCGGCCAACCTTGCCCATCACCTCGTTGCAGGCGTCGATGCACAACCCACAGCCGATGCATTCGAGCTGGTGGCCGTCGCGGATGTCGATGCCGGTCGGGCAGACCGCGACGCAGGCGGTGCAGTCGATGCAGTCGCCGCGCCCGTCCCAGCTCTGGCCCTTCTTGTGCTTGCCGCGCTGCTCGCCGCGCCAGGCGCGGTAGGTCACCACCAGGCTGTGCTCGTCCAGCATCGCCGCCTGGAAGCGCGGCCACGGGCACATATAGGTGCAGACCTGTTCGCGCGCCCAGCCGGCCAGCGTGTAGGTGGTGAAGGTGAACAGGCCGATGAAGAAATAGGTGCCGGTATCGGCCTGGCCGGTGAAGACGTTGCGCAGCACGTCGGGCGCATTGCCGAAATACAGCACCCAGGCGCCGCCGGTGCCGGCGGCGATCAGCAACCAGGCGGCATGCTTCAATCCCTTGCGCGTGACCTTGTCGACCGACAGTTTCTGCTTGTCGAGCCGGATGCGCGCATTGCGGTCGCCTTCGATCAGCCGTTCCACCGCCATGAACAAGTCGGTCCACACCGTCTGCGGGCAGGCATAGCCGCACCAGACGCGGCCCAGCAGCGCGGTGGCCAGGAACAGGCCGAGCGCGGCGAAGATTAGCAGGCCGGTGACGTAATAGACTTCCTGCGGCCAGATCTCGATCCAGAAGAAATAGGCGCGCGGTCCCTGCAGGTCGATCAGGACGGCCTGGTCGGGCGCGCCGGGGCCGCGGTCAAAGCGGATGAACGGCACCAGGTAGTAGATCGCCAGGCAGACCGCCAGCAGTCCCCACTTGATGGTGCGGTAGAGCCCCTTGACCCGGCGCGGATAGACCTTGATATGCGCGGCGAACAGCGACTGCGCCTGCCGTTGGGTACGCGTCGATATCGCCTCGTCGGGTCTAAGGCCATCGTCGGGCATGATCGCGTCCGCTACTGCCCGCCACCCAGGGCATGGACGTAGACCGCCAGTATCTTCAGCGTCGCCGCATCGAAGCGGTCGGTCCAGGCCGGCATCGAGTTGGTGCGACTGAACCAGATCATCCGCACGATCGAGGCCTTGTCGCCGCCATAGAGCCAGATGCCGTTGGTCAGGTCCTTGGCGCCGACCTCCGGATTGCCTTTGCCGCCCTCCAGGTGGCAGGCGACGCAGTTCTCGGCGAACACCGGCTCGCCGCGCGCCGCCGCCGCGGCGTCGGTCGCGCGGCCGTTCAGCGCCAGCACGTATTCGGCGACGTCGTTGATCTGCGCCGGCGTCAGCATCTCGTCGGCGCCGAAGCGCGGCATCAGCGACTGGCGCGACATGTCGTGGGCGCTGCGCACGCCATAGGCGATGGTCTGGTGGATGTCCTCCAGCCGCCCGCCCCACAGCCAGTCGTCGTCGGCCAGCACCGGAAAGGCCGGGCGGCCGGCACCGCCGGCGCCGTGGCAGGTGGCGCAGTTGTCGGCGAACACCACCCGCCCGCCGTTGAGCGCGAAGCTCAGCATCTCCGGGTCCTGGCGGATCTGCTGCAGCGAGGCGGCCCTGATCTTCTCCATCATCGGCGCCCGCTGGTCGATGCCGGCCTGCACCGAGGCCGCCGTCTCGGCGCGCTGCGAGAACCCCAGCAGCCCCTCGGTGTAGCCGCTCAGGCCGGGCCAGGCGGGATAGAGCACCGTGTAGATCAGCGAATACACGATGCTGGCGTAGAAGATATAGAGCCACCAACGCGGCAGCGGGTTGTCCAGCTCCTTGATGCCGTCCCACTCATGGCCGGTGGTGTCGCGGCCGGAGATGGCGTCCTTCTCGATCTTGGTCGGCATGATGCGTCCCTTATTTCTTCGCGTCGTCTGGCTTCTCGTCATCGCGCAGCGGGATCATGGCCCGCTCCTGCATTTGCTTGCGGCGCCGGGGCCAGTAGACCCAGGCGACGATGCCGGCGAACAGCAGGAAGAACCACACCACCCAGAGGCTGGCGACGGCGCCGTAGAATTCTTGCAGGTCCATGGCAGCCTCACTGCTGCAGCGACTTGAGGTCGATCTTGTCGAACTTCACCATGGTGCCCAGCACCTGCAGATAGGCGATCAGCGCGTCCATCTCGGTCGGCTTGCCGCCCGCCCCCGTCGCCGGCGCCACCGCGACATTGGCGTAGCGCTTGAGCAGCGGCGCGGTGTCGCCGTCGGGATTGGCCTGCGATTCCAGGTCGGCCACCGCATTGGCGATCATCTCGTCGGTGTAGGGCACGCCCACGCCGCGCATGGCCTGCAGATGCGCACCCATGTCGGCATAGGAAAGCGGCCGGTTCAGGAACGGGTAGCCGGGCATGATCGAGTCCGGCACCAGCGAGCGCGGATCGGCCATGTGCGCGGCGTGCCATTCGTTGGAGTATTTGCCGCCGACCCGCGCCAGGTCCGGCCCGTTGCGCTTGGAGCCCCACTGGAACGGATGGTCGTACATGCTCTCCACCGCCAGGCTGTAATGGCCGTAGCGCTCGACCTCGTCGCGCAGGGCCCGGATCTGCTGGCTGTGGCAGACGTAGCAGCCTTCGCGGATGTAGACGTTGCGGCCGGCCAGTTCCAGCGGCGTGTAGGGCCGTACGCCCTCCACCCGTTCGATGGTGGTCTCGATGGTGAACAGCGGCACGATCTGCACCAGCCCGCCGATGGAGACGGTGATCAGCGTCAGCACGGTCAGCAGGATGACGTTGCGCTCGATGAGGGCGTGGGAAAAACGCATGATGCTCTCCTGCTCAGGCCGCCGTCGCGACCGCGCGCCGTTCGCTGGCCAGCGGCGCGCCGTGGCGCACGGTCATGACCACGTTCCAGACCATGATCAACGCCCCGACCAGGAAGCAGACGCCGCCCATGGCGCGGATGACGTAGAACGGGTGCATGGCCGACACGGTCTCGATGAACGAGTATTCGAGGAAGCCCAGCGCGTCGTAGGCGCGCCACATCAGCCCCTGCATGATGCCCGACACCCACATCGAGGTGATGTAGAGCACGATGCCGAAGGTGGCGATCCAGAAGTGCCAGGAGATGGCGCGCACCGAGTACATCGACTGCCGCTTCCACAGCACCGGCACCAGGTAGTAGAGCGCGCCGAACACGATGAAGGCGACCCAGCCCAAGGTGCCCGAATGCACGTGTCCGATGGTCCAGTCGGTGTAGTGGCTGAGCGCGTTGACCTGCTTGATCGACATCACCGGCCCCTCGAAGGTCGACATGCCGTAGAAGCCGACGGCGGTGACCGAGAAGCGCAGCGCGGGATCGGTGCGCAGCTTGTCCCAAGCGCCCGACAAGGTCATGATGCCGTTGATCATGCCGCCCCAGGAGGGCATCCACAGCATCACCGAGAACACCATGCCCAGGGTCTGCGCCCAGTCGGGCAGCGCGGTGTAGTGCAGATGGTGCGGGCCGGCCCAGATGTAGAGGAAGATCAGCGCCCAGAAATGCACGATCGACAGCCGGTAGGAATAGATCGGCCGGTTCGCCTGCTTGGGGATGAAATAGTACATGATGCCGAGGAAGCCGGCGGTCAGGAAGAAGCCGACCGCGTTGTGGCCGTACCACCACTGGATCATGGCGTCCTGCACGCCGCCGGTCAGCGAGTAGCTCTTGGCGCCGAAGAACGACACCGGCAGCGACAGGTTGTTGACGATGTGCAGCATCGCCACGGTGACGATGAAGGCGAGATAGAACCAGTTGGCGACGTAGATGTGCGGCTCCTCGCGCCGCAGGATGGTGCCGAGGAACACCAGCAGATAGGCGACCCAGACGATGGTCAGCCAGATGTCGGCGTACCATTCCGGTTCGGCGTATTCCTTGCCCTGGGTGTAGCCCAGCACGTAGCCCAGGGCGGCGATGAAGATGAAGAACTGGTAGCCCCAGAACACGAACCAGGGCAGCAGCGGATCGCCGAACAGCCGCGCCCGACAGGTGCGCTGGACAACGAAGAAAGAGGTGCCGATCAGTGCGTTGCCACCGAAGGCGAAGATCGCCGCCGAGGTGTGCAGCGGCCGCAGCCGGCCGAAGCTGAGATATTCGCTGTCGAAGTTCAGCGCCGGGAAGGCGAGCTGCAGGGCGACGTAGACCCCGGCCAGGAATCCGACCACGCCCCAGAACACGGTGACGCCGACAAAGGCACGGATGATCGCCTCGTTGTAGCCGGTGCGGTCCCGCGGTCCCGTCGCCGATGTCGCCGGCAGCGCAATGCTCATGGTGCTCCCCTCGTAGCCAGTGCGGGGAATAGACACCGAGCCGCGCCGGCGAACCTTGATCGCAATCAAGGCCCTCGCCCGCCGCTGTGGACATACTGCCGCGGCGATGGCGGAGGAAACCATGAGCGAGACGGTGCCGGTGTTCGGGCCGATGCAGCCCCGGGTGCGCAAGGTCGATCTCGACCGGCCCTGGACGTGGCTGGCGGCGGGCTGGAGCGACCTGCGGCGCGCGCCCCAGGTCAGTTTCGCCTATGGCGGGCTGCTGGCGGCGATCAGCCTGCTGCTGGCGGCGATATTGTGGGCCGGCGACGCCTTCTACCTGCTGCTGCCCCTGACCGCCGGGTTCTCCTTCGTCGCGCCGCTGCTGGCGGTCGGGCTGTACGACACCAGCCGCCGCCTCGCCGCCGGCCTGCCGGTCGGCCTGAAACAGGCGCTGCTGGCGTGGCGGCTGAACGGGGGACAGCTTGCCCTGCTGGGGCTGGTGCTGGCGCTGCTGCACTTGGCCTGGATCAGGATCGCCACCCTGCTCTACGCCGTGTTCTTCTCGGCCCAGGCCCCGTCCCTGCCGCAGCTCGTCGACAATCTGTTCTTTTCGTCGGTTTCCCTGCCGTTCCTGATCGTGGGCACGCTGGTAGGGTTCGCGCTGGCAGCCCTGGCCTTCGCCATTGCCGCCGTCTCGATCCCGATGCTGATCGACCGCGACACCAACGTCTTCGCCGCGATCGCCACCAGCTTCGTCGCCGTCGGCGAGAATCTGCGCCCGATGGCGCTGTGGGCGGCGCTGATCGCCGGTTTCACCGCCTTCGGCCTGGCGACCTTCTTCGTCGGGCTGGCGCTGGTGCTGCCGCTGGTCGCGCACGCCACCTGGCACTGCTATCGCGACGTGGTGGCCGCCGAGCAGCCGGGCGATCAGGCCACCGAGGCGATCGCCAGATAGCCCAGGGTGGCCGCGTTCAGCAGCAGCAGCGGGCCGGTCACGAAGCGAAGCTGCGCCTGCCAGCGCCGCGCCAGCAGCGCGCCGGAGAATCCGGCCAGCATCAGCATCGGCATGGTGCCCAGCGCGAAGGCGGCCATCGCCAGCGCCCCCATCGCCGCCTCGCCGGTCGCCGCCGCCAGGGTCAGCCCGCCATAGACCAGGCCGCAGGGCAGCAGACCCAGGATCAGGCCCAGCCCGTAGCCGCGGATGCCGGTGGGATCGGCAAAGAGCGGCCGCACGAAGCGCAGCAGCCGCTGCGGCGCATCGACGCCGCCGCGGCCCAGATGGCCCAGGGCGGCGGCCAGCATCATCAGCGCCCCCATCGCCAGCATCACGGCCAGGAACTCGCGGAAGCCGGTCAGCGCCACCACCGCCTGCGACAGGCCCGCCGCCAGCCCGCCGAGCAGCGCATAGGTGGTCATCCGGCCGGCGTGGTACGGCAGCAGGGCGGCGGCGCGCAGGCGGGCGAACTCGCCCAGCCGGCCGGCATCGCGCCGGTCGAGCCGGTTGGCCACCTGCCCCAGCACGAAAGGCCCGCACATGCCGATGCAGTGGGTCAGGCTGCCGACCAGCCCGAGCAGGAACAGCGCGCCGATGATGCCGTACTGCGACAGCCAGGCGGCGTCGACCGGCAGATGTGCGCCATGCTCATGCATCGAGCTTTCCTTCCGGAAAGTCTTCCCGCACCACGTGCCGGTACAGCCCCACCGAACCGGGGAAAAGGCCGCGCTCGGCGAAGACCGGATGGAGCTGCCCGGACAGCGGCACCTCGACGTTGATCTCGCTGCAGTCGAGCCGCTGCGCCAGCGCCTCGATGGCGTCCAGCAGCGCTTCCATCACGTCGCGCGGCGGCAGCACGCCGGGGACGCAGAAATGGCGGATGACGAGCAGGCGGCGGTCGCTCACGTTCCTCACGATCTCCCAGCCGAACAAGCCTCTAATATAGGGGTCCCGCTCGCAGACGATCACACCGCTTTCCCTGCCGCGGGCCAGGTGCTGCTCGGCAAAGCGCAGCCATTCGGCCAGCGTGCCCGCGCTACTAAGCTCCCGGATAAGGGGATAGGCCTGCGCCGCCATTGCCGCGGTCAAAGGCCGGACAACCAGTTTTTTTACTGTCATTCTCGCAGCTTACGGGCGGCAATCGGTCGCGTCGTTGATTGCAATCAACTTGTCTATAGCTGCGGCGGCGAACGGGCGGCATCGTTGCAAATACCTCACCGCGACCGCACAATATTCGCCCTGCCTCGTGGGAGGGGCCAATGGCCGCCGGTCGTTTCGAACTTTCCGCCGATTGCCCCGGTCCGCAGTCGCCTCTGTGCGGCAGCGCCGCACCGCATCGCGAGGGCGGCTGCGTGCATTGCCACATCCGCCACTTGACCATCTGCGGCGCCTTCGAACCGGACGAGCTGCGTCATATCGAGCCGCTGGTCGGGCACCGCAACCTCGTGCCGGGCCAGGCGCTGTTCGATGAGGAGGACGAGGCGCAGTTCGCCTACAACCTGGTCGAAGGCACCATCCGGCTCTACAAGCTGCTGCCGGACGGGCGGCGGCAGATCACCGGCTTCGCCATACCGGGCGATTTTCTCGGCCTGTCTTCGCGCGGCCACTACGCCTATTCCGCCGAAGCGGTTTCCGGCGCCGCGCTGTGCCGCTTCAAACGCGCCGATTTGCAGCGCCTGTTCGAGAAGTTTCCGGCCATGGAGCGGCGGGTGCTGTCGATGGCCAATGACGAGCTGGCGGCGGCGCAGGACCAGATGCTGCTGCTGGGCCGCAAGACGCCGCTGGAGAAGGTCTCCTCCTTCCTGCTGACGCTGGCGAAGCGGCTGGAGCGGGTCGGCCGCCAGGGCGACGAGCTGTCGCTGCCGATGACGCGGGCCGACATCGCCGACTTCCTGGGGCTGACGGTCGAGACGGTGTCGCGCACCTTCAGCAAGCTGCGCGCCAGCAAGATCATCGCCCTGCCCAGCCCCGACCAGGTGCAGTTGCTGGACCGCCGCCGGCTGGGCGCGCTGGCCAGCGGCGACGCCGACTGACTTCTGACTCGGATCAGCGCTGGACCGGTCGGGCCAGCAGGCGCGCCGCAACCACCTTGCCGGCAATATCGACGCCATAGCGTCCGGCCTGCAGCCACTCCCGGTCGATGACCCCGTCGCGGCGGACATAGCCCATGCCGATCACCCGCCCCAGCAAGGTGCTGAAACCGGCCGAGGTCAGCTCGCCGACCGGCTTTCCCTCGCGCAGGATCGGCTCGCCGCCCCAGGCATAGGCATCGTCCAGCGCCAGCATGACGAGGCGCTTGCGCACGCCGGCCGCCCGCTGCGCCAGCAACGCCGCCCGGCCAATGAAATCGATGTTCCTGTCGAGATCGACGGCGAACATCAGTCCGGCTTCCAGCGGCGTTTCATCCGGCCCCAATTCGGCGGCGAAAGCGCGGCGGCCGGCCTCGATGCGCAGCGCGTCCAGCGCGTAGTAGCCGGCGTCCTTCAGACCAAGATCGGCCCCAGCCTCTTTCAGCGCGTCATAGACGCCGGCGGCGAACTCGGTCGGCACATAGAGTTCATGGCCGGGCCCACCGGCATAGCTCATGCGCGCGATGCGGCCGCGCGCATAGCCGAGATCGGCTGCCACCGTCTGGCCGTAGGCGAGCGCGGCGCCATCGAAACCGGGTGAAACCCGCGCCAGCACCGCGCCGCTGTGCGGCCCCATCAGCGACAGCACCGCCCAGGCCGAGGTCACGTCGGTGACGACGGCGTTGGCCTCGCCGATGTGGCGGGAAATCCAGGCGCGGTCCCGCACCGCCTGTGCCGTGCCGGTGATGGCCAGGAACTCGGTTTCGGCCAGCCGCAGGATGGTCAGGTCGCTCTCGAAACCACCGCGGCGGTTCAGCATCGCGGTATAGACCATGGTGCCGACCGCCACGTCAGGATCGCGCGCGCACAGGCGCTGCAGCACGGCAAGCGCGTCCCTGCCCTGCACCAGCAGCTTGCCGAACGAGGTCTGGTCGAACAGGCCGACGCTCTCGCGCACCGCCTTCTGCTCGGCGATGGCATGGTCGAGCCAAGCCGGACGGTCGAAACCGTAGGGCGGTTTCTCCGGCGCGCCCGGCGCGAAATAGTTGGCGCGCTCCCAGCCCATTTTCGCCCCGAAGCGCGCGCCATTGGCCTGCAGCCGGTCGTAGAGCGGCGAGCGGCGCAGGCCGCGCACCGAGTCCAGTTCGTGCCGCGGCCAGCGCATGGCGTAATGCAGGCCCAGGGTCTCGACCGTGCGGTCGCGCAGATGGGCGGCATTGGCGTGGAAGCCGGCGAAGCGGCTTATGTCGACGTCCCACAGATCCATCGGCGCCTCGCCGCCGGCGATCCACTCCGCCATCACCTTGCCGGCGCCGCCGGCATTGGCGATGCCGGCCGAATTGAAGCCGGCGGCGACGAAGAAACCGGCGCACTCGGGCGCCTCGCCGAGGATGAAATTGCCGTCCGGCGTGAAGCTCTCCGGCCCGTTCACCATCTGCCGCACTTCCGCCTGCTCCAGGCAGGGAGTGCGATGCAGGGCGCTGTTCATCAGGATCTCGAACTGGTCCCAGTCTTCGGGCAGGAGCTGGAATTCGAAATCCGTCGGGATGCCGTCCATGCCCCAGGGCTTGGCCTGCGGCTCGAAGCCGCCCATCACCAGCCCGCCGACCTCCTCCTTGTAGTAGATGTAGCCGTCGGGATCGCGCAGCACCGGCAGGTCGGGCGTCACGCCGTCGATGGGTCTGGTGACGATGTAGAAGTGCTCGGCCGAATGCAGCGGCACGTTGACGCCCGCCAGTTGCCCCAGCTGGCGCGCCCACTGGCCGGCGCAGTTGACGACGATTTCGCAGGCGATGGCGCCGGCATTCGTCTTCACACCGACAACGCGGCCATCCTTCAGATCGAAGGCGGTAACGCGGACGCCTTCGACGAACTTTGCTCCGCCCTGGCGTGCGCCCTTGGCCAAGGATTGCGTCAGGTCGGTGGGATTGGCCTTGCCGTCGCCCGGCAGCCACACCGCGCCCTGCAGATCGTCGGTGCGCATCAGCGGCCACAGCGCGCCCGCTTCCTGCGGCGTGATGAAATGCGCCTCGACGCCGAAACTGGCGGCCTGCGCCACCGACCGCTTCAGCAACGTGATGCGCTCCTGCGTGCGCGCCACCGAGAGGCTGCCGCAGCGTTTCCAGCCCGTCGCCAGCCCAGTCTCCGCCTCCAGCCGGCCATAGAGGTCGGTGCCGTACTGGCTGAGCCGCGTCATGGTGCGGTTGGCGCGCAGCTGGCCGACCAGCCCGGCGGCGTGCCAGGTGGTGCCGCTGGTCAGCCGCCCCTGCTCCAGCACCAGCACGTCGCTCCACCCCAGCTTCGTCAGGTGGTAGGCGACGGAACAGCCGACCACGCCACCGCCGACGATGACGACCCGCGCCTGCGTCGGCAGGGAAACGGCCATGATCGATGCTGAGGCTTAAAGCCCGCCCGGCCAGGGCAGCGAATAGGTCTTCACGTTGGTGAAGCTCTTCATCGCCTCGATCACGCCTTCCTTGTAGCCCAGGCCGGAATCCTTGATGCCGCCGAACGGCGACATCTCGATGCGATAGCCCGGCACCTCCCAGATGTTGACGGTGCCGACATCGAGATCGTTGATGAAGCGGGTGATGTAGTCCAGCCGGTTGGTGCACACACCGGAGGACAGGCCGAAGGCGGTCGAGTTGGAGACGCGGATGACGTCGTCGATGTCCTTACAACGGATCATCGGGATCGCCGGGCCGAAGGTCTCCTCGCGCACCAGCTCGCAGTCATACGGCACCTTGTCGACGACGGTGGGCGGAAACAGCGCGCCGCGCCGGTCGTTGCCGTGCAGCAGCACCGCGCCTTTCGACACCGCATCCTCGACCCGGCGCTGGAATAGGGTCGCCGATCTCTCGTTGATGACGGTGCCGATATCGGTTTCCGGGTCCATCGGGTCGCCGCATTTCAGCTTCTTCGCCTTGGCGGTCACCAATTTCGCGAAGTCGTCGGCGATCGCTTCGACCACCAGGATGCGCTTGACCGCCGTGCAGCGCTGGCCCGAGTTCTTGGTGGCGCCGGCCACCGCCAGCTCCGCCGCCTTGTCGAGATCGGCGTCCTCCATGACGATCAGCGGATCGTTGCCGCCCAGCTCCAGCACGACGCGGCGGTAGCCGGCCTTGCTGGCGATGTATTTCCCGACCGGCACGCTGCCGGTGAAGGTGATGAGGTCGATATGGTCGTTGACGATCATCTCGTCGCCGAAATCGCCCGGCAGGCCGGTGACCACCGACAGCATCTCCGGCGGCAGGCCGGCTTCGTAGAGTACGTCGGCCAGCACCAAAGCGGTCAGCGGCGTCAGCTCGGTCGGCTTGACCACGATGCGGTTGTTGGTGGCGATGGCCGGGGCGATCTTGTGCGCCACCATGTTCAGCGGATGGTTGAACGGGGTGATGGCCGAGATCACGCCCAACAGCGGCTGGCGCATGGTGTAGATGCGGCGCGGCTTGCCGTGCGGGGTGATGTCGCAGGAGAAGATCTCGCTGTCGTCGCGGATCGCCATCTGGCCCGAGAGCGTGAACACGTCGTAGGCGCGGCCGACCTCGTACTGCGAATCCTTCAGCGACAGGCCGGTCTCGGCGGTGATCAGGCGGGCGATCTCCTCGCGCCGCGCCGCCAGCTTCTCGCCGGTCGCCATCAGGATCTTCTGCCGCTCGTAGCGCGTCAGCGTCGGCCTATACCGGGCCGCGATCTCGAAAGCCTGTGCGGCATGCGCCTTCGTTCCCTTGGGCACGGTACCGACCACCGAATTGTCCCACGGGTTGAAGACCTCGATCACCTCCTCGGCGTCGACCTTCCGGCCGGCAATGCGCATGCTCTCATGGCGGACGGACGAGCCGGCGACGGCGCGCAACTGGGCGGTCATCTGGAAACTCCTAGCGGACGTGGTTAAACGCCAGATCGAAGGCGTCGAAATTGCGCCAGCGCGGCCTGGCGGCCTGGTCCAGCGGGCGGTTGCACAGCAGCGGCACCTTCTGCTCCGACACCCCGCCATGCGAGCGCAGCGGCTCGGTCAGGCCGGAGAGGTCGTGCCTGGCGGCCGAGGTGCCCAGAACCTTGTGTTTGGTCGAGACGACGACAATGTCGCCTACCCTATCTTCCGGCAGCTCGAACCTGGCGCAGGCATCTTCACGGCTCAGCGCCAGTTCGATGCCCGGCAGCGCCGCCAGTTGCCTCAGCACGTCGGCGCGATCGGCGCCGTCGGGCAGATAGGCGGTGGCGAAGGAACCCAGCGCGCCGTGATGCACCACGTAAGGATCGGTGATCGGCAGGATCACGCGCGCCTGGCCGGCGTCCAGCATGTCGTCCAGCACATCCTGCAGGTAGATCACGTCCGGCCGGCCGGCCGAATCGTGCTTGGCGTTCATGCCGTGGTCGGCGGTCAGCACGATGATGCAGCCCATGGCGTCGAGCTGCGCCAGGTACCCGTCCATCATGATGTAGAAATCGTTGGCGACCTTCGTCCCCGGCGCGTGCTTGTGCTGGATGTAGTCGGTGGTGGAGAGATACATCAGGTCCGGCCGGTCGCGCTGCATCAGCTTCACGCCGGCGGCGAAGACGAATTCGCTCAGGCCCGCACTGTAGACATCCGGCACGCCAATGCCGACCAGCTCGTTGACCCGCTCGATGCCGTTCTCGGCGAGGCTGGCCTTGTCCGATTTCTCCGACGAGAAGCTGCAGGCCCTGCCGGGCGCCAGTTCCAGCCCCTTGCCCAGCAGCCCGCGCAGCTTGTCCTTGGCGGTGACCACCGCCACCGTGGCGCCTTGCTTCTGGAATGCCTCGAAGATGGTGCCGACCCGCAGGAACCTGGGATCGTTCATCATCACTTCGCTGCCGCTGTCGCGGTCGTAGAAATAGTTGCCGCAGATGCCGTGCACCTTAGGCGGCTGGCCGGTGACGATGGAGAGATTGTTGGGGTTGGTGAAGGTCGGCACCACGCTGTCGGCCAGCAGGCTGGTTCCCTGCTCCAGTACCTTCTGCAGGAACGGCGCCCGGCCGGTCGCCACCGCGGCCTCGATATAGCCCGGCTCGCTGCCGTCGATGCATACCACCACCACCGGTTCGGCCCGCGTGCGATAGCGGCGGCCATTGACGGAAATATCGATGCCGGTGGTCAGGTTGCTGTCCATATCCGTACTCCTTACGCGGCCTGCGCCGGCGCGGTCCGGCTGACGCCCATCTCGGCCAGGATCTCGCGCACCGCCTGCACCGCGCCGCGCATGTGCTCGGCGTTGAGGCGGCCGATGCAGCCGATGCGAAACGAATCGGCCACGGTCAGCTTGCCGGGATAGATCACGTAGCCGCGATCCTTCAGCCGGTCGTAGAAATCCTGGAACACGAATTTGGGATCGGACGGCATGTGGAAGGTGACGATGATCGGCGCCTGCAAATCGTCCGGCAGCAGGGTGCGGAAGCCCAGCGCGCGCATGCCGTCGATCAGGATGCGGCAATTGCCGGCATAGCGACCGCCGCGGCCGGCGACGCCGCCCTCGGCCGCATGCTCCTCGATCGCCTTGTGCAGCGAGACGATGACATGGATCGGCGGGGTAAAGCGCCACTGGCCGGTCTTCTCGAAATTGGCCTGCTGGTCCTGCAGATCGAGCGTCAAGGTCGTGGCATTGCCCTTGGTCTCGGCCAGCGCTTCCTTACGGCAGACCACGAAGCCCATGCCGGGCACCCCTTCGAGGCACTTGTTGGAGGACGCCGCCAGGGCATCGAAGCGCACGGACCGGGCGTCGACCGGCAGCGCGCCGAAGGCGCTCATGGAATCGATCAGCAGGCGGCGGCCATGGCTGGCGACGATGGCGGCGATCTCCGCGATCGGGTTGAGGATGCCGCTGGTGGTCTCGCAATGGACGGCGAAGACGTGGGTGATGGCCTTGTCCCCGGCCAGCGTCTTCTCCAGCGCCGCCAGATCGGGCGGCGTGTCCTCCGGCGTCTCCAGCACGATGGCGGCGCGGCCGGCGATGTCGCAGATTTTCTTCGCCCGCTGGCCATAGGCGCCATTGACCAGCAGCACGATCTTGCCAGCGCGTGGGACGAAGGTGGTCAGCATCGCCTCGACGGCAAAGGTGCCGCTACCCTGCATCGGCACCGTCACATGCGTGCCCGCCCCGCCGGCCAGCAGGGCGATCTGCTCCAGCACCTCGCGGTTGATGCGCAGGAAAGTGGCGTCGCGCGAGCCCCAATCATGCACCATGACCTGTTTCACGGCGCGGGACGTCGTCAGCGGGCCGGGGGTGAGGAGCAGCGGGTCACCGGTTTCGGAGCCGGCCGGGGTTTTGGACACGGGCGCAAATCCTTCCAAGAGCCTGGATGCCAAACTTCCAAACTCCTCCCATTGTCAGCATAATTCAAATACATAATACCAATACGATATATAGGTTACGTCTATATGACGCCGTCCCAGCTTCGCGCTTTCCACCTTGTCGCCCAGGAAGGCGGTTTCTCCGCCGCCGCCCATTCGGCCATGGTGAGCCAGCCGACAATCTCCAGCCAGGTCAGACAGTTGGAGGAAGAATATAAAGTGCGCCTGTTCGAGCGCCGGGCCCGATCGGTGGACCTCACGGAAATGGGCCAGGCGCTTTATGCCATCACCACGCGCCTGTTCGCCGCCGAAGCGGAAGCGCGTTCCCTGCTCTCGGGCGCCAAGGTGCTGGTCCGTGGCCATCTGCGCATCGCCGCCGACAGCGCCTATCACGTCATGCCGGCCCTGGCCGCCTTGCGCCGCCAGCATCAGGGCATCCGCTTCTCCCTGCGCATCGGCAACTCCGCCGACGTGCTGCAGCAGGTGCTCGATTTCAACGCCGATATCGGGGTGATGGCCAAGCTGGTGTCCGATCCGCGCCTGCATGCGGTCGAGATCAGGCGCGATCAACTGGTCCTGTTCGTGCCGATCGAGCATGCCTGGGCGAAGAAAAAACGCATGCCGTTGCGCGAACTGGACGGCCGCGATCTGGTGGTGCGCGAACGCGGCTCGATCACCCGCGAAGTGTTCGAAAACGCGCTGGCCCGCAGTGGGGCTACCCCGGGTACGCTATCGGACGTGCAGACGCGCGAAGGCGTGCGTGAAGCCGTAGCGGCCGGTTTCGGCATCGGCGTCGTACTGGAAAGCGAATTCGGCACCGATCCCCGCTTCCATCCCATCGCCATCGCCGATTCAGGAATCGAGGTCTCCGAATACGCCGTGTGCCTGCAGGACAGCTTAAGGCTGGCACCGGTGCGCGCCTTCATGGATGCGGTCGAACACCCGCAAGACAAGTGATTAGCGGGCGCTGACCTGCCTGACGCTGCCGTCCCAGCCGCCGCCCAGCGCCTCGTAGAGATCGACCAGTGCCGCCAGCCGCGCCAGATTGGCCTGCGCCACCGAGTCAGTGGCCTGGAACACCGAGCGCTGCGCATCCAGCACCGAGATGAAATCGACCGCGCCGATGCGATAGCGGGCCTCGGCAATCCCATAGGCGCGCCGCGCCTCCTCCAGCGCCTGCTGCGCGAACTGGTGCTGCCTGTTGTAGAGATCGGCGGCGCTGAGTGCGGCCTCCGCGTCGCGGAAGGCGGACAGCACCGCCCGGCTGTAATTGGCCATCAGCTCGCGCTGGCGCGCCCGCGCCGCATCCTCCTGCGCCTCCAGCCGTCCGCCCTCGAACAGCGGCGCCGTCAGCCCGGCCACCAGCGAGGTCAGGAAACTGCCCGGGGTCAGCAGGTTGGACAGCACATCGCTGGTGGTGCCGCCCGAGGCGGTCAGCTGGATGCTGGGAAAGCGCGCGGCGCGAGCGCTGCCGATGTCGAAATTGGCGGCGCGCAGATCGGCCTCGGCGCGGCGGATGTCGGGCCGCCGCTGCAGCAGCTCGGACGGCAGGCCGGCGACGACCGGCGGCGCGTGCAGCTCGTCCAGCGACTGCGACCGGGCGGCGAAGCCGGTCGGCATCTGGCCCAGCAGCACCGCCAGCGCCATCAGCGTCTCGCGCTCGCTCTGCATCAGCCCCTGCAGCGAGGCGCGCTGCGAGGCGATGGCGTTACGCTGCTGCGCCAGCTCGAGGTCGGAGATGACGCCGATGCGCGCCTGCTGCGCCAGCAGCCCCAGAATGCCTTCGGCGTTGCGCAGCTGCTCGTTGGTCAGCCGCAGCCGGTCGCGCAGCGCCAGGACCTGGAAATAGGTGGCGGCGATGTCCGCGTTCAAGGTCAGCGCCACCGTCTCGTAGTCGTACTGGGTGGCTTCCAGCCTGGTGCGGCCGGCGGCCGCCTCGGCGCGATAGCGGCCCAGCAAGTCGAGCTGGTACGCGGCCTGCAGGCTGCCCTGGTAGGTGGTGCGCACCACCGTGCCCATGCCGCCCGGATTGGAGGTCGAGCGCGTCGCCGAGCCGCCGGCGCCCAGCGAGGGAAACAGCGACGACCGTGCCGAGCGCGACTGCGCTTCGGCCTGCTCGATGCGGGCCAAAGCGGCGGCGAGATCGGGACTGTCCCGGCGCGCCTGCTCGACCATGGCGGTCAGCTCCGCACTGCCGAAGCCCTGCCACCACGCCGGATCGGGCCAGCTCGCCGCGGCGTCGCCGGCATACTGGAACCGGGCCGGCGGCTGGGTCGCCGGCGTCGAAAAATCGGGCACCATGCTGCAGGCGGCCAGGGAAACGGCCATCAGGCCGATGACGATCGGTTTCATGGCGTCAATCCGCTGCCAGGGCGGCGACCGGATCCAACCGCGCCGCCTTGCGCGCCGGCAGGTAGCCGAAGACCAGGCCGGTGGCGAAGGCGCAGAGGAAGGCCAGGACCACCGGCCCCGGCGAGAACAGCACCGGCTGGCCCAGCGCGTCGAACAGCCAGGCCGCGCCCAGCCCGATCAGCACCCCGATCAGCCCGCCCAGCGCGCAGACCACCAGCGCCTCGGTGTTGAACTGCAGCAGGATGTTGGCGGTGCGCGCGCCGGTCGCCATGCGGATGCCGATCTCGCGCGTGCGTTCGGTGACGCTGACCAGCATGATGTTCATCACCCCGATGCCGCCCACCAGCAACGAGATCAGCGCGATCGAGCCCAGCAGCAGGGTCAGCGTGTTCTGGGTCTCGGTCGCCATCTGCAGGATGGCCGCCATGTTGCGGATCTGGAAGTCCTCGGCGCGATGGCGCTCGATCAGCAACTGCCGGATCGCCTCCTGCGTCTGGTCGATCCGGGTCACGTCCTGCGCCTGCACCGTGATGTAACGCACGTAGCGCTGGCCGAACAGACGCAGCGTGCCGGTGCTGATCGGCGTGAAGACGATGTCGTCCTGATCGGCGCCGCTGACGGAAGCGCCCTTGGCCGACATGATGCCGATCACCTGGAACGGGATGTTGTTGACCAGGATGTATTTGCCCAGCGGTTCGGGTTCGTCCGGCATGATCGCATTGACCACCGTCTCGCCCAGCACCACCACGGGCGCATAGCTGCGCACGTCGCTGTCGTCGAAGAACGAGCCCTGCGCCATGTCCCAGCTGCGCGCCCTGGGGAAATCCGCGCCGGTGGCGTTGGCCTGGGTGACGTAGTCGCGATTGCCGTAGCGCACCGTGACCTGACCGGGATACTCGGGCACCGAGGCGGCGACGTTGGGCAGTTCGGCGATGGCGTCGGCGTCGGCCGCCACCAGCGTCGCCGTGAATCCCGCCGCACTGCGCATGTTGGGGGCGCCCGGCCGCACCAGCAGCAAGTCCGGCCCCAGCCCCGACAACCGGTCCAGCACCGTCTGCTTGGCGCCGTCGCCGATCGCCAGCATGGTCACCACCGAGGCGACGCCGATGATGATGCCCAGCAGGGTCAGCAGGGTGCGCATCAGGTTGGCGCGCAGCGAGCGCAGCGCCATCTTGCCGGCCTCGGCGATGTTGGGCAGCGTGATGCCCCGGCCCGGCCTGCCGCGCGACACGGTCTTGGCCGGCGCCGCCTCGATCACATCCCGCGCATGTTCCGTCAGCGTGTCGGAAACGATGTCGCCGTCCTTGATCTCGACGATGCGGCGGGCCTTGTGCGCCACCTCGTGGTCGTGAGTGATGAGCAGGATCGTGTGGCCCTGCGCGTTCAGCTCGTGCAGCAGGCGCATGACCTCCTCGCCGCTGTGGCTGTCGAGCGCGCCGGTCGGTTCGTCGGCCAGGATGATGGCGCCGCCGTTCATCAGGGCGCGGGCGATCGAGACGCGCTGCTGCTGGCCGCCGGAGAGCTGGCTGGGCTTGTGCTCCAGCCGCTCGCCCAGCCCCAGCGAGGTCAGGATCTGGCTGGCGCGGGCCAGGCGGGCGGCATGCGGCATGCCGGCATAGATCGCCGGCACCTCCACGTTCTCCGCCGCCGTGGCGCTGGCGAGCAAATTGTACTGCTGGAAGATGAAGCCGAAGGCCTCACGCCGCAGATCGGCGCGGGCGTCGGCGTCGAGTTCGCCCACCTCCCGCCCGTTCAGCCGATAGGAGCCGCTGGTCGGCCGGTCGAGCAGACCGATCAGGTTCATCAGGGTCGACTTGCCCGAACCGGACGCGCCCATGATGGCGACGAACTCGCCCGGCTCGATGTCGAGCGAGATGCCGTGCAGCACCCGGGTGGCGAGGTCGCCGCGTACATAGGTCTTGGTGATGTCGCGCAGCGAGATCAGCGGCACGGACGAACCGGCCATCGCCGTCTGCGGCGCTGTCAGGGGCGCGTTCACAGCCGGGGCATCCGCATCCGCTGGCCGCCGCCCTGCCCGGCAGGCGGCTGCGCCGACGGCAGGTTCAGGACCACGCGCTCGCCCGGCTCGAGACCGGATTTCACCTCGGCCTGGGTGCGGGTCATGACGCCGATCTCGACCGGCCGTTCCTCGATCGCGCCGCCGGCGGTGAGAACCTGGACCGAGTATTTGCGCTCGCTGCCGCGCCGGCTGACCGTCCGCAGCGCCGTCGCCGGCACCAGCGGCGCGTCTTTGGCCGCCCCGACGATGAAGAAGACCTGCGCCGTCATCTGCGGCATCAGATCGCGATCGGGGTTCTCGACATCGAACAGCGCATCGTAGAGCACCACGTTGTTGACCAGGGTCGGCGTCGGCAGGATCTGCCGCAGCTTGCCGAAGCGACGGCGGTCGGGATTGCCCAGCGTGGTGAAATAGGCCGTCATGCCGACCTTGAGCTTGGAGATGTCGGCCTCCGACACCTGGGTCCGCACCGTCATGGTGTCGAGATCGGCGATCTGCAGGATCACCGGCGCCTGCTGGCTGGCGACCAGCGTCTGGCCCTGGCGGGCGGTGATGCTCACGATCGTTCCCGCCATCGGGGCGAAGATCTTGGTGTAGCTGAGATTGGCCTGGTTGCCCTTCAGGTTGGCTTCGGTCTGCTGGATCTGCGCCTGCAGCGCCTCGATGCGGGCGGACGCCACCTTCAGCGACGCGGCAGCGCTGTCATAGGCGTCGCGGCTGGTGGCGCGGACGGCCAGCAGCTCCTGCTGCCGCTTGAGCTGCTGCTGCGCCAGCGCCTGCTGCGCGGTCTGCTCGGCGACCTGGGCCCGCAGCGCCATGAGCTGCGCCTCGTCGGCGCCGACGCGCGACTGGTAGACGGTGGGATCGACCTGGGCGAGCTGGTCGCCCTCCTTCACGTTGTCGCCCAGCTCGACGAAGATTTTCTGAAGCTGGCCGGAAACCTGGGTGCCGACGTCGACGTAGTTCAGCGGCTGCAGCGCGCCGAGGGCGGAAACCACGTCCTCGATGTCGCCTTTCTGCACCACCGCGGTCGGCGGCCCCTCGGCCCGGCTGCCATCGGCGGCCAGCAGCCGCCAGCCCCCGAAGCCCGCCAGGGCGAGGATGGCGGCGGCAACAGCCCAGAATCGGAACGAACGCAGCATGGCAGAACCGGCAATTTCTCGTGTTTTCCGTAAGATAATACGCAGCAACCCAAAGAAACATCCCGACCGGCGGCGGATTTCTCTTTGGCGGCGGGGTGTGATCGCGATCACACCTTATGACGAACGAAGCCATCCCCCCGGCCCGCATGATGGGGTAATCTGGCGATGAACCAGGGGAGTGACGGCATGCTTGAGATCATCATTCTGATCTGCGCTATCGCAGCCATCATCTATACGCCGATCGAAGCCAAGAAGGTCCATGGCGGCTGGGTGCGGGCGAAATTCAAGGGCACGCCCGAGGAATTCCGCGCCAGATACGTCAAGCAGCTTAAAACCCTTACGTGGCTGGGGTTTGGCCTGGGCGCAGCCTACATCGTGCTCGGATTCGCCCTGGGCGCCGATAGCACCGCCCATCTCGTAGTCAAGGTGGTCATCGGCGCGCTGTGGATCGGAGTCGGGTTCGTCAATCTCAGCATGCGCCGGAAGTATTTCGAGCCGGCGCCGGGCATCGGTCCGGTCAATCGACAATAAACAGCCGGGCGCCGGTCCGGGTGGCGGAGCGATGCGGCTCCGCCCCGTCGGCCACCTGATAGCTCATGCCCGGCTTCAGCACGAATACCCGGCCGTCCTGCAGGGTCGTCTCCAGTTCGCCCTCCAGGCAGAGCAGGATGTGACCCTTCGAGCACCAGTGATCGGCGATGTAGCCGGGCGAATACTCCACCAGACGGACGCGGATCGGGTTGCCGCCATTGGCGAATTCCCGCGTGCGCCACAGCGCCTCACCCCGTTCGCCGGCATGACGCGTCTGTTCGACCTGCGACCAGTCGCTGGTGCCGAAGGGAATGTCGCTGATCTTCATGCCGGCCTCTCCCGCCCGCTTGTCCCGGACGATCGAGTTAAGCCCGGCCGCGCTCAGAACTCAACGTCGAGCTCTTCCAGCTCCTCCGGCTCGGCCTTGGCCGCCTCGATCCAGTCGATCACCGGCGGCAGGGCGAAGATCGTGTCGCAGTAGCCCGAGGAAGCGGCGTCGAGCTTGACGTCGTAGGTGCGGAAACGGGTGCAGACCGGCGCATACATGGCATCGGCCATGGTCGGCTGCGCGCCGAACAGATAGGGCCCGCCATAGAGATCGAGGCACTCGCGCCAGATCTTGGTGACGCGGTCGATGTCGGCCTGGGCGCCGGCCCAGACCTTGAAATTGGCGTGGCGCGCCTTGAGGTTCATCGGCAGGGCCGAACGCAGATTGGCGAAGCCCGAATGCATCTCGCCGCAGATCGAGCGGCATCGAGCCCTGGCCTTGGTGTCCTCGGGCAGCAGGCCGGCGCCGGGATTGAGTTCGTTGAGATACTCCGCGATCGCCAGCGTGTCCCACACCACGACATCGCCATGCGTCAGGCAGGGAACGAGAAAGGACGGCGACAGCAGCAGCAATTCGGCGCGGGTCGAGGGATCGCTGCTGGAGCGCACGTCCTCGACGAAATCGAGCTGCGCCATCTTGCACAGCAACCAGCCGCGCATCGACCAGGACGAGTAGTTCTTGCTGCTGATGGTCAGCGTCGCCTGCGTCATGCCGCTTCCTCCCCCTGTTGCGCCCGCACTTGTCACACGGGGCCGGGCCAGCGGCGATAGCCGCCTCTTGCCCTGCTTTTTCCGGTATGCCCTGCCGGCCATGTGCAAAATCTCGCATTAAGAATCTCGCAGTGCAGCAAAAAATGCACTAGCCTTTCTTCGGAGCTGGTCAGCCAGGATCGGGACGCGACCGCCTGCAACCGGTTAAGAGGTTGGCAAGTATGATGTATTTGGCGTTTCAGCATCACGCGGACCTGTTGCGGCCAATGCGCGCCATGGCGGGACTTTCGGCTGCGGCGCTGCAAAAGAACCCGTCCTGGGAACGAAAAGGGCCGTGGGGACGCAGCGTTGCCGCAGCCCTCGATATCCTGGCCACCACCGGCCTCACCCACCACCGCCCCTCCTTCAACATCCCCTTCGTCACCATCGACAACCGCGCCGTTCCGGTCACCGAGGAGGCGACCTTCACCACCCCGTTCGGCACGCTGCTGCGGTTCAGGAAGGACATGGACCGGCCGCAGCCCAAGGTGCTGCTGGTGGCGCCGCTGTCGGGCCATTTCGCCACGCTGCTGCGCGGCACGGTCGAGACGCTGCTGGTCGAGCACGACGTCTACATCACCGACTGGCACAACGCGCGCGACGTCAGCCTGACGCATGGCCGGTTCGGGTTCGACGAATATATCGAACACGTCATCAAATTCCTGGAAGTGCTGGGCCCGGGCAGCCACGTCATCGCCGTGTGCCAGCCCTGCGTGCAGGTGCTCGCCGCCGTCGCCATCATGGCCGAGACGAAGAATCCGGCGCAGCCGCACAGCATGACGCTGATGGCCGGTCCGATCGACGCCAGCGTCAATCCCACCCGGGTCAACGAACTGGCCACCGGCCGCTCGATCGAGTGGTTCGAGCGCATGCTGATTTCGCGCGTGCCCTACGGTTTCTCCGGCGCCCGCCGCCGGGTCTATCCCGGCTTCCTGCAGCTCACCGCCTTCATGTCGATGAACCTTGACCGGCACATCCGGGCCCAGTTCGACCGTTTCCATGCGCTGGTAAAGGGCGACCACGTCCGGGCCGAAGCCACCAGGATTTTCTACGACGAGTATTTCGCCGTGCTCGACCTGCCGGCCGAGTTCTACCTCGAGACCGTGAAGAAAGTGTTCCAGGACTACGAGCTGGCGCGTGGGACGCTGGAATGGCGCGGCCGCAAGGTCAATCCGGCGAAGATCAGGCGCACCGCCCTCCTCACCATCGAGGGCGAGAAGGACGATATCTGCTCGGTCGGCCAGACCGTGGCGGCGCAGGATCTGTGCACCGGCCTGCGCCCCTACAGAAAGCGCCACCACCTGCAGGCCGGCGTCGGCCATTACGGCGTCTTCAACGGCAAGCGCTGGCGCAGCGAGATCTACCCGCTGGTGCGCAACCACATACTGGCCAGCGAATAGCGGCGGTCAGCCGAGCGCCGATTTCTCCGGCTTCTGCAGCCCCAGCGTGTCGCGCAGCGTCGTGCCCGGGTATTCCTTGCGGAACAGCCCGCGCCGCTGCAGCTCCGGCACCACCAGCCGCACGAAATCCTCGTAGGCGCCGGGCATGTGAGTGGCGGCGACGACGAAGCCATCGCAGGCACCGCCATTGAACCACTCCTCCATCTGGTCGGCGACCATCTGCGGCGTGCCGACAAAGGTCGGCAGCTCGCGCACCGTGCCTCGGCCGGAGAACTGCACGAAGTCGCGCGTGGTCGGGTTGGGCTTGCCGCTGGTCTGCATGACGCGGTCGCGGATGGCCTGCAGGCCGGAGATGGATTTCAGCTCCGCTTCGCTGAACGGCTCGTCGATCGGCTTGCTGGCGAAATCGAAGTTCAGCACCTCCGACAGCAGCGACAGCGAATCCATCGGATGCGCCAGGCCTTCGATCAGCGCCATCTTGTCCTCGGCCATCGACTTGGTCTCGCCCGGCACGACATAGACCGCCGGCGCCAGCTTGACCTTGTCGGGATCGCGGCCCGAGGCCTTCACCTGCTGCTTGAACTCGGCATAGGTCTTCTTGCCCATCGCCAGGTTGGCGAAGATGACAAAAATCAGTTCGCCCCAGCGCGCGGCGAAGGTCTTGCCCCGCCCGCTCTGGCCGGCCTGGATGATGACGGGATGGCCCTGCGGCGAGCGCGGCACCGTGAACGGCCCGCGCGAACGGAAGAACTTGCCCCTGTGGTCGAGGCGATGGACCTTCTTGGGATCGGCGAACAGGCCGTTTTCCCGATCGAGTCTGATCGCATCGTTGTCCCAGGTGTTCCAATGGCCCAGCACCACCTGCATGAACTCGTCGGCGCGGTCGTAGCGCAGATCGTGCTCCAGGTGCTCGGTCTGGCTGAAGTTCAGCGCCTCCGAATTGTTCAGCGACGTCACCACATTCCACGCCGCGCGGCCGCCGATCATCAGGTCGAGCGTGGCGAAGACGCGGGCGACATGGAACGGCTCGTAATAGGTGGTCGAATAGGTGCCGCCGATGCCCAGGTTGCGCGTCGCCAGCCCCATCGCCGTCATGATCGACACCAGGTCCATCTTCACGACGCGGATGCCGTGGCGCACCGCCTCCTCGTAGTCGTCGCCGTAGCGGTCCGGCATCGCCAGCCGGTCGTCGAAAAACGCCAGATCGAACTTGCCCTCCTCCAGCGTGCGGGCGATGCGCTGGTAGTACTGCGGCGACATGAAGTCGGGCATGGTCTGGGGATGGCGCCACGAGGCGGGATAGTTCGAGCAGTTCTGCGCCTGCAGGAACGCCACCAGCGTCATCTGTCGTTTGTTCTGTTCGCTCATTCTTCCGGCTTCCTTCCCCAATAACCCTGTACGTTCCTACACCACGCCACGCGCCTTCAGCGCCGCCAGCTCTTCCACCGTCAATCCCAGCAGTTCGCGATACACGTCTTCGGTGTCCGCCCCGTGCCGGCGGCCCAGATGCGCCACCCGTCCCGGCGTCTTCGACAGACGCGGCAGGACGGCCGGTATGACGACATTGCCGGCCTGCGGATCGGGGACGCTTACCATGCTGCCGCGCGCGGCAAAATGCGGGTCGGCGAAGATGTCGGCGATGCTGTTGACCGGGCCGCAGGGAATCTCCTTCGCCAGGCAGATCGCCATCAGCTCGTCGCGCGTCTGGCCGCCGATCCAGGCCGAGACGATGCCGTTGATGAAATCGCGGTTGTCAACGCGGGCCTGCATGGTTTCGTAGCTGCCCGGCGCCACCAGGTCGGGCCGCTCCATGGCCAGCGCCAGCTTCTCGAAAATCTTGTCGCTGGAGCAGGCCAGCGCCACCCACTGCCCGTCGCCGCACTGGTAGTGGCTGTGCGGCACGATGGTGGCGGTGTCGGCGCCCATGCGCTGGCGCACGACGCCGAACTTGGCGAAGGCCGGCGCCAGCTCGTCCAGCATGCGGAAGGTCGATTCGTAGAGCGCGACGTCGATATACTGGCCCTCGCCGGTGCGGTCGCGGTGGCGCAGCGCCATCAGCGCGCCGACCGCGCCGTAAAGACCGGAGATGTAGTCGCCCAGCGAGGTCGAGCCGGGAATGACCGGCGGTCCGTCCGGCTCGCCGGCCAGATAGGTCAGGCCGCTGACCGCATGGCCGATGCGGGCGAAGCCGGGTCGGTCCTTGTAGGGCCCGTCCTGGCCGTAGGCGGTGATCCGCACCATGACGATGTCGGGCTTGACCGCGGCCAGGTCCTTGTAGCCCAGCCCCCATTTCTCCATCGTGCCGGGCCGGAAATTCTCCACCACCAAATCGCTCTGCGCCGCCAGCCGCTTGAACAGTTCCGCCCCTTCCGGCTTGCCGAGATTGAGCGTGGCTGTGCGCTTGTTGCGGCCTTCGCTGAGGAAGGTCAGCGAGTCGCCGGTCTCCGACTTCATGCCGATGTTGCGCATCGGGTCGGGGTAGTCGGGATGCTCGACCTTGATCACCTCGGCGCCGAACTCGGAGAAGATGCCAGCGCAGAAAGGACCGGCCAGGAAGGTGGATGCATCCAGCACCCGTATGCACGCCAGCGGCAGCTTGGCCTGTTCAGTCATGCCAAGTCACCGTCGCCGGGCATCGATCAGCGCTTGCCGCTGCAGCAGCGCGTCAGCCAGTTTCAGATGCGCCAGATCGACCAGCTTGCCATCCATCTGGATGGCGCCGGCGCCGCCCGACTGCGCCATCGCCTCGCGAATGGCGCGGGCATGGGCGATGTCCTGCGGCTCGGGCGCGAAAATCTCGTTGGCGGCCGCGACCTGCGAGGGATGTATGGCCCATTTGCCCTCGAAACCCAGTGCCGAGGCGCGTTCGGCAGAGGCGCGATACGCCGCCTCGTCCCTGAAATCGACGAACGGCCCGTCGATCGGCCGCAGGCCGAAGGCGCGGCAGGTGGTGGCGATGCGCGCCAGGGCGAAATGCCAGGGATCGTTCCAGTGGTTCTCGACCCCGCCCTCGCTGCGGCCGAACATGCGGTAGCGCGGGTTGGAGGCGCCGGTGAAGGGATCGTGGGCGCGCATGGAGACGGTGAAATCGCCGATGCCGAAGATCATCGCCTCCAGCCGCTCTGAGCCTTGCGCGATCGCCTCGACATTGGCCAGCCCGGCCGCCGTCTCGATCAGCACCTCGATGCCGATCGGATCCTTACGGCCGATCGTGGCCTCGACGCCGTTCAGGATCTGCTCCACGACATAGACGTCGGCGGCGATGTTGCATTTGGGCAGCAGGATCATGTCCAGCCGCGGGGAGCGCTCGGCCACGGCGATGATGTCGCGATAGGCCCATGGCGTGTCGAGCGCGTTGACCCGCACCGCCATTACCTTGTCGCCCCAGTCGATGTCGTTCAGCGCCGCCACCGCCAGTTCGCGCGCCTTGTCCTTCATTTCCGGCACCACCGCATCCTCGAGATCGAGGAACACCGCGTCGGCCGGTCCCTTGGCCGCCTTCTCGAAGAACTTCTCGGAACTGGCCGGCACGGCCAGTTCGGAACGCTGCAGGCGGACCCTGCGCAACTCTCTGGGACGGTAGAACAATTGTCTTGCTCCGGTGCTGGAAGCCTTGGCCGATTGAAGCGGCAAGGTTTTGATAAGACAACTTAAAATATGCTATCCATTATTCGATGGATCGTATCAATATCGGGCCGGACGAGCTGGAGACCTTCATCGCCGTCTCCGAACTGGGCAGTTTCCGCCGCGCCGCCGAGAAGCTCGGCGTGTCGCAGCCCTCAGTCACCAGCCGGCTGCAGCGGCTGGAAAACGTGCTGGGCGTGCGGCTGCTGAACCGCACCACCCGCCGCGTCACCACCACCGAGGCCGGCGAAAGGCTACGGCTGCGCGCCGAACACACGGTGACGGAACTGCGCTCGCTGGTGCAGGAGTTCCGCGACGAGGCCGCCTTGCGCCGCGGCCGCGTGACCATCGCCGCCGCCTCCAGCGTCGCCGCTTCGGTGCTGCCGCCGGTGATCCAGCAATTCGCCCAGACCAATCCCGGCATCACCGTCACCCTGATCGACGAATTCGTCGGTCCCGTGCTGCAGCATGTCAGCGCCGCCACCGCCGACCTGGCCGTGGTGCCGTTCGCCGGCACCAGCGCGGAGTACGATTTCGAGCCGCTGTTCCACGACGAGTTCCTGGTGGTGGCGCCGCGCAACCATCCGCTGGCGCGCCGGGAGGTGGTCGATTTCGAGCAGATCGCCCGCTATCCGCTGCTAATGCTGCCGCGCGAGACGGCGATCTGGAACACGATCCGCGACGAGTTCGAACGGCGGAACCTGAAATTCGAGCCCGCCTTCCAGGCATATAATCTTTTCACCCTGGTCGGGCTGGTCGAGGTCGGGCTGGGCCTGTCGCTGCTGCCCAAGATCATCGCCCCGCGCCTGAACCTGAACACCGTCACCACGATCCGCATTTCGGGCGGCGTCAGGCGGAACATCGGCATCGTCACCCTGCGCGGCCGCGCCCTGCCGCCGGCGGTCAACGCCTTCATCCGCAGCCTGCGGGTGCTGCGCGAACGCCGGCCGGACGCCAGAACGCCGCGATGGCGTCCCCTGCCGCGCACCTGAGCTTGCCCGAGCAAAGGCCCTTGCCACGGCAGGAGCGCTGTCGGACCATTGGAAAGGTCGTGCCATGGCGTCCGGCACGGAGCTGACGCCCGGCTCTACGATCCCGGCACGCGGCGCGTGTTCGGCGAGCTGGAATGAGCCGCCATGCTGCGCCTGCTGGACCGCGAAGACCCGTCATATCGGGACTTAGGAACAAAAAGAGTCGAGTTGGGAGGAACAGGTGAACAGCGCCTTCACTGTCGAGCATCCGGCCGAGACGCCGCAGACCACGGACAAGCGCATTCCGCCGCGCGACCACGTCGTGACGCGGGCGCTGATCGAACGCTGGTACCGGGAGCAGCCCGGCAAGGTGTGGGCCAAGTTCGCCGACAACGGCGAGGAATGGACCTACGCCCAGTTCCGCGACAAGGTGGTGCAGGTGGCGCTGGGCCTGCAGCGGCTGGGCGTGCGGCAGGGCGAGCATGTGCTGGTGTGGCTGCCCAACAGCCGCGAGAACCTGCTGGTGTTTTTCGCCGTCAACTACCTGGGCGCGGTCTATGTCTGCATCAACACCGCCTACAAGGGGCAGTTGCTGGCGCATGTGGTGGAGAATTCCGACGCCAGGCTGGCCATCGTCCATGCCGATCTGGCGCCGCGCCTGGCCGAGATCGACCGGGCGAAGCTGAGCGATGCGGTGGTGGTGGGCGAGCGCACGCCCTGCCCCGGCCTGACCACGCATTACTACGAGGACGCGCTGCTGCCCGAAGGCGGCACGCTGAAGGCGCCGCCGCGGACCATCGAGCCGTGGGATCCGATGGCGATCATCTACACCTCCGGCACCACCGGTCCGTCCAAGGGCGTGCTGGCCTCCTACCTGCACATCCACGCCAACATGGGGCCGGAGACCTGGCACAACGTGCACGGCGACGACCGCTACCTGATCAACATGCCGCTGTTCCATATCGGCGGCTCCGGCATCGTCTATGCCATGCTGGTGCGCGGCGGCTCGATCGCCTTCACCGAGCGCTTCAACACCGCCACCTTCCTGGCCGAGGCGCGCGGCACCGGCAGCACGGTGGTCTTCCTGCTGGGCGTCATGGCCGGATTCCTGGAGAAGCTGGAGGCCCGGCCGGACGATGCCGACAACCCGCTGCGGGTCGCTTTCATGGTGCCGCTGGCCGGCGACATCCAGGCCTTCTCCAGGCGGTTCGGGCTGGACGTCTACACCATCTTCAACATGACCGAAATCTCGACGCCGATCTTCTCCGACCCCAACCCGGTCAAGCGCGGCACTTGCGGCCTGAAGCGCGACGGGGTCGAGGTGCGGCTGGTGGACGAGAACGACTGCGAGGTGCCGGTCGGCGCCATCGGCGAGATGATGGTGCGTACCGACCGGCCCTGGGCCATGAACAGCGGCTACTACAAGAACCCCGAGGCGACGGCGAAAGCCTGGCGCAACGGCTGGTTCCACACCGGCGACGCCTTCCGCCGGGACGAAGACGGGTATTTCTACTTCGTCGACCGCATGAAGGACGCCATCCGCCGCCGCGGCGAAAACATCTCCTCCTTCGAGGTCGAAGCCGAGGTGGTGGCCCATCCCGACGTGCAGGAGGTAGCGGCCATCGGCGTGCCCAACGAGCTGAGCGAGGACGACGTGATGGTGGTGATCGCCCCGATCGAGGGCCGCAGCGTCGATCCGGCGGCGCTGATCGAGTTCCTGCGCCCGCGCATGGCGCATTTCATGATCCCCCGCTACGTGCGCATCGTGAAGGAACTGCCCAAGACGCCGACCACCAAGGTGCAGAAGGCGGAGCTGCGCAAGCAGGGCGTCACCGCCGACACCTGGGATCGCGAGAAAGCTGGAATCAGAATCCGCAGCGACCGCTTCGCCGGCTCCGACCGGGCGGCGGAATAGTCCATTGGACGCCTCCTGGCTGGATCGGCCGCCTGCGGGTCGCTACACTGGCGATCCGCAGGAGGTGCAATGCCGCCGCCCATCCAGTACGCCCGCAGCGGCGATCTGCGCATCGCCTATCAGGTGGTCGGCAACGGCCCGTTCGACCTGGTATTCGTGCCGGGCTTCATTTCCAATCTCGACCACAACTGGGAAGACCCCGGCTTCGCCCATTTCCTGAACCGTCTTTCCGCCTTCTGCCGCCTGATCCTGTTCGACAAGCGCGGTACCGGCCTGTCCGACCGCAGCGACCGCCTGCCCACCCTCGAGGAGCGCATGGACGACGTGCGGGCGGTGATGGACGCGGTCGATTGCCGGCAGGCGACGCTGCTGGGGATTTCCGAGGGCGGCGCCATGAGCATGCTGTTCGCCGCCACCTATCCCGAACGCATCCGGGCGCTGGCGCTTTACGGCACCTATGGCCATTTCCCGTCCTGGGTCATGCCGCCCGACAAAATGGCCGGGTTTCTCGACACCATCGGCAGGATCTGGGGCACCGGCGAATCGATGCGCATCTTCGCGCCCAGCCGGGTCAACGACGCCACCTTCCGCCAGTGGTGGGCGCGGTTCGAACGGCTGGGCGCCAGCCCATCGGCCGCCATCGAACTGATGCGCATGAACGCCGACATCGACGTGCGCCACATCCTGCCCAGCATCCGCGTGCCGACGCTGGTCCTGCATCGCAGCGGCGATGCGCGGGTCAATGTCGAGGCCGGCCGCTATCTCGGCACCAGCATCCCCGGCGCCCGCTACGTCGAACTGCCGGGCGACGATCACGCCGCCTGGAGCGGCGATGCCGACCGGTTGGTGGACGAGGTCGAGGAATTCCTCACCGGCTCGCGTCCGCAGGCCGAACCGGACCGGGTGCTGGCGACCGTGCTGTTCACCGACATCGTCGATTCGACGCGCCGGGCGGCGGCGCTGGGCGACCGGCAATGGCGACAGTTGCTGGCGCGGCACGACGAGATGGTGCGCCAGCACATCGCCCGCTTCCGCGGCCGCGAGATCAAGACGCTGGGCGACGGTTTCCTGGCGACGTTCGACGGCCCCGCCCGCGCCGTGCGCTGCGCCTGCGGCCTGGTCGGCGCGCTCCGTTCGCTCGACCTCGAACTGCGTGCCGGCATCCACACCGGCGAGATCGAGCTGCTGGGCGGCGATGTCGGCGGGCTGGCGGTCAACATCGCCTCACGCGTCACCGACCTGGCGGGAGCGGGCGAAGTGCTGGTGTCGAGCACGGTGCGCGACCTGGTCGCCGGCGCCGGCCTGCATTTCGCCGATCGCGGCAACCATCCGGTCAAGGGGCTGGAGGAGCAGCTCCGCCTTTTCGTCGCCGCCACCGACGGCCGGGACTGAAGCGGATCCCGCGATCCGCCAAACCCCGGTCTGCCCTATGGATCGCCAACCTCGAAATCGCCCGGCTGCGGCGGCGCCAGCGGCGTGAAGGCGCAGCGGTCGGGCTTGACGTCCAATAGCGGCGTGCCGTCGAGGCAGTCCAGGCCGCGCACCAGGATGGCATTGCCCTCGATGCCGACCAGCTTGACCAGCGAAGTGCCGATGGGGTTGGGCCGCACCGGCGTGCGCAGCGAGAAGACGCCGCGCGGATTGCCGTCGTTCTTCGGGCATTGCAGCACCAGGTCGCGCCGCGACTGGTGCAGCCAGTAGAGCACCTCGAGCTGCTGGTAGCCGTCGACGCCCCTGATCGCCAGGTCCCAGGGCGGATCGATCTCCAGCCGGCAGGTCGGACCGTCCTGCCGGCCCTGGCGCGGGCACAGCAGGCGCGAGGTCCAGGGCGTGCGGATGCGGCCGATGAAGACCAGCCCGGCATCGTTGGCCGGCGGCATGTCGACCACGGTCTCGCCGGCGCGGATTTCGTTCTCCCGCACCATGGTCAGTCGACCGCGACCATGACGTCGGACGCCTTGACCACGGCATAGGCCGGTTGGCCGACCACCAGTTTCAGCTCGTCGACCGCCTGGTTGGTGATCGAGGCGGTGACGATCGCGCCCTGCACGTCGAGCCGCACATGCGCCGTGGTCGCGCCCTTCACGATCTCCACCACCTTGCCCTTCAGGACGTTGCGCGCGCTGATCTTCATGGCCACCTCGTTATATCTGCCTGGAAACAACGATACGCCGGGAGCGGCGGCGGGAAAAGGTAGCGGAAAACCTGCGCCGCCCCGGCCGGCAGCGATAGAATATGGCCATGAACCGCTTCGGATCATCGCGTGTCGGACGCCGCCTGGTTCTCGCAGGAGGGGCCGCCGCGCTGGCGCTGCCTTTCGTCAGGCTGCGCGCCGCCGGCCCGGGCTTCGACGGCGATCCCTTCACCCTGGGCGTGGCGTCCGGATGCCCGACACCGGACGGCTGCGTGCTATGGACCCGGCTGGCGCCCGAACCACCGCCCAGCACCAGCTTCGATGCGCCGCCGACCGACATTCCGCCGGTCGAGGTCGGCTGGGAGGTGGCCGAGGACGAAGCCTTCTCGCGCATCGTGCGCAAGGGGTCCGCCCGCGCCGTCGTCGAGGACGCCCATTCGGTGCATGTCGAGCTGCAGGGCCTGCAGCCGCATCGCTGGTACTGGTACCGCTTCCATGCCGGCACCGCCACCAGCCCGGTCGGGCGCACCCGCACCGCCGCCGCCCCTGGCGACGACAGCGGCGGCATGGCGCCGCTCACGCTGGCGCTGGCCTCCTGCCAGCAATACGAACAGGGATACTTCGCCGCCTATCGCCACATGGCGCGCGAGGATCTCGACCTGGTGATCCATGTCGGCGACTACATCTACGAAATGTCCTGGGGCCGGCGGCTGGTGCGCCGGCACGGCACCGGCATCCCCACCACGCTGCGGGAATATCGCGACCGCTACGCGCTCTACAAATCCGATCCCGACCTGCAGGCCGCCCATGCCGCCTTCCCCTGGCTCGTGACCTGGGACGATCACGAAGTGGCCGACGACTACACCGCCGACCGCTCCCCGTTCCAGGCCGATGCGGCAATCTTCCGGCGCCAGCGCGCCGCCGCCTATCGCGCCTGGTGGGAGCACATGCCGGCGCCGCTGTCGGCGAAGCCCAGGGACACCGACGCCACCATCCACGGCACCTGGCGGTTCGGCAGGCTGGCCGACGTCATCGTGCTGGACGGCCGGCAGTATCGCAGCCGCCACGCCTGCTTCGAGGGCAAACGCGGCGCAGGCCTGACCGGCGACTGCGCCGAGCGCCTGCTGCCAGACCGCACCATGCTGGGCGCGGCGCAGGAGCGCTGGCTCGACCGGCGCCTGTCGCAGCGCCACGGCCGCTGGACCATCATCGCGCAGCAGACGGTGATGGCCGAAATCGATCGCGGTCGCGACGCTACGCCGGCCTACTGGATGGACGGCTGGGACGGCCATCCCGCCGCGCGCCAGCGGCTGCTGGAGAGCATCGCCGGACACCAGGTCGAGAATCCGGTGGTGCTGGGCGGCGACGTGCATTCGTTCTGGGTGGCCGACCTGAAGCGCGACTTCGCACGGCCGGAATCGCCGGCCATCGCCTCGGAGATCGTCGGCACGTCGATCACCTCCGAGGGGCCCGCGCCGCAGACCGTCGAACGGCTGCTGGCCAGGAACCCGCATCTGAAATACGGCCGCAGCGACCGGCGCGGCTACGCCACACTGCGTCTGCAGCCGGACGCGGCCGAGATCGTCTTCCGCGCCGTCGACGATGTTACCGACCCCAACGCTGGAATAGCCGATCTGGCGCGCTTCGGCATCGAGAACGGCCGGCCCGGCGCGGAGAAGGCGTAAGAGAAAACGGAAGGCTTCTATGATCCGACGTCGAACGCTGTGCGGACGCTGGCAAAAGCTGCAGATCGCAGTTGGACGTCAGTGCGGCGTCGCCAAGCCCTGCGAAACTGTTCTTCCTTGCCCGGATGCACGCGCCACCAGCAGACGGCGATGAACATCTTGCGCCTGCCTGTCGAAGCTGCCGGAGGGAAACGTTTCGAGGCGGGGGCGTTGCCGGCTCTTGCGGCCGTCCGACGTCCGCCGCAGTTCGTCTCTGCGGATCAGGTTTCGGCCGCCCGCCGGGCCTTTCCGGCCAGCCGGGCCTTGGCGGCGTTCCGGCGCTTGGCGATACGGGCCAGCGCGTAGCCGATCGATTCCTCGTCGATCTCGTCGGGATCGTACTCGTCCGCCCATTCGCGAACTTCGGCATGGTCGGGATGGCGAGGATCGGCCAGCGCTTCGAGCATGGCATAGAAGCCGGGGAGACCGCCGCAATCCTCCGGCGGCGCGTTTCTCTCGCCCCCGACATAGCGCGGATAGGAAAGCTGCGGATCGCCCGCCCTGATGCCGGTCACGGTGAGCCGATGCTCCCAGCCGTCGCCGAAATCATAGAGGTAGTCGATCGTCGTCCGGCGCGGCTTCAGAACCTCGCGTAACCGCACTTTGGCCGTTTTCCTCGCCGGCTCCGGTTCCCAGCCTCCACCCATCGGCGGGCCATATCTGTGCTTGCCGATCGCGAACTCCCACAAATGATAGTCGAACCAGCCCATCGCGGCCTGGATGACATCGTGCAGCACCGTCAGCATGATCGAGGTCGGCACCTCGACCTCGCGCCAGATCAGAGGGTCGGTATCGCGCAGTTCGATGCGGACCGTGGCGATCTCGTCGAAGCTGTCGGATGCGGCGATCTTCGGTGACGGGCTCATGCGGGCAGTCTTGCAGATCGTGTCGTTCCGTTCCACTTCCCGGACATCGGCAGACAAATAGAAAAGCCCCAGGACGTGGTGTTCCTGGGGCTGGGCTGGTTGCGGGGGCTGGCTTTAGCGCCTTCGGCGCTGTCCTGCGCTTCGCTTGGACGGAACGGTTGGCTCATTCACCGTCCCCCACGACTAAAACTAAAAAGACCCCCG